>JAEYUQ010000005.1 GCA_023432405.1 Actinomycetes bacterium | reverse complement strand
TGGTACCTCTGCTGTGGTGTTTGAAACCTTGACTTCTGTGGAGGTGAATCCTGATGGGTCGACGAATCCTGATGGTTCTGCCCAGACGATTGCTGAGCACAAGGATATTAATGATGAGGCCCAGACGGTGAGCAAGCCTGCACCTGCTCCTGAGCCGACTAATCCTGCTTTGCAGTTGAAGAAGCTTTTGGGTGGTAAGGATGCTGATGATGTGCGGGATGTCAACGAGCCTGCTGATCCTCGGGGGGATAAGCTTGCGGCCCATGAGGCGTCGTCGGTGGAGCTTTCTTCTGGTTCATCGTCGTTTGAGTTGACGTTCCAGGTGCAAAATACCGGGGATGTGGATGTGAAGGATGTCACTGTTACCGACAGTGTGGATACCAGTGTGGATGGGGATCTTGCCGAGGTGGTGCAGGATGCTGTTGATAAGGCTCTTGTAGGCACAACTATTGAGTCTTTGGCTGTCGGTGAGATGAAGCAGTTTACGGTTGAGGTTGTTCTTCCTGAGGGCACTACTTTGCCTGCTGGCTGGCAGCATCGTGATGTGGCCGGTGCCCAGGGTAAGACTGTGGTGCCTGAGGGGGCCCCGGAGGGTACCGAGTCTGTGTCTGTGGAGTCGAATAAGGATGAGGCTAACGCCCATACGCCGAAGCTGTCGCCTGTGGTGTCTACGAAGGCCGAGTTGACGGATACGGATGCTGGGGTGGTGCGTGATGTTGTGACTATGACGGGCCTGGTTGAGGGTGCTACCTATCAGTTGACGGGCCAGTTGGTGGCCAAGGGTGATGACGAGACCTCGGGTGTGTCTCGGGGTGATGTGTTGGGTGAAACGGACACACCTGTTGAGTTTGTGGCCGACAAGAATGGCTTGCAGAACTTTAAGAAGGCCCAGGATGGGTCTGTTGCGGGCATGGTTGAGGTGAAGGTACCGGGTGCTGACAAGGTTAAGGCTGGCCAGTCTGCTGTGGTGTTTGAAACCTTGACCTCCACGGATGATGTGGCTGTGAAGAATAAGGCTGAGGGGCTTCCTGAGGGTGTTGCTTCTGATGTGGTGGCCATTCACCACGACATTGAGGACAAGGCCCAGACCGTGACCCGCGAGTTCGTGCCGACTACGACTCCGGGTAAGGATATGGTGTTGCCGGATCAGCAGGGGTCTACAACAACACCGACAACGCCTACAACACCGACAACGCCTTCGTCTTCTACCCCGACAACGACACCGACAACGCCGACGACGCCTGTAACGTCGTCGTCGCTTCCGGTGAAGCAGGATGTGACGTCTTCTCGGGTGTCGTCTGCTGTGGTGTTGCCGGATGTTGTGTCGTCGTCGACTGCGTTTGTGCCGTCTACTGCTCCGTCTTCTGTTCCTGGGTCACCCAGGGTGGAGTCGGTGTCGGAGAAGAAGGGTGATGTTATTTCTGCTGATGTGCGCTACGAGAATTTGAGGCCTGATACTGAGTATGTGCTGACCGGTGAGGTGGTTGATGGGCAGGGTAAGCCTACGGGCCAGGTGAATGTGACGACGTTTAGGACTCCGAAGGCGCAGACTGCTTCGGTGTCGGGGTCGGCGAGGATTTCTGTTCCTGCTGGGGAGTCTGGTGAGTCGGTGAGGACAACAGTGTCGACGCCGAAGGTGGATTCCTCGGGTGTGGTTGTGGGGGTGCAGACTCCTGTGGCCCAGGCGGTCTCCTCGAAGACGGTGTCCTCGCCGAAGGTATCTACGGTGTCGTCGTCGCGGCGTGCTGTGGCGGGGTCTACGGCGAAGACTTCGGCTCCGGTGAGCCAGGCTGTGGGTGCTGCTCGTACACCGACGGCTCAGCGTGTTGCGATTTCGAATGTGCCGTCTGGTCCTACCGTTTTGGCAGGCGATATGCCCTCGCAGGTTGATTAGAAATCTGGTCACGCTACCTGCTGAAGGTAGCACCAGGTTGTCTGCTGGATACGGCTGGTAGACGCTGATAATAACAAGGCTCCCAAGAGAAATCTTGGGGGCCTTTCTACTTGCCGTTGAGGAAAATCTCCTGCACAGCGTGCCTATCTACCTTGCCGCTGGGGGTTAGAGGAAGTTTCTCCACCTGGCGCACATCCTTGGGAAGCTGCCAGCGAGATAAAGAGTACAGTCCATCCATAATGTCTGGGATGGTGGCAGTGCCCTGGTAAGCCGCAGCTACGGCCTGACCGTATCTATGATGAGGAATTCCCACCACACACACCGCCTGCACACCCGGCACACACAAGATTGCCTGCTCTATGACCTCAGGATGTACCTTGAGGCCACCTGTATCAATAATGGTGTCCAGGCGCCCCGTCACGGTGAGCACACCATCCTCCAGGAAGCCTGTATCTGAGGTACGAAACCATCCAGGTTCTGTGAATGCTTCATGCTCAGGGGCATTTCGGTAACCGTGGGCAATCATGGGCCCGCCCAGCATAATAGTGTCTCCATCTAGGCGCACCTTTGCCCCCGGCAGAGGAGTTCCGTCATAGACACAACCCCCAGAAGTCTCAGAAGAGCCGTAGGTGGTGACCACATTGATGCGCAACTCCTGGGCGGCTCGGCGTTCCTCCGCAGGAAGAGGCGCACCGCCGATGAGAACGGCGTCGTAAAGGCGTAAAGCGTCAATCCCGGCAAGAGTGCGCATGGCTTTCATCAGTTGCATAGGGGTCAAGGAGGTGTACCTGCGCGTGCCGGTGAGATTGGCGGTTTCCTCCGCAAACTCGGTCACGCTGAAGCCCTGAGAGAGATCCACAAAGCGCGGATTGGTGCCCGCCACCACAGAGCGAATAAGAACCTGCATTCCGGCAATGTAATGAGCGGGCATAGCCAAAAGCCACTGGCCCGGCCCGCCCAGGCGTTCCTCCGTGGCGTGGGCAGAAGCCATGAGATTACTAACAGTCAGCTGCGCACCTTTGGGAGTTCCAGTAGACCCAGAGGTACACATCACCAGGGCTATGGAATCTTCAATCTCCTCGCCCTCACGCTGCGTAGAACACAGCAGCTGCGTGCGGGCATGATCCTGCTCAGGCACAGGAAGCCACTGCGCATGGCCAGACAGGGCAACATCCAGGGCGTCGAGAACGCGGATGGGATTGCCCGGAGGAACAGGAAGTGCGTGCAAAACACCCATTTAGCGAGCCGCCGCCGCAGAGGTTTCCCGAGTAAGCCGCCCAAAGTTGTAGTACGCTGCGCAGGCTCCCTCCGGGGACACCATGCAAGTACCGATGGGTGTATCGGGAGTGCAGGCGGTACCAAACACGCGGCACTGCCAGGGCTTAATGCGGCCCGTAAGCACAGAGCCACACTCACAGGCCACAGGATCAGGTACCTCTTGTCCAGGGACCGTGAATCTGCGCTCGGCGTCCCAGTCAGCAAACTCCTCAGAGATTCCCAGCCCGGAATAAGGAATCCAGCCTAGGCCACGCCACTCAAAAGTATCCCTGAGAGTGAATACACGGTTAAGCATCTGGATGGCAGCAGCGTTACCCTCCGGCCGAACCACACGAGCGTACTGGTTTTCCACCTCCGCGCGCCCCTCAAGGAACTGCCGCAGGAGCATTTCGACAGATTGCAGAATATCCAGAGGCTCAAAACCCGCCACCACCACAGGGCGCTGATACTCCGTGGGCAAAAACTCAAGACCATCAGTGCCGATGATGGTGGCCACATGGCCAGGGCCAATAAAGCCATCCACGGCGGTGTTACCGTCATCAGCCAGTACCCTCATGGGAGGCTCCAGGCGCACATGGTTACTGAACACAGAGAAATTGGTGATGTTCTGCTGTTTGGCGGCCAACAGTGTGGCAGCCGTGGAAGGGGCAGTGGTTTCAAAGCCCACGGCAAAGAACACCACCTGTTTGTCAGGGTTATCCTTTGCCAGTTTCAAAGCATCGAGCGGGGAGTACACAAAGCGCACATCATTGCCTTCAGCGCGCGATTGCAGGAAAGAGAGCCGGGAACCAGGCACCCGCATAAGATCCCCGAAGGTGGCCAAAATAACATCCGGCTGCTCGGCAAGCCACAGGCCGTCATCAATGCGTCCCATAGGAATGACACACACCGGACAACCTGGGCCATGCACAAACTGGATATTCTCAGGCAGAAGATTCTCCAGGCCATAGCGATAAATAGTGTGTGTGTGCCCGCCACAGATCTCCATGAGATGCACAGTGCGATCCAGATTGGCAGCATCCTTTTCAATGCGCTCCAGGAGACGACGAGCGTCCTCGGGATCTCGGAATTCATCCACAAATTTCACAGCACATCACCCAATATCCGAGGTGGTAAAGGAGTCCAGCTCATCTTCAAAGGTATTGGCGCCCAATTGTTTAATTTGCTGGAGAGTGACCGCTGCTTCTTCCTCATCAATCACGCTCAGCGCAAAGCCCACGTGAACCAACACCCAGTCCCCCACGCTGAGGGGCTCGCCCAGGAGAAGATCGATGGAGATCTTGCGGGTGACCCCACTCATACTGACTGTTGCCCGCCCAGCTTCTTCCATCTCTACAATCTGTGCTGGAACGCCTAAACACATGATTAAGCTCCTTCATACAAACTGTTGTAGAGACTATCAAAGAGCTGTGAAGAAAAGATGAGACATGGAACCTAAGAACCGTCTGAACCAGGATTCTGACACCGTTATTTCCAACATCAACCGTGTGCGTGAGAGGCCCTTCCGCCTCAAAGATGAGCGCATTATTCTTCCGCACGGAGCTGGCGGGAAATCCTCCGCTGCCCTGGTGGAGGCAGTGTTTTATGAAGCCTATGGCAATGAGGAACTCTCTGACCGTGGCGACGCCGCTGTTCTCTCCCTGGAGGCCCTGGGGTTAGAGGGGGAGCAGGAGTGTGAGGGCTTTGCCCCGGGTGGGGAAATTGGCAGTGCTCCGGGTGGGGAAATTGGCAGTGCTTCGGCTGGTGGGGAGACTGGGGGGCGTCCATCTCTGGCATATTCCACAGATTCCTATGTGGTGAACCCTATCCAATTTCCTGGCGGTTCTATTGGGGATTTGGCCATCAATGGAACCGTCAATGACCTTTCCATGATGGGTGCCATACCGAAGGTGATCTCCGTGGGCTTCATCTTGGAAGAGGGGTTAGAAATCTCGGTGCTGCGCAGCGTAGTGGAAGATATGCATGAGGCTGCGCAGCGGGCTGGAGTGAAGATTGTTACCGGAGATACCAAGGTGGTGGCCAAGGGAGCTGCGGATCAGATCTTTATTAACACCTCAGGTATTGGTGTGATTCCTGTTGGGCGCAGCACGTCCTTCAAGAATGTGCAGGTAGGGGATCGGGTGATTGTGTCTGGCCCCATTGCAGATCACGGTGTAGCCGTGATGCTAGCCCGCGGAGATCTAGCCATTCAGGCCCCCGTGACATCAGACACCAGGGAAGTAAGCTCCCTGGTACAGGCACTGTATAGCGTGGTGACACCTCGCTGGATGAGGGACGCCACCCGAGGCGGCGTGGCCACCGTACTCAATGAGCTGGCCCATCAAAGCGGCCTGGGGGTAAGCCTCCAAGAACACAAGATTCCCATCAGAGACATGACTCGGGCTGCCTGCGATATGTTGGGCATTGATCCGCTCTATTTTGCCAATGAGGGCACCTTTATTGCCGTGGTGGCAGAGTCTGATGTGGACGCTACGTTGGATGCTTTGCACCAGGCGGGCGCCCCCGAGGCAGCCTCCTGTGGGGAAATTGTGGCGGAACCTGCTGGAAGTGTGGTGCTGTCTACAGGCTTTGGCGGTGTTCGCATGGTGGATATGTTGGCTGGCGATCCCCTCCCGCGCATCTGCTAGAACGCGGGGCTGAGGTGCGTGGTTGTGTACGGGCAGGGTGCGAACGGAAGCAACAGTTTGAGATTGGTACGCTCCGTGACGGTGTGTGTACCGGCAGGGTGCGAACGTAAGCAACCGTAACGCGCCACGTAAGCAGGGGATGCGGCATGACCACTTGGCACCCTGTGTAGGAACTACTAAGTACGTAATGGGCAGGATGGTCGCAGTGGGTTGTTGTGCTGGGTGGGTTAGGCGCTGTAGTAAGCGGCCATAATCTGCCCTAATGCCAGCCCTCCGTCCCCGGCAGGCACCGTCTCATGCTGAAGCAGTGGGACGCTAAGCTCACGCTCAATGGCGTGGACAAGGACGTCGTTAAGGGCACAACCTCCAGTAATACCTACAATGCGGGCACCAACTCTGTGTGCTTCCTTTTCCAAAGCCGAACCGATAATGTGCCCGAGATCTTGGTGGAACTGCCATGCATCCTGACTGGAAGCCAGACGCACAAGAGCCTCTGCGCACGTGGTGGCAAACTCTCCTTCAGGTTTGGACTGTTCTGCCTGCGGTGAGGTTGTGTGTGCTGCCGCCTGCACCCGCATAGCCATCTCGGCGTCGAAGCTGGGGTCAGGGAAGCCCAGAAGCACGCCAGCGGCGTCGAAAAGGCGTCCCAGGGAGGAACAGGGAACCACACCAATACCTTGTTTCAACTGGGTATTTGTGAACTCTCGCTCCCACGGGCTAAGCCCAGTGCAAGGCAGATTCAGCCCCCAAGCGTGGTTGATTCCCGCCACAATCCGAGCAGGATGCGTCACCGCGTTATCCCCACCCACCAAGTCAAAGGTGGGGATATGCCAGGCGCGCTCCCAGTGCCCGAGGTTTTTGGAGAAGCTCAGAATTTCCCCACCCCAGATAGTGCCGTCCGAGCCATAGCCCGTTCCATCCAGCGTGGCTACCACCGCAGGCCCCTCGCTCACCTGATGTTCTGCCAAGAGAGAAAGCGCATGAGCCTGATGGTGGTACACCTTCAACACGGGAATGTTGCGCGCCTGCGCATAACGCTGAGCCCAGGCCGAAGTGGAGTATCCAGGGTGAGCATCGCAGACTACCAGTGTGGGGGTGATACGCCGGGCATCCAAAAGCTGCTGAGCTGCCTTCTCAAAGGCCTGCTGAGAAGCGAGGGAACCCATATCACCGTTATGGGAACTGAGGAAAACCATGTTGTTGTGTGCCACAGCACAGGTGTTCTTGAGCTCTCCGCCTACGGCAAGGATGGCCCCCCCAGGTGGGGAAAATACGTGACGCGGAATGGACATAGGCAGTGGGGCGTAGCCGCGGGAGCGTCGCTCAGGATGGGTGCCTATGCACACCGAATCCTCCACTGGCAGGTGAATGGGGCGATCATGCAGAAGGAAATAATCTGTCATGGAGCCGAGCTTGGCAATGGCTTCCTCATTGCTGTAGCACAAGGGTTCTCCAGAAAGATTTCCCGAGGTGGCCACCATGAGGCGATCTACCAGAAGGACGTGGAGCGGAGTGTAGGGAAGCATAATGCCCACACGGTCCAGACCAGGGGCAATCCCCTCAGGAATACTGGATGTGCTTGGCCTGTTGGAGTCTGCTGGCTGAGAGGTGGAGGGGCAGCCAGAAGAGTTGGGGAGAGCTGGAACAACCACGATGGGGTGGGCAGGGGATTCTAGGAGGGCTTCTTCCTCCGGGGTGAGCTGAGCCACCTGGCGGGCGCTTTCCAGATCGGGAGCCATAAGGGCGAAAGGCTTACTGGGGCGTCGCTTGAGCGTGCGCAGACGGGCAACCGCATCGGCGTTACGGGCATCACACATAAGGTGAAAACCGCCAAGACCCTTGACCGCAACCAGCGCTCCCTCTGCCAGAGCACGGCGCGCAGCGGCCAGAGGATCCGTCGCAGGAAGTTCCTGGCCTGAGGAATCAGCCCACCACAGCCGGGGGCCACAGTCAGGGCAGGAAATAGGCTGGGCGTGATAGCGCCTATCGAGAGGATTGGTGTATTCCTCCTGGCAGCGTGGACACATGGGGAATATCCGCATGGTGGTGTTGGGGCGGTCATACGGGAGAGACTCGATGATGGAAAGCCTGGGACCGCAGTGGGTGCAGGTGGTGAAAGGGTAGTGGTAGCGGCGGTTCGTGGGGTCGTGCATCTCTGCCAGACAGTCTGAACAGACGGCCACATCTGGAGGGATGAGAGTAGGGGTGGAATCCTTCCACTGGGATTCCACAATGCGAAACTCGGTTTCCGTGGGCACGGTGGGGATATCAGCGGCGTCGATAAGGGAAATGCTGGCAAGCGGGGGGAGACTGGAGCGCACAGCTGAAAGGAAAGAATCCAAGGCAGATGGGGTGCCCTGGGCCTCAAGAAACACTTCCGCATCATCGTTGCCCACAAAGCCGGTAACGGGGAAGGAGGCGGCGGTACGGGCCACATGGGGGCGGAACCCTACGCCCTGAACCACTCCCTGAATTCGGTAGCGGCGCCTGATGATACCCATGAGGCTCATGCTACCCAGGTTGGCAGGCAGGGTCGGTTAAGCTGTGGTCTGTGCATGAAGTAGCCCTCAGTACCCAACTTGCGCGAGTGGTCAACCGTGCAGCCCACGGTAAGAAAGTGACTGAGGTTCACCTTGCTATAGGGGCTTTACGTCAGGTTGTGCCGGAATCACTGACCTATGCATGGCAGTTTGTGGTCAAAGGTACCCCCCTTGATGGGGTTCAACTAAACGTGGAGTGGATACCCTTAGTAATTCGCTGTGAACAGGGGCATACCACCACAGTGAGAGATGAGCTCAATCTCATGTGCCCGGTGTGTGGGAAGTCAACGAATATCATGAGCGGCAAAGAATTCACCGTGATGGATATTGAGGTGGAAACCTGAGTTCTCTGCCCCAAGAAGCATCACGGATGTAGGCATAGCCGGTGCGCAGCGTTGTGCAACGCCAAGCACCCGTGCAGATCTGTGTTGGATTGGAGAAGTTTCAATGGGACGTTTTCATCGTCACCCTGACGGCACTGTTCACGAGCATCACCATGACCATGACCACCTCCATGAGCATGAGCACAGCCATGATCCTGCAGAGTTTGGGGATCACTCCAAGTACGAAACCGGACGTGAGCGGATTTCTGTGCTGGAGGATATTTATGCAGAAAATGACCACCTAGCAGCCCATAACAGGGAAGCCTTTGAGGAGAATCACGTCACAGCTATCAATGTGATGAGCTCGCCGGGGGCAGGAAAGACTGCTCTTCTACGGAAGGTGCTGGAGGCACTTCAAGGCGAGCTGAGAATCGGCATTGTGGAAGGTGATATTGAAACGAGCTTGGACGCTGACCGGCTGGAGGGTTTCGGTGCCCAGATCTCTTTGCTCAATACAGGCGATGGTTTCGGTGGGGAATGCCATTTGGACGCCCCGATGGTTCACCACGCCGTAGAGAAACTTGATTTGAGTGCGCTGGATCTGGTGCTTATTGAAAATGTGGGGAACTTGGTGTGCCCTGCAGAATTTGAAGTGGGGGAGCACCACAAAGCAATGGTCTTTTCCGTCACGGAGGGGGAGGACAAACCGCTAAAATATCCTGTGATGTTCCACAGTGTGGACGTTGTAGTTATCAATAAAATAGATCTACTTCCATATTTGGATTTTGACATGGATCTCTTCCGGAAGAACCTCGAGCAGGTGAATCCGGGGGTGAAGGTCATTGAAGCGTCAGCCAAGACTGGTGAAGGTGTTGAGGAATGGGTGGGCTGGCTTCGTCAAGCGACCAAAGATCGTGTCCTGACTAAAGATAAGGATCAGTGAGTACCCATGAATCTAGGAAGTGGCTGGCAGGAGGGAACCCTGCTGGACAACTTGCTGAAGCGCGGTGTGCAACGCCGTGACTTTATGAAGCTGTGTAGCTCCCTAGCCGCCGTGTTCACCCTGGGGACAAAAACCTTTCCAGCTGCTCGTGCCACGGAAGTGGAGGCTGAGGCTGAGGCCGTGGCTGAGGCCTTGGGCGCGGTGAAGAAGCCGAATGTGGCGTGGTTGCAGTTGCAGGAGTGTACGGGCTGTATGGAGTCTGTGTTGCGCTCTGGTGGCACCACTGTGGAGGACATTGTCCTGGGGTTGGTGTCCTGTAACTACAACGAGTTGGTGATGGCAGCCTCAGGAAAGGCTGCCGAAAAAGCCTTGGAGGATCTCAACGGGCAGCCACATATTTTGGTGGTGAATGGCTCTGTGCCTGTCAAGGAAGACGGCATTTACTGCACCATTGGCGGAAAGAGCGCCAGCCAAATTCTTAAAGAGGCTGCCGAGAATGCCACCGCCATTCTGGCGGTGGGTGCCTGCGCCGTGTACGGCTCCGTGCAGGCTGCCAAGCCCAACCCCACGGGTGCGGTGGGTGTAGAAGAGATTATCAAGGATAAGCCGGTGATTAACGTATCCGGTTGTCCGCCTATCGGGGACGTGATTACCGCAACAATCTCCTACATTCTCACCCACGGCGAGGCGCCGAAGCTGGATTCTGAAGGGCGTCCACTGTTTGCCTATGACCAGCGTATTCATGATTCCTGCCCTCGACGAGCACACTATGATGCAGGCCAGTTTGTTCACAGTTTTGATGATGACGGTGCCCGTAACGGCTGGTGTTTATACAAGGTGGGATGCAAAGGCCCCGAAACCTTCAGCCCATGCCCCATCATTCAGTGGAATCTGGGCACAGCCTGGCCCATTGGTGCGGGTCACCCCTGCATTGGTTGTACGGAAAAGGACTTCTTTGACAAGTTCACGCCGTTCTACTCCACCGTTCCAGATATTCCAGGTATTGGCGTAGAGCGCTCTGTGGAGAAACTCGGTTGGGGCTTGTTGGGCGTGGCCGCTGCCGGTACCGCTCTTCACGCAGGTGCCACGGCGGTGTCTCATTCTAGGAAACGCCGCGAGTCTGATCCCCTCCTGGAAGCCTTTGGTGACGATGTTTCCACCAGGGTTCCTCTGCCGTATCCCTCAGTACCTGCGCGGGAAGAAGGGGCGTCGGCACAGGCAGAAGGGGCGTCGGCACAAGGAAACGGTGCCGTCTCCACGTCTGTCACGGACAACCCCAACTCAACCACCGCAACTGAAGAAGGTGAGAAGTAATGGCTGAGCGCATTGTTGTTGATCCGCTAACCCGCATTGAAGGGCACCTGCGCATTGAGCTAGAGCGTGATGGTGACAAGATCACAAAGGCCTGGAGTGAAACCACTCAGTTTCGTGGCATTGAAGAGATTGTGCGCGGACGTGACCCCAGGGATGTTTGGGCGTTTGTGGGCCGTATCTGTGGTGTGTGCAACGGTGTTCACTCCGTGTGCTCTATTACGGCGGTGGAAGATGCCATTGGTTCCATTCCGCCCAAGCAGGCGCAGATTATCCGTGACATCATCATGGCTGCCCATGACGTGCATGACCATGTGATTCACTTCTATCATCTGCACGCCTTGGACTGGGTGAATGTGGTGTCCGCAGCCTCTGCCGACCCCAAGAAGACAGTGGAATTTGCGGATTCCATTGGTTCCACCTGGGCCAAGAACTCTGTGGGGCAGTTCACCAAGGTGAAAGAGACTCTCCAGTCTGTGCTGGATTCTGGTCAGCTGTCTATCTTCACCGGCGGGTACTGGGAGCATCCTGATTACCGGCTTCCCCCGGAGGCCAATCTGATGGCTGTGTCCCACTACTTAGACGCCCTGGAATTCCAGAGGGAAATCATTGAGGTTTCCGCTATCTTCGGTGGCAAGAACCCCCACCCCAACTTCCTGGTTGGCGGTATGGCTTGCTCTATTGATCCAGACAAGTCTGAAACCATTAACCAGGCTGTGTTGGATAAAGTGGCAGCACAAATCAAGTCCATGAATGACTTTGTCAAGAGCTGTTACCTGCCCGACGCCCTGGCCATTATGGGCGTCTATAAGGATTACTTTGACATTGGAGCCTCTTCCCCGAACTTCCTAGCGCTGGGTATGGCTGGCACCCGTTACGGTGGCGGCGTTGATGGCCAGGTGCTCTCCATGACGCCCGCTGAAGTGAAGCCTGGGGTAATTTTGGACGGAGACTTCTCCCGTATCCAGACCCTAGACCCAGAGAAAATTCGGGAATACATCTCCTCTGCCTGGTACACCTACGAGGACGGGGATGACGCTGCACTTCACCCCTCGGAAGGAGAAACCACCCCGAAGTACACCGGGCCGAAGCCGCCCTACGAGTGGTTGGCTGATTCAGAGAAGTACACCTGGTCCAAGGCACCCCGTTACGACGGCCGTCCAACCCAGGTGGGCCCGATTGCTCGCGTATTGAGCGCCTACATCCAGGGGGAGAAGCGCACCAAAGAGCTCGTGGATACCGCGCTGGATAAGCTTCAGATCACTGTGCCACAGCTCAATTCCACAGGCGGGCGTACATTGGCTCGCTGTGTGGAGGCCGTGACCACTGCTGAGCATCTTGCCGATGTACTCTATCCCGCCCTGATAGATGGAATTACCAAGGGTGACTATGAGGTGTTTAACGCCGATAAGTGGGAGCCGAAATCCTGGGCCGATGAGTGCTCCGGCTATGGCCTGACAGAAGTGGCGCGCGGAATGCTCAGCCACTTTGTCACCATTAAAGATGGCAAGGTGGATAGGTATCAGGCTGTTGTGCCAACCACCTGGTTGGCAGGCGGAAGGGACCCCCAGGGCAACATTGGACCTTACGAAGAATCCTTGGCTGGAAATGGGCAGCACCCCTTGGTGGATCCAGATCAGCCCCTGGAAGTGTTGCGCACCATTCACTCCTTTGACCCGTGTATGTCCTGTGCCGTGCATGTGTTGGACACCGAAGGCAAGGAGCTGTTCCAGGTGGTGACACCGTGACCACCTCAACGAGCGTGACAGATTCCCAGTTCACTGTGCGTGTGGCAGAAATTTATGCCACCCACAAGAGCTCTTTGGGCAGAATTTTAGCTCTGGTGGCTGTTTCCCCGGAGGACTCTGAAGATCCTGTGGATTTAGCTGCGAAAGCTACCCTGGCCAAGCGCTTTAGTTCTCAGGAGATTCCAACGCTGGAGTATATGTCTCCGGCGTCCCCGGAACGGCGCTACTCCGTGGCTATGGCCACGGACACAGATGGACGGCGCCTTTCTATCATGCGCGGTGACCTGGACTCCATGCTGAAATCCCATGAGATTCAGATTGAGAAGTCTGATGCTTCACTGATTAAACGCAACGCTCGGTTCTCTGCGTCCCAGCGGCGTCGTCAGTTAGGAGTGGCTGTAGCGGAAGTAGCAGAGGACGGCACCGTTGGAGCCTATGAGCTTCAAGGGTTTGTCTCTATGGCTGTGGAGAAAGCTGCTACTACAGGCAAGAGTAAGCACTCAGGGTGGATCAGGGTTGAGGTGTGGCCACTGTCCCTGCGCTTGCAGCACTGGGCCAATGTGATTCTGATTATGGCCATGACCATCACGGGGTACTACATCCTTAACCCCTTCTTTGGGCCTGCCGCACAGGGAACCCCGGAGAAGTCTGAGTTTCTCATGGGTTGGATACGCTATATCCACTTCACCTCGGCCTTCCTGTGGATAGCTCTGGCTGTGACCCGCCTGGTAACCACCTTCTTTAGTAAGGATCGCCAAGTGAGTTGGCGAGTGATGTGGCCTATCACCAGCAAAGAGGACCTGAGCAATATGTGGGGGACGGTGAAGCACTACCTCTTCCTGGGCCGCGAGGACGAGGCGCCGCTGTACCTGCACCACAATGTGCTCCAGCAGCTGACCTACACCGGCGTGTATGCCATGTGTATTGTGCAGATTCTCACCGGGCTTTCCATGTTTGGGATGTATCACCGTACTAACTGGTTCTGGGGTCTCATCAGTGAGCCTGCCTACCTGATTGGTATTCCTTATATGCGGGTAATTCACACCATCATCATGTTCATTTTGTGGGCATTTGTGATTGCCCACATTTACCTTGCCGTGCGCGCGGACATCCTAGAGCGTCGTGGTGGTATTTCCGCCATGTTCAATGGTGGAGTGTGGATGAAACTAGGCTCCAAACCTGTTGACGCCCCCGAGATTGGCTGATAACTGCGTTATGGCAGAGAGGCGTGTTGCGGGGGCTGCAGGGGCTGTTGAGCCGAGAATTACCGTGGTGGGTATTGGTAATCCCATCATGGGGGATGATGGGATTGGACTGAGAATACTCAGTACGCTCCAGCAGGTTGACGATCCCCTGGACTGGGTTCCCTCCCATGCTACTGAGGCTGCTTCGGGTGGTGCGGGCTCCGATGGAACCGTCTCTGGTGATGATGCGACGGCCTCTGCTTTCGGCGGTGCTGGTTCCAGTGCGGACTCGGTCTCGAGGGCTCGGCAGGAGAGCGTTTCGGTAGGAAACATCCGCTATGTGGATGGTGGAACCGCGGGAATGGAGCTTCTCCCTGTTATCCAAGAAGCAGAGCAGCTCTTGGTATTAGATGCGCTGGCAGGCCCTGGTGAACCGGGGAATGTGGTAACCCTTTACGGCGATCAGATTCCCCGTTTGCTCGATGCAAAACTATCCCCCCACCAGGTTGGTCTCTTAGATTTGCTCTCGGCGGCACGGCTTCTAGGGGGAGAACCCAAAGAAGTAGCAGTGGTGGGCGTGGTTGCTCAGCGCTGCGAACTGGGGGTGGGCTTATCCGAGCCGGTGGCTGCGGCAATACCAGAAGCAGCACGCGCGGCCAGGGCGGTTGTCGATAAGTGGGTTGGAGGCGAGGTCTAGGCGCCGAGGTGTTATGCCCCTAGACATAACCTGCTTGTACTAGGGGATGCTTAACCTTCAGTTGCAGTCGGGAGTGATTGGGTAGCTTTTTGTGGTCACGCTGTTGCTGTTGCCTTGATTTCGACTTTCAACCCAAGTGCCGCAAGGACTTTAGTGACTGTCTGCCATGAAGGGTTACCAGTTTCGGACAGCGACTTATAGAGAGACTCGCGTCCAACTCCAGCTTCTCGTGCGATAGCGGTCATCCCGCGAGCCTTAGCGACGTCGCCGAGGGCGGCTTGTAGTAGAGCCGGATCGCCGTCTTCAAGGGCTGTGTTGAGATAGGCGGCAATGTCTTCTTCGGTTTCAAGGTACTCACTGGCATCCCAGATACTGGTTCTTATTCCCATGATTCTTCCTCGATGATTAGTGCTGCTAGCCGTTTAGCTTGCGAAACCAGCGAACGTACACGTCGGTTTGCCTAATTTCCACGCTCAGAGTGCATCTTCTTGGATACATTTGCGCAAGAACTCCTTTACGAGAACTACGCCCGCACACAAACCATGAGGCACTACGGTATCGCTGCAGTTCATTAGAATGCTGTTGACCAGTTTTTCATCAGCGTCAACAGGATGCAGAACTCCAGGCTGCCGCGCAGGCTAGTAGCCGCGATCTTCTTGCGGCGATGAAAGCCTTAGGATTCACTGTCCGCGACATGGGTCAGGTTCTCGGGGTCTCGTACCAACGGGCGGCAAAACTCGCTGCTGGGTAAAACCTCTATCAGCTCTTCTGGTGTGGGTGCATATGGTACCCGATTGTTACTCCCTCCTTGCCTTCTGAAGCGCGGCGGGGATTCTTTCAGCAGCGTTATAGTTTTTAGAGGGATGGGCCTGGGGACTGCTTCGCCCGTGCCAGAAGCAGCACGAGCGGTCAGATGGTCATCGATGAGTGGCTTAGGCACTGAGAACGGGGCCTAGGTGCCTAGCGGCTTGGTGACAAAGGTCGGCTACAGCCTCAGAACTGAACTTTTAAGAGAGTGGGTAGAACGTGGGGGTATTCAGGTACACCGAAACATGAAAGGATTAGACCCTCTCATAGGTTTCAGTAAATAGAACAACTATGCAGTAGTTTGAACTAGTCACCACTGGGAGCGGAATGATAGCGTGATTGGCTCAATTTAGAAGGGAATAATTGGCTAGAAGACTTAGCGCCAATAATAGGAGGAATCATGGCAACTTCGATCGACGTAGCTCAGTACATCTACAACAAGCAGGGCTGGGTAGACGCATGGAAGTTAGCCAAGCTTACCTACTACGTACAGGCCTGGAGCTTAGGATGGTTCGGTAAACCAGTGTTTGCTGAGGAATTCCAGGCATGGGCAGATGGTCCAGTTGAGCCGAAACTATATGCCGAAAACCACTACGATCGCGTTGGGATGGCCACGAAGCTTCCTTCTGCTGATCTTTCGAGGCTCACAAGCGAACACATCGAAATAATAGATGCGATTCTAGACTTCTATGGTGAGTTCACGAAGGAACAGCTTATTGAACGTACGCATTCGGAGAAGCCCTGGCTGGAGGCTCGAGCTGGACTTTCCGAAGGTGAGCCAAGCCGCAATCCTGTATCTCAATCTGCGATGCGCAGGTTTTATGCCGTTGAAGAGCTTAAGGGAATTGATGTTCCTTGTCGGCCAAGAATTGTGCCCGAGAGCAATTCAATCGAAGCACGTGAGAGCTTCAGAAGAGCACTATCGCGTTGGGGAACGGCTCTTGAGATTCTTGCTGGACAATGACCCAGTATTGTCTACCAGTAGGCGAAGTGGTCGAGTGGAATCGATTACTGATTAGTCAAGGCTTCAACGTAATTGATCAGTCCAAGTTGGAAGGCGCTCTAGCAGCGCCACTTCAAACTTGGAACGGACAGTTGCTTTACCCGTCCCCACTGAAACGAGTAGCAGTACTTGTTGAACGAATTGCTAACGTCCATGCTTTCTTAGATGGAAACAAGCGCACGGCTTGGATGTGTGGAGTTACTTATCTGGAACAATGCGGTTTCAATCTGGAAGATGTGGAAAATGATGACGTTGTAAAGCTTATGGTCAGTGTTGCTGAAAACAGAATAAGCGTTGAAGCAATTGCGATGTGGTTCGCCGAGCATCTGGCCTAGCCGCCTACGTCTAGCCGCCTACGTCTAGACCCCGAGCGCATTAATTGGAACCACCAGAACACCGTCTGACCTGCGGTAAGCAACATCGCCCAGAGTGATCACTATGAGTGCGGCTGGCTCTCCAACTTTTGAGGTGTCAATGGTCTCCACACATCTTTTGAGACTTTCTGCGCCGCGGTCAATCTGGCTTTGCCCAAGTTTGACCTCAACAGCACACCATCGGCCAGCACGATCCTGCACAATGGCGTCAGCTTCCCGCCCAGAAGAGTCGCGGTAGTGGTACACCCTGGCGTTGGCCACCTGAGCATAAATCCGAAGATCCCTCATAACCAGGGATTCAAACAGAAAACCGGCGGTGTTGAGATCTCGGAGCAATGACCTGGACGACGCCCCTAGGGCTGCTGCAGCCAGAGAAGGATCTACAAAGTGCAGCTTCGGAGAGGAACGAAGTGTTGCCTTAGAGCGAAGATGAGTGCGCCAAGCTGGTTGTTCTTCCAGAAGCCGGAGGCGTCGCAAGGCGTCCAGATAGCTGGAAAGCGTATCCCGATCAACCCCCACATCCTTCGCGATCTGAGTCTGCTTGATCTCAGTTGCGATGTTGCGTGCGATGGACTGGATGGTGGACATGGCAGTATCTGGACTTCTCCGTGGGCCCAGCACTGTGGAGACATCTACGTGGGTTGTGTTGAGTAGATAATCCTCAAGGTATCGAGAGGCTTGCTGTTCGTTGGCTCTTAACAATGCTGGCCAACCACCGATAATGATGCGTTCAATAATGTCAGGAACGCTCAGAGGATGTGAGCGTTGGGTGGAGAATTGTCCGTGAAGAATACTCCTCAGGGAAACAGCTCCTGATGAGTGATGAGTTTCAGCTAGGCTCATCGTCCGCTGGGAAATCACTGCAATCCTGCCCGCACCAGAATGCCGTTTGACTTGGTCATTCGGGGTGGAAGACCCAGTGAGGATATAGAGGCCGGGCTGTTGAGGGTGATCATCAACGGCTCGACGGGTGTGGTTCCACAGGTGGGGAAATTCTTGCCATTCATCGAGGAGGATTGGCGTCTCGTCCTGGAAAAGTAGCTGAGGTGCGGTCTCTGCAAAAGCGCGAGCCTGTGCATCCACATCAAGGCGAAATGCTGTGCGTGCTACCTGCTGGGCTGTTGCCGTTTTGCCGCAGGCTTTGGGGCCTTCGATGAGCACCGCACCGCTTGAGCTGAGTGCCTGTTTTAGCTCTGTATCAGTAGTTCGCGGCCAGTAGTGCTCTTGAGGCTGTGACATGGCTCTATTCTACTCATTCGGCAGTTTGGGGACATTTCATTCGGCAGTTTGGCGAGTTTTCATTCGGCAGTTTGTAGATTTCCCGCTTGGCCCCACGCCCCACTCCTACTCCACATCCACATAGTCCAGGGAGAACTCCCGCCCGTGCCTGAGATCAGCCGTGGGTGTTCCGCACACTGGGCAGCTCAGGGCAAAGAATTCGTCAATGTGTTGTTCCGCATTGCAAGTGGGGCAGAACACAGTGGCGGGAATCATGGTCACCTGCAGCCGAGCTTCGGCGCAGCGCGTGCCAGCGATAGCCAGTGGCCAGGCAGCGTAGAGGGATTCCTCCACTACGTCCGAAAGCTCCCCCACGCTCAGCCCCACCTCCAGAACACGGCGGTCTGTTGTCTCTTCCACCGCTGAGACAACTCCGCTGAGCAACCCGAGTTCGTGCATACTTTCATTATGACCCGAATCAGCATTGACCAACTTGTCGATCCTCTGGAAGCCACAGTGGTCTATACCCGTGAAGGTGGCCACATCACTGAGGCGCATCTTGATCTGGGGGCTCTGCCCCGCCTGGATTCCATGATGGTGGGCAAGGCTGTTACCGAGGTCCCGGATGTGGTCAAGCGTCTGTGCGGGATTTGCCCCATCACTCACCATGTAGCTGGGGTGCGCGCCCTGGATGCCCTGGCAAACGTAACAATTCCGCCCACAGCGCAGGCTGTCCGCGCACTGCTCCAGGAAGGCTCCGTGCTGGACACAGTGGCCATCAAGGTTCCCGATCGCTCCCTGGCTGTGCGGCTGCGCCGCTTCGGCAAGCTGGTGCAGCAGGCCGCTGGCTGTATGGGTCATTTCCCGGACGTTGCTATTCCCGGTGGAGTGCGCGCCCCCGCTGATGCTTCCCGGGTGGGGAAAATCAGGGAGGAGCTACCGGAGCTTCTGGCCGCAGCGCAGACCCTCCCCGCCGCTGACTCGAATTTCGACGGCGCCAACGTCATCCTTATCGACGCCGCTGGTAACCCCGATCCTCTCGGCAGCCTCGTCCGCGTTACCGGCAGTCTGACCACTACCTTCCCTGTGTCTGAGTGGCTGGATCATGTGAAGGAGCAGGTGCCGGGTTCCTCAGCTCCGCGCCCCCTTATCGACGGCCACCGCTACCGGGTGGGTCCCCACGCATGGGGAGGCCACCAGATTGCACGCTCCTTGGAGCACATTGCACAGCTCATTGAGATGCCAGAACTGATTGTGGGGGAGAGCTCAGTTCCCGCCCAACTCCACGCCGGTACAGGTATTGGTGCTGTGGATGGGCCACGCGGAATCCTGATCCATGCCTACACAGCCGATGAGGAGGGCGTTGTCAAGGAATGCACCATTTTAACGCCCACCGCTCAAAATGAGCCTTGGCTTTCTGAGATGCTAACTCAGGCGGTGGCTGACGCTGGGGCTAGCGGTGAGGGAGAGATGGAGGAGGTGGCTCAGTCTATTCGCAGGGCTGACCCCTGCCTGCCGTGCAGTTCTGCTCCTGAGGGCGCAATGGGCGTTGTGCTAGCTGAAGCTTCTCCATCGGGCGCGTGACGTTTCAGGCACGCCCTGCCGTGGGAGTTTCAGGCGCGCCTTGCCGTGGGAGCTTCAGACGGTGGCTACGTCCCGCCGTAAGTGTGTCGTCCGGCGGAGACATCGCCCCGTAGGCACGTTGCATGGAAGGCTCGTCGCGCTGTGGACACATCGCCCTAGGTT
>JAEYUQ010000029.1 GCA_023432405.1 Actinomycetes bacterium | reverse complement strand
GTGCTCACCCCGGCAACTGGTGAAGGGGGCTTCAAGAAGATAGGCGAGGTTTTGGAGGCCGTAAGTTCGTCCAAGCTCAATACCGATGGTACGAAAACGCCGAGAGCTTAACCGCTCCCCTGTCGGAAGGCGTTCATCGTGGTTGTCCAGGTGCGTGCAGATGTCCCGAATGCGCTGCTTGACCCAGGGGAATTCCCGGAAGAAGGTGCGCTCGCGGCGAGCAAGAGCGGCAAAGGTGTCTCTGTAGACGTCTTCTGCTGACTGGTCAATACCGGGAAGGCCTCCCGTGAAGAGGGCACGGGAGATGCGCTCCGGGTAGCGGGAAAGATACGTCGTGATACAAAATCCCCCGAAACTTTGCCCATACGCTGCCCAGCGCTCGAGACCCAGGTGCTCACGGAGTGCTTCGGCGTCTTCTACGATCTGGTCCGCGCGCAGGGTGCTGAGATGGGCGGTGTCGATGAACTGCGGAGTCGTGGCATCAATCCTGGTGGAACGGCCTGTTCCGCGCTGGTCGAGGAGAAAGACGCGGTACTTTTTGGTGGCTGCGGCAAGCCAGCCGGAGTTGTCCACCGGGCGCGGGGAGGGGAAGCCGGGGCCGCCCTGGAAGTAGATGAGGCCGGGCGCTGCGGGGTTGGTAAAGCATTCGCGGGCGAAGATCTCAATGGTCTCGCCGTTCACCCACGGCCGCGTAAGAAGGTGTTCGCGCATTGTATACACGACGGTGAGTGTACTGATCTGTGTGCGGCAGCGGGAACGGAAAGCGCTGCGGCGCGCGGTTTTTGTACAGTGGGAAAGAGTGAAAGTCTGGCCGCAGACACGTTTCTTGAGACAGGAGTTTCCATGGCACATCTCACACAGGCAGAACTGGCCCAGTACATTGACCACACGCTGCTGAAACCTGAAGCCACTCCGGAGGATATTGCTCAGCATGTTGCGGAGGCCAAGCGCCTGGGCACCTATGCGGTATGTATCTCCCCCAGTCAGCTTCCTGTTGAAACACTGGACGACGTCCATGTGGCCACTGTGGTTGGGTTCCCTTCTGGGGCTGTCAAGGCTGAGATTAAGGCCGCCGAGGCAGCACAGGCGGTGAAGGATGGCGCCGAAGAGGTGGACATGGTGATTAACCTGGCTTTTGCCAAGGACCACAGGTGGGAGGAGCTGGAGCAGGAAATCTCTGCGGTGCGTGCGGCTGTTCAGGGCGTGTTGAAGGTGATTATTGAATCCGCAGCGCTAACCGATGAAGAGATTGTGGCGGCCTGCAAGGCTGCCGAGGCCGCCCACGCAGATTTTGTGAAGACCTCCACGGGATTCCACCCTGCCGGTGGCGCCTCAGTTCACGCCGTGCAGCTTATGCGAGAAACCGTGGGAGACCGCCTTGGTGTGAAAGCCTCAGGCGGAATCCGCACCGCCGAAGCGGCCATAGCCATGATTGACGCTGGCGCCACTCGCTTGGGACTGTCTGCCTCTGCAAGCATTCTGGCAGAGTATGAGGAGTAGATGAGGAGAGAAAGGCTCCCTCATGTAGCTCCTAAACTCTCTCCCACTATTCGATGTTGAATGAGTAACTCCCGGTTAAAGAATTATGGATGGTCAGAGAATAGGACTTTCCTTTAGCTTCTGCTCCATCCACGAGGGCTTTGACCTCCTGTGCGTTGTAGTACCGGATCAGCCCTACAAAAAACAGGGTTAGGAAAAAAGACACGACTACAACGAATGCGAGCACTTTCCAGACAACACTGAACCAGGGTTGTTGAGCAATTGTGCTTGACTCTGACATGTGAACCGCACCTTCTTTCTTGGCTGGAGCAGACTCGTTCCGGCTAAGTGGGCGACCTGCAGGTAGCTATAACAAAAACCATCTGACGACTAGCATTTTAACCCAATAAGATAAGGCAGAACTAACTTTACTGGCTCCTCATCATTAAGGAGTAGAAGAAGCGGAATCCTCCGCAGTCGAGTAGGCTTTTGATGATGTGTTTGACCAGATCCTAAACGCGAGGGCAGTTCCCCGGAGATGCTCATGTTCGCCTTTGAACGCTTCGATCGATCCGTTACTGGTGTGCAGGTAACATCACGCATGTCGAGGCCTTCCTCGTTGGGGAGCATTGTTCACATCCCATCATGAAAAAGCCTCGACCCCTCTCACAGCATCAACACGCCAACCCTGAATCATGCTGACCTGACAACAACTACATCCCTAACCGCGAAGAGCCACCAAACAGAAAGAATCTAGATTATGAAAATTACCAAAGGGATTGATTCTATTTTTCAGGATCCGGTAAATGCAAATACAGAATCACCTGTATATTATGTGTTTTTCTGGGAGATCAAGAACTTAGCAGAAGAAGTAGGATTAGAACGAGACCCTGACTCTAGCTATACGCTGAGAACCGGATATAAACTTACAAAATGTCAGAATGTCCTAGAAGCGATAAAATGGGAAAAAGATAACTCTAAAGGGCGTATCTCGGCAACGTGCCTGCCTGTATTACTAGATGATAAAGATGATAATCCGCATGAGGTGCTTTATCTACTTCACGGGAAATATCCCGATACTCCACAAACTGACGATGTTTTTTCCTGGACTATCTATCGCGAGGTCTAGCACTTAAATCTAGCCGCCTGCTCGAAAGACGTATTTCCAGCAGGGGGTTTAGCGCCTGCAGGAGATTTCCAGCTCACGTCGACACGCGACCTGTAGCCATGCACTCTTCCATCACATGGGAGAGAAGCATTAGCTTTCCAATTATTCTTATTCCTAACAGTTTTAATTCCCGAGGACGATCTCACACCGTCATCTCTAATTAGAGTGACAGTTCCTTTTATCTCAAGAACTACAACCCCACACCGTATTTTTGCCTGAGCATTTACAGTTCCCGGAACATGGTGTGATTCATGCGGCTGATCCAATTTTCCCAAACAATTTACCTTAACAACTTCCTGAGCATTTACCGGCGCCAGCGGACATGTTAGAGATAGCATGACAGCAAGCGTAATTGAACCTGTCTTATACATAATGGCAATCCTTACTCGGGGAATAAAAGAATATATAGGTAATGACAGCAACCTCCTATAAACTCAAACTGGCACCCCCTCGGGTTAGTCGTAAGTTCAACCGCACGGTGTTACTTGTCAAAGGAGACACTCTCGCGAATTGGATCTGCTGAAGACTCTCACACAGGTAGGCTCGATTCCGTCAGGCAATGGCCTGTCTTTACTAATCGAACTACCCTTACTAACCGAAGTTCCCCTACCAACCGCAAGCAAAATCAACCGCAACCGAAGCAGAATCGACATGAGCAACGCACTATTTGATACCGCCCGCGCATGGGCTGAGCATGATCCCAATCCCTCGGACGCCGCAGAGATCCACGCCCTGCTGGAGAAGGGGGACGTCGACGAGTTAGAGAAGCGATTCTCCGGCTCACTGCACTTTGGCACGGCCGGGCTTCGTGCCACTCTTGGGGCGGGGGAATCCTATCTCAACACTGCCACCGTGCTGCGCGCCACCAGCGGGCTGATGGCCTGGCTGAATCAGCAGGTGGACACACCGCGGGTGGTTATTGGCTGTGACGGCCGCCACCGTTCCGAGGAACTCTACCGCGCGGCCGCCGAAGCTATCTCCGGCGCAGGCGGGGTAGCCCTCATGCTCCCGCCGCGCCAGCCCACTCCCCTGACCTCCTTCTCCGTCAAAGAGCTGGACGCAGACGCCGGGATCATGATTACCGCCTCCCATAACCCCCCGCAGGATAACGGATACAAGGTGTATCTGGGCGGGCGGATTGCCACTGGCGACGCCGCTGGGGTTCAAATCATTTCCCCTGACGACGCCGCTATTGCCACAGCCATTGCAGCAGCTCCCTCGGCCGACGAGATTCCCCGAACCACAGATCACTGCGAGCAGGTGGATACTCGTCCCGCATACATTGCATCAGCAAGTAGCGTGATTTCCACTGAACCGCTTGATTCTGCCAGAGATGTCACTATCACCCTGACGGCTATGCACGGGGTGGGCGGGGAACTTGCTGCCGAAACACTGCGGCATGCTGGTTTCACTCACATAATTCCTGTGGAAGAGCAGTTCCTGCCAGACCCTGACTTTCCCACGGTGGCCTTTCCCAATCCCGAGGAGCCGGGTGCCTTGGATTTAGCACTGGGAGTAGCTGCACGATCCCACTCAGATGTGATTATCGCCTTGGACCCTGATGCAGACCGGCTGGCTCTTGCCATTCCCTGTGAGCCTAGCCCGGACGGCTGGCGGCAACTCACCGGCGATGAAACTGGCGCTCTCTTGGGAGACTATCTGGCCAGGAAGGGTGCGGCAGGAACCTTTGCCAACTCCATTGTTTCCGGAAGTCTGCTCGGCGAGATAGCCCAGCACTACGGACAGAAGTATGAGAACACGCTGACAGGCTTTAAGTGGATTGGCCGCGTACCGGAGTTGTGTTTTGGGTATGAGGAGGCCATTGGGTTCTGCGTGAATCCGAAGCACTGTTCAGACAAGGACGGGATTTCTGCGGCCGTGGTGGCTGCAAGTTTAGTAGCAGAGCTTAAGGCAGCGGGTCAGACTGTGCAGGATCGCTTGGAGGAGTTCGACATCACCTACGGCGCGCATCGCACAGCACCTCTCACACTGAGATACGACAACCCCCAGGATATTCAGACAGCCCTAGAGACACTCTTGAACTCACCGCTCAAAGATATTGCCGGATCTCCCGTGGTGGAAACCTGTGACCTTAGCAAGGGCTACAAGGGGCTTCCGCCCACCCCAGGTCTCCTGCTACGGGCCCGATCCGAAGACGGTGCCATAGAAAATCGAATCATTGTTCGCCCTTCCGGGACGGAGCCGAAACTCAAGTGCTATCTGCAGGTGAAACTCGCACATCAGCACAACGCAGCTCACCCTCAGGCAATAGCCAGTCAGGAGGCAGAGAACATACTGGCACGAATGACTACACAGCTTAAAGCCGTCCTTGGGGTGTGATAGGACCTATGCCTCCGAGATTCTCGACAATATGTATACGCTTCCTTACAACGCGCACGGCTGGACAGCTACTGATAACCCCACTACAACAACTGCACAGCCCTCAGCTACGCTCTCATTGACCAAGCAGAGCCAGGATATGGCTTAGAGGACACCCAGCTTATGCTTTTCCACACAGGGGAGTACCTGGGTATTGGATCAGATCGAGCTCAGCACACGGAAATTCTGAGTACCACCGCAGATTCTGTGACGGTACGGATGCAAGATTGGGAAGCATGGCAGGCATCAGGGGAACCCGAAAGCGCAGCCTCTTCGTACTATTCTGACGTGACCTTCCGCTGGAATGGGGGACGGGTGGTTCCGGAAGGCAGAATTCCAAACCTGAGTATGCCAGGAGCAGACCCACAATAGCCTTACGTGGGAGTGACTCGCTGAAAGCCTTGGAAAACCACGATGAGAGACTATCGACCTTGTAAGGCTCGTGTTTCATCCAACTCAACCCACTGAAGAACATGATTACTATGCCCCTCAAGAGCACAGGTACTGACACACCCCGCCATTCTTTGAGAATCAGCACTCTAGCTGTATGTACCGCTGCTGGGTGCATTCTGACAGGGTGTTCATCCAACCTTGAATCCGCGAATACCTCGTCAGATGATTCCGCCCAGGGAAGGCCCCACTCGACGTTGGTATCTTTGCCGGAAAGAACCATTTCTATGGCCTTTGCCGGAGACATGATGTTTGAGCAACATCTGCGACCCCTCGCGGAGAATCCCGATTCCTTGGTAGAGCTACAGAGTACCTTGGGCAAGGCTGATTTATCGGTGGCTAACCTGGAAACCTCCATTACAGACAGAGGCACTCCCTGGCCTGGCAAACCTTTCACATTCCGCACCTCACCACGTGCTCTTGACGCAATAGCTCAAGCTGGTGTGGACGCACTCACTATGGCTAACAATCACGCCTTTGATTTCGGGGATGAAGGTGCTGAGGACACTCTAGCGGCCAAGGACAACTCCCCCATTCCCATTGTCGGTATAGGACGCACCGAAGATGAGGCCTACGCTCCAGCTACTTTAGAGGCCAACGGGGTCAAGGTAGCCGTCCTCGGCGCCAGCGAAGTCATTGAAGAAACCTTGATGAACCGAAGCGCTCGGGGAGATGCCCCGGGCATAGCAGCAGCAACTCCAGACGATCGGCTGGAGCGCCTGCTCACTGAGGTGCGCGCTGCGAAGACCACTCACGACGTCGTTGTGGTGATGATGCACTGGGGAATTGAGGCGGAGCACTGCCCCGGGGATTCAGCCATTGCCACCTCGCAGGCTCTGGAGCAGGCAGGGGCTGACGCCATTATCGGCTCCCATGCGCACCGGGTGAACGGTCACGGCTGGGTGGGTAACGCCTATGTGCATTACGGCACAGGGAACTTTGTGTACTACCTGAACCGGGATACCGCCGGGCATACAGGTGTTTTGACCTTGCAATTCACCGTGCCTGAGACCTCTACCACCGAAGACGCCCCGCAGGTGGGAGATGCAGATGTCACCGCCGCAACCTGGGAACCCATGCTCATCGGAGGCGATGGGATTCCTCGCCCTGCCGCGGAGGTAGCTGGTCAGGCTAGCTCCGAGAAACTAACTGCTCTGGCAGATAGCTACCGCGAATGCACCCCAGCTCGAGCGGAGAGGTAGTCCACCTGTTTCTAGGGAAGCAGTACATGGCCGGTCTGCCTCACCTTCAACCGGGTACTATCCTGCCTCATCTGTGGAAAGCGCAGCTATGAAGGCCTCTTGAGGTACAGACACAGAACCGATGGACTTCATCCGTTTCTTGCCCGCCTTCTGCTTCTCAAGCAGCTTCCTCTTTCGAGACACATCACCGCCGTAACACTTGGACAACACATCCTTGCGCAGAGCCCGAATGTTTTCGCGCGCAATCACGCGGGTACCAATCGCCGCCTGAATAGGCACCTCAAACTGCTGTCTGGGGATTAATTCCTTGAGTTTCTTGGCCATCTTATTGCCGTAGTAGTAGGCGTTCTCCCGGTGCACAATCGCAGAAAAGGCATCCACAGGATCGCCTTGCAACAGAATATCCACCTTCACCAGATCGGCGGTCTGCTCCCCTGCCTCCTCATAGTTCAAGGAGGCGTAACCCTTGGTACGAGATTTCAGCATGTCGAAGAAGTCGAAGATGATCTCACCCAGAGGCATGATGTAGCGAAGTTCCACACGATCCTCAGACAGGTAATCCATTCCCTTCATCTGGCCGCGTTTCTGCTGGCACAAATCCATGGTGGTACCCACAAATTCACTGGGCACCAAGATGCTCATGGCCACAATCGGCTCATACACCTCACGCAGTTTGCCGCCCGGCCAGTCGCTGGGGTTATGCACCAGAACCTCCGTGCCGTCCTCGGCCACCACCCGGTAGTTGACGGAGGGCGCCGTGGAAATGAGATCCAGACCAAACTCCCGCTCCAGGCGGTCGCGGGTGATTTCCATGTGGAGCAGCCCCAAGAAACCGCAGCGGAACCCAAAGCCCAGTGCCACCGAGGTCTCCGGCTCGAAGGACAAAGAGGCGTCGTTAAGCTGGAGCTTTTGCAAGGCATCGCGTAAGTCGGGGAAATCCTCCTGGGAAATGGGGAACAGACCCGAATACACCATAGGTTTGGGATCCTGGTAGCCCTGCAGAGGCTCGGTGGCGCCTCCCACAGAGGTGGTGACGGTATCCCCTACCTTGGACAGGCGCACATCCTTCACCCCGGTGATGAGGTAACCCACCTCGCCCGGGCCCAACCCTTTGCAGGGCGTGGGGGTTGGGGATACTACGCCCACTTCCAGGGCTTCATGCTCCGTCCCGGTGGACATCATGCGAATACGCTGGCGCGGCTCAAGGCGCCCGTCCATCACGCGCACATAGGTGACCACACCGCGGTAAGTGTCATAGACGGAGTCAAAAATCAGCGCCCGGGCAGGGCCGTCAGCAGCTGTGACGGTTGGCGATGGAACGAGGTCACAGACCTTGTCAAGGAGCTTTTCGACGCCCTCCCCTGTCTTGCCGGAGACTCGCAGCACGTCCTCCGGTTCCCCACCAAGGATGGTGGCAATCTCTCGGGCGTATTTATCCGGATCTGCTGCCGGAAGATCAATCTTGTTAAGGACAGGAATGATCTCAAGGTCATTGTCCATAGCCAAATAGAGGTTGGCGAGGGTCTGAGCTTCAATGCCCTGAGCGGCGTCGACAAGGAGAATAGCGCCCTCGCAGGCTTCCAGTGCGCGGGAGACCTCATAGGTGAAGTCCACGTGCCCTGGAGTATCGATCATCTGGAGAATCAGCTTCTCACCCTTGTGGTGACCAGAGGTGGGAACCCACGGCAGGCGCACGTTTTGGGCTTTGATGGTGATACCCCGCTCGCGCTCAATATCCATATTGTCTAGATATTGGTCCCGCATATCTCGAGCATCCACAACACCTGAATACTGAAGAATCCGATCAGCCAGCGTGGATTTACCGTGGTCAATGTGCGCAATGATGCAGAAGTTGCGAATCTTTGTCGGATCCGTAAACGTTTCTACCGCGTAATTGCTGACAGTGCTGGCCAAGCGAGCGTCCTTTCGTCAAGCATGGATACCCCACAAAATAACTTCTCCATCCTAGCCGGTGAGAATACCTCACCGTGATGAGGTGAGGATAGGTCAGGAAAGATAACTCATTGCCCACGGAGGATGTTTATGATGGAGTTTTATGAGGGCTCGGAAAGATGACGAGAAGAAGACCTCTCGGTTAGGTGCGTGGCGTATCCCTCTGAAACTCGGGCTACTGGCTGTGGCCTGGAAGAAGCTCAGAAATGCTGTGAGACTGCCTAGTTCGGATTCTTTGGACAACGGATTAGAGGAAATCAACAACCGCTTGGGTTTCCGCCACCGACGCCCCTCCAGCTCAACGGGATCTCTCCTCAGTTCTACCTCACAAAAACCTGGGAAAATTGCAATTGAACCAACCCAGTCCGTGTCCCGTTCTGTGGTGTATTCCCCTGCAATGGATGGACAAGCCGAATCAGGAGAAGTGGTGTGGTTTGACGCCCCAGCAAGTTTTACCAAAGGTTCCAGCGGTGACAACGTGGTAGTTGAACGGCCTCTCCTGGTGGTTGGACGCTCATCCCATGTCATCCTTGGGCTGCTCATTTCCTCCCATAGCTCCCATGCAGACCAACCCAATTGGCTTGCAATTGGATCTGGTGATTGGGAGCCGAGCGGAAAACCCTGCTGGTTGCGTATGGACCGCGTTGTGGAACTGACGGAGGACCGCATTCGGCGCCGCGGAGCAGTACTGCCTCGCCGCAGATTTGAGATGGTGGCTAACCACCTGCGAGATCGCTACGCCTGGTCCTAGGGTTCCGGGCGACACTGTTGCTTTGGCTTAATACTTCTTCCTTGCTAGACTCTTTCGGGTCGCTTTTGACACGCCTAGAAATTTCGTGGACAGGACCTTGGGTTCATGAGGTTTCGGTCACGCTGAACATCATTACTCAGCGAGGGCTTCCTGCTCTAGATCAGAGGTTTTCTGCACTGTAGCCGGGCCAGGCACTCGATGAGAACAGCAGGTCAAAGGTGATTGTTGTTGAATATCTACTATTCCAAGAGGTAAGAGTCTTATGGCAAATATCAAGTCCCAGAAGAAGCGTATTCTCACCAACGAGAAAGCCCGTCAGCGCAATATGGCTGTGCGCTCTCGCGTGCGTACCGAGATCCGTAAGTTCCGCGAGGCGTTGGCCGAAGGTGACAAGGCTGCTGCTGAGGCTCAGTTGCGAGTGGCTTCTCGTTTCCTGGACAAATCTGTCACCAAGGGTGTCTTCCATCGCAACGCTGCGGCCAACAGGAAGTCCAATATGGCTAAGGCGTTCAACAAGGCCTTTGCTGAGGACTAAACATCCTCGTATTTTCATGCCAGGTGTGCCTCTCCAACTCGGAGAATCACACCTTTTTTGTGCGGCATAGCGCATGATGGCGCGTGATAGGGAGGTGTTATAGCGCCTGTTAGGGAGGTCAGCGGATTCTCCCTCATCTGGCTGTAAGCACCTCTCTTGCTAGAAGCAGCCTTCTGGGTGCTCACGAGGGTGAGATAATCTACCTGCCCCGCCGTACAGAGATAACCCATCCGGCATCGCCCGTCCGCTCAAAGCGGGTGACCTCATGGCCTTCCTGCGCCGCCCATCGCGGAAGTGAATCAGTGGCCTGAGTGCAGTCAAAGGGGATGACAAGCTCTTCACCCACCTTGATTTTCCTCATGGCGCTTCGTGCCTCGATAAGGGGGAACGGGCACACAGCACCCACCGTGTTGAGTTCATAGCGGCCATCGCCCAGATTAACCAGAGTGCCTTTCTGGGCGCTGACTGGACGTTCCTTGAGGAAAACTAGTGCAGAGGAAAAGCCTTTCGCCAGCTCCTCCAAGCCAGCTAAGGAATGATTGGGATCAGAGGACTCAGTAGCTGGGATGGTGCTGTAAGACGCCGATACCACTGGCACGGCTTCAGCACGAGAAGCGGCGTCGTCACGGAAAAGCGTCGCGTCAGAGAATTCCTGAACTGGAGAGGCCTCAGCAGGTTGCAAGAATAGCCTTGCCGCAATACCAACCCCCACTGCCATACTGAGAAGAGCTATCCAGCCTTGGTAGGTAAACAGCGAGGTTTGAACCATCCCGTTGCCCACTGTGCAACCTCCAGCCCATGCGGCACCCACACCCATGAGAATTCCACCAACCACAGAGCGCGCCGCTTGAGTGGCGTCCGGAACGCGAAGTCTAAACTCCCCGGAGGCTTGTGCGGCAATAAAAGATCCCAGGAGAATCCCCAGAACAAGGAGCACTCCCCAATCCAAGCGCTGAGTGTCCCCCGTAACCACCAGGTTCATGAGATTCGCGGTAGGAGTGGTAATACCCAAGCCATCGTTGCGCCCGCTGGCGGCAGACAGCGGCCAAGCAATCACTCCCAAAATTCCCACCAGCAAAGCAGTGATGTAAATGTGCCAGGGCTTCTCGGTGAGAATGTGCGCGAGCCCTGACTTCCGAGGAGCCAAGGTAACTGGTTGAGGGGAAGCCCACTCCCTCTGGAGAACGCGAACTGCCAGCACCGTTGTGAGAGCTGCCAGCCCCATCGCCAAAGGCCACACACTCATTCCTAGAGAACCGTGGATGGTGGTGATGTCCACTGTCACTGATCTCAGTGCCTGGTTGATGTCTGCAAGCACTCCAGTTTTCATGGCTGCAGCGGAAAGTCCATAAAAGAGTAGAGCAATCCAGCTTCCTATGAGCCCTTCTCCAGAGCGATACCAGGTACCTGATGCACAACCGCCGGCCAGCACAATCCCGATTCCGAAGAGTAGCCCTCCTACGATGACGGCTATGGGAGATAACGGGTCATAGTCTGGGGTGATGACGCCGCTGCTGGTGAGGGCAGCCACCCCCACGGCATGAACCGAGATAACGATGAGCAGCGCAATAAAGCCTCGGAAACTGCGCTGAGTGACAATATCGCGGAGGAAACCCGTGACGCAAAACCGTCCCCGCTGCATCACAAAGCCCAAGAGTAGGCCAATCACCGCACCAGTAAGCACCATAAGCTCAACCTTTCTGCTGTCCTCTGCACAGTGATGAACTATGCAGTCTTCGGAATGCTCGGGATTGCCAGCATGGTGTGGAGCTGTCTGTGTGTAATCCTCTCCACCGCGTGAGCCATCCCCATGATCACAAAGAGACTACTTGTTCTATTACTTATGAAACAAGTTGTCTAGTTATAGCTACGCGCTTAGTCTGTTGGTCACCCTATTGAGAGAAGAGTAGGACCAGGTGTTCAGCCTCTCATGGGGCACTAACAAGGGGGGAAATGCAGCTTAGCCGCAGGTAGAGGCAGGTGTACTCTCTGAGGTCCCGGAAGGCGACATGAAAGAGGTGTACCGTGAAATTATTACCTACATCACCTTCTTCTGCGTTGAAGAAGGTGATGTCAAACATAAGAAAGGGTGGACATGACCACGTTTGATAGTTTTGAAAAAGTGACTGTGCTGGGAACAGGAGTGCTCGGTTCTCAGATCATCATGCAGGCAGCATTCCACGGTAAAGATGTTGTGGCCTACGACGCCTTCCCTGAAGCTTTGGAAAAGCTCCCAGAGCGCTGGGAGTGGATGCGCAAGCATTACCGGGAGGATATGGGGCCAGCCTACAGTGACCGCCGTTTCGATCACGCGATTGCCCGAATTACCACGAGCACCGATATTGCTGAGGCGCTGAAAGATGCAGATATTGTTATTGAGGCAGTCCCTGAAAAACTGGATCTCAAACGCAAGGTATGGCGCGAAGTAGGTGAGAACGCACCCGAGAAAACTCTCTTTGCCACCAACACCTCCTCTTTCATTCCTTCCTCCTTTGCGGAAGAATCCGGACATCCGGAGAAGTTCGTGGCTATCCACTACGCCAACATGATTTGGAAGCGAAACATTGCAGAAATCATGGGCACTGACAAGAGCTCTCAAGAAGCCGTTGATGGGGCCGTGAAGTATGCCTACGAAACTGGCATGGTTGTGAGCTTGGTTCACAAGGAGCAGCCCGGATACTTCCTCAATTCTTTGCTGATTCCCTTCCTGAATGCCGCAGCCAAGCTCTATGTGAACCAGGTTGGCAATCCGGAAGATATTGATAGGAACTGGGTGTTGTCCACGGGAAGTGCGCATGGCCCCTTTGAAACCTTTGACACCGTTGGATTCCGGGTAGCCGCATCTATCTCTGCCACCAATGATGATCCAGATATCCGTCGCTTTGCTGAGATTCTGGAAAAGGCTATTGAAAAGGGATACACCGGCCGTGAGAGTGGGCGTGGATTCTATTACTACGATGACGCCGGGAAGAAACTCCAGGCCGTCAAGGAATGGAACCAATTCGACTAAGACCCTGATGCCGTGGGGCTGTACGTTATGAAACTATGACTATCAGCGTTCGGCATCTCTTCAGCATTGGGATAGGGCCTTCTTCCTCCCACACCGTAGGCCCTATGCGGGCTGCGTCTGATTTCGTAGAAAAGTACCGCCCACGCCAGGTCAGCGTGGCTCTTCGAGGATCTCTTGCAGCTACTGGGCGTGGTCACGGGACAGACCGCGCCGTTCTCCTGGGGCTTGCTGGATATGATCCAGCCACCGTCCCTCCTGACGCGCTCTTCCCTGTGGGAGCCTCCATACCTACAGAGGGAACGCTTGATTCCCCGTATGGTCAGCTGAAATACTCTCTGAGTTTCAATTCCTCTGCTATGTCTGCGCACCCCAATGCACTGAGTTTCTGTGCAGATGGCGCCACCTCTCCTACGCAGACCTATTACTCCATCGGTGGAGGGTTTATTGCCACTGACGAGGACCTGTGCGCCACCTTGGAATCTCGGGGAAAAACACAACCAGTATCTGGGGTCAGCCTGGCTGGCGGAAGAGTGGAGGACATCACCTATCACTACTCCACTGCCGCCGAACTGCTGGAGCTCTGCGAAGAATACGGTTTGCGCATAGACGAAGTCATTATGGGCAACGAGATTTCCATGCTGCAGGCTGAGGACCCTTCCCTTGACGACGCCGCGGCAGCTAGCGACGTCGTCAAGGCTCATCTAGATCGTGTCTGGGCAACCATGCAGGAGTGTGTGAGAAGCGGTCTGCAGAGCACAGCCTCAAAAGTGCTGCCCGGTGGACTGAATGTTCCCCGCCGAGCACCTGAGATTATGGCAAGACTACAGGCTCGAGTCGCTGAGCGTACCGCCCGCGAAAGTGTCTCTCACACACCCAAGCAGTCCTTCCAGAGCAGCTCTATAACCCAGGACAGCCTTCATGCTATGGACTGGGTAAATGTGTTTGCCCTGGCAGTAAATGAGGAAAACGCGGCTGGGGGGCGAGTGGTAACCGCACCCACCAATGGCGCAGCTGGAATTGTCCCAGCAGTGATGTGCTACGCCAACCATTTCATACCAGGATTTGATGCAGAAGCTGCCCGAAGATTCCTGCTGACAGCGTCCGCTATTGCTGTCATTATCAAATCCAACTCATCTATCTCTGGAGCAGAAGTGGGATGCCAAGGTGAAGTGGGCTCAGCCTCTGCGATGGCTGCCGCGGGATTGTGCGGATTCCTAGGAGGAACAGCGTCCCAAATTGAAAACGCTGCAGAGATTGCCTTAGAGCACAACCTGGGACTTACCTGCGACCCTGTGGGTGGTTTGGTACAGATTCCTTGTATTGAGAGAAACGCAATGGCAGCTGTGGGAGCCATAAACGCAGCACGGTTTGCTCTCCTAGGCAATGGGCAGCATTTTGTGAGTCTGGATCAAGTCATTAAAACAATGGACGAGACAGGCAGGGATATGCTCAGCAAATACAAGGAAACAGCCGGAGGAGGCTTGGCCGCCACGTTAGGTCTGCGTGTCAATATGACTGAGTGCTAACCCAGCACTCTCGAATCCACAAGGTCTGCAAGCACTCATTGGCTAGCTAATTCAGCTATTTTTCGCACGCCGGTTTCCACAGCGTAGTGCGGGTCCCCGCCCTGGCCTTTGACAGCCGCATCAAGCTCGGCAATGAGAATCACAGCTTGGCTGATTGCTTGAGGATTCCACTGGCGTGCGATTTTCAGCAACTTATCAACAGCAAACGGTGGCATCTTGAGCTCTGCTGCAAGACTGTAAGAATCCACGCGCCCACGCAGTGAGTACAGCCGGGCGATTCCTCCCATTTTGCTTGCTAAAGCAGCCGTCAAAGCCACCGGAGAAATGCCAAGTTGAAGCGCACGCCGAGTATTTGCCACCGCTTGTGCAGTTCTGCCCGACACTGCTAACTCAGCAATATCAAACCCTGAGACTTCAGCCACCCCGACGTAGTACTCATGTACTTTGTCCTCGGTAACCTGCCCTCCCGTGTCTGCCACCAGCTGACTAATGGCAGTTGCCAGCTCACGGGTGTCTGAGCCCACTGACTGCAGCACAGCTCTAACCACTTCAGGAGTGGCACGTACCCCATGCCGGTAAAACTCCTGTCTTACCCACTGAGGTCGCTCCCGAACACCAATCTGCTTAACTTCATGGACCTCAGCGATGTTCTTGAGCTTAGGAATCAGAGTCTTGGTGCGTCCTCCACCGGAGTGAAGAATAATGAGGACAATCCCTGGCGCAGGGTTGACGGCAGCCTCAAGCACCAACTGAGCTGGTTCTTTTCCTGCCTCAGCCATGTCGTTGAGAACTACTACCCTATCTTCGGCGAAAAGCGAGGGGCTGAGAAGTTCCAGAAGTTCCGCCTGATCTATATCCCCCGCTCGCACAGAGGTCACGGGTATATCAGAGATTGCGCTGCCCTCGGAACCCGCTTTCACCTGAGCAATGATCTCATCGCGAACCCGCTCCGCCAGAAATTCTTCCGGCCCCACAATCAGATGCACTGGTGCTACGGTCATGGCTCCATCGTGCCACACCAGCGGCTATAACCCAGCCCCATCCCACAAGGATCCACGCAATAGCCTCCCACCCTTCAGCCGACACAGTGGCAAAGGGAAGCGTGGCGACGCCCCGTGCAACCCACTCAATCCACCAGGTGAAAGGTTGTAACACCCACAGGATAGGTTGCTCGCACCCTGCAAGGGCGCAGCCTACAGACATGAGACCCAAAACGGTGATAGGTGCCACAACCGGCGCCACCAACAGATTTGCGACCACTGAGAGGGATGACACCCGCCCGGCCATAAGAGCAATAATGGGCATGGTTATGGCCTCAGCAGCAAAAGCCACTGAGACGGCGCGCACAACAACACCTGGTAAACGTGCGCAGACTCTAGGCAGACTTCGAGCAAGTAAGGTACATATCAGTGGACTGAATGCAATGATTCCAGCGGTGGCTGCCACAGATAGTGCAAACCCAAACTGGATGGCTAGCTGTGGATTCCACATAACAAGTCCCACAATGGAAAGCGTGAGCGCGTGCAGCGGTTCCATCCGAGATGAGTTCAGCACTGCCATCAGGCCTATCATTCCCATCACTCCGGCGCGCACAACACTGGGTTCAGGACCTACAAGCATGACAAATCCACAGAGCGCAAGCATGGCTGACCAGGCTTGAATTCGCGGCCCACAACCGATAAGGCGCAGGAGCAGGACCACCGTGGTAGTGACAATTGCCACATTGGCCCCACTGACTGCGGTGAGATGGGAGAGCCCCGCCACTCGGAAAGCGTCTCGCAGTTCAGGGGTAAAGAGGGAGGTATCCCCCAGGACCATGCCGGGAAGGAGAGGTTGAGTGGACGCTGCTTCTCGGAAAATACTGCGAACATTGCTACCAGGAGAGGTAATAAGACTCACTGACTGGGCATTGATAATTCCCTCACGAAAGGTCCCTGACAAGGCAACACGTGATCCCAAGGAGAGCTGAGAAGCCTCCTCAAGGAAAACTGAGCAGTCAGACGGATATCCTTCTAGGCGCGCGCGGAAGTACCAGGATCCCTGACTCGTCGGCGTGATATCAGAAATGACTTCTGCTAGCTGTGGGGAGTGGAAGGTGAAATGCTCGGCTTGCTGGAAGTCCCACCACGCTCTTACTGCCGCTGTGGCGCCCGTGGAGGCGCACACAACAGTCTGACCCCATAATCGGACCACCAGCAATCCTGCAAGAATGACTCCTGCGCACACAGCCGCCCACAGCGGGTGCCGCTGAAGAATGAGGAAAGACACTACCCAGACAAGCACGGCGCTAGGAGCCCACCTCAACTCAAACATGGACATATCCCCCTTGTGTGTGTTCAGCCGTCACAGTGGCTTTTGGCTGTGGCTACGAGCCCCCACATAGACACACCGCCTCCTAGTAAACGCTGTAGCCACCACCAGGCAGACCATCCCCGCATCTACAAACTGACAGCATCTTTTATGGCTTCTGCCTTGACAGGTCCTATCCCCTTGACCTCCTCTAATTGCGCTATATCCGTAAACGGGCCGTGAGTGCTCCGATACTCGATAATTGCCGCGGCTGTTTTTGCCCCTACTCCAGGCAGTTGCTCCAGCTGTGCAGCACTCGCACTATTAAGAGAAATAAGGGTCCCTCCCCTCGAAGTACCTCCTTCCTTATGCCCAGCACCTAACCCTGCGGAAGCACCTCCCACTGAACTGAGAACCTCAAAGGAGGTGCCTTCTGCGGAGGCATGAGGATTCTGCGGCGCCTCTGGCACCTCCTGGCCCGCCGAGGGCACGAGGATTTGTTGCCCGTCCTGAACTTTTTCTGCAAGATTCACCGCTTCTATGCGGGCTTCAGGAGATAGCTCAGCGCGCTCCAAAGCATCAGCCACTCGCGCCCCAGGAGCTAAGGTTAAAAGTCCCGCGTGATGTACTGCGCCCACCACTGCCACCACCACCTCCCCCGGGCTTGAGGGCTGAGCACTAGACGACGGGCCACTCGATTGCCCTAGAGCACTGACCTCTGTGTATCCGTATTCACTAAAGGCAGACAGATCAGGTGCAGACTGCACAGACTCCCACGGACGCTGAATAACCAACCACAGTCCAAGAAACAGAAACAGTGCAGCAAGGACACCAACTGCATCCTTGAGCGTGATGGCCAACCGTGGCCTGGGGTACTCTACCGGCATCATGTCCTCAGTACCCAGCGGACGAGTCAGATCAGCTAGACGTCGCTTCACCGCATTTCCTAATGGCTGTACTGCAGGCATACGACGTGACGCGAATTCCCCCATGAAACTGAGCATGGCGTTGATGCTAGGAAAGAATCCGGAAGGCGTTATGAAATGTGATCTACGCCCTGTGCATAACGTTTACGTAAAACATCTACCTGTGGAGAACCCGTCACCAAGGTCACTCCAAGCGCACCAGCACCAGTATGAACAGCCAATGCTGGGGACATCGGTCTGACATCCACAATGGAGCCCTCTGCTAGCTGCCCCTCGAGAAGAGTTCGCAATTCATTCGCAGCAGTGACAGCATCTGATTCCTGGAGAGACAAGAACACAGGTTCATCCCCCGCTTCATGAACCCTATTCACAATAAAGTCACTGAGCTTTTGCATTCCCTTGGCCCGAGTGCGTGTTTTCCCCGCCAGTTCTAAACGCCCTTCGTGCAACTTGACAATGGGGCGCACCACCAACGCCGTGGAGATAATCATTCCCTTGGTCAGGCGCCCTGAACGGCGAAGATCATCCACCTTATGCACATACAACCAACTGTCTGAGTGAGCCATACAATCAACAGCTGCGCTGTAGCACTCCTCCACACTGGCTCCATCCTCTGCCAAGGCAGCCGCCACCGCACTGGCACAGCCCAGAGCCATGCCTACGGAATCGGTGTCCACCACCTTCACCTGAGTATCAAACACACCAGCAGCCATCACAGCTGACGCCCATGTTCCTGAGAGTTCCTTGGAGAGGGGCAGGGCTACCACACCATCATCTCCGCCCAAAGCAAGATGTCTGGAATAAGCCGCCGCCAGCTCTAAGGCAGACACCCCAGAGGTGGTCTCATGGTCATCTCCCGGAACTACATGGAGGGGCACCACCGCAACACCTCGCGCTAAGGGCTCCTCAGTACTGAGTCCACACGCGGAATCAGCCACAACGGCAACAGTCATCGCCCTTACCCCCTCAACCAAGCACGCGGAGGTAACACCGGCTTACCACTCATCATCGTCATCCGGGATGGACGCAGCCAGAGGAAGATCCTCAATAGAGCGAGCTGAGCGGGCGTCGTCAGGGAAATCCCCAGGGCGCTCGGGTTCAGGAATCCCCTCCAGCTCTAGAGCGGAGCAATCCCGGTACAGCCTGTCCAGGCCGTAAAATTCACGCTCCTGTGCTCGTTGAACATGGATAACAGCAGAGCCATAATCCAGCAGGACCCAGCGGAATTCTCTATTTCCTTCTCGACGCCGCGGCTCCAGTCCGGTTTCACTGAGCTTGTCTTCAATCTCCTCACAGATGGCACGCACCTGACGCTCATTATCGGCAGAGGCAATGAGAAAGACATCGGTGATAGCCAAGACATCAGAGACATCAAGAGCGATGATGTTGTCCGCTTTCTTCTCTGCGGCAGCCTGGGCGGCCAGTGTTGCTACTTGCTTTGCCTGATCAGTGACAGTCACAGGATTCCTTTGCTGGTTGAACTGAATTTCTGGGAATGAACACGTATGTACTTATTGGACATTACCCAGTGCTTGAGCAATGTTCGCCGGTTGAGCAGTTGTACCGCCTGCGGGAACAGCACCCTCTGGACGGTACAAACCCCGCTTCTGGATATATTGCACCACACCATCGGGCACCAAGTACCACACGGGACGGTTGTGTTCCGCACGGCGCCGACAATCAGTGGAAGAGATTGCCATAGCGGGAATATCAAGGAGAGACACATTCCCGTGATGCGTTTTCGGGATGAAATCTGCATCCAAAACATAACCCGGACGAGTCACACCCACAAAATGTGCCATGTCTAACATACTTTCCCAATCTCGCCAGGTGGCAATGGAAGCCAAGGCATCTGCACCCGTGATAAAAAACAACTCTGCGCCGGGAAATTGCGCGCTGATGTCTCGGATGGTGTCCACAGTGTAGGTGGGGCCACCTCGATCAATATCCACTCGAGAAACCACAAAACGGGGGTTAGAGGCGGTGGCAATCACCGTCATAAGGTAGCGATCCTCTGCAGCAGAGACTCGTCGCTCAGCTTTCTGCCAGGGGTGCCCAGTGGGCACAAAAATAACGATGTCCAGACCATAGAGATCCTGAACTTCGCTTGCTGCCACAAGGTGACCGTGGTGAATGGGATCAAAAGTGCCGCCCATAATACCGATCCGCTGGGGAGTTGCCATGCTTGGATAGTACTCGTCCCCATTATGCTGAGCACATGAAGATGAATGTAGAGTCCTTCAACCTGGATCACACCAAGGTGGCTGCTCCTTTTATACGGGTTGCCGATGTCAAACATCTGCCACAGGGAGATACCTTAACCAAGTATGATCTGCGTTTTTGCCAGCCTAATGAAAACCATCTAGACATGAAAACAGTTCACTCTCTGGAACACTCGTTTGCAGAGTGTGTGCGCAATCATGCTGAGGACATCATTGATTTCAGCCCGATGGGCTGCCAGACCGGCTTTTATTTACTGCGAGCAAGCGAGCCTGATGTGCCTGGCACTGCGGAGCTGGTTGCACAAACCCTTCAGGACATTCTTCAACTCACCGAGGTTCCGGCCGCCAATGAGGTCCAGTGCGGTTGGGGGGCATCCCATTCCTTAGAAGGAGCACAACGTGCCGCCCGCGAGATGCTTTCGCACCGCACGGAGTGGAGCACTGTCATGGCGCAGGGTGAGAAATAGAACTGAGAGCTGCGCCCTAGTGCCTAAGACAGCAGCAGCTGAGCATCAGCACAGGAGTGAACAATCTTAAGCAGTGTGCCTTATGGAAATAGTGTGACAATTCTTAAGACACGCCCTTGTGCTACAGATAACTTACTGAGCCCCATGTTAAAACTGTTACATCAGTATGTTTCTGACAACACTGTGTGAGGACTAGGCAGGAGCTTCTTATGAACACCACGTCATACCAGCCGCCCAGCGGCCCCTTTGCTCCGCTGAGCTATCAGGCACCTGCGGGCAATGTGGCAACGAAGTCACGCACTGGCTATGTGTCGCCTGCCTACCAAGCGCCCAAGGACTATTCCACCGGCTTCAACAGGCCAACTTTCAGCAACAATCCAGGTGCAGATGCCATCGCCCTTGCCAACGCCAAGACGGGACTTTTCCCACGCACAGGGCAAGGTGGTTTCTCCGCAAAGCGCTACTCTTCGAGTGGCTTCTCCGGCGCGTACGAGGATCAGCCGGAGATGGATGCTGAGCAGAATAAGCATTCTGGCAACGGTTTATTCTCACACGCCACACTGACCTCCCTGTTCCAGGGTGGGCCCAAAACCTATGCCATTGTGGCTGGAATTGCGCTCATCGCGGGCGGTCTTGCTGTTGGAGCATTATCGCTGGGTGACGATAGCACCGTTCAGCCGGATAAAACCACCACAGTACAGCCGGTGGATGTATCCACCATCCCCTCGGTGCAGTTGTCCACAGATCCCGTTGCTACCATTGCTGAAGCCGCGGCATCCACACCCTCCGTGGGCGCTGAGATGCTCTCCAAGATGGCAGATGTGTACGTCAACAACTGGCATTTCTCCGCTGCACGGGTGATTCAGATTCTGACAAACTCTGAGGTCACTCATGCAAGCCCTGCTGAGGCACAAACAGCACTTGACTCTTTAGGGCCGGTCAATTGGAATGGCGTTGCACTCGCCGCAGCCCACGACGCTATTGCCAACGATGGGGTCCCCGCAGAGGGAGTTCATGACTACCTCGTGTCTGCCGATATTGGTTTTACCGAAGAACAGGCACAGTTTGCTGTAGATAATCTGAACCAGATTCCCTAACACCTCAGCATTGTGGGGCCCTGTCTCAGCAGGCACCACACGAATACTCCCCAGAAGACCTCCCCTCTCAGCTGCCCCGAGGGGAGGTCTTCTCACCTCTATAGGAACACATAGGCAGAAGTGACTAGTCTGAAGAAGCGCACACCCTTCTCACAGCACCTCGAAAAGAGGAAAGACAAACCAAGGGTGCGCGAAGGAGTTGTCATTGTGGTAGTCAAAGCTGTTTCACTTGCCGGTGTAGATCCCTCAGGAGGCGCCGGCTTACTTGCAGATCTCAAGGCTTTTTCAGCACTAGGCGCCTACGGCATGGGGATTGTCACCGCCCTTACCGCGCAGAATACCTGCGGGGTCACCGCCTCCCAGCCAGTATCGGCAGAGTTCATCCAGGCACAGTGGGACACTCTCACTGAGGACATCACTCCCAACGGGGTGAAAGTTGGAATGCTTGCCACAAGCGACGTCGCCAAGGCCGTTGGTGACATTCTGGCTTCTCTGTCCGCAGATCAATTCAGCGTTCTAGATCCAGTCATGGTAGCTACCTCCGGGGATTCTCTGCTGGACAATGACGCTCTAGGAGCTCTGCGCGAGATCCTTCCCCACGCCAATCTCATAACGCCGAATGTTCCCGAGGCTGCTGCTCTCCTCGGTAGTGCCCCGGCTCGTAGTGTTGATGATCTGCGCACGCAGGCTGAGCAGCTTCTCCAGGCGGGCGCTCAGCGCGTACTGCTCAAAGCAGGGCATCTGGATACTCAAGAAGCCGCAGATGTGTATGCAGACTCGGAGGGTTTTCAGCTTTTCAGCTCACCGAGGTGTCACACTCACAACACCCACGGCACCGGCTGCACCTTAAGTTCCGCGATTGCGGCGCTGCGCCCCCAATCACAGTCCTGGGTGGAGGCAGTCCAGCGGGCTAAGGAATACACTCATCAGGCCATCGCTCACGCCGATGTCCTTGGCGTGGGTCACGGGCATGGACCTACTCACCACTTCTGGAGGCAGTGGCAATGACTTTTACAGAACAAGCCTGGGAGTCCACTACGGGCATTATCTCCGAGATTCTCTCACATCCATTTCTTACCGGCCTGGCAGACGGAACCTTGGCCGAAGAGAAGTTTGCCTTCTATATCTCTCAGGATTCCCTCTACCTCAGTGAGTACGGCCGAGCCTTGGCGACGCTCGCGGCACACGCTCCCGACGATAAGACGCAGGAGTTCTGGCTCAACAGCGCTCTGGAGTGCATTGTGACCGAACGGGAACTGCACTATAGCTACAACGCAGATACCTCAGTGCCGATGGCACCCACCACCTTGGCCTACACCAGCTTCCTGAAAGCCGAGGCTGCGCAGGATTATGCCGTGGGAGCTGCGGCAGTACTCCCCTGTTTCTGGATTTATCACTATATGGGCGAACAGCTCATCACCCTGGCCGCCCAGCCTAATCCCTATTCTGCCTGGATAGACACCTATTCTGACCCGAACTTTGCGGAGTCCGTCAACACAGCGAAGCGTGTGGCGGATGTGGCTTGGGCAGAGGCCTCACCCCGCCGCCAGGAGAAGATGTTGCAGGTATATCAGCGCGCCGCCCGCTATGAATACCTCTTCTGGGACGCTGCCTGGCGCCTGGAGGCCGAGTTTTAGGCCCGTACCTGCCTAGCGCCTGGACGCTGGGTTTTAGGCTCGCACCTGCCCAGCACCTCGCAGCACCCACTTGGTAGATGTCAGTTCTGGAAGCGCCATAGGACCTCGGGCGTGGAGCTTTTGGGTGGAAATGCCAATCTCTGCGCCCATGCCGAACTGTTCTCCATCCGTAAAAGCAGTGGAAGCGTTAATGACCACCACTGCGGAATCCACACCATCAGCGAAGCGCTGAGCCACGTCTATGTCCTGGGTGGCAATGCCTTCTGTATGCCCTGTGGAATAGCGAGCAATATGCTCCAGCGCACCCTCCACGCCGTCTACACATTTCAGCGCAATATCCATAGAGAGGTACTCGTCAGTCCAGTCGCTTTCTTCGGCAGGAACCACGCCCTCAGCCTGCACATCGCTGTGAACAGTAACCCCGGCCTCCTGGAGTGCTTGAATGATCTCCAGGAGATCTGTGCGGGCGTCATCCACGAGAACTGTCTCCGTAGCATTGCATACAGCCGGACGGCGGGTTTTCCCGTTGAGAACTAACCGCAGCGCCTCATCCAGGTTGGCAGTTGCATCAATATAAAAGTGACAATTCCCTGCCCCCGTCTCCAGAGTGGGAACTGTGGCGTTTGTGACAACAGCCTGAATAAGCTTCGCTGAGCCACGAGGAATCACAACATCCACCAAACCCCGGGCGGTGATGAGATGTTGCACAGAATCATGCGTCTCACAAGGCAGGAGCTGAACCCCCTCGCGCGGAAGTTCATGGCTAGCCAAAACATCCTGAAGAATCTCCACCAACACCTCATTGGAGGATCGTGCAGATTTCGATCCGCGAAGAAGTGCCACATTCCCAGACTTGAGCGCCAAGCCGAAAGCATCCACGGTCACATTGGGGCGAGCCTCGTACACCATCCCCATCACACCCAAAGGCACCCTTACCTTCGTCATGCGGATTCCGTTATACATTGTCCCCCCGTCAACAACATCCCCCACCGGATCTGGAAGCCCAGCAACCTGGCGCAACCCATTGGCTATGCCGGTAATACGCTCCTGGTTCAGACGCAAACGATCAATGAGGGCGTCGGTAAGTCCGCCAGCCTCAATGTCCTGCCGATTAGCAGCAATTATCCTTGGCGACGCCGCTTCAAGGGCATCCGCGGCAGCGTAGAGCACCTCGTTCTTCTGGGCGGTGGATAGCTGGGCGAAAACAGGAGCTACCCGCTGAGCTGCGGCGGCCTGCTCAAGAACCTGCTGCCTCTCGGAGGTGGGTTGGTCTACGTTCTCCTGGACGGAATCATCGAGCTTTGTCATAGACAGTAAAGATACTCAATTCAGCCCATCTCCGGGTGCCAGTTGCCCTGCGAAGCCTGGAATCAGTCACCTCCCGAAACCTCGGAGCCAGGAACACAACCACAGCTACCACTGGAAAACTGGAGAGTATCTCCTGCGTAGCCCCTAGCTACGCACGGGAGGCAAAGTTTGAAAGGTAATCCGCGTGAACCACGGCACGGCGCTGATGTGGAGGCAATTCCGTGGAGTGCTTGCCCAACATCTCTCTGAGGTCAGCGGCATCATAGGAGCTTTCCCCACGCCCAATAAGTTGTCCGTTGGGGTCAGTAATGTCCACAATCTCTCCAGCCTGGAACTCCCCTAGTACTTCCGTAATTCCCACCGGAAGAAGGGAGTGGCCTCCGCTGGTAACCGCCTGAGTTGCTCCATCATCCAGGCGCAGGGAGCCGCCCGTCTCTGCGGCATACAAAGCCCAGAACTTCCAGGCAGATAGCCGACTGCCACGAGGGTGGAAGACAGTTCCCACGGAGGCGTCGTCAAGGGCTGCAGCAATGTTTTCTGCTGAGGCCAAAAGGACGGGAATACCGCCTCGGTTAGCCAGACGAGCGGCAGTAATCTTGGATGCCATACCGCCAGTTCCCACTACACCACCGTCTCCAGCAACAACCCCTTCCAGATCATGCCCGGAGCGCACCTCAGAGATAAACCGGGCATCCGGCTCGGCGGGATTACGGTCGTAAAGCCCGTTGACATCAGAGAGCAAGATGAGGGCGTCGGCAGCAATGAGATTGGCCACAATGGCCGATAAACGATCATTATCCCCGAAGCGAAACTCCGAAGTTGCCACTGTGTCATTCTCATTGACAATGGGAACAACGTGGAGCTGACGGAGGCGCTCCAATGTGCGCTGCGCGTTGCGGGCGCGCTCACGCTGTCCTGCATCAGAGGAGGTGAGCAGCACCTGAGCCACACTACGCGAATACCGGGCAAAGGAGCTTCCCCATTGCTGGGCCAGATGCACCTGGCCCACTGCGGCTGCTGCCTGCTTTGTGGCAAGATCCTGGGGGCGGGAGCTAAGACCAAGCGGTGCCATACCGGCAGCTACAGCTCCTGAAGACACCACAGTCACATCTGTACCGCGGCGCATTCGCGCCTCTAAGGCGTCCACAATGTAATCCAGCTTCTGCTCATCCACATGAAAATCTGGAGTGGTGAGGGAACTGGAGCCCAGCTTGACCACAATGTTCTTTGCCCCAGCAATGCGTCCACGCACGTCTAGCCCTCCCAGCGTTGAGTGTCGGCAGACTGCCCAAAATCATATTCATCAATCAATCCACGGCGAGCCTGAGAAGCGCGCTTGCGTTCCTCTGCGCTGGCGCGATGTGTGGTGTGGAGGCGGTCATCAGTACCCCGGTGCGAGGGCACAAAGTCCTCATCACCGCCGGTCATCGGATCCCACTCAAAGGAAATCGGCCCAATAACCACCGTGTCCCCCACACGAGCTCCGTGCTTGCGTAGAGCATCCTCCACACCCAACTTGCGGAGCCTATCTGCCAGGTACCCAACAGCCTCGTCGTTCTCGAAGTCTGTCTGGTTAATCCACCGCTGGGGCTTGTCACCAAGAACTTCCCACTCCCCCTCGCCCAAGGGCTGAACACTAAAGTCTTTCTTATCGACGGCCCTCGGACGAATGATTGTGTGCTTATTCTCCTGCCGTTTCTTCGGACGTGTACGGCGAGCTTTCTGAACAATCTCTAAGAGGGAGAACAAGAGAGGTTGAAGCCCTTGGCGAGTGACAGTAGACACCTCAAAAATGGGCCAGGGGAAGGATTCCTCCAGCTCAGGGCGAATGAACTGGGCCAAATCCGCCGCGTCCGGGATGTCTATTTTGTTGAGAACAATCACCCGCGGGCGCTGCTGCAGATCCCCTAAGCCCACATCTGAACTGAGCACTGATTGGTACTTTTCCAGCTCAGATTCCAAAGCCTGAATGTCCGAGACAGGATCACGATTGGTTTCTAAAGTGGCGCAGTCCACCACGTGAACAAGAACAGCGCAACGCTCTATATGGCGCAGGAAATCCAGACCCAGCCCCTTACCCGTAGAGGCTCCTGGGATAAGCCCTGGAACATCGGCCATCGTGAAAGTGTCGTGCCCTACACTGACCACGCCTAGGTTGGGTTGCAAAGTGGTAAAGGGGTAATCCCCAATTTTGGGTTTTGCCTGAGAAACCACAGAAATCAAGGAGGACTTGCCTGCGGAGGGAAAACCCAGCAATCCTACGTCTGCCATAGATTTCAGTTCAAGAACAAGATCCTTCTGCTCCCCAGGCTCTCCCTTCAGGGCAAAGCCAGGAGCCTTGCGCGCAGCAGTGGCCAAGGCAGCGTTTCCTAGCCCTCCGAAACCACCTTGAGCTGCCGCAAAACGAGTTCCCACATCAGTGAGATCAGCAAGAACAGTGCCGTCCTCATCAAGAACTACCGTCCCCACAGGCACCTCTAGAATGAGATCTTCTCCGCGAGCACCGTTTCTCCAGTTACCGGCACCATTGCCTCCGCGCCCAGCTTTCAGATGGGGGTGGAAATGCAAATCTAAGAGAGTGTGAACCTGCTGTGACACCTCGAGAATGATGTCTCCTCCATGCCCCCCGTTACCGCCGTCAGGGCCTCCAAGAGGTTTGAACTTCTCACGATGCACAGAATTAGCACCGTGACCACCATCTCCGGCGCTAAGGTGAAGAACTACTCGATCCACAAACTGGCTCATCTGGAGGATTCCTTACTCTGTAAAGTAACTGTGCGAGTGTAGCAAGAATAAGGAAAACCGGCACGTTCTTCACGTGCCGGTGAGTGTAAGTGAGCAGAACCGAGAAACTGAGCAATCTCCCTTTTGCTCAGGACATCTTAGAAATCCAGGAACCGCTGAACAACGAAGTAGGTTTCCCCATCCGCGCTCACCGCAATGCCTGTGCCCTGACGCAGATGCACGGGATCAAGCAAATTCTCGCGGTGGCTCTCAGAATTCATCCACCCCTCAGTAATGCTGGACAACGAGTGACCATCAGACCAGTAGAGGTTTTCGCCGTTGAAGAAGCCAATCTCATGGGCGTAATCATGCTGGAAAGAGTAGGTATCTGCTAAATGCTGGGCCCAGGCTTGAGCCTCGGCTGCAAGTTGTGGATCCCAGCCAGTAGTGGGGAGCCCGTATTCTTCGCGGATATTGTTGGAGTCATAAAACACCTGCCAAGAAGCTGGCTCCGGATAGCTCTTAATCTGTTCTGCGCTGAGCTCCACATGAGGCTCCTGAGCGGAAGCAACCGCCGGATTAATCATCATGGCAATAGCGGAGGCGGCGGCTAGAGCAGCGGTGGCAATCTTCTTGAACATTGTCCTCAACCTTTTGGTGTTCGTTTCTCTCTCTTACACCTAAAAGGTTAAGACCAATTAATAAGAGCAAAAGCCCAGTTAAATTAACCTTTCTGATAACTTTGTCTAAGGTTTTCTCAGGGCCATAAGGTAATTTTAAGAATTCTTATTAGGAAAATTCCAAGAAGCGAGAACATCTTCATAAAGACTGTGGTAAGCGGGTATAGCTTCCTAAAGAATGGCTAAGATGACGAGCTGATTCTTAGACTTTGCTGGGTTTTCTTAAGAAGACTGGCTCTCCACAAGAAAACACGTACTCGCACAACAACAAAGACGCCGCCCAGCGTGATGCTGGACGGCGTCGATAAGGTTATAGTGCGTCTTAGGCAGTCTGTTCTACCTCAGGACGCTGAGCGGTCCACTCCAACTCGTCAATGGAGATAAACTTACGCTTTCTCTTAATGTGGAAGCGCACAGCGCCCGGGCGCAGGGCGAATAGGGTATCGTCCCGGCCGCGGCCAACGCCTTCACCTGGGTGATACTTAGTGCCACGCTGACGGACGAGAATTTCACCCGCCTTGACCACCTGACCACCGAATCGCTTCACCCCCAGGTACTGAGGATTTGAATCACGACCATTGCTGGTACTGGATGCACCTTTCTTGTGTGCCATGTCTGTTTTCCCTCCCTCAGGAAATCCGCGGGTTGATTTTACTTAATGCCAGTCACCTTGAGCACCGTCAACTTCTGACGGTGACCCTGACGGCGCTTATAGCCAGTCTTGTTACGGTAAGCCATCATGCGGATCTTAGGACCTTTGGTCTGCTCCACAATCTCCGCATCCACGGTGACATCCTTCAAATCCTCTGCAGTGGACTTGACAGTGGCACCATCAACGAGCAGAACGGGGGTGAGAGCCACAGTGGAACCTGGCTCACCCTCGATCTTCTCGACCTTGACGAGGTCACCTTCGGCAACCTTGTACTGCTTTCCGCCGGTCTTGACGATCGCATACATAGGAGGGCTACCCCTTATCTAAAAACTCGGAACAACGCACCATAGGCACGCTGAATGGACTACGTTTCGGGTTTATCCAAAACAATGACTGTCAAAGGGTACCCCATATCCCACGTTTCTCCAAAACAGGCAGAAGCCTACAAAGTCTCAAGAAGCTCGTGCTATGAGAAAGGGAACCAGACAGCCCGGTTCCCTACCTCTTTAACCTACTTGTTCCTGGACCTCGGCGGCGTCGGCGGAACATCAGACTTGGAATGTCCACGCACTCTGCGCCGGCGCCGTGGGGAATTCTCAAAGGCAGCCTTTTCCTCGGCATAGCGCCGCTCAGCTACGGCAGGATCCTCCCGATTAACAGCACCGTGTGAGGTTTCGGACTCTCTGGCATCTGCCAGCTCCCTCTCTCGCTGGCTACTGTGTCTGCCGCTAGCCCTGCGAGGAGCATGAGCACTCTCGTTTGCTGTTCTAGCCGAGGTACGCCGCACCGCACGCCGTATCCCACGCCGTGAGCTGCGACCACGCGGTTGACGAGATTCCTGCTCGGCTTCCTCGGCCACGTCCTCGGCCTTTTCCTTGGAATCCTGCTCCGAAACGCTCCGAGTGGACATCGCACGACGCACCCGACGCCGCCCACGGCGTTTTACCGAAGCATTGCTCTCATCGGCACTCTCCTGCTCAGCACTACTGCTGGCGTCCACGGAATCTGCCTCCTGCTGAGCACTGCTGTTGTTCTCAGCAGTATCTTTGTTGTTCTCAGCAGTATCGTCCTCATCGTGAGCAGCATTACGACGAGCCACTCGACGACGTCGTGCGGGGCGGGCATCGCGAGTGTCCTTCTGAGTGTCCTTCTGGGTGTCCTCTAGCTCCAGAGAACCCTTCGTGTCCGTGGAGTCTTCAGGAGCCTCATCCACATCTCCCAGAACGGCATCAACCAGTTCCTCATCAGACTTCTTGTGCTGCTTTAGCGCTTGGAACAATGGATGCTCCGCCGCGTTGTCAGGGCGTCGCTTAGCGTGGGTCTGATGCTTCTCATAGTGCTTGGTTTCCTCCACCGGATCATCATGGACAATGACACCGCGACCTCCGCACTCTTCGCATTCAGTGGCAAAGGTTTCCAGGAGCCCTGTACCCAAACGTTTCCGCGTAAGCTGCACCAAACCCAAGGATGTAACTTCAGATACCTGGTGGCGAGTCCGATCCCGGCCCAGGGATTCCGTGAGACGGCGCACAACCAGATCCTGATTCTCGGGTAGCACCATATCTATGAAGTCAATAACCACCATGCCACCAATATCCCGGAGACGCAGTTGGCGAACAATCTCCTCCGCTGCCTCCAGGTTGGTGGATGTAACGGTCTCTTCTAAATTGCCGCCCGAGCCTGTAAAACGCCCAGTATTGACATCAATAACCGTCATAGCTTCTGTGCGGTCAATGATGAGAGTGCCACCAGAGGGTAGCCACACCTTGCGGGAGAGAGCTTTCTGAAGCTGCTCATTAATCTGGTAATGCTCAAAAACATCCGCGTCCTCATGCTCCAGGCGATCCCACTTCTCTAAGCGGTCCACCAAGTCAGGCGCGACGGAGTGAACATAGGCGTTAACGATGTTCCAGGACCTATCACCGTCCACAATGAGCCTGGTGAAATCTTCATTGAAGAGGTCACGAATCACTTTCACCAGGACATTCGGCTCTTCATAGAGGGTTACTGCCTTGGAATTGTGGGCAGATTCGCTACGAGTCGTGATGTCTATCCACAGTTTGTGGAGCCGCTCCACATCAGCAGCAATAGCCTCCTCTGAAACACCCTCAGCTGCCGTGCGGATAATGGCGCCACCATCTTCAGGCATGACATGCTTGAGAATCTCCTTGAGACGCTTGCGCTCTGGAATGGGGAGCTTACGAGAAATCCCAGAAGAACGCCCACCAGGAACGTACACCAGATAGCGTCCAGGCAGAGAAATCTGCGTGGTCAGACGAGCCCCCTTGTGCCCTAGAGGATCCTTGGTGACCTGGACAAGAATCTGGTCTCCAGGATGAAGGGCTTGCTCTATACGACGCCCGCGGCCCCCAAGGCCAGCAGATTTCCAGTCCACTTCTCCGGAGTAGAGGACGCCATTGCGCCCTGTTCCGATGTCAACGAACGCAGCTTCCATGCTGGGAAGAACATTTTGCACACGACCCAAGTAGATATTGCCAATCATGGAAGACTGGTCTTCATTGGTGACAAAATGCTCCACCAACATACCGTCTTCCAGAACTCCAACTTGGGTTACCCGACCTTCATGATCGTGCCGCTGACGTTCATGAACCACCATGATGCGTTCTACAGATTCACGGCGCGCCAAGAATTCAGCCTGGGACACTATGTGCCGCTTCTCACGCCCTTTCTGCCGCATCTCTGAACGACGTCGCCTCTGTGCTTCCAGGCGAGTAGACCCCTTGATTGCAACAGGTTCGGTGGGAGGCTCGTAGTCATCAGGCTCAGCCTGTTCCTCAGAATGGTCGCCTCCATCAGAATGAGTGTGCTCAGTAGTGCCGGATTTTCCTGCCCCACGACCACGACGAGTCCCACGGCGTCCACGACGACGGCGTCGTGACGGAGAGCCCTCAGAGCTCTCAGAATCTTCTGCATCATCTGTATTCTGCTGAGAGTGCTCCTCCTGGGCATCCTGTGACTCGGACTGTTCAGAGGTGGAACGATTCAGAGTGTTCTGCGGGGCCAGGAAAATAGGGGCATCAGCAATCGCTTCAGCTACATCCAGATTGCGATCATAGGCAGATCGAGAATCCTCAAAAGCTTCTTCGTCGAGATCCGTGAATCCATCCTCATCGGCATCCTCAGAGTGGTGATCGTTGTCCTCCGCTTGAGACTTCTTCTGTTCTTGCCGACGTGCCTCAAGCTCCCGATCCACCTTCTGCTCAATCTGGTGAATCTCATTCTCGACGTTCTTTCCCACGCGATACTTGAGCTTTTCCAAAGCCTCCTCAGACTCAGCACTGTTTCCAGTCTCAGTGGGCTGCTCCGACTGCTCTTCTGACTGCTTGGGCTGCTGCGTGGGCGATGTGGACTGCTGCGTGGGCGGTGTGGACTGCCCCGCTGATTGTTCCGACTGCTTCTTGGACTTCTTGGACTTCTTGGGCTGTTTGGACTGCTTCGGCTGCTCAGGCTGCTGAGGCTGCTCAGGCTGATCCGCACCAGCAGGTTGGGCTTCCAAGTGATCTATTAGGGAGTTAGACTCCTCCAGACTCAAGGTAGACTGAGCCACCTTCTTTAAACCCATATCGCGCAAAGCTGAGGTTAGTTCCCGAGAAGTAACCCCAAGGAGCTTTGCCAAAAGATGAACGCGGATTTTGTCCACAAGCTGTGAACGGTCAAAGGTAGGAGCAGTAGCGTCCTGGCTCTGTGGCGCCGTCTTCTTTGTTGTTTTCTTTGCAGAAGTTTTCTTTGCAGGCACCTTCTGAGCATTGGTCTTTGTACTAGTAGATTTCTTTGGGCTCGCCTTCTTTGCGCTGGCCTCTGTTGCGCTGGCTTTCTTCGCGCTGGCCTTTGCTGCGCCAGTTTCCTTCACGGAAGTTGTCTTTGCGCGGGCCTTTGTTGTGCTGGCCTTCTTCGCTGGCGCCTTCTTTGCGCTGGCCTTTGTACTACTCGACCGCTTAGCTGTGCGTTTAGTAGCACGACGCTGTGTAGCCTTGGCAGTTTCTTGATCGCTAGCAGCTTCTGCCACGATATTCTCCTTTTATTTCCACCCGCACGCTATCTCGGGCGCTGACTACACACCGCAGCCGCCGCCGCACGAGACTATGCAGGAACACAAGTCTGTTCTGTTTGTACTCCTAGGAGTTGCATCTATTGTGGCATACCACCACTGCAATTCACTCACTATGGGAGCATGGCGGAACTCACATATCGCTGTTCCCCCATCGTGACGTCGAATCTGGGTAAGGGTCATCACCCGCAGCCAACCAGAGACTGTCACTCTTGCCTATTTTTCTGAAAAGGCCTCTCTCACCTCGGCGCGAGTGGGAGGTTGCGCACCTTCCCGTGACACGGTGATGGAAGCACAGCGCAGAGCCCGACGAAGAACAGGCTCCAGAACCGCCAGCTCAGCATTCCGTAGCTCTAAGCGACGAGAAACATCACCCAACAAACCCACATCCAACAGCCCCGAGACAAGTCCCGCCATAAAAGAATCTCCCGCACCAATAGTGTCTACTACCTGTGCTTTTTCGGCCTCTAACTCTAGGGATCCCTGCCGGTTGTACGCCACAGCCCCCTGAGCGCCCCGGGTAATAACCACTACTCCTACACCACGCTCAAGCCACCGCTGAGCCACCTCAGCAACATCCAAGGTGGGATAGCACCACGCAATGTCTTCATCTGAGGCCTTCACACAATCCGCCACAGCCACTACTTCTTCAATGGCAGCCTTGGCCTCCTGCGGGGAGCCCATCAAGTCTGCACGCACATTAGGGTCATAGCTCACCGTGGCATAGCTGCTCATTGTGCGTATGACACGACGAACATCCGCTCCCCCTGTGCCCAATGCTGGATCTAGAGCTGCTCCAATAGATCCTGTGTGAACGTGCTTGGCTGCAGCGGCTGGGGCGTCGATCTGCCAGGCGAGGTGGAAGTCATAGTGGGCAGAACCATCCGATCCAATGGTTGCTTGCGCCACAGAGGTTGTGATCTCCTGGCTAGTTCCAGGAAGATATCTCACCGCGTTCTTCGCAAGTGTCTTGCGAATCATGTCTCCGCGGGAATCATGGCCCAGCGCAGTAAGAAGTGCGACATCGTGCTCTAAGCGAGACAAGCCGATGGCCACATTGGCAGGAGAGCCGCCCACATACTCGGTGACCTCATCCGAGCCGAGGCGTTGAACGGCGTCGATAAGGGCTTCGCCGATGACCACTACCTCAGCGCCTGCTGCGCTCCCGCGTGGGTCATCACCATGTCCGGTTGCCTCTTGACGTGCAGAGCCGTCTTTCTCTAAGGCGCTCACGGTATGTCCTTGTGCGCGTCCTGACTAAACGACGCACTCTCGGGGCGTTGAAGCGAGTCCACCTTCACTATTTCGGGATAGTCCGGCCTCCACATGGATTCATGCACCGCAGACACCAGATTGTGCGGTACACGACGAGCAAGTTTTTCATCAATAGCAGCCTGTGCCACCTCAATGGCAATTGCTGCGGACACCAACCTCAGGTCATTGATAGTTGGGAGAAGAGAAGACCCCAGCGAGGTATCAGTATTGAAGCGAGCCAAGGCCTCCGCAGCCTTGCGAATCATCCGGTCGCTAATGCGCCGAGCGTGAGTAACAATAACCCCAAGACCTATACCGGGGAACACGAAAGCATTATTTGCCTGGGCAATGGTGTAGGTTGTGCCCTTATACTCCACCGGGTCAAAAGGAGACCCTGTAGCAATAAGTGCTTTTCCATCTGTCCAGCGAAGCAAATCCTCTGGGGTGGCCTCAGCCAAAACCGTGGGATTGGACAAGGGCATGATAATCGGCCTCTCGCAGCCTGCGGCCATAGCGGTCACAGCTTCTTCGGTGAACTTTCCTGGCTGGCCTGAAGTACCGATCAAGATAGTGGGTTGAATTCGTCGAATGACCTCTTCGAGAGAAATGTGCCCGTCGGGATCACGATTCCAGGACTCCACCTCAGAGGCAGGGCGCGCGAAAGGCTCTTGGAAATCGCGCATGGGATCACCCTCAGTAATCAAGCCCCTGCTACCCAATGCCCAGAAATGTCGGTAGGCCTCTTTTCGATCCATACCAGCATTCACGAGGCCGTCAATGATGAGATCAGCTATACCCACACCTGCAGTACCTGCACCGCAAATGACGATGCGCGCATCCTCCAAAGCAGAATCTGTACGCCGCACTGCCGCCTGTACTGCAGCAACAACCACGGCAGCAGTGCCCTGAATGTCATCGTTAAATGTGCAAATCTCCTTGCGGTAGCGGTCCAGGATGCGATGCGCATTAGCAGCGCCGAAATCCTCCCAGTGCAGCATGGCGTTGGGAAAGAGGCGATGGGCAGTGCGAGTGAATTGATCAATGAAATCATCGTATTGCTGACCACGCACCCGAGCCTGACGCACACCAAGGTAAGAGTCATCATTGAGCAAGGTGAGATTGTTGGTGCCTGTATCCAGACCGACGGCCATCACACGTGCGGGATGCACACCCGCTGCAGCCGTATAAAGACTCAACTTTCCGATGGTGATGGCGATACCGCCCACACCCCAGTCCCCAATTCCGAGGATGCCCTCAGAATCAGTGGCCACAATGAGATCCACCTCGTTGGGGCCTAGACCGTTGTTCAGTAAGGCTTCCTCGATGAGCTCAGGATGGTTGATGTCCAGGTAAATACCGCGCGGGCTGTGGAAAGTCTGCGAGTATTCCTGAATCGCCTGGCCGATAGTTGGGGTGTAAATGATGGGCATCATTTCCCCAATGTGCTCCGTAATCAGCCGATAATAGAGAACTTCATTTCGATCTCTGAGCATGGAGAGCATCATGTACTTGGAAAAGTTATCTGGCTGCTCTTTGAACTCTTCATACTGACGACGCACCTGCTTGTGGATGTTAGAGATACCGGCAGGCAGAAGCCCGTGAAGCTTCAGTTTATCGCGGTCTTCCGCTGTGAACGCCGTTCCGAAATTAATGAGTGGATGGGACTGAACGTCGCGCCCCTCCACAGCGATGTCCACGTACTCGTGACCAATCTCGTGCCTATACCGATAATCCCGCGTCATTCTTGCACTGTCCTTCTCACACAGATGATTTTGTGTCCACCCAAACGGTACAGAGGTTGGCGCCGATTGGCATATTTATTGCTATATAGTGAAAAAATGATACTCACCACCACTAACGCCATTGAAGGACATGAGACCACGCGCTATCTAGGTATAGTTGCTGGTGAAGCAGTCATGGGCGTCAATGTCGTGAAAGACTTTACCGCAGGCCTACGAGATATCTTCGGTGGGCGATCCGGCGCCTATGAGAAGGAAACTATCAAAGCTCGGAAAGAAGCTTTGGAAGAAATGGAAAAGCACGCAGCTGATTTGGGAGCAAACGCGGTAGTCGGCGTGAGCATTGACTATGAGTCAGTAGGCGGAGGCGCCATGCTCATGGTGACCGCTACTGGCACCGCTGTTGTTATTGCCTAACGGTCAAGCCACCACGAACCCGCAGGGCCTGCGTGTATCAAGGCACTGCGGGTTCTGGCATCTCTGAGAGGAAGAACAGCTCTTTATGGCATGAACTGCTTAGAGATTGGGGAACCAGATAGAGATTTCGCGGGCTGCGGACTCAGGTGAATCAGACCCGTGAACCACATTCTCGGAGACAGAGAGGGCAAAGTCTCCTCTGATCGATCCTGGGGCAGCCTTGGAGACAGGATCCGTACCACCAGCAAGCTGACGCCATGCCTCAATAGCACGCTCACCTTCGATGACTCCAGCCACCAAAGGGCCAGAGGTGATGAAATCCACCAACTCACCAAAGAAGGGCTTGTCCTTGTGCTCGGCGTAGTGAGCCTCTGCAGTTTCCTTGTCTGTTACCCGCAGATCCATAGCCACAAACTTCAATCCCTTGCGCTCAATGCGAGAGATAACATCGCCGATGTGTCCGTTCTTGACACCATCCGGCTTAATCAAAATGAGGGTACGTTCAGTCATACGTCCACCTTACCCAGAGGCTTTTTCCCACAGCACTCTCGCCACCCAGATTGCTTGTGAACGAGCTCACGATGTGAGCTAGAGATGTGCTGTTGCACCCCGGCGAGAAAGACCTATCACGAGGTGCCACGCCAACAACGCTGACTAAAGGTGCTGGGCAGGAAGTAAGCCTCGACGAAGCCGCTCTTTCAGATCCCGACGGAGTTTGAGAAGGTAGACCCAAACCAAGACAAAGATGATTGCCATAATGCCCATAGACACGTGGACAAAGAATCCAGCCAAGGCGAAAACCTGGAGTATCAGGGCAAATCCCAATCCCCAGGAGAATCTCTGAACGCCTGCAGCAATAAGGTGAGCGGTGGCCACCACGGTGACGTACACCCAGTTAAAGGTGGTCCAGTAGCTGCCCTCGGCCACTTTGAGAATCACGGTGAGTACCAAGAACAGGGAGATCGACTCCATGATGAGAACTCCGGCCTGCACCCCCGTAAGCCCCTTCAGGGGATCTTTGTCAAGGGCGTGTCCTGGCCCGAGCGGACCGTAGGATTGTTCACTCATTCGACGTCCTTTCCAAAAAGCGCCCGTGCTTCGCCTGCCGTCACCACAGAGCCTGTGATAACTATTCCAGCACCGGACTGAATATCTGATTCTTCTGCGAGTTGAACTGCCATTTCAAGAGCGTCCGGGAGGTTTTCCTCTACACGAATCCGCTCTTCGCCGTAAATATCTCGCGCAATCTCTGCTAACTGATAGGCGTCCATAGCTCGCGGTGAGGAGTTCTGGGTGATGACCACCTCACTGAGCACCGGCTCCAAAGCACTGAGTACGCCGGAAACATCCTTGTCCTCTAATACGCTGAGCACACCAATCAACCTGTCAAAGCTGAAATCCCGCTGCAATGTTGCCGCCAGAGCACGAGCTCCGTGCGGATTGTGAGCGGCGTCGATAAAGGTTGAGGGAGCTGAGCGCATACGCTCTAACCGGCCAGGTGAGCGTACCTCTCCGAAGCCTTCTTGCACAGTGTTGAGGTCCAGAGCACGCCCGGGACCAGCACCAAAGAAAGCCTCTACGGCCGCTAATGCCACCGCCGCATTTTCTGCCTGATGAACCCCGGACAGAGGCAGGAAAATATCCTCATAGTCTCCCGCTAAGCCTCGGAGTGTGAGCTTTTGCCCACCGACGGCCACCTCAGAGCTGACCACCCCAAACTCCTGCCCGAGCCGCGCCACAGACGCATCCACAGACACAGCTTGTTCCAAGAGCACACGCATAGCCTCAGGCTCTTGTCTCCCGATGATGGCCACGTTGTCAGGAGGTGTCAGCAAATCCTCGCTATTCCACCGAGACTTAATAATCCCGGCTTTCTCCCCAGCAATTTTCTCCAGGGTATCCCCCAGATAGTCGGTGTGATCCATTCCAATAGGCGTAACCACAGACACATCCGCATTGATGACATTGGTGGCATCCCAGCGTCCCCCCATACCCACTTCCACTACGGCGACGTCCACGGGGGCGTCGGCAAAAGCGGCGTAAGCCATGCCCACAAGGATTTCAAACTTGCTCATGGGCACCTCTGAGCGAGCATCTACCATCTCTACGTATGGCTTGATTTCCTCCCAGGTGCGCACATAATCCTGCGGATGAATGGGCTGACCATCAATAGCAATCCGCTCAGTCACCAATTGCAAATGAGGGCTTGTGGTTCGCCCCGTGCGCCGATGAAACGCCCGCATGAGGGACTCAATCATCCTCACTGTGGAGGTTTTACCATTGGTGCCTGCCACATGAATGGAATGAAATGTCTGCTCCGGATGCCCTAGAAAATCCATGAGCATCTCTATGCGCTCCAGGCTGGGATCAATATGCGTCTCCTGCCAGCGCTGGTTGAGTTCCTCTTCCACTTCTGCCAGAGCTGCCAGATCCTGTGCAGTCACCTCTCGTTTTTCTGCCTGATCGACGTCCCTCTTCTCACCCAAAGGCAGTGTCAGTCCGGTGCTATCCAGCCTCAGACCAAACTGGTCAAGTTCTTCCTCCACTACTTCAAAGCCTCCAAGCGAGCAGAAATACGCTCATACTCCTCCTGAGCCACACGCTGACGCTCCCGGATTTTCTCCACCACATCCTCTGGTGCTTTCGCCAAGAAATTCTGGTTCCCCAGCTTCTTCCCTGTGGTCTCTAGCTCTTTTTCGCTGGCTTTCAGGCTTTTCTCCAAACGTTTGCGTTCAGCTTCCACATCCACGGTGCCCGAGGTGTCCAAGGCGATCTCCACGGTGCCAGTACTCAACCGCACCTCCACAGTGGCAGAGGAGTGAAAGCCCTCCTCTGGTTCTGTCACCCGCGCCAAAGCCCTCACAAACGGTTCCTGAGCCACCAAATCAACCTGATCAAAGGGAATAGAGGCAGGTACCTTCTGGGAGGGCTTCACCCCTTGGTCAGAACGGAAGCGACGCAACTCTGTAATGAGTTCCTCAGCATCGGCAATCCTGCGGGCGGCCACCTCATCAGGCTGTACTCCGCCATTGGTATCCGCGGCAGTAGGCCACGGCGCCAGCATGATGGATTCCTGAGCAGTCAGTGCTCGCCACAGCGTCTCGGTGATAAAGGGCATCACCGGATGGAGCAAGCGCAGCACAACATCCAGCACCCGCCCCAACACAATCTGAGTGTTACGCCCTTCAGTAGTTTCCCCTTCGCGCGGAATCTGTGTCTTGGCTATTTCCAGATACCAATCGCACAGCTCACCCCAGGCAAACTGATACACCTCTTCATACGCCTTAGAGAACTGATAATCCTCAAGATAGGCATCCACATCGGCACGCAGAGCTTCCACACCATCGAGAATCCAACGGTCTGCATCTGTGAGCTCTGCGCGGTCCGGGAGGTCATCAACGAATGCGCCGTTCATGAGGGCGAAGCGCGTTGCATTGAAAAGCTTGGTAGCAAAGTTGCGGGAACTCTGGGCAGCATCAACCCCCAGGGGAAGATCGGAGCCAGGGTTTGCTCCTCGCGCCAAGGTGAAGCGCAGGGCATCGGCACCGTACTGCTGCACCCAGTCCATCGGGTCAATGCCGTTGCCCAAAGACTTGCTCATCTTCCTGCCATGCTCATCGCGTACCAAACCATGCAAGAAAAGATGTCGGAAAGGAATCTGTGGGCGTCCATCAACACCAGTTCCCAGAACCTCTGGGGTGATCTTCGAGGCGAAGGTGCCAAACATCATCATGCGGGCAACCCAGAAGAAGAGAATGTCATAGGCCGTCACCAGTACCGAAGTGGGATAGAACTTCTCCAGCTCCGGAGTCTTTTCCGGCCACCCCATTGTGGAAAATGGCCATAGAGCTGAGCTAAACCAGGTATCCAACACGTCAGGATCTTGGACATATCCTTCGGGAGGGACGTCGTCTGGACCACAGCACACTACCTCACCATGTGGTCCGTACCAGATCGGAATACGATGCCCCCACCACAACTGGCGTGAAATGGTCCAGTCATGCATATTGTCCACCCACTCGAAGTACCTAGGCTCCATTGAGGTGGGATGAATAACGGTGTCTCCCTTGCGGATGGCATCCCCTGCCATTGCAGCCAGTTCTTCAACCTTCACAAACCACTGTTTCGACAACCTAGGCTCAATCGGTTCACCAGAGCGCTCGGAGTGCCCCACAGAGTGAATATACGGGCGGATTTCCTTGATAATTCGGCCTTGCTCCGCCAGCGCATCTCGCAGAGCAACACGGGCATCTTCCCTGGTAAGCCCGTCGAAACGGGTACCTGTATCCGCAATATGTCCGGTCTTATCTATGACAGTGGGCATATCCAGATTGTGACGCAACCCCATCGCATAGTCATTGGGATCATGGGCAGGGGTGATTTTCACTGCCCCAGTACCAAACTCCATATCCACATAGTCATCAGCAATCACTGTTAACTGAAGATCCTCGCGGAAAGGATGAGGAAAGACTGTCCCCACTATGTCCTGGTAGCGTTCGTCGGCAGGATTCACCGCAATAGCGACGTCGCCAAGCATGGTTTCAAGGCGGGTTGTGGCAACGTCCAGATGGGGGCCTTCCCCGGTGGGATCCCCATAGCGGAAAGTGACCAGCTCACCCTCATCGTCCTGGTACACCACCTCAATATCGGAGACAGCCGTCTCCAGAATGGGCGACCAGTTCACCAAGCGATAATCCCGGTAAATCATGCCGCGATCATAGAGTTCCTTGAAAATAGTCTGAACGGCTCGCGAAAGCCCTTCATCTAAGGTGAAGCGCTCCCTGTCCCAATCCACAGAATCACCAATGGCACGCATTTGCTCTGCAATGCGTCCACCGTACTGTCTCTTCCACTCCCAGACCTTGTCGATGAACTCCTCGCGGTCGTAGTCGTAGCGGTTCTTGCCCTCCGTGTCCTGAAGCATGGCTTCCACCTTGGATTGCGTAGCAATTCCAGCATGATCCATCCCCGGAAGCCACAGAACCTCATAACCCTGCATTCGCCGCAGACGAGCCAGAGCATCCATGAGGGTGTGATCCAAAGCGTGACCCATGTGCAAATACCCCGTCACATTCGGCGGAGGCAGCACTATGGAAAACGGTGGCTTATCGCTGGATACATCAGCGGAGAAATATCCGCGCTCCACCCACTCCTGATACAGCACAGGCTCAGCAGCCTGGGGATCCCACTGTTGTGGAAGCTGGTTCACACGATTCTTTTGGTTCTGCTCAGTCACGCTCTACATCTTAGACAGACACTTCGCCAACCTAGAGACAGCGTTGCACCTCAAACATCCCCGAGGACCCAGCAACAACTGCAGAAACTGTGTTCTCGCGGCGTCGTCCAGGAAACTAGGCTTCCACTTCAGCGTGACGGTGGACGCCAAGTTCCGGGACGTCGATAGTGAGACGTGCTATTCCGTTGCTGTCTACTTCCAGGGTTTCCTCCACGAGAGGGCCATTCTCCTGACGGGTGACGGGAACCTCTCGAATATCGAGTGGGCCATTCGGATTGCCAGGGGTGGTGTCCTGACTATCCCCCGATTCAGCCACGAGAGCAGAGTCGAAAGGTACTACAAGCTCTGTGAGGAAGGTGAAGTCACTGGGTGTTTGATGGTTGAGACTGTTATACTCCACCAGCCGGTACCAACCCACATTGTGCGCTGCTCGATACCGGCGCGTGACCGTGATCCGCCCGGAGGAATCCGGAGCTGTATCAGGAAGCACCAAAGGGTCAAAGGATACGTCTTGGCCGCCCGCCCACTCCCGAAAGACGCCAATCCCCCGCGAGAGGCGATCGTGAAGGCGGTAGGACGATGAAGGATCTGCGGCAATGGCCAGCCCAACGGCAGTGGATGCTGCAGGCAACGGTGAACGATGCACTCGGCGCCCAAAACGCTGACGCAGAGTTCTGGAAATGAGCGGCAGAGAGCTAGCGCCACCCACCAGGTACACCCCAGAAATGTCAGTATCGTGGAGATCTTCGGTAGCACCTATCAACGGTGTCAGCACATCAACAGTGCGCTCCACCAGCGGAGTAATAGCCGCGTAGAAATCCTCCACAGGAACCACAACATCCTGGGTTCCCACCTCGATAATCATGCGGCGTGACTGCGAAACCAGTGCCTCCTTGGCTGTGCGCGCCTCCCTCACCAGCGCCCGACGCGCACGAAGCCCATAGGCATCTGCCTGGTGGCCTGCAGCAGCAAGAGCCAGGTCAGCTAACACCTCATCAAAATCATCACCGCCCAGCCTGGAAATACCAAGTGCCTGGACGACGTCGTGAGAGTCACCGTTAATATGCAGCAAGGTGGCGTCGAAAGTTCCCCCACCAAGGTCATAGACAATAATGCTGCTGCGGCGCGAATTGAGTGTAGAAGAGTGGCGATGGGTGTATTCAAAGGCGGCAGCGCTGGGCTCATTGACGAGACCGAGCACAGTAACCCCCGCTTCCGAGAGTGCAGAAAGGGTGAGCAGACGCTGCGCCGAGTGGGCGTTGGCTGGCACCCCTAGGGCTACCTCAGGAGTACTTGTATCCCCCATCTCATCCTGATAACGGCGAAGCTGAGTAACGAGATATCTGGCAAAAGCGGCGAGTACCTCACCAATGCTTCGCTGGTGGGCGCCCATTCTCAGAGGCGTATGAGAAGTGACATGGTCCTGAGATAGAAGACGTTTGAAAGAGCGCGTAAAGGTGTCTGATTCTTCTAGGGGCAGTGCATCCCACCCGCAGAGAATCTCTCCTTCGGCGTCCAAAGCCACCACGGAGGGAATGTAATCATGGCTATCCCCCACGGTGTCCTCCACGCTGAGGAGTGGATAGTTTCCACGGTCTACAGCAGCAATAACAGTCCGAGTAGTGCCGAGGTCAATCCCAAAACGCATAGTGTCACCCTAACGAGACAACCCCGCCTCCACAAGAGAACGGGGTGATAGTTGACGCTGCGCCAAACACACAACGCGCAGCTCACTGACGGTGCGAAGCTACTGCTACGGCGAGAAGTTAGCTCCGCAACAGGAACGCATTTAGATGAGGAAATCCTTGACGAAATCCTGCTCCTCACTGAGTGCTTCCACATTGCGGGCAATCATCTCTTGCTGATACTCGGACAGCTCGAGGCCTTTCACAATGTTCCATTCTCCGGCATCAGCAATAACCGGGAAACCAAAGACCAGCCCTTCTGGGACACCATAGGAGCCATCTGACGGAACAGCAGCGGTGGTCATCTTCCCCTGGGTACCGTTGATCCAATCCCTCATGTGATCCAAGGCTGCGCGGGCGGCAGAGGCCGCCGAGGAGGAGCCACGAACCTCGATAATCTCGGTTCCACGGCGAGCAACCCGAGGAATAAAGGTTTCCTTGTACCAGGCTTCATCTACCTGATCCAGCACAGGCTTTCCAGCAGCGGTGGCATAGCTCAGATCCGGGAATTGATCTGCAGAGTGGTTGCCCCACACCACAACATCTTCCACCTCGGGGTTGCTGACATTGAGCTTCTCAGCAATTTGGCTGATGGCACGGTTGTGGTCCAGACGCATCATGGCGTTGAAGCGAGAGGCGGGAACATCAGGGGCATGATTGGCAGCGATGTAAGCATTCGTGTTGGCCGGGTTTCCAACAACGAGGACATGAACATCCGCAGCAGCGTGATCGTTGATGGCCTGACCCTGAGGCCCGAAAATCTTGCCGTTTTCCTGGAGCAGGTCAGCACGCTCCATCCCCTTGCCACGAGGCTTAGCACCAACCAGGAAGATGGCGTTAGCGCCGTCAAAGGCCTTGTTGGGGTCATCAGTGATGTTGATGTCACGCAGCCCTGGAAATGCGGAGTCTTTAAGCTCCATAGCAACACCCTCAGCGTTCTTGACAGCTGCCGGAATTTCCAGAAGCTCAAGTTCAAAGGGGGTGTCTTCACCAAAAATGCTGCCGTTAGCAATCTGCCACAGCAGCGAGTAGGAGATATTTCCGGCCGCACCGGAGACGGCAATCTTTTTTACTGTCATCTAAGGCCTTGTCCCTTTCTAATCGAATCGGTGGCGCAACTCGAGACATGAAAACACGCTCCAAACCTGCCCACCAGGTCTTCGGTATCCAAGTCTAAGACCTCCCACGCAGAACAGGTAAATTTTTTTGACCTCGGTTTTTCGGCCGAAGTTAGGGTTTTCGAGCAGATTCCGGTACTACCCCCGAATGGATGTATTATGTCTTAAGAGTCAGATATAAACAATGTGATTTACTACGGAGTGGGACACAACGGAAGGAAAATAGTGCACGATAATTTGAGAGCTCATGGAACCTTCTCCATCGGCTCCTGACGTTTCCACACTCAAAGGATTAGTTCCATGGTTGCCTCACTTCCAAAGCGTGAATCTCAGGCCGATGCCACACCAGAATCAGTGGTTGATGTTGCTTTGAAGCAATTTGCTCAGCGTGGCTACGCTGACACCAAGCTGGACTTCATTGCCAAAAGATCAGGGATGTCTAAACGGATGATCCACTATCACTTTGGCGATAAAAAAGGGCTGTACTTTAAGGCTCTCACTCGAGCTTTTGAGCTCCTGATACCGCATGGAGAAGCGCTGGCTATCACGTCCTCGGTACCTGCCGAAAGTGTACGGACAATGGTAGATACCGTATTTCATTCCTTTGAGGCACACCCAGAGGCCCTCCGTCTCCTTCTCCTAGAGAACCTTCACCACTATGCCAATCTTGAGGATATGCTGCCGCTCATAGACAGCTCGGAGATCACCCTGCACATGGATCGCCTCCTGATCCAAGGGCAAGATTCAGGAGCATTTAGAACGGGAATTTCTGCCGAAGATGTTTACTATTTGGTGGCAGCTCTCGGCCAGTTTGCTCTTTCGGGAAGATCCACAGTACGCAATATCCTCGGCTTGGATCTCACCACTGCCGAGAACCAGGAAGGTATCCACAGGCTCATGGTGGATACTGTGCTGTCCTTCCTCACCTCTAACATTCCCCCCACTAAGGAAGAGAGCTATCTGAGCCAACCTGTCGATCCCGATGAGCACTTGACCACGGGCATCTACAAGGAGTCTTCCATCTACGAATAGATAGCCCTTTCCCCGATCTCCCTCCCTTAGCGACGCCCCTCGAAAACTCCTGCTGTAAGAAAACTTCTGCTGTAAACCTGCCCCTAGGCAGGTTTCGCTAAGCAGACTTCTGAGATCCCGGCGCCAGCCTAATCGTGGGCTCTGCCTCGCCCAGCGCTGTCTCCTTCGTGATAATCACTTCAGAGATCTCATTACGATCTGGGATCTCATACATGATGGGCACCAGGATAGATTCCATGATGGCACGCAGACCGCGGGCTCCTGTTCCCCGTTCCATAGCTTTGTCCGCCACCACCTCAAGTGCGCCGTCGCCAAAGACGAGCTCCACGTCATCCATTTCAAAGAGACGCTGATACTGTTTCACCAGAGAATTCTTGGGCTCTGTGAGCACTCTAATGAGAGCCTCACGGTCCAGATTATCGACGGTGACAACCACAGGCAGGCGCCCAATGAACTCGGGGATAAGACCAAATTTCATCAAATCCTCTGGCTGAACTTGCGCCAGGAGTTTCTTCTTCTTGAGATCGTCCTCAGAGTCAATGACTGCCCCAAAGCCGAGCCCCTTCTTCGATACCCGTTCAGAAATAGCCCGCTCTAGACCATCGAAAGCTCCCGCAACGATGAAGAGGATATTGGAGGTATCGAGCTGGATGAGGTCCTGATTCGGATGCTTGCGCCCTCCCTGTGGCGGGATGTTGGCCACTGTTCCTTCCAGAATCTTCAGTAGTGCCTGCTGAACACCCTCGCCCGAGACGTCGCGAGTGATAGAGGGATTCTCAGACTTCCGCGAGATCTTGTCCACCTCGTCTACGTAGATGATTCCGCGCTGAGCACGCTGAACATCGTAATCAGCAGCTTGAAGCAGCTTCAACAGGATGTTCTCCACATCCTCTCCCACGTAGCCTGCCTCCGTCAGCGAGGTGGCATCCGCAATGGCAAAGGGGACGTCCAAGAGCCTGGCAAGTGTTTGCGCCAAATAGGTTTTCCCGGAACCAGTAGGCCCCAGCATCAAGATATTGGACTTGGACAGCTCTACCTCTTCATCATTGGCTCGAGAAATAGTAGAGGCACCGTCCGCGCGAATCCGTTTGTAGTGGTTATATACCGCCACCGCAAGGGTGCGCTTGGCTTCGTCCTGCCCAATCACGTAGTTATCCAGGAAACTCGAAATCTCTGAGGGGCGAGGCAGACTTTTAACGGCAGCCTTTTCTGCGGCTGCTTGGTCATGCCCTAATTCCTCGGCAATGATGTCGTTACAAAGCTCAATACACTCATCGCAGATGTAGACACCTGCCCCAGCAATGAGCTTGCGCACCTGAGTCTGCGACTTTCCGCAAAAGGAGCATTTCAGAAGGTCGGAGGGATCTTGCATTCGTGACATGAACTAACTACGTCTCGCTTTACATCTCAAAATCCGTACACGGATATCCCGGTAAGTAGTACTGAGAGCTTTACTTTAGCTAAAAAGTTTCTCACTCCCAGTACTCCACGCCGAAGCCTAATTAGCTGAGAGGACGGACACTTACGGAGACTGGCCCCGTCCCTGTAGAGGCCACCATGAGACGCAGGGAATTAGGTTCAGAGATCACGGTGCCCCCAGTCACCGACACTGTGTACCCCTTGGGGAAATTCACAGAGGGAACGGCGAGTTCTGTCACTGATCCAGCTGGGAATGTGCCTCCGTCTACCCTTGCCGACGTCCATTCAGCTCTGTAGGTGCCTGTCTGCTGGTCCCACTGTGTCAGAGTGGGTGTACCGGCCACAGCTCGAAGGTGGGGAACTCCTAAAATCCGCAACTTCGCCAGATTCACCCCGTTAGAAGACACGGGACCTGCAACAGTGGGGTCATTGACGATTCCCTGCTCGGCCTTGTTTTGGGTGGTGGGATCATTGCAGGCGCAGTACGCCCAATACTGCCAACCCACCAGATTGTCCCGGGCTTTACTGGTGACTCCCCACAGGGTGTCGGCGTCATTAGTGGCCCCGAATTCTGTGAGTAGACTTCCGGAGCCTTGGGAGGCACTGACGGTATTAGCGTTCGCAAACACTGCGTTGTCAAAGGTATCGCAGCCCGTGTACTTGCCTGCAAGAGCATTGATGGTGCAGTAGACGTGCCAGCTTAAAACCGTATGAGGCACCTTCGGGGCCGTGGGATCAGTGTTGAGACCTTGGTTCCAGATGGAATAAGGCTCGTAGTACACCACCGCATCTGGGTCTTGAGCCACAACCGCATTGGCCACCCGCTGATGGAGAGCGTTGAGTTTCTCCGTGGCAGCCCCGCAATCTCCTAGCCTCAGATAACAGTTGGGGTACGCCGAGCCAGGCCAAGGTTCATTGAGAATGTCATAGCCCATAATTCCGGGGGTATCAGCAAAACGAGCGGCAACATGAGCCCACATAGCAGCAAAGCGATCCTGCAGGCGAGAGCCATCCTTCAAGGTAGCGTTATTGAGAAAGTTGTCGTAGGCGCGCAAAAGCGCAGGGTTCACCGTCTGATTGGTGGGGAATCCGGCCTGGGGCTTGTTAATGAAATTATCGTCCTTGACTGCCCAGTCTGGGGCAAACTCCCCCTGATACTGTTCGTTATACATATCCTGATGGGCGTCGATAAGGACAGCTATCCCGCGGGAAGATAATTCCTGGACTGTGGATTCTAAGGCGTCAAGGTAGGCCTCGTTGTAGCGCCCAGGTTGAGGCTCCATGCCCTCCCACAGGAAACCCAAGCGCACCGAATCAAAACCGTTAGCGCGCAACCATTCAGCATCATTGGCATCAAAACCTGCTGCTTGGGGCGTAAAGGGCTTCAACTTATACACCATGTTGACGCCCTGGGTAAGGAACACGCGCCCATCTGCGTCGGTAATCCAGCGGCCTGACTGGCTCAAAGGTCCACGCTGGGTGAGATACGAGGCATTGTTCTCAGCAGCCGCAGCGGTTCCTGATACGAGAGGAATAACAGTACACATCACCGCAGCTAGTACACGAGCTACGGTTTTCACCATTCTTTTCATATCCCCCAGCCTAGAGAACTGGAAGCAGTCTCAGGGGGAAAACTTGAGGTTCTTCGGCTGGGGTACGCCAATCTACTAACTATGGAGCTTGCGGTACTCAAAAACTTGGTCAATGAGCCCGTAGTCCTTGGCTTCCTCTGCGGTGAGAATACGATCACGGTCAGTATCCTGACGCACCTGTTCAGGGGTACGTCCGGTGTGGCGGGCCAGAGTCTCTTCCATCTGGCGGCGCATACGCTCAATTTCCTTGGCCTGAATCTCCAGATCAGAGACTTGCCCTTGAGTGCCCTGCGTAGCGGGCTGATGGATGAGAATCCGAGAGTTAGGCAGAGCTGCCCTCTTGCCTGGTGCCCCGGCAGCTAACAGCACGGCTGCCGCAGAAGCCGCCTGCCCTAGACAGACAGTCTGAACATCCGGGCGCACATATTGCATGGTGTCATAGATGGCCATGAGAGACGTGAAGGAACCACCTGGGGAATTGATATACATGGTGATATCCCGGTCAGGGTCCAACCCCTCCAGCACCAGAAGCTGCGCCATGATGTCATTGGCTGAAGTGTCATCTACCTGGGTGCCCAGGAAGATAATGCGCTCCTCGAAGAGCTTGGCATAGGGGTTTGTCTCTTTGGTGCCATACGTGGATTGCTCAATAAAAGAGGGAAGTATATAGCGTGAGCTGGGCATCTGAAATCCGTTAGTCATCTGCGTGTCTCCTTAACCGTGTACTTCTCTTAGTTGACAATCCGCGGGGCAGCGTTGGTAATAACGTGATCCACGATGCCGTAGTCTTGCGCCTGCTGTGCTGTAAACCAGCGATCCCTATCCGAGTCCTTGGTAATTTGCTCGAAGGTCTGGCCGGTGTGCTCTGCAATCAGCTCAGCCATCTCTTTCTTCGTCTGAGCAAACTGCTCTGCCTGAATGGCAATATCTGCTGCGGTACCACCAACACCGGCGGAAGGCTGGTGCATCATAATCCGCGCGTGCGGCAGTGAATACCGCTTGCCCTTGGTTCCTGCAGACAGCAGAAACATACCCATAGAGGCTGCCAGCCCCATCGAATAGGTGGCAATATCGCACGGCGAGTATTTCATCGTGTCATAAATAGCCATGCCTGCAGTCACAGAGCCACCTGGGGAGTTGATATACAAAGCAATATCGCGAGTGGGATCCTCCGCGGACAGCAGCAGGATCTGAGCACACAACTTATTGGCAATCTCATCATCTACTTGACTGCCTAAAAACAAAATGCGTTCCTTGAGAAGCCGCTCATAGACGGAATCAGTCATCTTTGGCCCCTCATCCCCGCCATTGACAACAGGAAAGCTCTGCATATCACCCATCGCTTGACATACTCCTTTTTCTGTATTCATTCTTTTTCATCAACGCACCTTAGTACGCTGCTTCTTTTGGTATGTTGCCACCAGGTTACTAGCGCTACCTTATCGACGCCGCTGTGTTCGCTCTCAGCGTTCAGGCGCCTGCGGACGCCATCACAGCAACACGGTCAGGCTGTAGCACACCAGTACCTGCGTAAACCACACAGCGGCCCCTGCATACAGATGCAGCCTGCCAGTGGACGCAGCAATCACAAACCCTCGCCCCGCGTGCAGTAAGTGCAAGCCCTTGCCACCGCGTGCTGCAATCACAAACCCTCGCCCCGCGTGCAGTAAGTGCAATGCCACATACTTCCCTGCCACCTAGTCGCCTGGCACGTCCTTCCCCTCTCCGGCGTGGGCATCACCAGGGATAGCAGAAGAAAGCCGTCGCGCGAAGGCGACGGCAGGCGGTTTCGGTTCGGTGGCTCTACCTAGGCCTCAGAACCTTCAGCGTTCTGTGACTCAGCTTCTTGAGCGGCATCTCCCTCGGGTGCATCAGCAGCGGATGTCTCCGTGTCTTCCTCATCAGAAGCGGCGTCGTCACGGAAATACTCGGCGGTATCAACTTTGTTGCCGTCCTCGTCCGTCACAGAGACACGAAGAATGGCGGCGGCAAGAGACTTACCACGGCGAACATCAGCAAAGAGGCTAATCATCTCACCTGTTGAATTGGCACGAGACACAAACTCCTGGGGCTCCATGCCATAGGCCTGAGCGGTGTAGAGAATGTGCTCGGTGAGCTCTTCCTGAGAAATCTCCACCTTCTCCTGCTCAGCCAGGGCATCCAGGAACAGCTGAGTACGAACAGCTTTCTCAGCTTCCTCTCGCACCTGATTGTCAAACTCCTCACGAGTTTTGCCCTGGGCAGACAGAATAGCGTTGAGCTGGGCATCATCATGAGCCAGGCTGCCAGCAATCTGGTGAATCTGGGCGTGGAACTGCTCATCCACAACACCCTGTGGAACCTCAAACTCGGAGCGCGCCAAAGCCTCGGCCAGAACCTTGTCCCGAATCTCAGCAGCCTGGGTGGTCTTCTTGTACTCAGTCAGACGCTGACGGGTGTCCTCGCGGAGTTCCTCCACGGTGTCAAACTCGGACGCCATCTGCACGAAATCATCGTCCAGCTCAGGCAACACACGTTCTTTGGTACTTTTGACCACAACATGAGAGGAAATCTCTTTGCCCTCCACATCGGTGGTGAAATCTGCCTCTTGACCGGCTGTAAGTCCGCGCAGAGCATCATCCAAACCGTCAATAATGGACTCAGAGCCCACACGGTAATTCAGGTCCTCACTGGTGTTATCTTCCTCACCCTCAGAGGTGGAGGTGAGGTCAATCGTGGCGAAGTCATTGTCCTGAATCTCGCGCTCAGTGTCCTTCAGCTCACCGAAACGCTCCCGCAGACGATCAATGTCCTTGGCCACTTCGTCATCAGAAACAGAAAGCGGTGCCACAGTCACGGCGATGTCGGAGAAGTCTGGAACCGTAATCTCTGGGCGAACATCAACTTCTGCTGTGAACTCAACGACGTCGTTATCCTCCAGCTTGGTGATCTCCACCTTGGGCTGGGTAAGAACGGAGAGTTCATGTTCCTCAACGGCCTTCTCATAACGGCTCGGAAGCATATCGTTGACAACCTGCTCCAAGATGGGGCCGCGCCCAAAGCGAGCGTCGATAAGGCGGCGAGGAGCTTTACCTCTACGGAAGCCAGGCAGAGTGACTTGCTGTGCGATGTCCTGGTAGGCCTTATCAATCTCTGGGGTGAGCTCCTCAAAAGGAACCTCAACCGTGAGCTTGACCTTGGTCTCACTCAGCTTTTCGACAGAACTCTTCACGAGCCACTCTCCTGAACGATTGTGTAGATGATTTCTTCATGCTGAAGTCTGAGGGCACATGCGCCCTCAGACCCAGTGCGTCGGGGCGACAGGATTTGAACCTGCGACCCCCTGCTCCCAAAGCAGGTGCGCTACCAAGCTGCGCCACGCCCCGTGTGAATCCACTTCCGAAGAGTACCCGATTAGTACTGGAACAGTACCCACACGGTACCGAAACAAGTACCGAAGGATGACCGGAAGTTGGTTCGCTTAATGGAGTGTACCGGCATAAGAAAAGACACCATGACATAGGGGTCAGAAACTTCGTTTTCATGCCTTTGACAGGCGGTTTTGATGGTACTGAAGCACACAGTCACGTCAGTGCCAGAGGAATGCGAAAACCCTCACTGCGGATAGCTCAAGGAAGGGCAGAGGAAGTGGCCATAAAAGAAACCGGCTCTCACAGTGAGGCCGGCTTATCAAGAGAGGGGATGACGGGAATCGAACCCGCGTCTCCAGCTTGGAAGGCTGGGGTAATAGCCATTATACGACATCCCCACAAACGCTGACCGTCCTCTTGGCACAGGTGCATCTCAACCACATACCGGAAGAACCGCCCGAGCGATGTAACGGAGATACTAGCTCACTTCTAAAGCTGGGAACAAATCTTCCTCTCTGGCCGTTAGGAATAGTGATCTGTTAGTGACTTGGCGGTGGCCCCATAAGCTAGCTTGATTGGGTTCACAAACGAGCTTGACTAGGCGGTATTCGGCCACCACAGCCTCACAGTATTGGCACGCACACTCTTCAACGAATAGGTTCCAATGTCTTTTCTACTCATCGTCCTGGCTCTGGGCGGCACCATCTGGTTTCTATCCTCACGCTCCCGCTTACAGGAGCGAACTGCATCCGCCTCCAGTATTGAAGACGCCCAGGCAGACGCGCGCCGCTGGATTGAGCGGCTTGGCAGTCAGATCTACAGCATGAGCGGCATGGATAAAGCATCAACCCAAGCCCTTGCCGACGCCTCTGAGCGCTTCACAGCAGCTAACTCTCAGATTGCCAGTGCAAACACAGTTCGCAAGGCACAGCTTGCGCGGGAATCCGCACTCGAAGGCCTCTACTATGTGAATGCTGCTCGGGAGATTATGGGGCTTCCCCAAGGCCCTGAACTGCCTCCTTTGGAGGGCCAGCGCAAGGCTGGGCAGGTCACAGAGACTCGCACTATCGAGCATGAAGGTCAGAGCATAACTGCCTCCCCCACGGCGTCGCCAAGGACTCCCAATTACTATCCAGGCGGCGTAGTAGCTGGCCGCCCCGTTCCAGCGGGTTGGTATTCAACTCCGTGGTGGGCGGGCGCCTTGAGCAGCGGAATGTGGACAGCAGCCTCCGTGATGATGTTCAGCTCACTGTTCTCGGGAATGTCTGGCGTTGGATACTCTGCTCAAGCTTTTGAAAACGGCTATGGCAACGGCTATGAAGATGGGCTGGCAGCCGCTGAAGGCGGAGAGGTTGGCGAGCTAGGCAACGCTGAAGCAGGAGATTACGGTGACATGGGCGGAGATTCCGGCGGCTTCGAGGACCTTGGTGAGGACGCCGGAGGCTTTGGCGACGTCGCCGGTGGAGATGATGGCGGCTTCAGTTTCTGGGGAGACTTCGGCGGAGGTGACGGCGGAGGCTTCGGCTTCGGTGGAGACGGCTTCGATTTTGGAGGGTTTGACTTCTAAATCCTCCAGCCAGACCTCCCGAGCTAAAACCTCCACCCAGCCCTCCCGAGCTAAACCAGACCTCCCAGCTAAATCCTCCAGCCAGACCTCCCAGCGCGTGTTTCGCTACCCTGGTTTCCATGAATTACATCACCTTGAACGATGGTCACTCAATCCCCCAACTTGGCTTCGGAACCTTCCGGCTGGAGGGCAAAGACGCCGAGGCAGCTGTCAACGAAGCTCTAGAGGTTGGGTACCGACACATTGATACCGCCGCAATTTATGGGAATGAAAAAGAGGTTGGGCGTGCTATTGCCTCCTCCGGGATTCCTCGGGAGGAGCTGTTTGTTACTACCAAACTTTGGGACGACAAACACACTCGCACCCACCAGGCACTTGAGGAATCCCTGGACAAACTTGGATTAGATTACGTGAATCTCTATCTCGTTCACTGGCCTAATCCCCCAGCCAACACCTTCCTGACCGCCTGGGAAGGTCTCATTGAGCTTCAGGAAGACAAACTCACCCGAAGCATCGGGGTATCCAATTTCTTGCCTGAGCATCTCTCGCGGATTATTGAGGCAACCTCTGTGGTCCCGGCCGTCGACCAGGTAGAACTGCACCCTCAGTTCCAACCCACAGACGTTCTGGAGTACGCCGCAGAGCACTCCATCGCTATCGAAGCCTGGGGTCCGCTGGGTCAGGGCAAGTATCCCCTTTTCGACGCCGCACCTGTGAGGGCAGCAGCCCACGCCCATGAGGTCACCCCAGCGCAGGTGGTACTGCGGTGGCATCTTCAGCGCAACCGGATTGTTTTCCCGAAGTCTCAGACCGCTTCACGTATCAGAGAGAATTTTGATGTGTTCGGTTTTGACCTCACTGAGGAGGAGCTAGCTGCTCTTGACACCATGAACAAAGGCGAAGAAGGACGAGTCTCAAGCCACCCCAACAAGCGGGTGTCCCACTAAGTCCATTGCGACACCCGTTGCGGGAGCGGTAGGTGAAAAGCTACTCGGCATCGTCCGGCAGCCGTGGGTGAACCCTACTCGGCATCGTCCGGCAGCGACGGGTAGTCATGGTCCTTCTCAAACTCAGAGATGATGTCTATCCGGCGCTGGTGGCGGCTTTCCTCACTCCAGGGCTCTGCAAGAAAGGCATCAACAATAGCCAGGGCTTCTTCGTCTGAGTGGAAGCGCCCACCCAGGGACATCAGCTGAGCGTTGTTGTGCTGACGAGCCAGCTTGGCAATCTCCACACTCCAGCACAGAGCACAGCGCGCACCGGGAACCTTATTAGCCGCAATTTGCTCCCCATTTCCGGAGCCTCCCAGCACAATTCCCAACGATCCCTCATCTGCTACCGTCCGACGAGCAGCCTCAAGACAATAGGCGGGGTAGTCATCCGCAGGATCCATCTCATGTGCTCCCACGTCAATGGGCTCATGCCCAGTAGCCTGCAAGTGCTCAATAATGGCCTTTTTTGTGTCGAACCCAGCATGATCCGATCCGAGATATACGCGCATGGGACTGAGTGTACCGCCGTTGAGTCTCAGCAAAACATCACACCGTCACTGTATCCTGAGCAGGTACCAGGATCCTGAGCACGTACCAGGTCCCCCGACACGCTGAGTGAGGAATCCGAAGGGTGTGCGCCCATCTGCTTTCTCACTCAACTACCACTAAGGCTGCCAGTTCATCCCATGCTTACTTACGACGTCTCTTCCCTAGGTTCCACCGAGTTTGACCGCACGGTAGAAAAGAGCGCCAGTTTTAGCGAGGTCATCGCCAAGCTCACAGCCTTTCAATTCCCCATGCACGAGGGGGTGCGCCTCATTCCTGTGCAGCTGATTCCAGAGGTGTCAGAGAATCAGGACTACTCCCCTCTTTCTATTCGCTGGAACGGCGAATTGCTCGGGCATCTACCGGAAGACTTGGCACAGGACTACCAACAGATTCTTCGTTTGAGCGCTAGCCGCTGCGTGGCCACAAGCTTTGCCAAAATTTCGGAAGATGGAGAGGAACTGACCGTCTCTCTACGCTCTCCTGGATTGCTCCTACCTCTCAATAACCCACCGAGGGATCCCTACGCCCTACTTCCGGCTACAACCTCTCTCACTTTGACTCATAACGAGGGGCTTGAGCACATCTTGGCGGATTATTTGCCCCCGGAGGGCACTGGCTTGCTCTTAGTCACCTTGCATAACGTGGAAGTGCTCAATGAGCGGAACCGTCAAGCAGTGGAAGTGCGCCTGGATGGGCAGCGTATCGGGGAGCTTCCAGCCTCAGAAAACAAGAACTTCAAAGGCACTATCTCCTATTTCGCGGGCCTGGGAATGCTTACCACAGCGACGGCTCAGATTTCCGGAAGCGAAACATCTCCCCTGCTGCGTGTAACCACCACCCCCGCTAAACGCCTGACCACCTCACTGCTCAGGCCACCGAGCGATCATCCACTCCCTACCCTGGTGCCTTTTGCGGAGAACCCGCAAGATTACATCCTTCCGGAAGATTTCGACGCACTCCAACTCCTTTCCGACGCCGTTGTTCGCATACCGATCAACCAGGGCCAGGAGCGGGATCAGGCCGCACACACGGAACCAGATCAAACGGTAAATAGCGAAACGAACCAAGCGGTAAATAGCGAAACGAACCAAGCGCGTAACCAGGAAGCGGTGGACGATACCTCTGTGGAGGATGACGAGAATCTGGTACCTCACATAGCTGCTTGGCCAGAAACGGAGACTAAAGAACCCACTGAATACCAGGCCCCTGAGCAAGACAACCAAGCGCAGGACATAGGCGAGGTAGGTGCCCAATGGCAGGACGACGGTGAAGTAAACACCCGGGCACAGGCGCCAGCCGAACAAGACGATCAATCCCAAGTGCAAAGTCAGCAGAGCACTACACAACCTCCAGAGTTCTTTGAGGTGAGCTCCGTTGCTGATAATCACGTGGTTTTGATGGAACCTGCCCCCTCCACAGACCTCTCAGAACCTGACAACGGACGCTCCAGCGATACCCAGGAGATTTTCGGCGCCCACTATGAACCACCCTTGTATGGGGCTGGCCCCAGCTTCGGCGTGGTGAGCTCCTCTCCTGCCACTATCACTTTCGGTGACAGAATAGGCGTCGATAAGGGCATACCTGATGGTGAGGAACCAGAAGAGGAGATCACCTTCGAGGAATTCACCCCAGAGGAAAGTGACACTCATACCGTAGCCATCATCGGTTTGATAGTAGGTTCGCTGATTCTCTTATTTGGGGCACTCCATGCCATAACCAGTAGTTCCATGCTCTTCTTCCTGGGAATGGCTTTTCTTGGGTTATCTGCCTTTGCCCCTGCTCTGTGGTGGTTTTACTGCGAATATGCAGAACACGGAAGCTCAGGTAGTAGCCGACAGCGGTACTGGCCTCTCGTTATTCTTGGAGCCGTAGCCTCGGCGTGTGCAGGAATTTTTATCACCTGGGAAGCGGTGTCCGGTGTGAAGGATATAGAGCCCTCAGGCGAAAAACCCGAACCGACAATACTTCCTGAACTGACGTCTCAGGCTCCAAGCTCAGAGACACCGACCACCTCTACGGAAGCGCCCATTGCCGCCACGGAAATCTCGCTGGAACCCCCCGTGGAGGAATTCTCTTCCCCCCATAACATCGAGGACTCCCCCTCTAGAAATGGCAACGACACTCAGGGGACACAACCCCGGAGCGAACAACCCCGCGGTGAGCAGACACCTCGAACTGTCGTGAACCCACCAGATACTCCTAGAGACGCACAACCCCAGTACACATACATCACCGTGTACCCGGAGGATGACGGCGCAGACGCAGAAAGCAGCGATGATGGCAATGAGGTTTACACCCAATACGAGGTGGTAGAAGAAGAGGTAGTTAGTGAAGTACCGGCAACAACGCCAGCTCAGGTCACGGTTTCAGCCACGGCGTCAGCTTCTCAACCAGCGCCTGCCACATCACGAAGCGCAGGATAGAGAACTTCGTGCAGGAGAAAGCACTTCGTGCAGGGTAGAGAACTCAGCGCAGAAGGTAGACCGTGGGCTCAGAGAGCTTAGGATTCTTTCCGGTCTACTAATTCCTCCACCATCACAGGTTGCCTCTGTTCATGAGAAAGCTCTCGGACGGGACGGTCAATATCCCGAGTAACGGGCTTGTGCGTTTGGTAGTAATCATGAGACTCACGCACAAACATCAACACAATGACGAGGATGATTGAGTAGACAGCGATAAAGGCGCACACGCCGATAGCTACCCACGGAGCCACCGAGAGGAAGGAAAAGAGGAGTGCCACAGCAGAGGCAATGATGGCAACGGCAACAGCTAAGGCTGCTGCCGCAGTTTTTTTACCCCACAGGACATGGGCAAAAACAAGTGCCACAACAGCTACTGCCCCACTGATATACATCGTGAGTAACATTCCCGAAAGCCTCTCGTCCGAAAAGATAATCCCAGCGAGATTCTGCCACAGAAAGAGAACCACTGGCTAACGGGGGCTGGCAGGTCTTGGGAAAAACCCGTGCGAAAAAATCCATGCGAGAGAGGAAACGCTTACACCTGCGGAGCTTCTGTGCGAGAGCGCTTCATCTCAAAGAAGTAGGGATACTCTCCCAGGCGCACAGCGGCGTCGAAAAGTTCTCCTGCTTCTTCGCCAGTGGGAACTCGGGTAATCACAGGGCCGAAGAACACGGATTTGCCCATGCCCACCACGGGGGTACCCACGTCATCTCCCACTTTCTCCATCGCGCTGTTATGGTAGGCGCGCAACTGCTCATCGTAGGAATCCTCATCGGCCACAGCGGCAAAGGAGTCATCCAAACCTAGGCGCTTCACAGCCTCGGCAATAACGGCGTTGTACGCGCCAAAGCCCTGCTTACCACCATTGCTCTCGGTATGAATGAGGGTGCCGATGGTGGTGTACCACTCGTCAATCTTCTCCGGCGCCTCGGCCTTAATCTTTGCAGAGACTCGAGCCGGACCCCAGTTGGCCTTCATCTTCTCTGCGTAATCTTCAGGCAGATCGCGGCCGTCGTTCAGGACGGACAAAGACATTGGAATCCACTCGACGCTAATGTCCCGCACCTTTTCCACCTCTTTCATCCAACGAGAGGTTAACCAGCAGAAAGGGCAGGACACATCAAACCAAAATTGAACCGTTTCAGTCATCTTTTCAGCCTATATCAGCTTCCCGGACTACGGTTGAGAAAGAAATCAACCGTGGCTAGAAGTACACAGAACTTCAGGAAACTACAGAGAAAGGACTTGAGTGTCTTCTATCAACTTGACTCGGGCAGAAGCCGAGGAACGGGCTCAGCTTATTGACGTTGCTCACTACAGCATTGAGTTAGATCTCACAGGAGATGATTCCACGTACCGCTCCACCACAGAGGTGGCTTTTACCGCCCGCAAGGAGGGCAGTACCTTCCTGGACTTGCGCGCCCAGACGGTCACCGCAGTGAGTATGGACGGGCTGCCGCTGGCTGAGTATTCCTACAACGAGCGCAGTGGCCTTCAGTTGAACCTCACTGCGGGTGAGCACCGTGTTCGAGTGGAGGCTACTATCGCTTACTCCCATACGGGCCAGGGACTCCACCGCTTCACCGATCCTGTTGATGGTCTGCCCTACCTCTACACACAGTTTGAGACGGCAGATGCCAAGCGTATGTTTGCGTGCTTTGACCAGCCGGATATGAAAGCTACTTACGATCTCCAGGTGAAAACGCCAAAGGATTGGAAGGTCATCTCCAACGCCGCTCCTCACAGAGAAACGGGTGACACCTACGCCCTGTCACGAATCCATATTGACTATCCGCTCTCGACCTACCTGGTTGCCCTGTGCGCTGGACCGTATGCAGAGTTCACGGACTCCTGGACGGGAACTCTCACGCACCACCCAGAGACTCCAAGCGACCAGCCGGAAACCCTCACCGTTCCCTTGGGTATCTATGCGCGGAAATCCTTGGCTGAGCACGTAGACGCCGAGCGCCTGTTCACAGAAACAAAGCAGGGCTTTGACTACTACCACAAGTACTTTGGACACGCCTACCCCTTTGGCAAGTATGACCAGGTGTTTTGTCCTGAGTACAACATGGGCGCTATGGAAAACGCAGGCTGCGTCACTATCCGCGATGAGTACATCTTCTCCTCCGCAGCCACGCACTATCGCTACGAGCGCCGTTGTGACACGATTCTCCATGAGCTTGCCCATATGTGGTTTGGGGATTTAGTCACAATGCAATGGTGGGATGACCTCTGGCTCAACGAGTCCTTTGCCACCTGGGCCTCAGCTATGGCACAGTCTGAAAACACTAACTATGACACTGCTTGGGTCACCTTTGCCAACGTGGAGAAGTCCTGGGCATACGAGCAAGATCAGCTCCCCAGCACTCACCCCATCTTCTCGGGGGCAAACGATATTGAAGAGGTGGAGCAGAACTTCGACGGCATCACCTACGCCAAAGGCGCCAGTGTGCTCAAGCAGCTTCAGGCATACGTGGGGCGTGAGGAATTCTTCGCTGGGGTGCGCCGCCACTTTGCCAACCACGGCTGGAGCAACGCCACCTTTGCTGACCTGCTCGGGGCACTGGAAGAATCCTCCGGGCGGGATCTCAGTTCCTGGTCTGACCTGTGGCTCAAAACTACCGGCATGAACCGCCTGGCCCCTGAATTCACCGTGTCAGATGGGCACTACTCCAGCTTCGCTGTCCGCCAGACCGAATCCCCCTTGCGCCCGCATCGCCTAGCAGTGGGGCTCTACTGCCTCGACGGAGACCAGGTGCTTCGTACTCATCACGTGGAGTTGGACGTCACCGGGGAGCGCACCGAGTTAGCTGACCTGATTGGCGTTGAACAAGCGGATTTGGTGTTGGTCAATGACGACGATCTCACCTACTGCCTCATGGAACTTGACGAGGCCTCTGCTGAGTTTGTCCTCAACCACATTGCGCAGATCGCAGATCCGATGGCTCGTACCCTGTGTTGGTCAGCGGCGTGGCAGCGCGTCCGCGACGGCAAGATGAGAGCGCGTGACTTTGTGGCTCTGGTGGCGCAAGGAGCACAGGCAGAAACCGAACTCGGGGTTCTTGAAACTGTTCTTGCCCAAGGTCTTACAGCCTTGAAGCGCTACGCAGACCCCGCATGGGCCAAGACCGAAGGCACGAACCTCCTTGCCGACGCCTACCTCGCAGGTGCCCAAGGCGAAAACCCGGAATCAGCCCTCATTTTTGCCCAAGCTCTCGCCAAAACTCCCCTTAACGACGCCGCTGTCTCCTACTTCCAGCGCGTCCTTGCCGGAGACATCAGCAACCTCACCGTGGATGCAGACTTGCGCTGGTGGGCACTCACCGCCCTCATTGCCGAAGGTGCCGTGGGCGATGAGAGGGACGTCGCCAAGGCAATTGCACAGCTTGCCACCGCAGACCCCTCAGCCTCCGGGAAACACGCTGCTCTACGGGCTGAAGCTGCGCTCAACACCGAAGAGAACAAGGCACAGGTTTTTGCTGCCCTTACCGATGTGAACTCCACCGCCTCCAACCTCACCTTGAGGCATAAAGGTGAGGGACTTCGTTTCACCGGCTCTGCGGAATACTTGACCCAGTTTGACGCGGCGTACTTTGAGCGGGCCGAAGCTATCTGGGAGACATGGGATTCAGAGCTGGCACTGCGAACCCTCCCTGTCATCTACCCCTCTTGGACTGTGTCCGAGGAAACGATCCAGCGCACCGAGGAATTCCTGAAGAAAGACATACCCGCCGGTTTGAGGCGCGTAACCACCGAGGAACTAGACGGGGTGCGCCGAACCCTCCGCCTGCGCCGGATAGATGCCGAAGGATAGCCTTAGGTTTTCAGGAAGTCGCAGTCCACACCAGTGGTAACCGTTGGAACAAGCCAATGCGCCCCCGTGGGAGTAGTCATTCCATCACTGCTGGTGTGACCCAGAAGGCTCACAAGACGGTCTGCAGGCATCGGTAAGGTGGACGTCATGCGAGCCGTGAAAATTTTTGCCCCTGGAGATATCCGCACCGTCGATGTGGAACGTGACCACATAGAAAAACCTACCGACGCCGTTATTCGCGTCAAGGCAGCCTGCGTGTGCGGATCTGACTTATGGGCCTACCGTGGAGCTCACGAGGTCACTGAAGCTCGCATGGGTCACGAGTACGTGGGCGTAGTGGAAGAGATTGGCGCTGAGGTCACCTCAGTTTCTCCCGGAGATTGGGTTGTTGGGTCTTTTGTGGCTAGCTGCGGCAGGTGTGAAATATGCCTGGCTGGATATCCTTCCAGCTGCGCCAATCGAGAGTTTATGGGAGGCATTGGCACCCAGGCCGAATACGCGCGCATCCCGTGGGCAGATGGCACATTAGTGCGGCTTCCCGCCCCGCCAACTGAGGATCAGATTCCTCATGTTCTTGCCGCCTCTGATGTGCTTGGCACTGGGTGGTATGCGGCAGACGCCGCCCACGCTGGTCCGGGTCACACTGTTGCAATCATTGGCGATGGCGCGGTGGGGTTATCTGCGGTTCTCAGTGCTCATGTCATGGGCGCAGACCGCATCATCATTTCCTCCCGCAATAAAGAACGCCAACAGCTTGCTCGCGCCTTCGGCGCAGACGATATTTTCCCCGAACGTGGAGAAGACTTTGTTCACCGAGTCCGTGGGGCCACCGGCGGTTACGGTGCCCACTCTGTAGTTGAAGCCGTGGGCACACATGAATCCATGCAGCAGGCTATCCGTACCACCCGCAGCGGCGGATATCTTGGGTTTGTAGGTGCGAGCCATGACCAAACAATCGACGGCTCCGATCTTTTCGCCGCACAAATTCACCTGGAAGGTGGTCCTGCTCCTGTACGCCGGTATCTTCCGAACCTAATCGAGCGTATCTATTCAGGCCAGATAACCCCTGGAGACGTTTTCACGCTGACCCTTCCCCTAGAGCACGCTGCCGAAGCTTATAAAGCGATGGATGAGCGTAGAGCTATCAAGGTAATGCTGACGACATAGCTGCTTTCGTCCTCAGTCGTGAGCATGGTCAGCGCGCGGGTGCTCAGCGCGCGGTAGTGGTTTCTCCAGATTTTTACGAGCAGGCAATCCAAGCTTTAGAGGATTTAGACGACATCCGTGCTGCTACTCAGGCTCGTCACGAAAAGGGTGCAATATCCCACGAAGATCTCAAGGCCGAGCTCGGACTCAGCTAACTCAACGGATTATGCCTGAACTCCGGTATTCGATTAGCTATAAGCCATCTGCCACGAAAGCTCTTCGGAAGCTCGAGCGTCAGTATCAACAGACAATCATCTCGGCGATAGAAGCGTTGGCATTTCAACAAGTGAAACCGCCAACAACGATTGCACAGCAAATCGAAATCCTCCGCAAACGTGGCATGGACGTTGATGAGGATCTGGCAACTCAATGGTGAGAGACTGTTGGCGGTATTCACGGTTCTCACGAGCACCACAAACCCCCACAATGAATCGGTAGTTACAGTTCTGACAAATCTTCGATTTCAGGAGTGACAAATTATAGAGTTGAGTCGTGACCGATTATCGACTTCGGGTCGTTGATTCTGAACTCGCTGCACGTATGACTGCTATAGGGGCAGTTCTCCTCGACGGCCCGAAAGCCGTTGGAAAAACTCGCACTGCCCAGGAACACGCCACCACTATCTTCCACATGGACACGGATCACGCCGCTCGGGCATATTGGCAAACGCACTCAAAATGCACTCAACCTGGAGTGTGTCCGAAGGAACAATCCAGCGCACCGAGGAATTTCTGAGAGGCTACACCCTCTGACCACGGCGCCAAGGATGACTTAACCTGCAGGTTCCGGCGCATTCCTGAGGAGCCATACCGGGGAGGTGGCTTGGCGGACTCTAACGAATGGTGAGCTCAATGTTGATGAGATCTGTGCGAAAGAGCTTCTCGGAGTGCGAAATCTTTTCACCCTTAGTGCCGTAGAGCCTGCGCTCAATCTTCATAATCGGCGTGTTTCGAGTGAGTTTCAGCAGGTTCTGTTCCACGCCGGTGGTAACCGCCGGAATAAATCTATCCACCTGCTTCTCAATGTTCAGGTCTGGCCAGCGCCGCTCCAGGAGAGAGCGCAGTGAGCCCTCTAGCTCTGCATCCGCCACCCCCGGCAGAAACCCGGCGCGGACATGGATTCGTTCCACCATGTAGGGAATTCCATCTGCGAGACCAATTCTCTCTATGAAAAGCACGTGCTCACCGACAGGGACATCCAGCTGTGCTGCGATAGTATCATCCGCCCCCATGAGCTCTTTGCGTAAAAGCACCAGCTCCACCGAATCAAAGTACTCAGCTAACTGAGTGGTGTAATCAGGGTGCTTGGAAATGTCCAAAGTGGGGACAATTCCCCTGACAAAGGTTCCTCCAGTACGTCCCCTCCGCCTGGTGATGAGCCCCTCAAACTGCAACACATGCAAAGCACTGCGAATAGTCATGCGGGCCACACCAAACTTCTGCATGAGATCTCGCTCCGAGGGCAATTTATCCCCCGGTTTCCACAATTGCCGCTTGATTGACTCCCGAAGCGAATCAGCTATCGCAATGTATGTGAGCTTTCCTCCGGCACTGATACGGTGCATTTTCACAGGCTACCGCCAATATCCAGGCCAATCTAAAGCTTTCCCCAAAATGGAGTAAACAAAGAGTGGTAGAGGATTCACCGAGAGACCACCCTGGGATGGCGCGGGGGCACACCGACCAGGCGAGACTACTTAGAAGCAATCCGGGCGCGAGGGCTACGCCGACCAGACGGGACTACCTAGAGATCACTCGAGGGGAGCAACTAGGAAGATCACCTGAGAAGAATACCTGGGAACCTAAGCCCTCTTTATCGTGATCTACGGTGAGGTGTGCGTTCACTCGGCAGTATCCTCCGAGTCCCCCCCTACGCAGTACCAGCACTCCCAGCACCCCCGGCGACAGCGTCCTCAGCAACACCAGCACCCCCGGCGACAGCGTCCTCAGCAACACCACCACTCCCAGCAACACCTGCGTCTGCGTCTACAGCCACAGCGCCCTCAGCTCCCTTTCTCTGGGTGAGTACCAGCTTTTCCTGTTGTGTAATAAACCTGGGCTCGTAGGAGGTTGTATCCAAGGCTGTCTGTACACAGTCAACCACGGCACACACAGCACCAGAGCAGTCTTTGAGAATATGGTGCGTAGTAAAAGACATACTGGTCACATCTGTGATTGCTGTCTCCACCCGCACCGAGGAACTATCCGGAAGAACGGGACGCTGATAATCCACCTCGAGGCGGCGGAGCACCACGGAAAAGTCCTGACTTATGGCCGAAAACTGCTCCGCCACAAAACGACGCCGCGCCTCCTGAGCAAGCTCAATGTATGCAGAGTTCAGCAGGCGACCATCGCGGTCAAAGTCACTCCACCGAACCGGCACCGAGATACTGTGAACAGTGTTAAAGCGCGGATTATTCATGCGCCCATAGTAACGCGGAACTACGGGCAAGCACCTGCCTAGCGAGTGAGCTTGCGGTGGGCTCCGGCGCCAGGCCGGTTGGCGTCCTCGCCGTAGCGCTCCACCTTGTTAGCCTCGTAGCCCTCGAAGTTACCTTCAAACCAGAACCACTTGGCGGGCTCAAAGTTGCCCTCCCAGGCCAAGATGTGAGTACACACGCGGTCAAGGAACCAGCGGTCGTGAGAAATCACCACGGCGCATCCAGGGAACTGAACCAGGGCGTTTTCCAAGGAGCCCAAGGTTTCCACGTCCAGGTCATTAGTGGGCTCATCCAACAGAATGAGGTTTCCACCAACCTTCAATGTGAGCGCCAAATTCAGCCGGTTACGCTCCCCACCCGAGAGTACCTTCGAGGGTTTCTGCTGGTCAGATCCCTTAAACCCAAAGGCAGACAAGTACGCGCGAGACGGCATCTCGTTCTGCCCCACGTGGATAAAGTCCAGCCCGTCAGACACCACTTCCCACACGGTCTTGTCAGGGTCAATGTTTTCACGGTTTTGATCCACATAGGACAGCTTGACCGTATCCCCCACTTCCACAGTGCCTCCGTCCGGCTCTTCCAGGCCGACGATCGTCTTAAATAGGGTGGTCTTACCCACACCGTTAGGCCCAATCACGCCCACAATGCCGTTGCGTGGAAGCGTGAACGAGAGACCGTCGATAAGTGTGCGGCCATCAAAACCCTTGACCAGGTTAGAGACCTCCACCACCTTGTTGCCCAGGCGCGGCGGGGTGGGAATCTGAATCTCCTCAAAGTCCAGCTTCTGGTACTTTTCCGCCTCGGCCACCATCTGTTCATAGCGCTCTAGGCGCGCCTTGTTCTTCGCCTGGCGTGCCTTCGCCCCGGAGCGCACCCACGCCAGCTCTTCCTTGAGACGCTTCTGCAGCTTGGCGTCCTTGCGCCCAGCCACCTGGAGGCGCTCTTCCTTCTTCTCCAGGTAGGTGGAGTAATTGCCCTCGTAGGGGTAGAGCTTGCCGCGGTCCACCTCGCAGATCCACCCGGCAACGTGATCCAGGAAGTAGCGGTCGTGGGTGATAGCCAGAACAGCTCCGGGGTAGGCCTTCAGGTGATTCTCCAGCCACAACACAGACTCTGCATCCAGGTGGTTGGTGGGCTCGTCCAACAGCAACAAATCTGGCTCAGAAAGCAACAACTTCGCCAACGCTACACGACGCCGCTCCCCACCAGACAGGCTGGACACCGCAGCGTCTCCCGGAGGTACACGCAGAGCCTCCATAGCCTGATCAATTTTGGAATCAATTTCCCAGGCATCATTGGCGTCCAACTCTTCCTGGAGCTTACCCATTTCTTCCATGAGCTCATCGGTGTAGTTGGTAGCCATTTCTTCGGCTATTTCCTCAAAACGGCGTTTCTTGGCGAAGAGTTCCCCTAGCCCCTCTTCCACATTCTCACGGACGGTTTTGGACTCATCCAGAGGCGGTTCCTGCTGCAAAATCCCCACAGTAGCGCCCGGATCCAGAAAAGCCTCACCATTAGAGGGCTCATCCAGACCAGCCATAATCTTTAGAATGGAAGACTTACCAGCACCGTTTGGGCCAACAACGCCGATTTTGGCGCCCGGATAGAAAGCCATAGTGACGTTATCCAGAATGGTTTTGTCACCAATAACCTTGCGCACATTTTTCATCGTGTAGATGAACTCACCCACAGTGATGATCCCTTCTCTCTGAGAGCCGCTCCTACTCGGCAGTGAATATAAGCTCACGGTCAGAAAGCCACGATGCTCCTGAGCTGAGCGTTGTGATCAAGCTCTCAGGGTACCCTATTGACGCATCGAAGCTAGTCCTTGCACAGCAAAGCAGGCCCGCAGGAGCTAGACCTGCTAAAATAGGAATCCCCCTGAGCTCTAGGACCTGTTATGGAGCTGGGATAACCACTGGTTGTATTCCTCGTAGTCCATGTTGTCCCCCTCATCTGCACGGCGGTCATATTCTCGCTGGGCATTGTGCTCTTCTTTCCACCAACCCCAGAACAACAACCCAAAGACAATAGCCAACGGGAAAGACATGGAACCCCAACCGATACCGCCTCCTACACGCTGGTCGTAGAGAAGATCGACTGCAAAGGGCAGCATCAGGTCTTGGTAGAACTGCTCTCCCATCACGGTGGTGAGCTGCATGAGGTACACACCGGCAAAGAGATGAATCACCATAGAGCCGGACAGCCACGCCAAGCGAATGGCAGAAGGACGTCGTCCAGGAAGAGGATCTACACCGATGACCTCCCAGAAGTAGATGTACCCAGAAATAAGGAACATATAGTTCATAATGACGTGTCCGGCGTGCTCGGAAATAGCCAGGTTATAAAGGGGAATGATGAGGTAAAGGATGTAAAAGAAGAATACAAATTGAATCAGGTTCACCACGGGATGTGTGAGCACCCGAATCAGAGGAGACTCCCAGATAGCCTCCGCCATATCCCCTGGGCTAAAAGAATTCTCCGTGGGGGGATATGCGGCACGCAGGAGTGAAAGGGGGCCACCCAGGCAGAGGAACACGGGCACCACGGTGGACAGAAGCATATGCCCGGTCATGTGCATGGAATACATGGCAGGCATATAAAGACCAATTCCGGAACTGGTGGTGATGAACAGGAACGCACAGCCACACATCCACCAGCAGGTGCGCCATCCAGACCATGCCTGCCCAGTGCGATGAACTCGTCGAAGCAGCCACAGGTAGATGCCGGCCAGTAGGAGAGCAAGGGTGCCAAACATGACGTCAAAGCGCCACATCGTCAACACGGTGAGCAGGCTGGGGGGCTCCAGAAGGTCATATCCTAGCTCAACGCTCATGGGAGAAATGTTGGGATCTCGCGGAGGTGGTGGCGGAGTCCGGGTGAGAGTAACAGCAACACCCACCACAGCTGCCATAAAAACAAGCTCTCCTACGGCAAAGCGCAGAAACATTCTGGGGTGAGTGGAGATGTGCTGCATGGTGTACCGGCGGTGTGCATAGCCAAAGACACCCAGAATCACCAGAAGAATAGCTTTGGTGAGAATAAGGCGCCCGTAAGACGTGGTAAACCATTCTGACCAGCGCAGCAGAATAGCTGAGTTAATAAGGCCTGAAAACCACATACCCACATAACAAAACAGAGCAATAGTGGAATAACGGCTGATGGCACGTCCCAGATGAGGACCTAGACGACGCCCGTGCGCCAGCAAGGCCATCAGTCCACCCACCCAGACAGCCATGCAGACTAGGTGCCACAGATACGAGTTAGTTCCATAGTCATGATTGCCACCCACAGCTGAGTGCCCATCCATGCCCAGAGGAATGACCAGCCACAAGGAAAGGAGGAAAAGAGCAGGTTGGGCAATCCAGGAATGCAGGGTTAGCGAAAACCCGGCTACGAGGAGCCCTACCCCAGCGGTGATCAGCCAAACCCGAGCGCCGGATACCTTGTCCAGGGAAAGAGCCCAGGCGGCAAGGTCAAAGGTTCCAGATAAGGGTGTTCCAGAGACGTCGGAAAGGCTCAAGGGAACCATCACCACACCGATGATCGAGATGAACAGCGCGCAGATAGCACCTGTTCGAGCAGCAATCACACCATCCACTGTGAGCCTGGCACGGACAAGGCGAGTTCCCGTGGCCGGAGGAATGAGAAAGCAACTAAGAAGGAAAGAGCCAATGGACAGCGCAGCAAGAACCCAGGCTACCCCGCGCAGAAGAGGTAAACCCGCGGTGGTAAGACGCCCTGGATCAGGAATACCCAGTGCGGCGAGGGAATCCCCTAGCAGGGTGGCAGAAATAATAGCTGCTACAACACCTGCAACCAGTGCAAAGAAGAGATGCAGAGGCCAGGTTGAGCGCACCGAAGGTGAGGAGTCCTGATGGGAGGACTGAGTTGAGGAGTCCTGTGGAGACTCCTGGTCAGACAAGGAGGGCTGGTCAGACAAGGAGGCCTGTGGGGAGGACTGACTCACAGCGCTCGATGAACTCACGGTGGATGACTGATGTGCCATAAGAAACAACCTACCTGTGATGCGCTAAGATAAACGTGTTGCGCTACGAAACGGCGCATCCGCCCCTGTAGCTCAGCGGATTAGAGCATCCGGTTTCTACCCGGCTGGTCGCGGGTTCGAATCCTGTCGGGGGCACAAATGTGCTGATAGATGAGTACCCCTCTATTTTTATGAGGTTACAGCGGGGTACTTATTGCGTGGCTGGGGGTAATTTCGGGCGTGGGTGCTTGGCCAGACCAGCACCGCTAACGAGGTCAGGGCTATCGGAAAGCTCCCGGTTAAAGCAACGTCGCTCATTATCTTCGACCGCTTGGCAAAGCGATCTGTTAGCGCATTTCCTTTAGCCAAGGGGCCCCGGCGCACGGGTAAAACCAACGGCGAACAGTACCTGGTTATCATCATCAACTTTGGCCAGACGCCCTGTGTATGTGCCCACATAGCCTTTCCCAGGAACCCACATAGGTCCGCCCGAGTCTCCAGGAATTCCTGCCACCTTGGGGTCAACTACCATCATGCCCCGTTGATTCACCTCATACACGGTGCCGCACACCACCTTGTTGGACTCGGCGCCATAGCGGCACACCTTATCCCCCGCTTTGGGCGAATACGCTTTATCACCCGTCTTGACGTTGTTTCCGGCTGCTAAGGGGTTGGCAACAATCGTCATGCGATCCCCCGTGGGGCTGGCATAATCACCAGAACTGTAAGCCACTACCCCAATGGGAGCCAAGGTATTCTTCTCAAACACCAGATCCCCTGGTTTGCCACAGTGACCAGCAGTTTGCATGGTCATGTGACTGGGGTCTACAAATCCCACGGTGCAGATACTCTTGAGACCAACGACAATCTGATCCCCCTGGTTGGTTAATGCCATTGCCTGAGGGGCCCCCAAGGCGGCAATCATGCTCGCAACCGCCACTGCTACTAACCTCTTACGCATAAAAACCAGCCTAACAACAACTTGGGCTCAGCGGTACACGGACGAATATCCACCACCGCCTCAACCACACCACCACCGCCTCAACCACACCACCCACCGCCTCAACCACACCACCCAGGCACCCACAGTGTGCGCCCTCGCCCCTGTGTTTTCCCACCCAGCTTTTCATTCGTTTAAGCAGATAAATACCTCAAAAATCTACTCATCAGACATCTGATGTTCTACGATGGTGTTGATTCAGGAGGAAAGGGCACAATCATGGAGATTTTCATCAAAGAGTCTGCGCAGGACGTCGCTAAGTTAGCTGCGGATATTATGGGCGCCTATGCCAATGCTGGGAAAACGCTTGGTGTTGCCACAGGTTCTACTCCGCTGAGCACCTATCAGGAGCTGATTCGTCGCTATAAGGCAGGAGAGGTCACTTTCAAAAACACCAGGATGTTTGCCCTGGATGAGTACGTGGGGCTGCCTTTTGAAAATGAGCAAAGCTACCACCACGTAATCCATTCTGAGCTGGCAGATCAGGTGGATGTAGCGCCTGAGAATGTTCACATCCCCAATGGAATGGCTGAGGATATTGCTGCCGCCTGCGCGGAGTATGAGCAAGCCATTAAGGATTCTGGCGGGATTGATATCCAGCTTCTAGGCATTGGCACCGATGGCCATATTGGTTTCAATGAGCCTAGTAGTTCCCTCGCTTCCGCCACACGGCTGAAAACTCTCCACCCGCAGACCGTGAAAGATAACGCCCGGTTCTTCGATTCCCCCGAGGAGGTTCCTTACCACGTGATTACTCAGGGTTTAGGGACCATTCGACGCGCCGGTCATCTGCTCATGCTGGCAACTGGCGAAAACAAGGCTCAGGCAGTTCATCTTGCCTGCGAAGGTGCGGTTTCTTCCCTGGTTCCAGCGTCCATACTTCAGCTTCATCCGCACGCTACCGTCATTGTGGATAGGCCTGCAGCAAGCAAGCTGCTGAACACGGAATACTACGAGTTCACGGCCGCCCACAAACCTGATTGGCAACGCAAGGTGTACCGTTAAACGCTCTCTGCCCCGCCTGGTTCCACCCATACAAACCGCTAGCCCCCCTGACGACGCCCGCCGACTCTGTGCGCCCACCCCTCGCACCCTTAACGACGCCCGCCAACTCTGCGCGCCCACCCCTCGCACCCTTGACGACGGCCCCGCAGGTAGAGGTAATCCCTGCCTAGGTGCGCTTTCTCATAAAGCATCCAGACAGGGATAGTTTTATTGAACCAGCCTCTACGTTCTACTGGGTGCCTTCCTACTGGGTGCTTTGCTACTGGGCGTCAGGAATCCCGTAGAGCTGCTTGAGCACAGAGACCGCTTCTTCCTGAGTCAATTCCTCCGTAGGACGGCTATAGAAGGGAACCATCGGATCCATCTTTTCCTGGGACTCAGTGATCTGGAAGTGCTCGTTGACCTGGCCATCTGGAATGTCATAGGCCTCCTCCAAGGCCTTATCGGCAGGCATAGCACGTCCCACAGGGCCGAACACCATTGAGGAAACACCAATCACTTCGCCAGTTCGCGGATCGTAGTTCACTCCACCAGAATCACCCTTCTGATAGGGGATCACACTCCACACGCCATTTTCGGCTCGAAGAACCTGGACTCCGCAGCCGCCGCCACTGGTTTGTCCTTTGTAGCAGATAGGTTGCCCGAGATTGTCAAACCTAACCTGGCCTGCGGGAACATCCTTATAATCCCGAATCTTCGTGAGCTTGACAGACCCAGTCTTGTTGCCGTCCCCATCAATACTGGTGGCGGCGCCACTGGTGGTTGCTTCCTCATTGAGGCGCACCGTGCCGTAGTCCGGGGAATTGACGGTATCGTCCACAGCTTCCATAAGAGTGTCGTAATCCCCTTGTGGATTCTCAATGGGACCTTGTCCACGGTCAACCGTGCCAATAACCTGGTCCCCGTCCTTAGTGGGAACTTCCACCGTCTTATCCAAGGCCGGACCAGCATTTGCAATAGGTTTCACGCAGTGACCAGCCGTGAGCATAACCTCCGCAGTCTTGCCATTGGGGAGAGTGACAGTACCATTTGGCCCTTGGGAACAGGTCAAAGGAAGTTTAGCTGGATCAATCCCACTCACTGGCTCTGCGTAGTGCGTGATCATAGGCGCACCCGGAACAACGGTTGCTGCCTGGGCAGATAGCGGAGAAACAACGGTGGCAGTAAGCAGACCTATGGCTGTAAGAGCGTGAGTTTTCATACTCATCCTTGGACTCAGAGAACTGGTGAACATCTTTAAGTACTACCACTGCGAGTACCCTTACTCTAGGCAAGGGGTCCCCCGATACCCCTGAACAGAGCAAGCGAGGGAAACAGTACTCATGGTGAACGCCAAAGATAACCGCATTGTGTGGATTGATCTAGAGATGACTGGTCTGGACATCAACCGCCATACCATCGTGGAGGTGGCAGCCCTAGTCACCGATGCTGAACTGAATATCTTGGATGAAGGCCTGGACATCGTGGTCCACGCCACTGATGAAGAACTGGCGCAGATGGACGACGTCGTCACGGAAATGCATGGCTCAAGTGGCCTGACAGAGAACATTCGCGCCTCCCAGGTCACCCTCAAAGAGGCTGAAGATCAGGTGCTGGAGCTGATTGCCAAACACGTGGATCCTGCGCATCCTGCACCTTTAGCAGGTAACAGTATTGCAACGGATCGTTCTTTCATTCGGGCGCAGATGCCGCGTCTGGATGCCGCACTCCACTATCGCATGATTGATGTGTCCACCATTAAGGAGCTCACTCGACGCTGGCTACCACGGGTGTACCAAAACCAGCCTGAGAAAACCATGACTCACCGAGCATTGGCGGACATCATTGAGTCTGTTCGAGAATTGGATTATTACCGCCGAAGTGTTTTCCCGGAGCAGGATCTCTCTGCGGAAGCTGCTCAATCCGCTCAAGCCTTGGCGACGAACCGTTATAGCCAGGCGTTTTTGTAAACGCTGAGGTCTGCGCTACTATCGAGTGCGCTGTATATCAGCGATGGTGGCTGTAGTTCAGCTGGTAGAGCACCAGGTTGTGATCCTGGGTGTCGCGGGTTCGAGCCCCGTCAGCCACCCCGAATGATGAAGGCTCCTGTTCTATCCTTGAGGGGATAGAACAGGAGCCTTCTTTATGCCTAATTCAACAACAACCCAGACCAGTGACAGTGTCCAGCAAACCATGACACGTGTTCGAGAGGCCATCAAAACGCCCACGGTAGCACCTATAACGCTGCTGGCGCTCATACTGACTTTGTGGGGAATGAATGAGCACTGGGGTTGGGAACTCCCGCTGCTCCTGTGCGCCGCAATCCTGGTTGTTTTCATTCCTTTCGCCCTATGGGAGAGAAAGAACTTCCCCCTGCGGGAAGATGTGTTCACCGCTGGAGTATCTCTACCGGCAAGGTCTTTTGTTTTTCTTGCGATTCTTCCCGCAATCTGGATTAATACGGCTTTGTTCTCATCCCTCGCCGAGAAGGACCTCAACAGCGAGACCAGTTTTCTCCCCCACTACCATCTCACGCCTGGTTTCTTCCTGGCTTTCCTTCTGGCACTTATGGTCTCTGCGCTGTGCTCCTATGGGATGTTCGGCCACCACAAGTGGAGCTACTACCCCAAAGCGCGCCCGGCAGTCCCTATCCCGAGCGGAGTAACACACAGACCTCTCACGGAAGCGCGCCCCGAGGTTGATGATGCTCGCAACCGTATTCTGGCAGCCCTCCATACCGCTGATGCTTATACAGGAAAACGAGTTTTCCTCGTATCAAAGCTCCAAGAGCTCACGTCTCTCACCCCAGAGCTCTTCCGTGAAGCACTCACTCTCCTTGAAAAGGACGATGTGATAGAGATATCCAACAGACTAGTTCAGCCTATGGCATCCATTAATCCCTAGACGCTGCGGTTCACCCCCCCCTTAGAGGCTACGGTTCAACCCTCCCCTTAGATACTGCGCTACCCATCGGTCTGGTTGTTGGTCGAACCCCCTTCCAAACCCTCGTGGAATGGTATCTCAAGGTGATGGCGTGGACCACCGTGATAGAGGAAGGTAGGGCAGAAGAGCACCGTGGTGATGAGCACGGGGATGGATTAACCAGGGCTGGAAGGGCGTCGGTCGGGAAGGGTCGGGGCTGGAAAGGCGTCGGTCGGGAAGGGCGCGGGGCATTGACATACGCACCGAGGCCGATCCACCTCTATCTCAGCGCCGCTGCACCTTAGCACTAACTGTGCTAGTCTTCGTCGCCCTTCCACTCGTCCCAGGACATATTCCAGTCACCTTGCCCCTCCAGGGGGCTTAGAGCCGGACCAGCACTATTCTTCACCGTCACAGGATCCCCGGACTTCACCGTCTCCATGAACCACTTGGCATCTGCATCCGTCACATTAATGCAGCCGTGGGACTGGTTATAGGAACCCAGCGCCCAGCTTGCCCACGGCGCACCGTGAACAAACACTCCGGACCAGGATAGTCGTGTGGCAAAGCGTACTGGAGTGCGGTACCCACCGTCCTCTGGTTTGAGACCATAGGTAGAAGAATCCATGATCAGGTTGTCGTATTCCTCAGAGGTGTAGTACGTGCCGTTATAAGTGGCGTACTTTCCCCTTCCCATAGATACCGGAATTGTGCGAAGCACTTCCCCATTCTTCATCACGGTCATCTGATGAGTGGCATCATCCACAACGGCCTCCACACGATCCCCGATGCGGTAAGAGACATGGGCATCATTCCCGCCGAGCCCGTTGCCGAAGTCCTTGCCATACATATCGGCATCCACCTCAATATGAGTTCCAGATGGCCAAAACTCCTTCGGACGCCAACGCAGCAAACTGCCATTCAGCCAATGGAAAGCACCCTCAATATCCTTGTCATTCGTGATGTGAATGGCCTTTTCCACGGCTTCCCGGTCCTCGGGCGCCTGAGAAAACTGGAAGCTCAACACATGAGCAACCCCAACGACGTCCTCATCTCCGACGTTATAGTTCATGGAAATGAGGTTGTCAGGCTCCGCGGTGGAGAGGGAGGATTCCGTCTTCTTACCATTCTTACCGACGGCCGTGACTGTGTAGGTCTTGTAAAAACCTAAATCCTCCGTGGTGCTCCATGCAGTTCCATCCTGAGAGAGCTCACCCTCAACTTCCTTCCCCTGGGGGTTGAGGATTGTGACAGACTCCAGACCAGAAGGAGAGGTCACCTGGATACGATCGTTAGGATCAACGTCCTGAGCGCCGTCGGGAACAGACACCGAAGGTGCAGCCTGCGCTGCCTCTTCTGCGGCCCGCTGAGCTTCTAGTGCCTCAGCATCTGAAGACTCGCTGTTACCAGGTGCTGCACAACCAGCCAGGAAGAGGCCACCAGCCATAAGCACAGTGACTGAAGCTCTGCGAAGAAAGCTATGCCGTGAAGAAGAAAACATCTGATGACACCCCAATAGAAAACTCCCGTAGTCATCCGCAACTGTAGCTGGGGAGCGCAAGAAAGAATAATCGAATCCTTATCGTGATACTTTTGTGACTTTTGATATCTTGTGGTGCATTTGATCTAGCGAAAGTAAACGCCTGGTTAGGCTAATACCGCCCGGAGCAAGTCAACAACCCGAGCCACGCAGGAAAACGACTAGGCCCACAAGCAAGGAAAACTTGAAGGCGCGACAAGAAAAGACCACGCTCGGCAGGAAACGACCAGCTCGGCAGGAAAACGTGAGCGCTCTACAAAAATACGAGAGCGGTCAACACTTTCAGGCAGGGTGACAATAGGCACACAGGAAGTAAAAACGGTCTCTAGCTGGCGATTTCTCAGCTCTCTGCCCATGATGTACTATTTCTCAAGGTTGATGAGTAATCATCCATGCGCCATTAGCTCAATTGGCAGAGCAACTGACTCTTAATCAGTGGGTTGGGGGTTCGATTCCCTCATGGCGCACTTTTTTGTATTCGGATACCGATTGACAGTCCTGCTGATCCTGGCAGACACCCTTGCGTATCCTAATTTGCGCCGTTGCTGATTCTGACCCATCCTCCGCTAATTCTTACAGACACCAGTGCTGATCCTGGCAGACACCCTTGCGTATCCTGATCGACGCCCTTACTAATCCTGGCGAACGCCAGCGCTAATCCTAATCAACCCCCTCTTCCACCTTCTACGAATAAGCGGCGTCAACGACACCTCGATATGCCGATGCCTCATAACAGGGGTTTGCCCACTGATAGCTGTGGAGAGCCTGAGCCCTCATAAAGAAAGGCGAGTGTCTCTCTAGAAGAAGGCTCTCGATGTTCCCGTCGCCTTCCCCATCATCACTATGCCCAGCTACCTTCCCCATCATCACTTCTAAAACCACATCATCGCTTCTCAAGAAGTAGTTAAGCCCTACTCCACGTTTCGCCATAGCGCATCCACACAGATAGACATATCTGTCTATAATAAAGTAGATTTTTTAGACTAATCGTTCTATTCTGACTCTTCGTGAAAACTCTAGACACCAACTCAACTAGCCCCAGCACTCCGGACCCCAACACCCCGGACCCAAGCACTCCCAACCCTAATACCCCGGGCACCAGCACTTCCAACCCCAACACCCCCGGCACCAACTCTCTAGACCTCGAGTCCGGAGCACAGAAGTCGCAGCGGCACCTCCATCCAGGCGGCCGCTTCACCAGTTTTGGTGCGCAGATTATCTACGGTCTCATTATTGGTCTGGTTCTGGGCTTTATCGCTCAAAGCGTCCCCTGGCTCACCACCGGCCTCACAGCAGTGGGCTCAGCCTATGTCACACTGCTGAAAGTACTGGTCCCTCCCTTAGTGGTCACTGCAGTGATATCCTCCATAGCCAACCTCCGCAAGGTAACCAATGCGGCGCGTCTTGCCACCCAAACCATTCTCTGGTTCATGATTACCGCGCTCATCTCGGTGCTCATCGGTATTGCCGTGGGGCTCATCATCCGCCCTGGCCGCTTCACCAGCATCGACACCAGCGCAGCTGCCACTCCTGATAGCGTTGGCTCCTGGTGGGCCTTCCTTTCTGGGCTGCTCCCCGACAACATCTTTGGACTTCAGGTTACGGAAAGCACCGTGAGCTTCAGTGTTCTCCAATTGCTTATCATGTCCATCGTCTTCGGTATCGCGGCTGTGAAGGTTGGAGATGCAGCTCAACCGATTTTCACCCTTGCCGACGCCGCTCTCCAGGTGATTCAAAAAATCCTCTGGTGGATTATTCGCTTGGCGCCCATCGGTACCGCAGCACTCATTGGTAAGGCCGTTGCCAGCTACGGCTGGGAAGCCCTCGGCTCTCTAGGGTTTTTCGTTCTTGCCATCTACATAGGCCTTGCCCTTGTCCTCTTCCTTGTTTATCCCATCATCTTGAGAACAAACGGCGTCGATGTCGTGCAGTATTTCCGGAAGGTGTGGCCGGTAACGTCTCTGGGATTCGTAACTCGCTCCTCTATGGGAGTGATGCCGGTGAATCAGAAAGTGGCTGAGGAGCAGATGGGGGTGCCTACCACCTACGCTGCCTTTGCGATGCCGCTGGGAGCCACCACGAAGATGGATGGCTGCGCCTCTATTTACCCTGCAATTGCGGCCATCTTCATTGCGGAGTTCTATCAGATTCCGCTGAGTGTGACGGACTACCTGCTCATTGTTTTCGTCTCGGTAATCGGATCTGCCGCTACAGCAGGAACAACAGGGGCTACTGTGATGCTCACGCTCACACTATCAACTGTCGGACTTCCTCTAGAAGGTGTAGGTCTCCTACTATCCATAGAGCCGATTATTGACATGGGACGCACCGCAGTGAACGTGACCGGGCAGAACGTGGTTGCCGTCGTGGTATCCGCTAGAGAGAGAATCCTCAACCGTGCAGTGTTTGAGTCATCTCCTCGCGCAGAGGCAGTTCACAGCTAACCTTAAGTTTTCTAAGCCTAAATTATATGAATCACCTGGGGATTTAGGGATACATCCCGTAAATTCTTGAGGCTAGCTGAGAGATTAGAAGAATTCATAGTGAGAAAGCTGAGAAAAACTAAGAGAAGAATCTGGAAACTTATAGATTCTGTCACCGTCTATTCTTAGATGCCGCTCTTAACCTGGGGTTTGTAAGGGAGAGAACAGAAACCTTACAGGAAACCTTAAGATTACGAGCCTCATGTGAGGGATAGAGACAATGTTCAAGAAGTTCAGCACCGTTGCAGCCGCAATCGCACTGGCAGGGGCTGCACTCTTTAACCCGGTTACTCCAGCAACTGCTCAAGCGGCCACTGATATCAGTGCCCAAGAGGTTGCAAACAATCCTCAGGCGGCCGCTCTTCAAGTGTTCAACGATTCCAACGCCATCCGTGCTACTTATGGCCTCAGCCAAACCTCCTGGGACGGCCAGCTAGCCGAAGAATGCACTCAGTGGGCTCAGTACCTGGTGGATGAGGATCTCTTTACCCACGACTCGAATTTCACCACCGGCTACTACAACGCTGAAAACCTCTACTGGGGGCTCGGCTATCCCGTATCTGATGTCACTATCAGCTGGATGGATTCTGATGGGCACCGCAAGAACTTGCTGGGCGCCAACCATGTCCGCCAGGGTGTAGGCGTTGCCGGAATTCCTGAAGAGGGGTTCTACATCGTCTGCCAACGTTTTATGGACAACTAAGACAGGTCAGTTCGGCAAGATCTGCGCCTGGCAGACACGTCCTTGCTGGCAAGAAGCACAATTCGCGATTGCCAGACGCTCCCCGTTAGAGGGTGGGCGTGTCGGCCAGACAGGTTCTTGAAAAATCAGTAAGCAAGTAGCTCAAGCTTGGAATCTCAGCACAGATTCTGGCTTGAGCTGTCCGACAATAAAGAACGTGTTTTGTATCACCCTGTGGAGCTACCTACAGTGTAAAAGGTTGGTTCAGCACAACCATGAGGACGCGGATAGTAAAAACACTACGAAAAACTAGACTCGACATGCCGAAGCTACACAAGGTTTACTAAGGTAATCACTATGTCCCAGACTGCACTTCTCGTCGTTGATACCCAGAACGACTTCTGCCCAGGTGGAGCTTTACCAGCGCCTACCGGATTGATAGCAGCCGAACGCATTGCTCAACTTCCCAAAGACAAGTACGCGCTTGTCGTTGCAACAGAGGATTGGCATATCGATCCTGGCAACCACTACGTCATCTGGCCTGTTCACTGCAAAGCTGGCACCTACGGAGCAGAACTGGCCCCACCACTACAAAAGGTGAAGTTTGACCGTATCTTCCGCAAGGGACAGTACGGCAATGGCTACTCCGGCTTCGTTCACCCGGAACTTGCTTCCTTCCTGCGCGATCACGACGTCGATACGTTAGACGTTGTGGGAATTGCAACCGAATACTGTGTGCGTGCAACCGCACTGAACGCTCTTGCAGAGGGCTTTAAGGTGCGCTTACTGCGTGATTGCATTGCACCCATTGATTACGAAGATGGTGAACGCGCTTTCGCAGAGATGGAAGAAGCTGGCGCTGAGCTAGTCTAGGGACATTAGCTGGCGTTACTGGAGTGCAACTGGGGCACTAACTTGACGACGCCCGCTCGCGAAGCAGTCAGCGCTGATCTGGGGATTGGCTGCATTCTAGAACTGGGCTACCACCCTAACTGCGCACAGCAAAGTGCCCGGCAAGGCGAATGAACGCCCAGCCGGGCAAAATATAGCCCGCCACAAGGAGCGGGACACCCGCCCTGGGGCGGAAAGACTAACGGCGAGAAGCGAGCAGATCCTGGATGGCTTTGAGATCCTTGGACTTCTTGCGGGAGCGAACCACTCCGAGAACAATTCCACCAATAATCACGGCCGCTACACCAGCAACTACGGCCTGAGCTTTAGGATCCTTTAACTTTGTACTTGCGGTTGTTTTAGCTTCGGAAACCAAATTCTTAGGATGACTGCGATCAGCAAGTTCATCGAGGGTCGTCGCAAGTTGACGCCGCGTGCGCTCAATATCTTTTTGAATATCTGAAATGTCTCGTGCCACGAGGGAACTCCCACACTCTAGAGCTTAATAATTCCTCACCATTCTAACCCACACGCTCAGATGGCTACGGCTCGCTCTTCCGCTAGCCTGGGTTCATGACAAAACTAGCCCTTGGCGATACAGCCCCTAGGTTCACTCTCCCATCAGATTCTGGAGAAAAAGTTTCCCTTGACGACGCCCTCGCGGCAGGCAAGCGTGTTCTCATCTACTTCTATCCACGAGCTAATACCCCTGGGTGTACCACGGAGGCGTGCGACTTTCGGGATTCCTTGAGTCTTCTCAATAACGCCAGCATCGACGTGCTGGGGATATCGCCGGATTCGGTAGACGCGCTGAAGAAGTTTAAGCAGGATCACCAGCTCACGTTCCCGTTGCTGTCGGATCCAGAGAAGAAAGTGCTCACCGCATACGGCGCCTTCGGCGAAAAGAAGAATTACGGGAAAGTGGTGCAGGGTGTTATTCGTTCCACATTCCTAGTGGAACCTGATGGCAGTATCTCTTTGGCTAAGTACAACGTCCGTGCCACGGGCCATGTAGCACGGATACTGAAAGACTTAGAGCTGGGATAAGTGCTGATCCGAACCTTGCCTTCTTCTGGCCCACCTATCCCTCACAGCTTCGGACCAACTAGCTAGCAGGGTGTGTGCGTAGCCTGGCGACCCAGCCCGGCAGCCCTTTAGTTACTTAGTTCTTCAGCAGACGGAGGACCTCTTCAAAAAAGAAAGTGGATGCCTTCGGCAGGCCGTAGTCAAGGGTTTTTGAGCAGGGCGTCGTCAAGGGTTCTTTAACCGCACCGCAGTGGGCACACTCGCGCCACAAACAAACAAACCCCCCTGACTACAAAAGCCAGGGGGTGTCCACGCGTGCGCCTGGGGAGACTTGAACTCCCACGCCGTTGAAGGCACTGGAACCTAAATCCAGCGCGTCTGCCAATTCCGCCACAGGCGCGTACTTCGGAGTAGTTTATCGGTAATCTTGGTAGATGTGAAAAACAAGCAGAAAAGTGTTGTTCGACCTGCACACATTATCTTCCTCGTGGCGGCAGTCGTTATCACCCTGCTTCTGGCGTGGTGGCAGTGGACACGGTTTCGCTCGGGATCTGGAACTCTCCAGAATTTAGGCTACGCTCTCCAATGGCCTATCTTTGGTGGGGCGCTGGTGTGGGCGTACCGTCGCTACGTGAGCTTAGAGTCAGAACTGGCAGCCAGTGAGGGTGCAACGGGTGAGGGTTCAGCTTCTCACTCAGACACCAGTTCAGGCTCGGACGTGGATTCAGCTGTGGGGTCGCCTGTAGGGGCATTGCACGGGGACAGCGCGAGTTCACATCAGGGCTCCACCCAGAGCCTGTATAAGGGTTCGGCACAGCGCTCCCATGCACAGCGCTCCCAGCAAGGCTTGAAAATGGCTCCTGAACTCATGGTCCCCCAGCGGCCAACTATTGACGTGGAGGAGTTTAATAGACTGAATACTCCACGTCGCGGACACAATGAAGGAGATCGCTAATGTCGACGCAGATTACACCGGAACATAAGCAGCGCATTAAGAAAGCACTTCTAGCTTTCTCCATCACAGCTTGGATTACAGGTGTCTGTCTTCTTCTTCTGTGTACCCGCATGATTTTCCAGTACGGTCTCAATGCTGAAATCCCCGGATGGGCTAAACCCATCGGCATTGTTCATGGCTGGGCTTACGCTCTCTTCTTCCTCTGCACTCTGTTCCTGGGCGTGCAAGCCCGCTGGAATATCACCCGCTGGATTACCACTGCAGCCGCAGGTGTGGTTCCTTTCCTGTCCTTCTTTGTGGAGTACAACAGACGACAAGAAGTCACTGAGCAGTTCCAACTCAACCGCCTGGATTAGCTGGGGTGAGTCCGGTCTCATGTGGCTCAGGCTGGGCTTAACGCGGCCTAGGCTGCGCTTAACGGGGTCTAGGCTGCGCTTAACGGGGTCTAGGTTGCGCTTGATGTCCCTCAGGCTGAGTGGGCCTGGCTCCCCTTAGGTGAGTTCGGTCTTACCTGAATCAGGCTGGGCTTAACGCGGGTAAATCTGGGCTGAATCTCTAGATGCCTAGGGTAATTCTCAGCGGTCTAGGGGAATCCTCACCCCAAGAGGACCCCCCCAAAAAAAACACGCCCTCCTTGTTGCAAACGTGCGCCCCTTATCGTGGGTTAGCAAACCACGCACCTCGGCCAACCCCGCAACCAACTCAAAACCTTGCTGCAAGCAACCCAAAAGCAACTCAAAACTCAGCCAAAACCTTGCCGCAAGCAACCCGAGCACGAGGTAAAAGGGGCAAGGATTCGACTACCAACACTGCTACCTGTCCGCTAGTTGCGCAATCAGAGGTAGCAGCTGGCGTAAGGCCTTCCCTCTGTGAGATAGTTCATCCTTCTGCTCCGGTGAAAGCTGCGCGGAGCTTACCCCCTCCGGCGCCTCATTCGGGTGAAACAGCGGGTCATACCCAAAACCATTCTCACCCACCTCAGCGCGTAAAACGCTCCCCTCCCAACGCCCCTCTACAACCTTCTCCTGCCCATCCGGAGTGACCAGCGCGCACACTGACACAAAAGCCGCTTGACGACGCCCCTCCGGCACATCGTTGAGCTGAGCCAGCAGGAGCGCATTATTAGCGGCGTCGTCCCCGTGATGCCCAGACCAACGAGCCGAAAGGATTCCGGGCATCCCGTTAAGCGCAGCAACGGTGAGACCCGAATCATCAGCAATGGTGGCAAGACCCGTGTGCTCTACCCCAGCACGAGCTTTAATCAGCGCGTTCTCTGCAAAACTGGCGCCATCCTCTAGCGGCTCAGCATAGGCCGGAACCTCTCGCAGGCTCACCAGCTCAACCTCGGATATACCCGCAGCCTGGAGAATCCGATCCAACTCTGCGCGCTTTTTGGGGCTGTTGCTAGCCAACAGTATTTTCATCTGCTCTACTCCTCACTACACCGAAACCGTGGGCCATGACCACGGCCCTACCGGCATGACCAAAGCCCTAAGCCCTACGGCATGACCAAAGCCACTGCAAACTGTGCCTTTCCGCAAGCTGTCGCCTGACTTCAGCACCATTCCACGGATCAAACCTGTGCGGTACCTAAAACTCTGGGCAGTACTTGAACCGCATCGCCGTACCTGAACTGCATGGTCGTGCCCGAACCTCTGAGCCGTATCTGAACCGCATCGCCGTACATGAACCGCATGACGTGCCACAGACTGTCACCAGGCCACAGCGCCACGGTAGAACGTGGGTTACGGCTTCTCGGCCACTCAGTTACGCCAAGCAGTTCCCTCCGCTAAAGCCTGCTGTTGAAGGGCGAAAAGTTCCCTGCACCCTTTCTCAGCAAAATCCAGGAACAGGCCCAACTGTGTGCGGTCAAAGGTATCGTGCTCACCAGTTCCCTGGATCTCCACAAAACGTCCGGCTGCCGTCATCACCACGTTCATGTCTACCTCAGCGCGGGAGTCCTCTTCGTAGGGCAAATCGAGGCACACCTGCCCATCAATGAGACCTACAGATACAGCCGCAACGGGGTCACGCAGAGCCTGTGGCACACCCAGAACCTTCACGGCGTCGGCAAGGGCAACATAAGCGCCAGTAATAGAGGCCGTGCGAGTGCCACCGTCGGCTTGGAGCACGTCACAATCCAGATTGATGGTGTTTTCCCCCAGCGCAGTCAGGTCAATGGCTGCGCGCAGAGAACGGCCAACCAACCGGGAAATCTCATGAGTGCGGCCTTTGACCTTACCTTTGAGGGATTCGCGCGGCATACGTTCCAAGGTGGCGGAGGGGAGCATGGCGTACTCAGCGGTAAGCCAACCCTCGCCGGAATCCTTCTTGAAACGCGGCACACCCTCAGACACCGAGGCGGTACACATGACCCGTGTGTTTCCGAACTCCACCAGAACACTTCCGGCAGGGTTAGAGGTGAAACCGCGTGTGATACGAATAGGACGCAGGGCATCCACCGGACGGCCGTCTGCGCGTCGGAATGTGGAAGCGGCAGGTGTCCCGGCAGCGGCCGCACCAACGGCGGGGGCAGTGGCCGCACCAACAGCGGAGGCAGTGCCAGCACCAACGGCGGGGGCAGTGGTCGCTCCAGCTGTCCCGGCTGCGCCCGCCCCCTCAGTGTGGGCAGTAGCTGTTCCAGTTGGAGAGGCAGTTGCTGTGCCTGACATAGTTTGAGGAGCTTTTTCAAAAGAGTGAGAAGTCTTAGAAGTCACGTCCCCTAGGCTACTCAAACGCTCGCAGTGTAAAGCGGTTACGCCAGGGGAATCTCCATGTGTGGGCGTGCGCAGGTGATGGGACCAGAAAACCTCGCCCTGGCAGCTCTTACAGTCTCGTCCTGATCCACCCACGGGGGAATGTGGGTGAGCACCAGGTGTTTCACTCCCGCTTCCTGGGCAATAGCTCCTGCTTCCCCACCGCTCATGTGCATGGGAACCAGATCACCTGCCTGGTCACCGTCTTTCGCACCCCAGGTGGCCTCGGCCAGAAACACATCTGCTCCCCTGGCGCACTGAACCAATTCCTCACAGGAGGCGGAATCCCCCGAGTAACTGAGCACCGCGCCGTCAGCTTCAATCCTGAAACAGTAGGCCTCAATGGGATGAATAGCTGGCAGAGGAGTAATTGTTGCGCCCCCTAGAGTAAAGGGCTTGCCGGGACGGAGAATCTGGACGTCCAGGGTATCTCCTAGGTCACCGATCTCTGCGGGATCGTCGCAGTCCAGACGACCAATCCTGCACGAAAAATCTTCCGGCGCCCACACCGTTGCCCGCCCAGTGGTAGCCAGAGACGGATGGTATCGACGCCACACCAGCAAGCTCGGCACGTCAAGGACATGGTCCGGGTGAAGGTGAGAAACCAGGAGGTCACACTCGCTGGGATTGGTGTGCTGTTGCAGGTTCGCCAGGGCTCCAGGGCCCAAATCCATAATGATCTGGGCACCAGAATCTGTAGTCACCACGTACCCAGAGGCAGGATTACCCGGCCCACCTATTGATCCTGAACTTCCAAGAACTGTGACTTTCATATTCTCACCTTCGTGCTCCAGCCTTCTACTGTTGTGCTCCAGCCTTTCAACATCCTGCGCGCTGGCGGGTTAGAGCCCAGCGGTATAGACCTCAGTGCTTTAAACCCCGACAGCTTGGAGCCTGGCGGCTTGGAGTCCACCGGCAGCAGGCCATGTCCCGCCTCGCGCCCGGCATCTGATTCCACGGGTACCACCGCCAGCTCAAAGCTCGCCATTGTGCCGAACCAAACCCAATCCTGGCCCCAAGAACCGGCTTGCCAGCTCACGAAACAGCTCAGGATCACCAGTGGATTCAAACACCCGCTCGGCAGGCCCGGCGGAAAGAAGCTCCTTCTTAGAGAGCACCTTCAACACGTCCTTCGCAGTCTCCTCCGCACTGGACACCAAAGTCACAGAATCCCCAATTGCCATCTGAATCACACCAGATAACAACGGATAGTGCGTACAACCCAACACCAGAGTGTCAATCCCCCGTAGTTCTTCCAAGTATTCCTTGGCGACGCCGCTAATCTCCGGGCCTGACGTAACCCCACGCTCCACAAACTCCACAAATCGGGGGCAGGATTTAGCGTAAACCTCAACATTGGGGGTAATTTCAAGCAAGTCTTGATACGCCCCCGACTGAATTGTGCCTTCCGTACCAATCACTCCTATGCGCCCGTTGCGAGTAGTGGCTACGGCTCGACGCACCGCCGGATGGATCACCTCCAGCACCGGGACGTCGTAACGTTCTCGAGCGTCTCTAAGGAATGCTGCGGAAGCGGTGTTACAGGCAATCACAATCATCTTGCAGCCCCGCTCGAGGAGGTTATCTGCAATTCGAGTTGCCAGGCTGCGCACCTGAGCAATGGGCTTAGGGCCGTACGGGGAATTAGCGGTGTCACCGATATACACAATGGATTCGTTGGGAAGCTGATCCATGATGGTACGAGCCACGGTGAGACCGCCGAGCCCAGAGTCGAAAATTCCGATGGGCGCGTTGTTCATAAAAATCACCCTACGCCGGCACCTCATGCGCTTCACTGTCCGACGGGGGCAAGCCTGGGGGTAGCACTCCCCCAAGGACAACACTAAGCGGGGGTGATTCCAGACTGGGCTCAGCACCAGTACTCGCGTTAAGCACTCAGACTAAGCAGCGCACACTCAGGCGCGGGGCATCCAAGGCGGATTGAGCGCCTTGACAATTTTGTCCGTGATACCACCCAGGACACGGGTTTCTTCCGGCGTGAGGTGGTCGAAAATGAGATGACGCACCTGAGCCACGTGACCGGGTGCAACACGCTGAACCAACTCCCACCCCTCCGGTGTAAGCGCAGCGAGAGTAGAACGACCGTCGTCAGGGTCAGGGATACGCTCCACCCACCCGGCCTTTTCCAGGCGAGTGACTACTCGGGAGAGATGCGACAGTGTCATGTCCGCAACCGCAGCCAGATCGCTCATGCGCAGCTGACGTCCGGGAGCCTGTGAAATCTGGGCAAGAGCAAAATAGTCATAGTGACTGATACCCACATCCTGCTTAAAGTGGGCATCTAAGCGCGAGGAAAGCCAAACTCGAATGGACCAGAGGTTCAACCAGGCTTTGGCTTCTTCCTCATTGAGCCAATTGACGTCATCACTCATAGGGATAACGATAGTGGGACGGCGGTCCAGCCTGGGTCACTTGGGTACCTTGGGTGTCTTTCTGCGAAGTGGAGCCAGGTTTCTTCGGGTCGTCAGAGGTGATGATGCTGGCTGCAAGGATTCCTGCTAACGCACCAAAAAGATGCCCCTGCCAGCTGATATCTGGCTGACCGGGAAAAACTCCCCAGATGAGGCCGGAGTAGGTGGATGCCAAGGCAACCCCCACAAAGAACTGCAACCAACTGCGGTTAAAGATCCCTCTCACAATGAGGTACGCCAGCCAACCATAAATCAATCCAGAGGCACCTATATGGTTGGAATCAGCACCTCCGAAAAGCCAGACCCCCATGCCTCCAACCACCATAGAAATTCCGGTTACCTCGAAGAAGGTGCGGTAGCCGGACCACGCCACCAGGAAGGCAAAAAGAACACCAGGAACAGTGTTTGAGAGGAGATGCCCGAAGTTAGCGTGCAGAAAAGGAGCAGTCACAACGTGCCACAGAGAGGACGGATGCCGGGGCTGGATTCCGAGGTAAAAGAAATAGCCATTGGTGTAATTGTTAATGACAGCGGCAATCCAGACCAGAAGGAAAAAGCCCAGCGAACAGACCATCGCCACCTTTAACTTGGATACCGCAGGTTTCAGGAGAGACATCACAATTCCTTCGTGGGTTGGAGTAGTTGAGGCGAGTTCGAGTGGCTAAGGCAAGTAGGAACGATTGAGGCGGGGTTAGGGCAGTCAAGGCGGGGTTAGAGCGGTTAAAACTTATTGACGCCCACAACCGTGACTACGGCCCCGAGCCGACAGAATCTCACCGTCACGCCATCATCTGTTCCAGGAGGCTTTCCTGGACATAAGCCAGCCACTGAACCACAGCGGGGTCATAATCGTCACTGGCAGCCAAGAACAGCCGAATATCGTTGAGAGCCTTCACCCATTGGTGAGCTTCAGACTCAAAAATCTCCACTTCACGACCCCCACCGGGGCCGAGAGCAGAGATTACTGCCTGAAGGTTCTCCAGCTTTTCCTTGACGATGTCCTGTTCGTGGAAACTGCGCAGCAGTGCGTTATCCCCCTCAAACTCTTCATCCTCATCCCGCTCAAAATCGGGTAAAAGGCGAGCTAAACCTGGATCTGTAGGCGGCTCCTTATGCCCTGAAGGCATACCAGTGAGCTCAGCCAATTCATCCTGAGGTACAGACTGCGCCCGCGCAATGAGTTTCTCGGCAACCTGCGCAGCCAGGGTGCCCAGAAATTCCCGTTCGGTGACGTCAAATACCGTCACAAACTTGGTGGGACGCATAATCCCATGCTTTTTCTTCCAGCTTTGCATCCCGTTCAGCGTTCCTTCCAACCTTGAAGCCAGCTACGCATCCGCATTCCTCTCTCAACGCGCCGATACAGGCTAATCTTGTTGCTCACCTGCTAATCCGTTCGCCAGTCTTGGTGCTAGCCCACACAGACTGACGGTGAACAAAAGACCCTAGCCCCCTTGCTGCATCGTTGCCCACAGCCCAGCCACGTGCAGCTTTTGAACATCAGCCTCAACTTTGTCTCGCTCCCCGGAGCTGACCACGGCTTTCCCCTCAACGTGAACCCTCATCATGAGCTCTGTGGCACGTTTCTTGGAGTAGCCCAGCACGGACTGAAACACATAGGTCACGTAACTCATGAGATTGACGGGGTCATCCCATACTATGCACATCCACGGAAGGTTCTCTGCGGAAGCAACGTCAACCTCCACTTCCTCTTCAAGATCGGGGCTGGCCATAGGGGAACTCATGGCCACTACTTGTGCGCGCGTCATAATTGTGCAGTCTAGTCCAACCTCAGCATCGGCTCAGCAGGTACACTCAACCACCCACAACCGTGAATGGCTACCGGGAACTCACCATAACTACAGTTAGTTGCATGACTTCCACGGCATTCTTCACGGATATGTATGAACTCACGATGCTTGAAGCCGCACTCCACGATGGCACCGCCCAACGTCTCTGCAGCTTTGAAGTCTTTGGACGGCGTCTCCCGAACGAGCGTCGATACGGTGTTGTCGCCGGAATTCCCCGCGTTCTGGAGGCTGTCAAGAACTTCCGATTCACTGAGGAACACATTGATCACCTGACTTTCCTTGACGACGCCACTCGTGAGTACCTTCGTAGCTACAGGTTCTCTGGGCAGATTGACGGGTACCGGGAAGGCGAACTGTACTTCCCTGGCTCCCCCATCCTCACGGTGAGAGGCACTTTTGCCGAGTGCGTGGTACTGGAAACCGTGATTTTATCTATTCTCAACGCGGACTCCGCCGTAGCTTCAGCAGCCGCTCGGATGGTGACAGCAGCTGATGGGCGCCCCATCATTGAGATGGGATCACGCAGAACCCATGAGGTAGCTGCGGTTTCGGCCACCAGGGCTGCATATTTGGCTGGATTTGTTGCCACCTCCAACATGGAGGCATCTCTTCGCTACGGAATCCCGCCATCTGGTACAGCCGCCCACGCTTGGACACTAGTTCATGCCACGAAGGACAATTCTGAAGCCGAGCGTGCTGCGTTTCAGGCGCAGATAGACACCTTGGGCGTGAACACCACGCTTCTGGTGGATACCTTCGACATCACGCGCGGCGTCGCCAATGCCATTGAGGTAGCTGGGCCAGAGTTGGGGGCTGTGCGCATTGACTCGGGTGATTTAAGCCCCATTACTCGCCAAGTGCGAGCTCAGTTGGATCACCTGGGTGCTTACAACACCCGCATTATTGTCTCCTCTGATTTAGATGAATTCTCCATCGCAGGTCTGCGGGGAGATCCCGTGGACGGTTACGGTGTGGGTACATCGGTGGTGACCGGATCAGGAGCTCCCACTCAGGGTTTGGTTTACAAACTGGTGGAAGTTGATGGTCAACCTGTGTCCAAACGATCTTCCGGGAAGGGTACAATGGGCGGTTCCAAGAGGGCTTTGCGAACCCACCGCGCTAGTGGCACTGCTGTGGAGGAAATCGTCTACCCTCTGAATGCACAGGAACCTGATACCGGAAATCAAACTGTACTCCAGCTCACGGTACCTCTCATGCGCGACGGTGAGATTGTTCCAGACCAGCCCACCCTCGAAGAATCCCGCGATTATCTGGCGACACGGCTGGTGTCTCTACCTTGGGAAGGTTTATCCTTGGCCCGAGGTGAAGCTGCTCTTTCGGTGCGTTACGTGGGGTTTTAGCACCTAAAGGTAACGGCATTCCCTGGGGGCCGCGGGACCTTGGCACCGCGAGGCCTTGGAACCTGCGCACCTTGGGACCTGGGCACCTTCGCACCTTCCCTCAGACCGAAGACTTGGGTGGTTCGGGTCGGGTCAGGGCGGGTTATTGGGATTCTAGGGATTCTTGGAATTGTTGCAACGCTCTAGCCAAGGAGTGCAGACTCCGGAGCCTCACCCTTGGATTTGCGAATCCAACAGATCACCCCTGAATCTGCAGATTCCGGAAGTCAATCCCGTAAGCCTTCGAGTTGATGACCCTACCTCGAACAGGGATTCTTTCAATATTTTTGTGAGCCTCCTAGCTTGAAGTACCGCAACTTTCTTTCAGAGGTTCTACTGCCATTAGCCGGTGTACCCTCTTCACCTCATCCACTTCCTTCACTAGATGTTCACCCTTCACTAGATGTTCGACTCTCAAGGGGTGTACGCCTTCCACCAGATGTTCACCCTTAACCAGATGTTCGGCTTTCAGGGGGTCGCCACCCACCGGGTGTAGTCCTTCCACCGGGTGTAGTCCTTCCACCGGGTGTACGCCTTCCACCGGGTGCAGGCGCCTCGCGGATTTCACTTTCCAGTAGAGGACGCACCTCTCCTGCGGGCTTTTGTCTGTCTAAGGGCACACTTCTCCCTGGGCTTCCGCTTGCTGAACTTCCGCTTGCTCTCCTAGTCGCTGGTTGATTGCTCAGGGTCCCCGAGTGAACCGTATCTTCCGGCAGTAAAACCAGTGGATGATGGTCCGGAATATTTTGCCGCGCGTGCTTTTTCTGCTGGTGGCGGAAGATTTTGTAACCTGCCGCTTGGCGGGCTTTCATACTCCCGTTCATCTCTACCCCACTCGCCCTGTCGCCTAGTGCAGGCGGTGTGTGGTGCCCGATCCTACCTGTTACAGGATCGCGGTCAGCCCACCCTCTCGCTAGATCCGGGTCTCGATGATCATTGTTATCCATGTGATGATTCCTGCACCGCAAGGTGAGATTATCTATATCCGTGGCTCCACCCTCAGACCAAGGGCGTATATGGTGGACATCACACAAACACGCTGGAACGTCACACCCTGGATAAGAGCACACTAATTCCTGGGCAACTAACGCTATTTTCTGCACTAGGCTCGCGCTCCTACGAGCCCTTCCACAGTACAAAACATTTGCTGTGGACGCATCGTGCAGACAAGCCATATCCCAATGAGCGAGCCCCATACCCACAAGCTGCGCTAGATTTATCATCGCGTTCGTATTTGTAGGCCGAGGCATACACACCAGCCTGCGAAGTTGTGCCCTGTCAGTCTCAACAAGAATCTCGTTAAGCTCCTCAGTGGTCATCGACACCAGAATGCTGCCCACACCACCCCGAGACTGCTCCGTCGCATAACGAGCTTTGTTGGCAATAATAGCCATCAGCGCGTCATGACGGCGCTGTCCAGGAGTCCTGTCATCCCGACTCGTCGGGCTACCAGCCACACCAGCACCAGGCTGACAACTACCATGTGGCGTGGGGGATGCAGCTGGCCTATTAGCGTTTGCTAGAGCCTCTTCAATAAGAGCCAAGCTTGTAGCCGGAATATAGCCGGTCAATCGTGCTCCACCGAACCTATCCGGCCGCCCAATCGTGATAAAACGTTTCTTGATATCCACACACGGGTCAGAATTCGCTGAATTGGCCTGACTGACCAAGGCACGAAGATAAACTGTGAAATCCTCCGGGGACAGATTCCCAGCCCGTGCTAGAGCTCGTGCTCTAATCGTTTGCCTTTGGCTGGAGCCCACTAGCCCTAACAATTCACGATCCATAATCCGTACATATTCACTGTCGGGGACCTTCTGCACCATAATCCGGGCAGCTTCCTGTTGTGCTTCCCGCTCAGTGGCATGGACACGCGCTGCTGCTTCGGCAACCCGCTCACCAGCGAGAACCTGCCCTGTTGGCATATTGTCATCCTGATCCACCACACAGGTATCACCGGCGAGCTCGCGGGTGATTTCGGAAAGTTTCACTGGCTGATAGGTATCCCGGCCACACGTAACAATTCGGCGGGCCTCAAAACCACTCACCGGGAACAGGGTGGCAATATAAGCCTCCGGGGTACGCGAACCCACGAGACTCCCGCAACGGTACTTGTCTGCTAAATAACCAGCAACACCTCGCACCACCTGTTGAGCGTTACACAACTTATCAATTTCGGTGAGCTGACCGGCCACTGCTTGAAAATCTTCGGCCGAAAGGTCAGGCACAACAATGTTGGTGATTATCTTCACGGCATGGCGCATCAACTTCACTGCACCTTCAAGCTCGGCCACCACGCCTGACTCCACAACAACCACCCCCTACTTTTGTTGTCAGCTACCGTCCCCCGACGATGTCTTGATACCTACCCTACATCATAACATCACTAAGCGCAAGCATATTCGACACCAATCTTTTCAAACATCCCAATAAAGCTATATGCAGTACAAATATAAAGCGTAATTATAACTGCTCGAACACATAGACTACACACTACACACTGCCTAAGATGCCCCAAAACCAGCTACTCAGGGGAAATCTGGAGAACTGCTAGCTCTTCAGAACAAGTTTCGAGGTGAAAAGAAAGACTCTAAGGGCCATTCGGCGAGAAGAGGGACGTCGTCAAGGTGTAAGAACAACGGTTGCAACGTTGCGATGGAACATAGCCTTAGCTCCAACCCCATGAGGCTTCAATCACCCCCACAAGCCTCTAAACAGACTCCTGTGAGCCGCTAAAACAGACTCAGTAACCCCAAGAACTCCCAAAGCAGAAACCCATCTCGCGGAGCGCCAAAACACGAGCTCCACCCCCAAGGGCCTCAAAAAACAGTCCCCGACAGGCCCCAAAACACAGACCCCCACGGGCCTCAAAACACCAACTCCAGCCCGCAAAACAAAAGAGAAGAGGGAGTCCCATAAATGGGAGACATAACCAAGGCGGAGAGCTCGCCGGACCCCTGAAGAAAGCAAGTACTACATAAAACGAACTCAGAAGGAATCGCTCAAAACTGCACTAACACACATCCGTCAAAACGGTACGTGACCTTGTGGCAGAACGTACCGCTCAAAACTGCACTAAAACACGTCCGTCAAAACGGTACGTGACCTTGTGGCAGAACGTACCTCTCAAAACTGCGCGGTTGCACAACGACAACCCGCACAATTTTTAGCGGCGGGAGAACAGCGCAGAACCTATGGCAAGCACAAACCCCACCAGGGCCACAATCATGAGCACATAGGGCCCGAACCCAAGGTCAGTAACAGTTCCAGGTGCCCAGTCCATCGCTTTCATAGCCTGCACCAGACCCACGAAGAAGTCGATGATTACCGCCACAACCCACAAGGACATCCCCAGCACGTGACGACGCATCGCGTACAAAGCCATGCCTATTACAACCAGCAGAACCGACACCGTGAGAACCAGAAGCGAGAGAATCGTGAGATCACCTTGTTCCATGCCTGAGGCGGTTGTCACAACGCCAATGGACCGTAAGGCTTTGGATTCACCACCTTGCGTCCACTCAACAACTGTGAGGAGCCTGACCAAAATACTGGCCAATAAATAGAGCGCCATGATAGCTGGGACAATCGGTGACCGATAACCCCCACCGCGCACCTCAGAAAATGAAGAACCACGCTCTCTGCCGTAGGTGTTCACCGTGTGCTGTTGAGCATTCTGCTCGGCGACAGCTACTGGACTTTCGGAAACCCCCGGGATAACGGAACCGTTTTGCTGTGCCGGAGGAACAGTGGGTATTGGCGCTCCCTGGGCTTCCCCAACAGGCTGGACGGGGGAAGCTGGAGGAACGGGTAAAAGCGACTGCTTTTGTGTCGTTAGCCCCGCCTGTTCCTTAGAACCCTCACCCTGGGCCACTAAACCTGTAGGCCTGGGCGCTACTGTCTGCTCTTGAGGCAACCGCATTGCCTGCCCAGCAGAACCCTGACCCGCCTGCACGGCAGAACCCTGCTCAGACACTCTCACAGACTGGTCCGACGGCTGATTGAGCTGTTGCTCAGCCTGATAGCGCTGCTGGGCACTGCGCTGAGAAGCCGCGAGCTGCTGCGCACGCGCAGAAACGGACATCGCCTCAGGCATTTCCTCGAAAGAGCTAGTCTCCGCTTGCCCCACTGGGATAAAACCCCATCTCTCAGCTGATTCACTGGCCTGCTGCGCTATCTTCACATCAGAAGAAGGCTCCTGCCCAGAACGAGACATTTCCTCAGAGGGAGAATCTCCCTCGGAAAGTTGCTGCGAAGAGGCATTCTGACCTGGTGTGACGGGCGGCGTCGCCAAGGAATCCCCTATCGACGCTCCCGCGTTCGGGGCCAGTGCCCCTGCCTCGGTCACCAATACCCCCACCTCAGTCGCCGGTGCCTCCGCCTCGGTCGCCGGGGTTTCCGCGTTCCTTATCGACGCTCCCGCGTTCGGGGTCGGTGCCTCCGCCTCGGTAGCCGGTGCCCCTGCCTCGGTCACCAATGCCCCCGCCTCCTTCATCGAGGTTCCCTGAAGCGTCGCAGATTCATCGGAGGGTACCTGCTCGGCGCCTGCGGAAACATCCATATCAGCCAAGTCATACAGTGCTTGGGCATCCAGAGGGCCGGAATCCTTGTTATCTAAGCGCATATCGTAAAGGCGACGTCGCCGCTCATTTCCCAGAATCTTCCGAGTGGTTTCCAGGGATCGCAAGGAATCCCCACCTTTACCCGCAGAAAGCTGATCACGGATGAAACGTGCCAAACGCTTATCAATCTCAGGCGTAGCAGTAGTACGAGGTAAACCGAGCTCCTGGTACAAATCAATGCGCGCCGTCATGAGGATTCCTTTCAGCCGTGTCTCCCCTGTACTAGTCGGGGATCAGGCACACTCTTAGTTGCCCTTGAAAATTATGCCAGCTTGAGTTTGTTTACTCCGCGGCGTTTCGTCGCAAAGCCCACACAAGCTCATTGGCCAGCACAATCAGCCCCGGGATAGCAAAAGTTGAGATCACCATCTTCTCGCGAACTATATCCTGCGCCAGAGCAATAATGCTTAGCATCGCAAGAGCTGCGAGGGCCACGCCCATGAGGACTAGCCATACACGAGATTGATACCGCTCAGAACGCTTCAGAGGCCAGCTACTTTCCGTAGGCACACCCAAGGATGAAGTGAAACTCGTTTGGGGTGAAGCGGGAGTATAGGTTCCGGGAACACCAGAAGAATTGAATAGAACACCGTTGCTAGATGGCTGGACACCAGCATGATTGGACGCCTGAGCCCCGGGTGCCTGATTGCCAGGCGCCTGGATAAATGGCGACTGTTTACCCTGGTTTTGTGCGGAGTTCTGCACGGAGCTCTGTACGGAGCCTTGCGGGGACCTCTGCGCAGAATTACCCTGCGCAGAGCCCTGTACGGAGCTCTGGGGAGCAAAAGCCCCCTGCATGGCTGCCTGCCCCGCACCACCCTGAGCACCTTGCCCAGCCGGAGCAAAAGCACCCTGCCCGGCACCACCCTGGGCAGCCTGACGTCTCGAAATGCTTTCCTTGTCGGCAAGCAAGCCCGGCTGTTGGCTCTCCGAGGCCAGCAGTGCTTGCGGGTCTGTGGCAGCAAGAGCTTTAAGTCTGTCAAGCGTCAACAACTCAGCGTTGCCGGTGGCTAAGGCTTGGTCATAGTATCCACGGCGGATGGGATCCCCCAGAATAGCTCGAGCAACCAGAATTCCTTCAGATTCTCCAGGTAGGAAACCTGCAGCCTCTCGTGCAGCATGGTGATTTGTCAGAATCATCTGCAATTCCTGTGAGGACCGAGCTGGGTCAAGTCCCAAGGTGGTGTAAAAATTCACGGGCGCCATCCACGTTGTTCTAAAGCTACTTTTCCTTGTGAAGCCATCCCACACTAACCAGCAAGCTACAACCCACCAGCACGCTAGCCACAGACCCCAAAAGAAGCAATGGAATCAACAAGGGGCTAAGGGATAAACCTTCAGCAGATTCTACATTACTTTGCCACCAGGAGTAACACCCACCAGCAGAATCATCCATGCACCTTCCCCGCTTTCCTGGTACACGGCCTGCCTCAAAGTCGCTCGCTACACTAAACCCCATGTCCGTACAACACCTTCTCGACGTCGCTGTCGCCGCTCTCAACGGCAAACCTCGCGCTGGTCAGATTGAGATGCTCAAGGACGTCGATAAGGCTCTGGAGACGTCTCGCCACCTGGTTATTCAGGCTGGAACGGGAACGGGGAAATCCCTCGCGTATTTGGTGCCAGCCATCCGTTATGCCCAGGAGCATGAGGAAACAGTGGTAGTGTCCACATCCACTATTGCTCTACAGCGGCAGCTCATCCATCGGGATCTGCCTCGGTTGGCTCAGGCGCTGGCACCTCATCTGCCAGCTGAACCCACTTTTGCCATGATGAAGGGGCGTGGCAATTACCTATGCTTGCGCAAGCTGAGCGCACCTGAATCAACTGAATTGGACACGCCAACGGACCTATCAGAGCTTGAAATGCAGGCCAAGCGCATCTCTGAGTGGTCTCATATCACGGACACTGGGGATAGAGATGACCTTTCACCTGGAGTTTCCTACCGCGTGTGGTCTTCTTTCTCCTCTACCGCAGAAGAGTGTATCGGCGCCAGCAAATGCCCTTTTGGTGGCCAGTGTTTTGCTGAAAAGGCCAGAGAAAAGGCCAAGAAAGTGAATATTGTGGTCACTAACCACGCTCTCCTTGCCATAGATGCTATGGCTGAGGGCGCAATTCTTCCTGAGCACAGCGTGGTGATAGTGGATGAGGCCCATGATCTTGAAGATCGTGTCACCTCACTAGCCACAGAATCTCTGAGTTATACCCGTCTGCATACTTTGTCCCAACAAGTGTCCAAAGCGCTTTCCCCAGAGCTTGCTGAAGACCTGGAAGCAGATTCTCTCAGCTTGTTAGCCGAGCTTCACAATCTCCCGCCCGGACGGATAACATCCCTACCACCTGTACTTCGCAAGACACTCACGGCTCTGGGTGCAACCCTTACAAAACTGCACCTGGCTCTGCTAGAGCGGACGGAGGAGGACGTCATTATCAGCGCTGAGAACCTCCAGGAACTTCCTACAGAGAAATCCTCTCAGGATAATGCTCTGATTCTCTTGGAGCGTAAAACGAGTAACCTTTGCGACGTCGTTAAACGCCTTCAGGATGCCAATGGGGACGTGGCCTGGCGGGATGAGGACTATGCCCTCAAGGTGGCGCCTATCCAGGTGTCAGATCTTCTCTCCCACACTCTTTTTGAGAACAATACCGTTATTCTGACTTCTGCCACCGTAGCTCTGGGTGGAAAATTTGAAGCAATGGCTCACAGGTGGGGCTTAAAACCTGGCAGCTGGGATTCTAAGGACGTTGGTACCCCCTTTGATGTGTTTCATTCCGGAATCTTATACATCGAAAAAGATCTGGATAATCCCCCTCGAGGAAAGAAAAGCCCCGAGCTTCTAGACACCATTGAGGAACTTATCACTGCTGCTGGTGGTAGAACTTTAGGCTTGTTTACCTCTCATGCTGCGGCTCAAGAAGTGGCTGAGGAGATGAGAAAACGTCTCCCGTACACCATCTACTTACAAGGAGAAGATTCCCTGGCTAACCTTGTGGAATGGTTCAGTACGGACGAAACCTCCTGCCTTTTCGGAACCCTCTCCTTGTGGCAGGGGGTTGATGTACCTGGCCCTGCCCTCAACCTGGTGATTATTGACCGAATACCCTTCCCCCGGCCAGATGATCCTCTGATTCAGGCCCGACAAGAAGCTGCAGGCCGCAAGGGTTTCATGGAAGTTTCGCTGACCCACGCGGCGCTGCTTTTGGCTCAGGGAGCAGGACGCCTACTGCGCTCCGTAACAGATAAGGGAGTAGTAGCTATCTTGGATAAACGTTTGGGCGGGGGAAATTCCGCCAAAAGCTACGCGCAGTTCCTCCTGAAATCTTTGCCCGAGTTCTGGCCGGACCCCCGTGTTCACGGGGGCGTCTATGGCGCTCAGAAAGAAACGGTTCTGAAGTCCCTGGGAAGTCTAGCTAACCGAGGGACTGCTGACTCTGCCGATAGTAGTAAGCAAAAAACAGAGCAATAATGGGCGTCACCACGAAAGATATGAGAGTTTCTCCCTGAGTGGGATCTTCCAGAGCTAGATAACCAGACATGATGCTCACTATCGCTCCAACAACTGCTCCCACGAGGAAGGAAATCCCGATGACCAGGAAAGTTTTCCCCACATTATTTTTTGCTAGCACGAAGGACTTTTTAATCGCTTTAATGGGACCGTGCTCGTTTTGTCTGTAGTCAACAGTGATTAAAACTGCCCAATAGGCGAAGTAAGCAAAAACCAAACCTGGAATGACTAGTAGGAACAAGCCCAAGACGGTTATGACACCGACCACAATTGATGTCAGCAAGTAGTAACCAATGTATTGGAAGCTGAAGAAATGTTTAATCTCAAGCTTGTGCCCATCAACGGCCAGAAGTGCGGCACGGTAGAAATTCACTCCAGCCATGAAACTCATTATCAACACCAAGAGTGATGCGAGAGGTGAATAACTCATGGTAGGACCAGTTGGGCTGAGAGGTATTTCTATCGACATAACATTCGCTGTGGCTAGGCTTAACACAGCAGCCACCACAATGTAAATCAAGGATGAGAGTACCCAGGGAACAGCATTATCCCGAAATGCGTCAGAGACCTTACGAACTGTTGACACAGTAGTACCGTTGTCCCCGGGATATACCGGATATGTCGGCTGGTCACCCGGATATTCTGGATAGACAGGCTGGGCGCCATTGCTGTAATCAGCCTGGTAGGAAGCACTTCCTCCATACGGTTCATTCCCCACCGAAGGGTTACTCTGATCAGAAAGACCATTCCCACCAAAGGGGTTATCCCCGCTGTACGAACCATTCCCACCGCTGGAACTGTATTCTTCCCAGGGATTTTCACGTTTGCTGGGGCTTTCGGGTGAATTCGACATGGCAACCTCCATACGCTAACGGCATTGCTCAACCTTGACGACGCCCCTCAAGCTCACTCAGGCTCCGCAGCCTAAGCGTTGTTCTCACTCAAGCTCACTGAAGTCTTGCTCTACAGCCACTGCCTATAACCTCGCACTCTGCGAATCCGCGGATTTAGCAATATCAGGGCTTGCAGCCTTAGGGCTATAGCGCTGGACTCAGAAGCTCTCATTATGGACCTGTGGTGAATCAGGAGGTATGTCCTTGCTGGTGTAAGCATTTTATATCCAAATATAACAGAAAACCCGGCCCTCAGCGTGAGCCCGGGCTGAGTTGAAGGCCAGGTCGGTTGAAGCTACAGGTGAGCTCAGCGAAACATCCAGTCCATCCGCATTCACCATTCCTCACTCTTTCTAGAGGTGAGACTGGCTTTCTTCTATCTCTCCGCGTGGCACTCCCAAAATATAAAGCACCTCATCGAGGAAGGGATGGTTCACGCTCGCATCAGCCACTTTCCGTAGTACCGGCTTAGCGTTGAAAGCAATTCCCAGACCCGCGGCAGAAATCATGTCAATATCGTTGGCACCATCCCCCACGGCTACAGTCTGCTCTTTACGAAGCCCTGCCAAAGCCGCAAATTCCCGCAGGAATCGTGCTTTTGCCATTCGGTCCACAACCTCACCCAGCACTTGGCCGGTGAGCTTGCCATCTACAATTTCAAGCTCGTTAGCACGTGCATAATCTATTCCCAGTTCTTTGGCAACGGGGTCTAGCACTTGGTTAAAACCACCGGACACCACTGCCGTGGTGTATCCCATCTTTTTCAGGGTGGTAATAGTTGTCCGCGCACCTGGGGTCAAGGTGATGTCCGCAATCACATCTTCGATAATCGAGGCATCCAAACCTTTCAAGGTTGCAACCCGCTGACGTAGGGATTCCTCGAAGTCAATCTCCCCGCGCATGGCTCGTGCAGTGACCTCAGCCACTTCCTCCTCTTTGCCAGCATGAGCGGCCAGCATTTCAATAACCTCACCTGTGATGAGTGTGGAATCACAGTCAAAGCACACCAGCCGTGTAGAACGACGGTGCAGCCCAGCGCGCTCAATGGCCACATCTACGTCGAGTTCAGAAGTCAAGGTGGCAAGAGCTTTACGCAACGGCACTCCACTGCCGTCTAAAGACAGGAAGAGCTCCAATCCCGTCAAGGGATACTCAGAAATTCCCCGGATTCGATCAATATTCGCACCATAAGAGGTGATTGTCTCACCTATTCTCTTGAGGTCGGAGGCTGTCACCGGGTTACCCAGAACCACTGCCACGTGCGTGGATCGCGGAGAAGCACTGGCCTTTTCTTTTTCCACCTGGGGCTGATACTCCCCTAGGGTTGCCTCAAGTTCCGCAGCCAACCCATCAATTTCCTCAGGTTTCATTGCTGCATAGGCGGCCAAAGAGAGGCGTCCTCTGAACAAACTTTGCTCTACATCCAAAAGCTGCGCATTATGCCGCGCAAGGAGTGCAAAAGTTGTCGCCGTCACTCCTTGGCGGTCAGGGCCGAAAAGAGTGACCACCACGGGCACAAGCCCTTCTGCAATCTCAATCGTGCCATTGGTCATACGAGCCATAGTTCTTCATCTTTCTCTGGTGGGAGTCTCAACACAGACTCACCAAAAGTCTTTCTAACAATCTCTACATAGACCCTCTGAACAATACAGAAGGTCGCAAACCGCAGCACAACCGCACCACCACCACGCAAAGCGCAGCGCAACCGCACCGGCAAGGCAATAAAAATAAGTCCCCAGCAGATGTGCTGGAGACTTACTAGTCAGGATACGTAACGTAAGGTGCTACTTCACCGCTGGAGCGTTACGGTCATCATGCTTCGTGGTATGAGCTTCTTCGCGCAAACGCTCAACCATGTGCGGATAGTGCAGCTCGAAAGCGGGACGCTCAGAGCGAATACGCGGCATGGAGACGAAGTTGTGACGAGGAGGCGGGCAGGAGGTGGCCCACTCCAGGGAGTTACCGTAACCCCAGGGGTCATCCACAGTCACAATTTCACCGTAACGCCAGGTCTTAAACACGTTCCAGACGAAGGGCAGTACGGAGATACCCAGAACGAAGGAGAACACCGTGGCAATCTGGTTCAGCAAGGTGAATCCATCGGAATCCAGATAATCAACATAACGGCGAGGCATACCCATGTTGCCCAACCAGTGCTGAACTGCGAAGGTTCCTTGGAAACCAATGAAGGTGAGCCAGAAGTGAATCTTAGCCAGCTTCTCATCCAACATACGGCCCGTCATCTTCGGGAACCAGAAGTACATACCGGCGAAGGAGGAGAACGTCAGGATACCGAAGAGGGTGTAGTGGAAGTGAGCAATCAGGAAGTAGGACTCAGACAGGTGGAAGTCCAGCGGCGGGGAGGCCAGCATGATACCTGTCATACCACCGAAGAGGAAGGTGAACAGGAAGCCGAACACGAAGAGCATCGGGCTCTCGAAGGAGATATGACCCTTCCACATGGTTCCTACCCAGTTGAAGAACTTCACGCCCGTAGGAACGGAGATGAGGAACGTCATGAAGGAGAAGAACGGCAGCAGCACGGAGCCGGAGACGTACATATGGTGAGCCCACACAGCCATAGACAGAGCCGCAATGGAGAGGGTGGCGAAGATCAGACCCACGTATCCGAACATCGGCTTACGGGAGAACACGGGGACAATCTCGGAAACCACACCGAAGAACGGAAGTGCCAGGACGTACACCTCGGGGTGTCCGAAGAACCAGAAGAGGTGCTGCCAAAGAACTCCGCCACCGTTGCCCGGATCATAAATGTGTCCGCCGAGCTTGCGATCGTACAGCACGCCGAGGGCTGCAGCCAGCAGCAAGGGGAAGATCAGGAGAGCGATGATGGAGGTAACGAAGATGTTCCAGGTGAAGATCGGCATACGGAACATGGTCATACCGGGAGCACGCAAAGTCAGAATGGTGGTGACCATGTTAATAGCGGAAGCCACGGTACCAACGCCGGTAGCACCCACACCCACAATCCACATATCAGCGGCCACGGAGGGCGTATACATGGAATCCACCAGTGGCATATACATGGTCCAGCCAAAGTCAGCGGCACCGCCAGGGAGGAGGAAGCCGGCGCACATGGCAACGCCACCAATCTGGGTAATCCAGAAACCAAAGGCGTTCAAACGCGGGAAGGACACATCGGGAGCACCGATCTGCAGAGGAATGAGGTAGTTAGCGAAGCCCCACACCAATGGAGTTCCGTACAGCAGCAGCATCAAGGTGCCGTGCATGGTGAACAGTTGGTTGTACTGCTCGTTGGATAGGAACTGCATACCAGGGGTAAACAGCTCGGCACGAATAAGAAGAGCCATCAAACCGGCCAACATGAACCACACAATGCAGAGGGTCAAGTACATGATCCCCAGTTCTTTGTGGTCAGTGGTGGTTAAAAATTTCCAGAACTTTGAACCCTTACGAGCATTGCCCGTTGGCTCAGGGCGAACCGGCGCGACATAATCTTCGAGCCGCGGTGCCACAACGGTCATTTGAACCTCCTGACTGATGGATAATCTGCACTGTGCAAACCATCCAGACGTTACAGGCGGTATCTTAGAGCAAGTTCGCGAGTAATTTCCACTGAACGAAAGTGGGATTTCGACTGGTCAGATACATACTTTCGTTTGATTCCCCCCTTATTCGCCCCTGACACAAAGCGTTGTCCTGCGTCTTTATAAACGCAAACATCGTACTTTTGTTATTCCTTCAAGAAAAAGAGCCTGTTACATACCCCCAAAGGGAGTAAGCAACAGGCGGTATATCCCTGGGCTAGAAGTCCCAATCCTCGTCTTCGGTGTTCTCCACTTCTCCCATCACATAGGAAGAGCCTGACCCCGAGAAGAAATCATGGTTTTCGTCTGCGTTCGGAGAGAGTGCAGACATGATTTCTGGAGATACCCTTGTATCCTCCACCGGGAACAGCCCCTCATATCCCAAGTTATTCAACGCCTTGTTGGCGTTGTACCGCAGGAACCTCTTGACGTCCTCCGTCCAGCCCAGCTTGTCGTACAAGTCCTCGGTGTACTGAACCTCGTTCTCATAGAGATCCCACGTCAGCTCGAAGGTGAAGTCCTTCATTGCTTCACGACGCTCCTGCGTGTCTTTTTCCAGATTCTTCTGGAACTTGTAGCCAATGTAGTAGCCGTGAACCGCTTCATCCCTAATAATGAGCCGGATTATATCTGCCGTATTCGTAAGTTTGGCGTGCGAGGACCAGTACATCGGAAGGTAGAACCCAGAATAGAAGAGGAAGGATTCCAAAAGCGTTGATGCTGCTTTCTTCTTGGCAGGGTCACTCCCGTCGTAATAGGAGTTCACTATTTTGCCTTTGCGCTGCAGGTTCTCGTTGTTTCGAGACCACTCAAAAGCCTCGTTAATCTGCGGGGTACTCGCTAGCGTCATAAATATATTGGAATAGCTCTTGGCATGAACGGACTCCATAAACGCAATGTTGGTGTAGACCGCTTCCTCATGAATGGTCATAGCGTCAGGGATCAGGGATACGGCTCCCACTGTTCCTTGCAGCGTGTCCAGCAATGTCAATCCCGTAAACACTCGCATGGTGGTCTCTTGTTCGAGCTTGTTTAACGTGTTCCAGGTTTTCACGTCGTTAGACACGGGAATCTTTTCGGGTAGCCAGAAATTCGAGGTGAGGCGATCCCACACTTCTAAGTCCTTGTCATCCTTTATCTCATTCCAGTTGATAGCCTCAATGGGCTCCGCGTGGTTGGTGAGGTAAGCGTCATATTCATGAGACTCAACGTTCATCGCAAGTTTCCTTCCCCAGATGTCCAGTGACAGATCAGATCTCTGAGATCTCAAACACCACCAAATTGTACCCAGCGCGCCACTTTCGCATACCTGTATAAAGAAATCCTCCCTCTTCCCTGAGTAGAATGCTTCTACATAAGCTGGGCGCACGCTCAGTGTGTTGCTTCGCAGAGGACTGAAAAAGAAACTGAAATAGAGAATATGTCTGGAACCGTGCATGAAGGTGTATCCCCACTACTGGAAAGTGTGCTTGATCGGCTGGGGATGGACATCGTCTCCGGCGCGGTTCCTATTGGTACTACCTTTACTCTCAAGGACTTAGAAAGCCGCTTCACGATTTCTCGAACGGTTGCTCGTGAGGCCATGCGCGCACTGGAGCAGCTTGGCCTGGCTCGTAGTTCTCGTCGGGTGGGTATCACTATCCAGCCTCGTCAGAATTGGGATGTTTTGTCCCATTCCATTATTGACTGGCGCCTGCGGCTGGATAAGGAACGCGCAAAAGCACTTCAGTCCCTTAATGAGTTGCGACGCGGGTTGGAGCCTCAGGCTGCACGCCTGGCAGCAGTTCACGCCACTGAGGAACAGAAACAGCAATTTACTGTCTTATCTAATCAGCTCTTCAGATTGGGAACTGCGGGGAAAGGGCATAGCGACGAGTTTCTCAAGGCTGATTCTCAATTCCACACTCTGCTTTTGCTTAGCTCCGGAAATGAGATCTTCATTCACCTCGCGCCCATTCTGGTGGACGTCCTGCGCGCACGAAGCCTCTTCGGACTCCAGCCGGAGAACCCAGCCAACGGCCCCTTACGGGCTCACCAGGATCTTGCTCTTGCTATTTCCCGTGGCGACGCCGCTCAAGCTGAAAAGTCAGCACGAATCATCCTCATGGAAGTAGACGAAACCCTAAAATAACAGCCCCCCCCTATCCGACTTGTGAAGTGCTGTTTTCCCTTAGACCATAAGAAAAAGGGAGGGGTACCACTGGTGTAGTACCCCTCCCACACACCCCGGAAGGCCAGAAAACCTAGCCGCCAACAGGTGTGCCCACCACAACACACCAC
>JAEYUQ010000002.1 GCA_023432405.1 Actinomycetes bacterium | reverse complement strand
CGTCCAGGATGACAGCGATGCCGTGAGCGTGGGCGGCGTTAACTAGCGCCTTAAGTCCTTCACGCCCACCGTAGCCCTCAAACACAGCATGCCAGAACACGCCGTCATACCCCCAGTTACGCGACCCACCAAAGGGCTGCACAGGCATAAGCTCAATGGCCGTGACGCCAAGGGAGCGCAGATACTCCAGCCGCTTTATCACCCCAGCAAAGGTGCCCTCAGGGGTGAAGGTTCCTACATGGAGTTCGTAGATCACCTGTCCGGCCAGTGATCGCCCCGTCCAATTGTGGTCAGACCACTCAAAATCCTGGGAATCAATGCGCGCTAAGCCATGAGGCCCGTCGGGAAGGGAGGTCGCGCGCGGATCGGCCACCGGCCCCGTGCCATTAATAGTGAAGCCATAGCGCATCCCGGTCTGTGGAGCTACCTCTGCTGTCCACCACGCCCCTTCGGCTGGATGCATGGGATATTCGTGGCCGTCAATTGTGATGCTGAGGGTGTGTGCTCGGGGAGCCCACACAGAAAATGGGGAATGCATATTTCTAGGCTAGCGGTGAAAGGTCAGTAAGATCGCGCCCATGTACCAGCTTCCCGCAGCAGACAGCGTCACCCGTTACGAGTGGGAGATTAAGCGTTCTCGATTTATCACGCTGATAGCGCGGAGTATGACTGAGGCAGAGGCGAGAAGTTTTATAGCGGAGAGTCGCAGTCAATTTCCGGATGCTCGACATCACTGCTCCGCCTTTATTCTGCATTCAGATGGTACAAACCCTATCGAGCGCTCCTCGGATGACGGTGAACCCTCTGGTACCGCAGGACAACCCATGCTTGAGGCTCTTCGGGGTTCGGGTCTTATGGACGTAACCGCTGTGGTGGTGCGCTATTTTGGTGGAATCAAATTGGGCACTGGGGGCTTGGTTCACGCCTATTCGCACTCCGTTACGGCTGCGTTACCCCAGGTGAAAAGGGTGTGCCGTCTGCGCCAGGAACTTTGCACAGTAGAGTTACCCCACGCCGACGCCGGGAGAATTGAGGCAGATCTGCGTTCTTGCGGTTTTCGCATTATCGACGTCGGGTATGGTGCGCAAGTGCGTTACACCTTGGGTGTGGATTCAGCCCAGATTCCAACTCTTGAGCAGCGGCTGGCTGTACTGACCTCTGGGGCAGTGTCTGAGGTTACTCACGGTGGGGAAACCTGGCTAGAATTGTCGCCATGACCTTGCAACATCATTCCAGTAATCCGATTGAGCACCGTAAACAAGAGGTGCGCCGTTATGCGAAGCAGGGTGCTCTCTGGGTTGGGGGAGGATTAGTGGGAGGGTTAGCTCTCATGCTGTTGACTCAGGGCTATGTGTGGATGATTCTGGGGGTTATTGTGGCTGTTGCCGGAGGAGCGACTAACTGGATGAAGGTGAACAAGATCCTGAACTATAAGGATCCACAGTAGTGGCCGCTCGAGGCTCAGATTCTTCCACACGAAGCACGGGGGAGACCCCAGGCTCCGGGGCCGTCGCTAAGGAAAGTGCTGCACCAAGGCTTCCTCTCAGTGAGAAGCCGGTGCGAGTGGATGCATGGCTATGGGCAGTTCGTATCTATAAAACACGGTCTTTGGCTGCTGAAGCAGCACGAGCAGGGCACGTGAAGGTCAATGGTGTGACTGCAAAACCTGCTCAACGCGTGGAGCCTGGAGATAGAGTCCGCACCTGGGTTCATCATCGCTTAGTGGATGTCGAAGTTGTTCACTTGGTGGCCAAGCGTGTGGGGGCTGCCCTTGCTGTCAGCTGCTATGTGGATCACTCTCCTGCGCCTGTACCGCCAGAAATTATGGCGTCTATACCTCGGAGAGATCGCGGTGCAGGGCGCCCCACCAAGAAAGATCGGCGAGAGATGGAAAAACTACGCGGATATTCCCGGTAGATGAGTTTCGCTACCCTGAGAAATGAACCTTTCACGAAAGACTAGATGTATGACAGATTCAGATTCCAGGCTTGAAGAACTCCGTAAAGAGCAGGAGAGGCTGGAGCACAAAATCAAAGAACTACATCAGACGGTGGCTGACCAAGATGATCTCATTGCCCATCAAGAGGAAATGCAGGAGGCAGTGGACAACAAGATTGATCAGATCGACGATGCCATCAAAGATCTTCAGAAGTAACTGATACTCAGAAAATGTGAATGATTAGGGTTCTTGGGCACCGGGTGAGTGAGATTGCCTGAGAATCTCCAAGCGCTTCTGGAGTTGTTGGACTCTAAGGCGTGGCCGATTTCCCGTGGATCCAGTTTTTGCAATGTGATCTTCACGGAAACGTGCCAGCAGTAGGTCATCAATCAGTCGTGCGTGAGCCGGGGTGAAACGGTAGTGCATCGAATCTTGGAGCCTCCCAATAGAAGATTCATCGAGAAGCTCCTGGAGATCTCTCACGGTGGTGATGTTATGGGCTGATAACAGTTCCACAAGCCACTGGTAATAGGAGCTTCGAGCAGGAGGAAAGCGATTACCTAACAGCACAGCTAGAACTCCCGGAAGGGTCTCAGCCGTCAGTTCTACATCAGCAGGGGTTTCATTCTGAGGCGATTGCAGCTGCGCAATTTTGTCAAACTGCTGGTCGGCAAGTTCTATAAGGCCCGCAGCCAGGGTAAATGCTCTATCCACTGCGGGATCTAAATCTGCACTTCCATTCTTATAGCGAATGTCATGCTCGAATTCCGCCCAGGCATGTTGAAGAACAGTACGAATTTGTACCTCTACCAGCATATTCCGATAGTCTCTGAGTTCTTCTAGTTCATCTCCGAGGCGAATGATGACATGATGGGACCCATAGCCAAATTCCCCGGTCAATCTGGTTTCTGCTGCCTTATCCACAGAACGCACAACGGTGAAGGTGTGGGAGAGAAGCTCCACGGCTTTGGGGATTTCCGTGGAATGGAAGGTGGTTACTCGGACTCCCAGAATGTCATGGATACTATGCCAAGGGTCGGGATACTCCGGCGCACCTGTTGCAGTGAGGCGCTCGGCTTTGGATTTGAGGGAAGCCCAGGTTTTGATCCGAGCAGTCACGCGGTCAAAAGTAATCCCAGCATCAGAAAAAAGATCTTCAAAGACTTCCACCAAGGTTTGTTTCGCATCAGGGTGACTGCGGAGAAACTTGTGATAGGTGGCGCCGAGTGCTCGGATAGTGGCGTCTGTCATACGGCATCAGTCCGAGTGAGAAGAGCAACAGGAAGGGCAGCGAAAAGCTCGGTGACGGGCAGAGGGGTTGCTCCCTTGAAGGATGTGCCGGTCAGATGCTCTACCCAGTCTCCGGCAGGAAGGGTCACGGTAGTATCGCCCCATCCTCCTTTGGCTTCCAGGATGAGTGGGCGCAGGGTGGCCAGAGCTACAACGTCTAAGACACCATCTGCCTGTCCACGAGCCATCCCGATAAGATGCGAGTCCGCTGAACCCTCACCAAAGACGGCTTGATAGTTCCCTCCGATGAAGGACTCGGGTCGGTCATAGCGTACGTGGAGAGCTGCTGCTACCACAGATTGTTTGAGGTAATCGCGCGGAATACTATCCCAGGGTGTGCTGTGAGGACGTATTTCTGAAGATAGTTCGCTGTCTTCTGACTTCATCTGCGCCCGTGCCTGACTGCGTGCCGTGTAATCCACAAAGCGACGGTTGTCCGGATCCACCAAGGAGTCCGTGAAGAATTCTGTTCCTTGATAGATGTCTGGAACTCCAGGTCCAATAAGCTGCAGCAACTTCCGGCCAAGCGAAATCGTGTCAGCTCCGGGGGCAATGCGAGATACGAAAGTAGTCAGCGTATCTGCAACCGGGCCGTCGAACAGAGCATCAATCCAATCCACAATGGCGGTTTCAAAGCTCTCATTGGGGTCCACCCATGTGGTGTGAAGTCCCGCCTCTCGAATGGCTTTCAGGGCGTAGTCATGAAAACGTAGGCGAAGAGACTCTGTTACTGCACCGTCTGCAGGCCAGATTCCCAAAAGATTCTGAAGGAGGAAATGGCCTGTAGCACCATCGGGCGGAGGCACCATACCAAACACTCTTCTGACACATTCGGCAAAGAACTCCGGAACCTCGGAGAGCTCAATGATGCGCGATCTGACATCTTCTCCGCGCTTTGTATCATGCGTGGACAGCGTTGTCATAGCAGAAGGCCACAGTTGCGCGCGTTCGCTTTGGAGAAGATGGAATTCCGCTGCTGAAACTCCAAAGTGTCCCGGATCTCCACCAACTTCTTGGAGAGCCACCAGGCGGGCCGCGCGATAATAGGTGGTGTCTTCCACCCCCTTGGCCATCACCGCGCCGCAGACCTGCGCAAAGCGTACTTTGGCCTCGCCATCAGCCAGGAAGGAAGCAGCGATAATGTCCAGAGCGTCTCGTCGTGAGGGGAAGCGTTCGGACATATCTTGGATAACTTGGGCAGTAACACGGGAGAGAGACTGGTAATCCGCGCGGTAAACCGGCATGGCAGCAACTAATTCGATAATCGTCTCAGTGAGAGTGGCATCCGATACCTTTGCTCCAGCAGTGGAGAAATTATCGCGCCGGATGGCGCGGACAAGTCGATTAACTTCGGCTGCTAGCTCATCACGTGCCACCTCCCGCTTCAATTGCTGTTCGGTGGTAGTGATAGCGGTTTTATCCCAGGGTGATCCCGTTTCCTGCATGGCTAGCATGGACAGAGCATCCTCGGCAGCTCGATTAATGAAGATGCCATCAAATTCCCGAAGGGCGTCGTAGCCAGTGGTTCCATCAACGGGTAGTCGAGGATCCAATGGTTCGGCACAACCGAGAATCTTCTCAATGAACAGCCAGCGATCCCCGACAAGTTTCCGCAGCTGAGTGATGTATCGGCGAGGGTAGGAGAGTCCGTCCGGATGGTCCACCCGAATACCGTCAATAAGTCCTTCTGCAAGGAGTTGTGCCAAAATCCTGTGCGTGTGTTCAAACACGCGAGGATCTTCCTGCCGCAGACCCGCTAAACCGTTCACAGAGAAGAAACGGCGGTAACTAATCACGCCATCGCGCCAGTACATGAGCCGGTAGGCCTGGCGGTCATGAACATCCTGGGGATTATCATCTACTCCCGAAGCTGTTCCTGGTCTCACAGGGAAGCGCTGGTCATAGTAGGCGAGAAGGAGTTCGCCGTTGTCTTCCACCAGTTTTAACGTATCGACGTCCGTCGGAGATCCCAGAACGGGAAGGCCCAGGTGTCCGTGGGCGCCGTTATCCTCATCCCAGTCAATATCGAAGTAAGACTGGTATTGGGAATCCTGCCCATAGGTGAGCACATCCCACCACCATTCGTTGAGGCGAGGATTATCAACGCCCACGTGGTTGGGAACAATGTCCACAATGATTCCCAGACCAGCCTCATGAGCAGTGTGCGCCAGGTCTCGGAATCCTTCCAGCCCTCCAAGCTCAGGATTTACCTGCGTTGGGTTAACCACGTCGTATCCGTGAGTCGAATCTGGTGAGGCGGTCAGAATGGGAGAGAGGTAGAGATGAGAAACCCCCAACTCCTTAAGATAGGGCACAATCTGTGCAGCATCGGCAAAAGTAAAGGAGCGGCCTGACTCTGGGTCAGCATGAGGTCCGCGTAACTGCAAGCGATAGGTTGCAATGATGGGAGTTCGGGGCATAACAGTCACTACTTCTTCACAGTGGGAAATAAGGGCAATACCCGCCACTGTAATAGCTAACTATCCAAGAGCCGAGGATACCCATTCACCACAAGTAGCGGAGCAGATGCAGAAGCAGCAGGTAATGTCCCTAACCACTGGGCCCATTCGGGAAGCTTGTGTGGGGCGGCCGGAACCGCCAGCATCACTCCGGGTTCGGGAAGAAGGTAGGCGACGTCGCTGTTGAAACGGCGCTGCAAGTCATGATGGATGGGCTCACAGGTGTGAGGGTGAGCAAGCCACGCTCCTGGGTCTGGGCCGGGGAGATCCAGCTGGAGACCGACTTCATGGAAACCGAGGAACCATTCAATTGATCTGAGGCGATAGCGAATTCCGCATTTATCTGTTCCAAGAGCCATGAGATTATCTGCGGCTGCATCCCAGGCCTGGTGAGGGGTAAGACCAGCAGCTGCAACATCTCGAAAACTCACTGAGTTATCCGCAGCTGTAATACCGGCATCAATCCCCTGGGAAAGTGCAACATAGCAGGAGGAGCTACTCAAACTCCGAGAGCCCTTGCTGGGGTGAATCTCCAGTGTGGGAAGCCAGGAGGAGGTTATTGGTGCTGATGTGGAAACCGTCATGCCTTGTTAGACCACTCACAGACAGTGAGAGGTTCCCGGTGTCCCAATTCCAGATTTTCTCAATCTCACGTAATTCAGGAGCTGATACCCACAGCACTATAAAGCTGTGATTGTGACCAGATCTCTAAGGCCTGGCCTTTGCTGATGAGCTCCTCAGCCTTACGTATTTTCGAGGTTTTTCCTTCCCAGCTTCCAGCCACCACAAGCGTTGTTTTCTTGGTGACGTTCTTTGCAACCTGGGCGCCGTGGTCAGCCAGGGCTTGCCACAACTCACCTTTATCATGCGGGGCGAAGTCTCCACTGAGCACAACAACCTGCCCAAAGAGCGGATTGGTGGGATCAGCTTCCGGGTTGGGCTCTGGAATAATCTCCGGGGTAGCTGCGCGCTTCCAACTGGGGCGTTGGGAGGTGGGGTGCCCCGAGTCTGACTGTTGTGTCTCTGATGTGTCAGTACCAGCAGGACGTCCAGTGGGGTCAGGAAAACTCTGTTGGGAGTTTCTGGAACGGCGAGAACGCGACTGAACACCCTCAATGAGGACGGGGGTAACTCCCGCATCTGTCAGGCGCCCTGGTGTGATGTGGTAGGTATCCATGAGCTGAGGAAGTGTTCCAGAAAACCCGTCGAGGCGTGCCAACACGCTGATGATCTCCCCACAGGCACGTGCATCAGCCTCAGCGTCGTGGTGATCTGTCAAGTCAATTCCCAGATCCTGTGCCAGATACTGTAGGCCGTGGCGCTCGAAATGCACTCGGTGGGCTCGAGCCAAAGTCAAAGAGCAGTAAAACTCAGTATCTGGGAGGGCAACCTTGCAGTAGTGGGCTGCCCTGAACAAGGCGGTGGAATCGAACTGAGCAAAGTGCGCCACCCAATAATCTGAGCCAAGAAACTCCAGCAACTCGGGCAACACCTCCGCACAGGAGGGAGCCTGACTCACATCATCTGCGGTGATGTGATGGATAGCGATGTTGTCATCGTCAAAATGGGAGACCTGCTCGGGTGGCCTACACAGCCAGGTGCGAGACTCCTGGGCGACGCCGTTTCTGAACCGCACTGCACCAAGCTGACAGATGGAACCCCAATCACCATTCGCCGTTTCAACGTCACAGGCCACGAAATCCAGCCCAGGTACGGTATCTGGAGATTCTCCGTGTGCTGCGGCGTGGATTGCGGCAGCCAGCTTGTGGGCGGGTGACTCTTGGCCGGGAGCGAAGGCAATGGATTCGCTGTGGAGCTTATCGGCTCCCGAACTAATCACCACCGCCCCAAGGTCTAGCCCTGTGGGTTCAATAACCGTGGCGGTGGTGTCCTCTGAGATGGGGATGGAGCGTTGTGCGATCCCGCGCAACGCTGCTAAAAGAGTGGAGTACTCCACCTTGACGGAGTGGGTACTCACGGATACGCGCGCGCCATAAGCCGAGATCATGCCACTTAGCCTACTAGTCGGCTTCCTTCTCCTCCGCGCGCTTCTCAGCGGCGTCGTCAAGGGTGACAGCTTTTAAATCACCCAGATTGGAGGCTGGGGAGACTTCCGGGATTTCTTCGGCTACCTTCTCTAGTTCCTCAGCAGACTTTTCCTCGTCATATACAGGTGGCTCAATTTGCTTCAGGACGCGCGTGGAACGCGCGGCCACGGTCACTGTGCCACCGGCCGCTACAATTTCGGGCTCCTGGGGGTAACCCTGCGCTTGAGTGGTGTCAATGAGCACTTCCCACTTTGCGCCAAAATTAGAGTTGGGCAAGGTGAAGGTGACGTCTTCGTAATGGGCGTTAAACATAAGGATGAAGGAATCATCCTCGATGCGCTGACCGTGGTAGTCCCGCTCTGAAATGGCACTGCCATTGATATAGACCTGGATGGATTTACCGAAGGCAAAATCCCAGTCCTTTTGTTCCATAGCCTTGCCATCGGGGGTCAGCCACGCAATGTCGCGATCTTGCACATCCATACCCAAGGGGCCGCCAGCGAAGAAACGGCGACGGCGGAACACAGGGTGTGTGCGACGAATAGTAAGAAGACGTTTAACGAAGGCATGGAAGTTGGGATGTCTTTCTAGATCAGACCAGTCCATCCATGAAGTCTCATTATCCTGGCAGTAAACGTTGTTATTGCCATGTTGGGAACGGGCAATCTCATCCCCGTGGGCAATCATTGGCGTCCCCTGTGACAGCAGGAGGGTAGTCATAAAATTGCGACGCTGGCGGGCGCGCAGGCGAAGAATATCCTCATTGTCCGTATCGCCTTCAGCACCACAGTTCCAGGAACGGTTGTGACTTTCACCGTCGCGGTTATCCTCACCATTTTCTTCATTGTGTTTCTCGTTATAGGACACAAGATCTTGGAGCGTGAAACCGTCATGGGCGGTGATGAAGTTGATGGAGGCTGTAGGGCGACGTCCATTATTGGCGTAGAGATCAGAGGAACCTGTAAGGCGCGAGGCAAATTCGCCCAGCGTGGAGGTTTCCCCTCGCCAGAAATCTCTCACGGTGTCGCGGTATTTCCCGTTCCATTCACTCCACAATGGTGGGAAGTTACCTACTTGGTACCCATTTTCTCCAATATCCCACGGCTCGGCAATGAGCTTGACTTGGGACACCACAGGATCTTGCTGCACTAAATCAAAGAAGGTGGCAAGCCTATCGACGTCGTGGAACTCGCGCGCCAAGGTAGAAGCCAGATCGAAGCGGAATCCATCGACGTGCATTTCGGTGACCCAATATCGCAGAGAATCCAAAATGAGCTGGAGGGAGTGAGGATGCCGCACATTGAAGGAATTGCCTGTTCCTGTGTAGTCCATGTAGTGATACTTGTCGCCCTCCACCGTGCGGTAGTAGGCCTCGTTATCAATGCCACGGAACACGATGGTGGGTCCCATGTGGTTACCTTCAGCAGTGTGGTTATAGACCACGTCCAAAATGATTTCTAGACCTGCTTCATGGTAGGCGCGCACCATGCTCTTAAATTCGGCAACTTCTCCTCCAGGTTCGCTACTGGCAGAGTAGTCATTTTGAGGGGCAAAGAATCCAAAGGTGTTGTAGCCCCAGTAGTTTCTCAGCCCCAGGTTCCTCAGACGGTCGTCGTGAAGGAATTGATGCACAGGCAGCAACTCCACAGCGGTCACACCGAGATCCTTGAAGTAGGAGATCATGGCGGGATGCGCCATACCGGCGTACGTGCCCCGCAGGTTTTCCGGGATGTCCGGATGCTGCATGGTCATGCCTTTAACATGGGCTTCATAGATGACAGTCTCGTGATAGGGCGTCTTGGGACAACGATCTGCGCCCCAATCGAAGAAGGGGTTGATGACCACAGACTTCATGGCGTGAGGCAGGGAATCCTCGGTATTGCGCCTATTGGGATCTTCAGGATGGAAGATGTCGTAGGAGAAAAGGGAGGCATCTCCGTCGAAATTTCCATCAAAAGCACGAGCATAGGGATCTAGCAGCAACTTACTGGGATCACAGCGCAATCCTTGGGCAGGATCATAAGGCCCATAAACGCGGTAACCATACCGCTGACCAGGTTGAATTCCCGGAAGATAGCAATGCCAGATGTGGGCGTCTACCTCTTCTATAGGAATTCGCGTTTCTGTGTTGTCCTCATCGATGAGACACAACTCAACTTTCTCGGCAACATTGGAAAACAGAGCAAAGTTTGTTCCAGCGCCGTCGTAGGTAGAGCCCAGAGGATAGTTGTCTCCGGGCCATACCTGCACTTCATTAGGAGAAGATAGACTCATGGGGAGTTATCTTAACCGCAGAGAGTGATTTCTCAGCATGACTCAGGGCTGCCGAAGTGCCTTGGTACTCTGTGTCTGAAGAAACTCTCACAGAGGAGGCGTAAAGCGTGCCATCTTTCCTTCACCGCAGTGTTGCTGCCCTGGCAGCCGCATTCTTGGTTCCGTCACTGACCCTTGTGGCCTGCAGTTCAGATGACGCCGAGGAGAAAGCTACTGGATCGAGCAGTGCTGTTCCGGCCTTGCCGATGCCCATCACCTCGAGCCTGTTGACAGTGCCCCCCACGCAGCAGGCGTCCAAGGACACGGGAGTGCCTTCCCCAGCTGGTGTTCAGGATAAGTCCGAAGAGTCCGGCGCACTTGGCCCTGATGCTGACGGGGCCGCTGACGGGAACGCCGGTGCAGATGCGCAGGGCAAGGAGACTGCACCTCCCGGTTCTGCTCCTAACGCGCCCGCTCCAGGATCTGATGAAGAGCAAATCACCACGCTTGTCACAGATATGTATCAGCAGGAGACCTGGTCTGACTTCGTGAACTATATGCCTGCTCACTCCTGCCAAGCATTAGTAGCTCAAAACGGTCTCCAAGATCCAGTGGAGTTGAATGACACCCCCTTAGAACAGATGCCCAACTTTGATAAAAGCCAAACCGGCATTGAGGATGTCAAGGACATTCAGGTCGATGGGAATAGGGCAACTGCCACTGTGGTGTCTAAATCACAAGGTGAGGTGTCCTCTACACAAGTGGTCTTCGCCAAAGAGAACAATCAATGGACCTTCTGCAAGTAGAACCTCCCTCCTCTCAACGCTCCAGGGCGGCCTTGATTTCCAGGAATGTAGGCTCAGGAGCCGGTTTCCTGGCTATAAGTCTCATGTGTTATGCCCTTGGAGCTGTAGTGTGGGGCTGGTGGCGACACCCCTATAGTGCTTTTGTTGTGTCTGAAGACGGCCAGGCTGTACTCCACGGAGCTGACAACCTTGAAGCCAATGCCTATATATGGTTTGCTTTGGCCACAGCCCTGATTGCCCTCGGCACTACTGTGTGGGGGCTTCGAGGTTTGAAGCTACGAGGGCTCAAAGCTATGCTCTGGGCCCTGGTTGTTGCCTTCCTCGGTGCGGTGGCTTTTTCTCTTATCGGAGATTCAGTAGCTGCCCTGCACTATCCCCCACCAACAGTGGAACACCTTGCCGTTGGGGACGTCGTCAAGGTCACTCCCGTTATCCACCCCGGAATTGCCTTCCTCGCAGCGCCCTTTGTGGCCGCTATGGTGTATTGGTTCTCCTTTGTACTAGAGCCAGATGTGGATAATACTGCGGAGACAGAATCGTATTTATCAGCAGAACCACACTCCCGTGAACTGGCAACCAACTGGGAAAGTAAAGGAACATCAGAAAATGCTTAACGTCATTGATCTGAGAGGACACAACCCTAGTACCTCCGAATTGCGTCGCGTTCTTCCCCGAGGGGGGACAGACGTTAATTCAGTGCTTCCGCAGGTTGCTCCCATTGTGGATAGTGTGAAAGAGCGGGGTGCTCAGGCCGCCGTGGAACTGGGAGAGAAGTTTGACCGTGTCCGGCCGGCATCTGTCCGTGTTCCTCAGGATGTGATTGATTCCGCCTTGGATAGCCTGGACGACGCCGTGGTGTCCGCGTTGAAGGAGGCCATCAGGCGGGTTCGGTGTGTTCACAGAGAGCAGAAACCGCAGGAACACACCACTGTCCTTGGGGAGGGTGCTGAGGTCACGGAGGTATTTCTCCCGGTGCGCCGAGTGGGGCTCTATGTTCCTGGGGGACAGGCTGTCTACCCCTCCAGTGTGATTATGAATGTGGTTCCTGCTCAGGAAGCTGGTGCGGAGTCCCTGGTTGTCGCTTCTCCGCCTCAGGCTTCTTGTGGAGGCTGGCCTCATCCAACAATTTTGGCGGCCACAAAGCTGCTGGGTGTCTCGGAAGTGTGGGCTGTGGGAGGTGCTCAAGCCGTAGCTCTCCTGGCCTATGGTGATGATCTCGGCTCCGAGAAGTTAGAGCCGGTGGACATGATCACAGGCCCTGGCAATATCTTTGTTGCTGCTGCAAAGCGCCTGGTCAATGGTGTTGTTGGGATTGACGCGGAAGCTGGCCCCACAGAAATTGCTATCTTGGCCGATGACACTGCAGACCCTGTTCAGGTGGCCTATGATCTCATCAGCCAAGCTGAGCACGATGTCATGGCGGCATCTGTGCTCATTACAGATTCAGAGAACTTGGCGCGCCAGGTGTCCACGGAAGTAGCTGCCCGCTACGGCGTCACCAGGAACAGACAGCGCGTTGCCCAGGCACTGACAGGATCACAGTCAGGAATTGTGCTCACCGAGGATTTGCCGACGGCAATTGCGGTTGCCGATGCCTATGGGGCTGAGCACCTCGAAATCCACACCGCTGATGCTCACGCTGTTGCCCGTCAAATACATAATGCGGGAGCTATTTTCGTGGGAGCATATTCTCCTGTTCCTCTCGGAGACTATGCGGCAGGATCCAACCATGTTCTTCCCACCTCAGGAACGGCACGCTTTTCTGCTGGCCTGTCTACACATACCTTCCTGAGGCCTGTCAATCTCATTGAATACAGTAAGCAGGGTCTCCGCGAGATTGCGCCGACCATTGTGGCACTAGCCGATGCCGAGGATCTTCCGGCTCATGGAGAAGCCGTTCGTGCCCGTTTTGAACAACTGCCTGTGAGTCCTGATTCTCAGGAGGAGAGTTAGATGACACTTTCACTGTCTGATTTACCTTTGCGTGAGGAGCTTCGGGGACACTCACCCTATGGGGCTCCCCAGCTGCAGGTGAGTAATCGGTTAAATACGAACGAAAACCCGTATCCTCCTTCCGAGGCACTGATCGCTACTCTCACGAGCCGGATTGAGTCCGTTGCACGCCAGCTCAACCGATACCCAGATAGGGACTGCGTTGATTTGCGTACAGCGCTGGCCGACTATGTCTCACAGCGCACTGGTGAGACAGTCAACTGCGATAACGTCTGGGCGGCCAATGGATCAAATGAGGTGCTCCAGCAGATCCTTCAGGCTTTCGGCGGGCAGGGGCGCACTGCTTTAGGCTTTGAGCCAAGCTATTCTATGCACCCTATTCTGTCTGCCGGAACTGAAACTGAGTTTATTTCCTGTCCACGCAATGAGAACTTCGATATAGATGTGGATGCAGCACTGGAGAAGATTAAGACAGCGCGGCCTGACATCATCTTCATCACTACCCCCAACAATCCCACCGGAGGCACAACCTCGCTTGAGGACATAGCACGAATCGTTTCTGCAGCCCCAGGGATTGTGATTGTTGATGAGGCTTACGCTGAGTTTTCCCAGCAGCCTTCCGCGGTGAGCTTGTTGCGTGAATTCCCCTCCAAGCTCATAGTTTCCCGTACTATGTCCAAAGCCTTTGATTTTGCAGGAGCTCGGCTGGGCTATTTTATTGCTCACCCTGCCTTTATCGACGCCGTGATGCTTGTGCGTTTGCCTTATCACCTATCGGCTTTAACCCAGGCTGCGGCACTAGCAGCGTTGGAACATAGTGCTGATACCCTGCACACCGTAGAGCGCCTGGTTGTTGAGCGGAATCGGGTGCAGTCCAGCCTCCAAGAGGCTGGCTATAAGGTGATACCAAGTGAAGCTAATTTTGTGTTCTTTGGTGGATTCACTGACCAACATCAGGTATGGCAGCGTTTCTTGGATGAGGACGTTCTTATTCGAGACGTCGGGGTGGATGGTTTCCTTCGAGTAACTATTGGCCTTGAGAAGGAAAATGACGTCTTTTTAGCGGTGGCCCACACTTTGGCAGAAGAAATGTCCTTGAAAGCGCCTACTGAAACCAGCAGCGAAAAGGAGAACAGTCATGAGTGACCGCACGGCAGATGTAACCCGAACCACAGGAGAATCGTCCATTCAGGTGGCCATCAACCTTGATGGTTCTGGCCACCATGACATTTCCACAGGGTTGCCATTCTTTGATCATATGCTCACTGCTGTGGCAGTTCATGGATCCTTTGACCTCACTGTGAAGGCTGAAGGCGACATCGAGGTTGATGCTCACCATACGGTTGAGGATACGGGAATTGTTCTTGGAAAAGCCCTTGCTCAGGCGCTGGGAGATAAACGCGGAATTCGCAGATTTGGTTCTCAACAGCTCCCGATGGATGAATCTCTCGTTGAGTGCATTGTGGATATTTCTGGACGCCCTTATTGTGTGATGACAGGGGAGCCAGAGGCTTTGGTTCACACTGTCATCGGTGGGCACTATGCCACAGTGATTAACCGTCACTTCTTTGAATCCGTTGCCATCCATGCAGGGCTTACTGTGCATTTGATTTGCCACTATGGACGCGATCCCCATCACATTACAGAGGCAGAGTACAAAGCTTTTGCCCGTGCCCTTCGTCAGGCTGTGGAATTGGATCCGCGTCATGGAGACATCCCCTCTACGAAGGGAATCCTCTGATATGGGTGCCGTTCTACTTTTCCTTGTGGCTGGGTTATTCGCTGGAGGCACCTACTCGATGTATAGCAATGACTTCCCCAAATGGGTCACGATGGGGATGGCTCTCGTTGCTGTGATGGCAGCCATAGCGGGAGTGTTCTGGCTGCAGTAAGAAGAGTTTTCCACCACTGTGACAATTCACCAGGATTTCTATGAACACAGTTCGCTCTAGCGAAGAATCAGGTTCTGAACTTACAGCGGCAGGACGAACCCGAGAGGTTGTGGCAACTCCGGGTTACCTCGCCGTGATTATGGGTGTGTCCGCTGGTTTCGCCGCGTTTACTCTCCTGCTTCCCCTCGTTCCAGACATCATGATGAACCAGGGGCACAATGCTGGTTCCGCAGGCTTGGTCAACGCTCTTTTCATGGTGGGCACTGTTGCGGGACAGATGATGAGTCCTCGCCTGCTTCGCGCATGGGGTTTCTCTCCGGTTTTCCTCCTATCTGCTTTCCTACTGGGGTTTCCCGCGTTGGGTTATCTGTGGACTTTCCAGCTTGCCCCAGTTCTCATCTATTCAGTTCTGCGAGGTCTAGGTTTCGGATTCCTCGTAGTGGCTCAAACGGGGATTGTGCCCATCATGTTTCCTCACAATCAGTGGGGTACCGCCTACGCGGTGATGGGAGTGGCCATCGGTGTTGTTCAGGTTATAGCTTTCCCTCTCGAAGGCATTATCGTCACCTATTTCAGCTATGACCTTGCCATCTGGATTGCTGTGGCAGTCGCCTTCGGTGCTCTGCTGTGCTTCAGCCTGGTTCCTCGGCACCATCGTCCGAGCACCTCAGAACGCACATCGCCTCGGCCGATCTTTCTGCGCGCATCTATCTTCGGCGCCGTAGCCGTTCCTCTCCTCATCTTGGCCAGCCAGTCTGCGGTGTACGGTTTGCTCACCTCTTTTATCACGCCAGCCTTGGAAAACAGCGTTAGCTCCGCCGCCACTCTCGGCTCTCTTGCACTTGCGGTTCTCACCCTTGGCAGCGTGGTAGTTCGGTACTGGTCAGGAACAATTGCTGATCGCACTGGAGAGGCTGGGCATACCGTCATGGCCGGTCAAGTCATGGCGATTGTGGGTTCAGCGTGTATAGCAGCAGGACTCATCCCGGATCTACCCTCGATAGGGATTGCTGCGCTTCTTATCGTGGGAAGCTTCCTCTTTGGTGGCGCCTTTGGCGTGTCGCAGAATGAAACTTTGTTGCTGTTTTACGAACGTTTAGCCCACGAGGACACAACAGAAGTAACCGCATTCTGGAACATTGCTTACGATGGGGGAACTGCTCTTGGAAACTACGTTTTCGGCTATCTCATCGTGGCAGCGTCCTACCGTCCCACCTTTGTCAGTGCTGTGGGTGTCATGCTGCTGGTGACGCTGTGCGCTCTTGCGGATCGACGTCGCGACGCAGGAGCAGCACGCCCTCGCTAAACTATGTTCCATGTCACCTCGCGTAGCGCTTCTGGATTATGGTTCCGGCAATCTTCGTTCTGCTCAACGGGCTTTGGCTCGAGTGGGAGCGAATGTGATGGTTACCTCTGATCCTCATGAGGCCGAAGTCTGTGACCGGCTAGTTATTCCCGGTGTGGGTGCCTTCGGTGCCTGTATGGCTGGGTTGAAATCAGTGCGCGGAGATCGTCTTCTTGGGCAGTTTTTAGCGGGGTTCAAGCCGGTACTTGGCATTTGCGTAGGGCATCAAATTCTTTTTGAGGCCGGAGAAGAACACGGTCAGCGTACCGCAGGTTGTGGCGAGTATCCCGGTGTTGTAGAGCAGCTTCACAGCGATGTGCTGCCTCACATGGGCTGGAACACCGTGGAACCTGCTGCTCACAGCGAAATGTTCGCGGGAGTTGATGCCTCGGAACGGTTCTATTTTGTTCATTCTTATGCCGTGCGGCGCTGGGAATGGATTGCGGATGGAGTTCTTCCTGAACCTCAGGTGACATGGGCAACGCATGGGGGAGATAGGTTTATCGCGGCGGTGGAATCTGGGAATTTGTGGTCTACACAGTTCCACCCTGAAAAATCAGGCGATGCTGGCGCCGAGTTGCTTGAGCGATGGCTTGCATGGGGGTGAGGTTCTCCTGCTTCTCACCTGCTGTACCGCTACACTGATGAACCATGGTTTTCACTCTTCTTCCTGCGGTGGACATTGTGGGTGGTCAGGCGGTTCGTCTTGATAAGGGCGTGGCTGGAACTGAAAAAGTGTATGGAGATCCGGTGGAGGCTGCCCTGAAGTGGCAGGAAGCCGGAGCTACATGGCTACATCTGGTGGATCTGGATGCTGCCTTCGGGCGTGTCGATAATCACGAGCTCACCCGCCGCATTGTTGAGGCAGTGGATCTTCAGGTGGAGCTCACCGGCGGAATTCGAGACGATGTTTCTTTAGAGCGAGCCTTGGCCACAGGGGCTGCCCGTCTCAACATTGGTACAGCAGCGTTGAAGAAGCCCGACTGGATTGCCCGTGTTCTTGACACCTACGGTGATCGCATTGCGGTGGATTTGGCGGCTCGTCTGGTTGATGACGAGTGGCGTGCCGCCATTCACGGTTGGGTTGATGATGGGGGAGATCTCTGGGAGGTCTTGGAACGTCTCGACGCCCAAGGCTGTTCCCGCTTTGTGGTCACCGATGTGTCTCGTGACGGTACTTTGTCCGGCCCTAATGTCGATTTACTCAGAGATGTCTCTGCAGCTACCTCAGCTGCAGTAACAGCGAGTGGAGGGGTGTCTAGTATTCAGGATCTGGTGACTCTGGCTCAGTACTGTGACGAAGGGATTGATTCAGCTATCGTGGGCAAAGCCCTCTATGAGGGGCGGATTGATTTTCCTGAGGCTCTGGCCGCAGTATCCTCGTAATTCATGGAGGCATTTCACGTCTCCAGGAACGTCCAGGAGGTACGGTGACAACCGAGGATTACAGGCACCTGACTCGATGCGCAGTGAGTGCTGTGGATCGTGCCGGAAAAATGTTTATTCGCGGTGTTGGTGCTCAACCTCGGCTGTTTAAGGCTCCGGGAGACTTCGCTACAGATGTGGACCTTGAGATTGAGCGATACCTTCGTGAGGAACTAACAGCTTCTACCTCTTTGCCGGTCATCGGGGAAGAGGTCGGCGGTACCGAAACAGGGTCACCCTATTGGGTTGTAGACCCGGTTGATGGAACGACTAATTTCAGTGTTGGTCACCCATTGAGTGCCATTCTGGTGGCTCTGGTGGACAATCAACAGCCAGTGGTGTCTGTCGTGGCCATTCCCTCACTTCGTATGACGCTCACTGCCTGGAAGGGCTCCGGGATTTTCCTGAACGACGCCCCTTGGACTCCTTATCCCGATCACCCGGATGTCAAGGGGCTCATTGCTGTTCCTACTGCAGGTCGCGTGGAACCATCCTTTTATAGTGAACTTCTTCACGCACTGGACGCCCGTGGTTATCGAGTTCGCGTCAGTGGCTCAGTGGGAGTGGATCTTGCATTCTGCGCTTTGGGAATTCACAGTGCCGCGTATTCGGCAAGCCGCCATGTGTGGGACAACGCTGCTGGAGTTCTCCTGTGCCGTGAGGCTGGTCGCGTTGTCACCACCAAGGACGGAGGGCAGTGGACCGTTGCATCGGGAGCTGTCATTGTCGGCACGCCCAGTGCTCACCATGATGTAGTGAGTAGCATTACATCCATCTGTGGAGAGTAAAAAGTACCTAGATACCCATAGAGAATCACTGAGGTTCGAGCGTCCACTGTGAGAAAGGATAGTCAGCATGGCTGTGGCAATTCGGGTCATCCCCTGTTTGGACGTCAAGAATGGCCGTGTGGTCAAAGGAGTGAACTTCGCTGGTCTTAAGGATGCTGGTGATCCCGTGGAGTTGGCTCATCGTTATAACGCCGAGGGGGCAGATGAGCTTACTTTTCTCGACGTCTCCGCATCGCGGGAGGCTCGTGGCACCATGATTGATGTGGTGAGGAAAACAGCAGGTCAGGTCTTTATTCCTCTCACGGTAGGCGGCGGAGTGCGAAGCGTTGAGGATATTGATCAGCTTTTGCGTGCGGGCGCTGACAAAGTCTCCATCAACACCTCTGCAATTGCTCGTCCGGAACTTATTGCAGAAGGTGCTCGCCGTTTCGGTAACCAGTGCATTGTCCTGAGCGTGGATGCTCGCAGAACCGACGGCGATTGGGCTCCTAGCGGTTTCGAGGTCACCACCCACGGAGGAACACAGTCTGCCCATCTGGATGCTATTGAGTGGGCTCAGCGTGGGGTAGAGCTGGGGGCAGGAGAGATTCTCCTGAATTCTATGGACGGTGACGGGACCAAAGACGGCTTTGACATTGAGCTCATCACTGCCGTGCGTGCAGTTGTACCTGTGCCTGTGATTGCCTCAGGAGGAGCCGGAAAGCCTGAGCACTTCCCTCCAGCAGTCAGGGCTGGCGCCGATGCAGTTCTGGCGGCAAGTATTTTCCACTTCGGTGAAGTCTCTATCGGAGAGGTGAAGAAGGAACTAGCTTCTGCTGGGTATGAGGTGCGGCTTTCATGACGATTGCGGACTATGACTTAGATCCTGACATCAAGAGCAGAGTTACGTTCAATGAACGTGGGTTGGTTCCTGCTGTGGTTCAGGCCTACTCCACAGGCGAAGTGCTCATGGTGGCATGGATGGATGAGCACGCCTTGGCATACACCTTGGAAACTCGTCGTGGCACCTATTGGTCTCGATCCCGTTCTGAGTATTGGGTCAAGGGTCTCACTAGTGGGCATACCCAAAAGGTGAGAGAGGTTCGCCTTGACTGTGATGGTGACACGGTGCTGCTCAAAGTAGACCAAAAGGGGGGCGCGTGCCACACCGGAGATCGCACCTGTTTTGACGCCGATCAATTATTGGGAGATTAAATGCCAGGCTCTCAGCGCACTATCACCTCCGAACACACCGCTACTCCAGGCACAAGATTGTCTGCTCTTTATCGCGTGGCTGGAGTACTCATACTTATTGGCGCAGGGGTGCTCTGGGTATCTACTCGTTTCTCCTGGGTCACCGTGACGTCCAAGGATGACAAAGCCGGTTCTTCAACTTTTGCTATCACTGGCTCCCAGTGGTCTGCGGAGTCTACTGTGTGTGCGGTTGCCTTCCTGGTCGCGGGAGTATCTGTGTTCTTCCTTGGAAAAATCGGCAGGCGCACTATTGGGGTTGTTACTGCATTCGTAGCCGTGTTCGGAATGATCTCTCCGCTGACACTCCTCATTTCTGGGGGCGATCCTGACCATGCTCGCCTTGTTCTGGTCTCTGACACCAGTTCCTCTGTCTCTGACACCAGTTCCGCACTCCATTCATGGGCCGAGGTGGACTCACTTGACTTAGCGCCTCTGCCGATTCTGTGTGCGCTCATGGCTTTGCTTCTGGTTCTGGCAGGAGCCTGTCTGGTGATCTGGCGCCCAGGACGTCGTCACAGGGATACTTCCCGTTTTACAAGGAAGGAGGCGCAGGGTGAACTCCAGGTGAGAAAATGGGCGGATGAACCTGAATCAGGCAGGGCGTTGTGGGATGCCTTGGATTCTGGGCAAGACCCAACGGTAGACGCCTCCCCGTCATCTGACATCGCAGAAACCCGAGCTGATGCGCCAGAAAGCTCGTCTGATACTCCAGAAGAACCTCGCTGATGCTGGGGAGGCTCTCCCTCTGGTTACCCCCGTGGTAGAAAAGGCTGATTTCGGCAAGCAGAGTAGTGCGGGTTAGGCTACAAGCGATCGAGCATTCACAGAGACGGGGTGAGGCAATGGGAGCTGGCGTAGCTACACGTAACACCCCTGATCCTGGGTCTCAGGACAAGCTCATTGTCAGTGTGTTGCGCGATGTTGCAGCCCGAGAGGCTGAGGTTCCGTTTCGAGAAATCAAAGCAGCAGCACAGGATGCTGCTCCTGTGCGAGATCCCCGTGAGGCCTTACAGCAGTGTGGGTGTGGGGTTATCGCAGTGATGAAGCGTGCTGCTCCTGGGGGCGAGCAGTTGGTGGAGATGACCTCGGTTCCTGCGCTGGCCCAAGAGCTAGAACACGGTGGTGCCATCATGTTGGCCTGCCACACGGATTGGGAGTCTTTTCAGACCTCCATGCGAGATCTCCTGGCTGCTCGCTGTGCTGTCAGCATTCCTGTGGTCTGTCGAGATATTATCCTCGACCCCTATCAAATTTATGAGGCTCGGCTGTATGGAGCCGATATGCTTCAGCTCAATGTGGGGCTTATGGATGATAATCGCCTCCTTGCCCTCAAAGAGCGCATCGAGGCGTTGGGTATGACTGCCATGATGCTGGTTCGATCCCCAGCCGAGCTCCATAGGGCCGTCGAATGTGGGGCAGAAGTGGTGGGCATTGACGCTCCCCGTTACGACGGTCTCGGTGAGGAACGTTTTGCAGCTATGGTCCAGATGTTGCCGTCGAGAGTTATCCGAATAGCTCTCTCAGGAGTAAACAGTGCCCGTGAGCAGCTTGGTTACGCTCGAGCGGGTGCGGATGCGGTAATGGTGGGTCGAACTCTGATGACGTCTGAAACCCCAGGACGCTTAACCCGTCTCCTCGTGTCTGCAGGTCAGCACCCCTCCTGTAAGCAGCGCACTTTTGGTGAATAGCCCTGTTCGGTGTTGGAGTTTCTGAGTTTCTAAGGAAAAGTGGTGACCGTGACTGTTCAATTTCTGGCTAATATCCCATCGCCACCCCAGGGAGTCTGGTACCTCGGATCAATTCCCATTCGCGCCTATTCTCTGTGCATCATCACGGGTATGCTCGTGGCTTTGTGGCTCACAGTTCGCCGCTATACCGCTCGTGGAGGGGACGCCAACCTGGTGGTAGACGCTGCTCTGGTTGGTTTCCCCAGTGGCATTATTGGGGCACGGCTCTACCACGTGCTGACCGATCACGATAAATACTTCTGCTCTACCTGTGACTCCCTCAATGCCTTCAAAATTACTAATGGAGGTCTTGGTATTTGGGGCGGTATTTTACTGGGAAGCTTGGCAATTGCTCTCCTTTTTAAAATCCGTTCAATCCCCATAGCTCCCTTTGCCGACGCCGCTGCTCCCGGCATCATTCTGGCTCAGGCCATCGGCAGACTGGGCAACTGGTTTAATCAGGAAATCTATGGCAATCCCACCACGGTTCCCTGGGCGCTGGACATTTACTACCGCGTGAATGAGGATCGTCTCTACGCTCCGCTGACTGGTCACTCCACAGGGCAGGTTATTACCTCGGTACATCCCACCTTCCTTTATGAACTGCTGTGGAATCTCCTTGTGTTTGCTCTTCTTCTCTGGGCCGAAAAACATTGGAAGTTACATGGCGGGCAGGTTTTCGCTCTCTATGTCGCCGGTTACACTTTTGGCCGATTCTGGATTGAGCTTATGCGTGCAGATACAGCTACCCATGTTTTTGGCTTGAGAATAAATACCATCGTCTCTGCTGTGGTGTTCCTAGCTGCCGTGACAGTCCTGGTCATTCTTCGAAAACGGGCACAAATAAAACAAAACAAACAGGAAGTGTTGCCTGCTTCTGCCTGAATGGTTAGGGTAGTGCCCATGGAAAGACGGACGAAGATCGTATGTACCCTAGGGCCGGCAGTAGCTAGCCAAGACGCAATTTTGCGCCTTGTGCAAGACGGCATGAACGTGGCTCGTATGAATATGTCCCACGGCACTCATGCTGAGCATGAGCAAAACTACGCCTGGGTGCGAAAGGCGACAGATGAAACAGGGAAAGCTGTAGGAATTCTGGCTGATCTCCAAGGTCCTAAAATTCGGCTTCGGACCTTCAAGAATGGTCAAGAGATGTGGGCCACTGGAGAAACGGTGCGTATTACCACTGATGACGTTGAAGGTACGCATGATCGTGTCTCCACCACCTACAAAGGTTTAGCTCACGACGCCCGTCCGGGGGATCGTCTCCTGGTTGATGACGGCAAAGTGGGTTTGGAATGTCTTGAGGTGGATGGCAATGATGTTGTCTGCATCGTCACAGAGGGAGGCCCGGTTTCTGACCATAAAGGCGTGTCTCTCCCAGGAATGAACATCAGTGTTCCGGCTTTGTCTGACAAAGACATCAAAGATTTACGCTTTGCCCTCCGCTTAGGTGTCGATTTTATCGCTCTATCCTTTGTCCGTTCTCCCTCTGATGTGGATCTCGTTCACAAAGTGATGGAGGAAGAAGGTCGCTTTGTTCCAGTGATTGCCAAGCTGGAAAAGCCAGAGGCTGTCGAAGCTCTGGAAGCCATTGTGTTGGCATTCGACGGCATCATGATTGCGCGCGGGGATCTGGGAGTGGAAGTGCCCCTGGAAACAGTCCCGCTGGTGCAGAAGCGTGCTATTCAAATTGCCCGAGAAAACGCCAAGCCTGTCATTGTGGCAACTCAAATGCTAGATTCCATGATTACAGCATCGCGTCCTACTCGCGCCGAGGCCTCGGATGTGGCTAACGCTGTTTTGGATGGTGCTGATGCGGTCATGCTTTCCGGGGAGACTTCTGTGGGTGTTGACCCGCACAATGTGGTGCGCACCATGTCATGCATTGTGGTGGAAGCCGAAACTCGAGGGGAGCTTCCGCCTTTGCATCATGTTCCTCGGACTCGTCGAGGGATTGTCAGCTACGCAGCCCGTGATATAGCTGAGAATTTGAATGCCAAGGCTATTGTGGCTTTTACTGCTTCTGGAGATACAGCACGGCGTGTTGCTCGCCTTCGTTCTCGTTTACCCCTCCTGTGTTTTACTCCCTATGACGAGGTTCGCTCTCAACTGGCCTTGACCTGGGGTGCGGAGACATTCAAGGTGCCTCCAGCACACACCACTGATGCGATGATGCAGATTGTAGACAACGCGCTTTTATCTGTGCCACGCTTCCATGAAGATGATGTGATGGTGGTGGTGTGCGGTACTCCACCGGGAATTAAGGGCAATACGAACATGATCCATGTTCATCGTCTGGGCGAGGATCTTGTCATGCCACATCCGGATCTTGTAGCTGAAGATAATCAGGCCGTGAAAGAAGCAGCGGAGACTGTATCGGAGCAAGTGGCGGCTCGGCAGCGTGCTGACTTAAAGAGTTAACACCACAGGGGTACCTACTGACACATCAGGAACACAGCATTCCTGTGAACTGGATTCCTTATCAGGCAAACGTTAGATTGAAGTGGTGAGATCTGCAGGAAGTGTCATCGTTGGGCCGTCCATCCCCGACAACCTAGTAGGGCTTAACCGACTAGCTGCCAATTTGCGGTGGACATGGGTTCCGCGAGCCCGTCAGCTTTTGAGAGATATTGATCCTGAACTCTGGGAAACAACCGGGGGAGCTCCGGTCAAGGTTCTCAATAGAGTCTCGGCCTCGAGGCTTGCTGCTCTGGCTGATGATCAAGACTTTGTCAATCGTCTTAATCGTGAGCTCGAAGATCTAGACGCCCACATGAACTCCGTGCGCTGGTATGCAGCCACTCTTGATGAGGACTTTGAATATGCAGCTCAAGAGCCTATAGCTGCGTTGTTCTCTCTTGAGTTCAGTCTGGACCCCTCCATTCGAATTCCGGCTTCAGAAGTAGGAATACTTGCAGGGGAACATCTCAAAGCAGCGGCCAATCTCGGTGTCCCCATGATTGGCGTAGGGTTGCTCTACACAGAGGTGGTTCAGGAGAACCTTCCTGGCTCTTGGCTCAGTGAGCAGCGTGTTCGCCATATTGATCCCTCTGATCTCTCCGTTGCTCCCGTTCTTGATGACAACGGTGGTGCTCTTACAGTTCAGATCAGTTTGCCGCAGGGCGAAACTGTGGTGAGGGTCTGGCAGACAATGGTGGGGAGGGTGCCCCTTCTCCTTTTAGACACCAATACAGAGGAAAATCCTCCCGCGCTACGAGAAATCACCGCTCGAGCCAACCCCTCTGAGCCAGACAAGCGTTTGGCTCAGGAAGTATTACTGGGGGCCGCTGGTGTTCAGGTGGTCAACGAGTGGTGCGATATTAAACAGACCGCTCGTCCAGCTGTGGCTCATGTCACTGACTCCACTGCCGCCTTTGTTGCCCTTGAGCGAGTTCGGGAGCGCATGGCCGAAGGCTTGGACTTCGACGTAGCGTTAGCCCAGGTGCGCTCAGGAACTCTGTTTACCACGATGGTGAGAAACCCCCAGGACATCGAGCGTTATGACATGGGGGCTATTCAAAACTACTTAGAGGCCGGGGTTTTCAAGGGGCTTCGCGTGAAATCCTCTCTGCTTCTGGGAGCGGAGTCAGAGCCTTCGGTGTCTGAACCGTCCATCTTCAACATGACGTACATGGGAATGCGCGTCTCTCAGCACGCCAATGCCTTAACAGAGGAGAGCACCTGGGCTGCCAGGAACCTGTTTAGCGGGTTGTTCCCCGGTTTTGATGCCGCAGATGTTCCGATTGCCTCTGTGCGTGAAGGTGTTCACATTCCATCCTGGACTTCTCCAGTCATGCGTCCGATCCTGGAGCAGGTAGGCAATGAGAACGTTCAGCCTGACGACGTCGCTTTCTGGAAGGCGCGTATCCAAGCGCGGCGTCGTCTCGTGAATTACACACGGGACAGGCTTCATGCAACACTGCGTAGCGCTGGGGTTCCGGAGACGTCTCTGGGATGGACGCGCCGGGTCCTGGATCCTGACACCCTCACTGTGGGGCTGGTGCTGGAAGATAGCACTATCCGCGCCCTATCCGTCCTTATACGCAGTAGTGATCGCCTTAACGCCTTAATTAAAGATGCCAAGCTGCAGTTCGTGATTGTGGGTCCTACCTCTGCCCGAGATACGGATATCAAGCATCGACTGGCAGAACTCTTACGGCTGGATCCGCATCGGGATGTTCAGGCAGAGCTGGATACTCGTCACATCGTCTACCTGCCGGGACGAGATCTCACCTCTCTGGCTGAGGTTGCTGCTGGCGCCGATGTGTGCTTGAGCATTGATGCTGAGGGGCAAGGGGTCAGTTTTGCTCCGGCTATGCGTGCTGTTCTCAACGGGGCACTCTTAGTAGGGCCTGAGAGCTCATGGTGGAAGGAAGCCTTGTGGGCCAAAGTGGGGTGGGCTATCCCTGAGCCTCGTAACTGCGATAACAGAGCAGACCGTGAGGCGCAGCTAGGAGAGGTGATTGCTGACATTGTGGCCAATGATGTGTCTCCTCTGTTCTATCAGCGCAACTCAGAGGGGATTCCTGAAGCGTGGATTGCAACCGCACGGGCCTCCATGAATATCTTGGCATCCACGGTTCCAGCGCCTCTCATGGTTCGGGAGTACACAAAGAAGCTCTACCTACCCATCGTGACCATGTTCCTGGCCACCTACGATGTCAATGCGGCTCGCGGGTTCATCGAATGGATAGACCGCGTTAGCCAGGTGTTTGGTGACATCAGTATCACTCAGCAGGTTGCTGAAGCCACGGTGGCAGGGGAGCCTATGAGTTTTTCGGTGATTGCCGAGACCCCAAATCTGGATGAAGACGATGTCAGCGTTCAAGCCATTGTGACCAATCAGTACGGTCACCGGGAAATTATCCCTCTTAGCTTGAACGATGAGGGAACATACACAGCCGAGTGGGTTCCAGATCGTCCAGGGCGTTTGACCTACGTTGCTCGGGTGGTGCCCCATCACGAGTTTCTGGCAAGCGATGCGGAGCTGGGCTTAGTGGCCTGGTAAAAGCAGCCTGAGCAACGCCGCCGCTGGGGTTATTGTCAGCCTTTGCCTGAGCGACGCCGCTGGACACACCTCAGCAACACCAGCGGCGTCTCCAGGAGCGGCGTCGTCAAGGGTTTTAGTCTCCCTCAATGGGAGTGGGGGTGAGCTTCCATACCTCCCGGGCGTAATCTGCGATGGTGCGATCCGAGGAGAACCGGCCAGACTCACAGATATTAATCCAGCAGCGTCGAGCCCATCCCAGGGGATCGTTCATGTAGTCGTGCGCCATGCGATCTCGCGCATCCCTGTACGAGGCAAAGTCCCCAAGCACGTAATACACGTCTGGAGTGTTCCAGCCCCCATCGTGCATTAAGGAAGCGTAGAGATCACGGAAGACGCCAGTGCCATTGTCATCCAAACGCCCATTGATGAGGCTTTCGAGCACCCGGCGTAAACCAGGGGTTTCATCTGCCACTTGCTGTGGATTATAGGACTCCCGCAGAGAAGGCAGCTCTTCCTCAGTGGCACCAAAGATATAGGCGTTATCTGCGCCCACGGCATCAAGGATTTCCACATTGGCGCCGTCCATAGTTCCCAAGGTCAGAGCACCATTCATCATAAACTTCATATTGGAGGTGCCGGAGGCCTCTTTGCCAGCAGTGGAGATTTGCTCAGAAATATCGGTGGCAGGGATAATGCGCTCGGCGGGGGAGACATTGTAGTTTTCCACAAACACCACGCTGAGAATTCCCTTTACCGCCGGATCATTATTGATAATGCGGGCAATCTCATTGATGAGCTTGATGATGGCTTTGGCTCGCTGATAGCCAGGTGCGGCTTTGGCGCCAAAGATAAAGGTGCGCGGTGGTACATCAGTAAGACCGTCCTCCTTGATCCGCAGATAAAGATCCCAGACGTACATGGCGTTCATTAATTGCCGTTTGTATTCATGGAGCCGTTTAATCTGGGTGTCGAAAATGGAGTCAGGATCGACATCGAGGTTCTGCCTGTCTTTAATCCACTGGGCAAAGTCCTGCTTATTTGCCTGTTTAACGGCAATGAGCTTCTCCATCACTGCGTCATCTTCGCTGAAGTGACGCAGTTGTTGCAGCAGGGTTACATCCGTCACCCAGGCATCTGACCCCAAAAGTTCGGTGAGCAGATCAGCCAGTCGAGGGTTACACATCTTTAACCAGCGTCGCGGTGTGACACCATTGGTTTTGTTGTTGAACTTTTCAGGCCACAGAGAATGCCAATCTGCCAGCGTGTCTCGCTTAATGATGTCTGTATGCAGGGCGGCTACACCGTTGATGGAGTAGGAGGCATAGCAGGCAATCCACGCCATGTGAACGCTATTGCCCTGCACTGGAGCCATCCGATCAATTTTGTCTTGGGCAACTCCTTTGGATGCCATCTCTTCACGGAATCGACGATCAATTTCCACGATGATCTCCCACACCCTGCCGAAGAGCTGTTGGAAGATGGAGGTTTCCCAGGTTTCAAGGGCTTCTTGAAGAACCGTGTGGTTGGTGTAGGCGAAGGTTGCAGTGACAATACTCCAGGCTTCGTCCCATCCCATAGAGTGCTCATCCAAAAGCAGACGCATGAGCTCGGGAATAGCAAGTACAGGGTGGGTGTCATTGAGCTGTATGGCGTTATACCTGGCAAAGTCATGAAGATCATCGCCGTGGTGTGCGCGATAATTCTCAATCATGGACTGAAGTGACGCCGAGGTAAAGAAGTACTGCTGGCGTACACGCAGCTTCTTGCCCTCAAAGGTGGTGTCATTGGGATACAGTACGCGGCATAGATCCATGACCCGTTCACGGTTAACTATCGCATCTGTGAAGCGCTGAGAGTTAAAGGCCTCGTAGTCAAACTCCTCCATCGGCTCTGCTTTCCACAGACGCAGAGTTCCCACATTCTTCGTTCCATAGCCTGTAATCGGCATATCGTAGGGAACGGCTCTCACGGTCATATCGTCAAAACGGACAATTTGCTGTTGATGGAAACGCCGAAGGTTAAAGGGGTGGCCGTCTTCTTTCCAGGCATCAGGCTGCTCTGTCTGGAAGCCGTTATCGAAGATTTGCCGGAACAGTCCGTAGCGGTAGAAAATGCCATAGCCGGTGACGGGATAATTCTGAGTCACTGCAGAGTCCAGGAAACAAGCAGCTAAACGTCCCAGACCACCATTACCGAGAGCTGCATCATTTTCTGCTTCGAGAATGTCGGAGAGCTCTTTTCCGTTCTTCTGTGTGGCTGCCTGGGCATCCTCAAGAAGCCCTAAGTTTGTCAGATTGTTGAGAAGAGCTCGCCCCATGAGGAACTCCGCTGAAAAGTAGTGCTCCTGACGAGTTGCCGCATAAGCCTGTTGGGTGGCTTCCCAATTCTCAGCAATGCGTTCCATCGTTGCATGGGCAAGTCCAAACCAGAATTTGCGAGGCGTGGCGTGAGCGGGAGTCATTCCGGCCGCGGCGCGAACGTGGGCGCCCAGTGTGTGAGTGAGCGGCTGAAAATCAGACATAAAGGTCATACTCCTTGACGATATAGTTCAACGGACAATCTTCGTGGCGACGATGTGTCATCCTCAGACGCTACATGGAAAGCAGTGGGTTGTAACGTAGCGAGTTCAACGGCAGGTAAATTTCCTCTCCAATGCGCGTACTCTCCGCAATTCGACCAGCAGCGCGCAAAGAACGCAATTCGGTGGTCACCTGCAGGACAAGGTCTTCCGGCGCAATGGTATTGACATAAATCTTTGTGCCACCCTCGAAACCGGCCAAAGTCGAAACACGCAACTTCACATTGACACGCCACGGCATTGGGAGATCTAGCCCTGGAGGTCGGTGGTGCCACTCCTCATTAGTAGGCACAGCACTCCCGGTAGCGGCATGAATGGCGTGGATAATGTCGCTCATCCCCGCGATATCTTTCTCGGACTGGAGCCACGGCTCTGAACAGGTAGATCGTGAATAGATTTCAATGGTGGGGTAGCGGTGCCCCACTCCGGCACAGGCCACAGCGTGCTCATTGGCTGCAATCATCAGATTGTGGTGATGCGCGTAATCTGTGCCCCACTCGTTATACATATTCATGTTCACACGAAGTCTGGAAATCTCTTCTTCCAGGGTTTCTCCGCGCTCATCAATGGACACAAGCTGTTTATGGAGATGGTCGAAAGACGCCCCCGCCGGTTTGAGCCAGTTCTGGAAGACAGCAACATAGCGAACATAGCGGTTTCTCTCATAGAGGTCACGCATAGTGTCCACGGTGAAAGCAATAAAAGCTCGGTGCTCTTCAGGAGTTAAACTTCCCGATCCTGCTAATCCAGAGGTGTCGGTGGCCTCATCTGTGAAATGGCGCCGTCCGATGATGAGGTCATGGCCACTGGTGAAGTAGCTTTCCCCAAAAGCGAGGAGAGCGTCCTCAGTCCAGGTATCGACATTTTCACCTGCTGCCTTGAGACGTGTGCGCACAATAGCGAGAACGTGGTCGCGTCCTCCAGGAGCATTGAGGTAGTTCGTCATACGCTGGTGAGTTTCAGAATCCCCGTAATAGGAGTAGTTCTCGCGCCAGTACTCGTAGGGCACAATCTCAAAGAGATTAGGTACCCGGCGAAACTCTGCCTGGGTATCTGCATAATGATCCGGGGTAACCCCACGGAGAATCTCCCAGTGACCATCCCTGTGAATCATTCTCGCCTTTTCAGGAGGGGTGTCTAAAGGACGGGCTGAACAAAAAGCACAGGTGGTGCTTCGAGCGGCGTCGTCAAGGGCGTGGGCATTGTGTACCGGCTGAGAGAGTGGTCTCTTTCCCCGTCCGGGAACAGTCCACACCTCTGTCCCCGAAAAGGGGTTGATTTGCTTGAGAGTGCCGTTGGCCATAAGGGTCAATGGGTTGCGGGCAAGGGCTTTAGAAACCGGCATTGTCATAGGTTCAGGGTAGCCCGTCTGTGAACAGACCTGAATTGCTGTCAGGTGTGGCGTGTACGGAGTTTTCTACTGGGATTCCAGGACGTCCCGATAGTGCTCTGCAATCTCCTGTCCTGCCCGAGTGAGCTGGTCTCTCACAGAACCTTTAGAGAGGATAAAGGTGGTGACGCCGTGTGGGACGTCGCCTGTGACCGACCCTGTGGCAACGGCGATAGGGACGTTATGAGGGTCTGCTAGCTGGGAGAGAGTGCCCAGCACCTTCCCGGTGAACGATTGCGCGTCCACAGCCCCCTCTCCTGTGATGAGGAGATCAGCCTCGGCCAGCTGGCTGTCTATGTTGTGCATTCGGGCAAGAGTTTGAGCGCCCGGCAGCAGGACAACGTGAGAGCTATCCCCGTAGATGAGACGAGATAACCACGTAATTCCCAAAGCAACGCCCCCAGCGGCACCCGTGTAAGGCTTGGTGCCGTCTATCTCCCAGAGTTCACAAGCCCTCTTTATCCCTGATTCCAGGAGAGAAATGTCCTCAGGCGTGGCCCCCTTTTGAGGCCCAAATACAGCGGCAGTACCTTCTGGGCCAAGAGCTGGGGAGGTCACATCGCTGAGAAGAATCCACTCCAGACCTGCAGCCCCAATGTTTAGTGAGCCTGTTTCCATGTGGTCCAGGTGGCTGAGAGAACCTCCGCCCTGAGGGAGAGCAAAGCCCGCCTGATCTGTAGGCGACGCCCCAAGTGCAACGAGGATTCCCGTTCCAGCATCTGTGGTGGCAGATCCGCCCATGCCCAGAACCACTCTGGTGGCTCCGCGCGACTGAGCATCAGCGATGAGCACTCCTGTGCCGTAGGTATCTGCGTGAAGAGGATTCAGTGCATCCGCCACAGCGGGAAGACCACTGGCGGCTGCAAGGTCAATGTAGGCAGTTGATTGAGCGGCGTCGTACAGGTACGAAGCCTCTGTGAGGCGCCCCACTGCATCCACAGCGGGGAGGGTAACAACCTCCCCCGAAAAGGTGGCTGCCGTGCCTTCTCCTCCGTCTGCCATAGGTGTGATGACGATTGTGGCTTGGGGAAGGACACTGCGGACACCCTCGGAAAGGTAGCGTGCAGCCTCCTGAGCAGTGGCTGTGCCTTTGAAGGAGTCAGGTGCAATGAGGATCTGGGGATGGGTCATGTCTCCGTCCTGGGATTTCTGTTCCGTCAACGTGATTTACGTCACGCCAACTTTTCTAATGGTCTATAGATAGTGCATTATAAGAGCTGTCAGTTATCCGAATCATGCAGAAGGGCTAAAGATATGTCTGTTGAATCCAAGATTTCCGCAGTCTACGAACAGCTTAAGAAGCGTAATCCAGGGGAGCCCGAATTCCTGCAGGCTGTCACTGAGATTTTTGACTCTCTTCGTGTCATTGCCGATGCTAAACCTCACTATCTTGAGTATGGGTTGCTTGAGCGACTTACAGAACCAGAGCGTCAGCTCATGTTCCGTGTCCCGTGGGTGGACGATAACCACACCGTTCACGTCAACCGCGGGTACCGTGTCCAGTTCAGCTCAGTGCTCGGCCCTTATAAGGGAGGTCTTCGATTCCACCCCTCCGTGAACTTGGGAATTATCAAGTTCCTTGGCTTTGAGCAGATCTTCAAGAACTCCCTGACCGGATTGTCTATGGGCGGCGGCAAGGGTGGCTCGGATTTCGATCCGAAGGGTAAGTCAGACGCTGAGGTCATGCGCTTCTGCCAGTCCTTCATGACGGAGCTCTCCCGCCACATCGGTCCTGACACAGACGTTCCCGCTGGAGACATCGGAGTGGGCGGCCGCGAGATCGGTTTCCTCTTTGGCCAGTACAAGCGTCTGCGCAACCGTTTCGACGCCGGTGTGCTCACCGGAAAGGGACTTGATTGGGGCGGTTCTTTGGCTCGCACCGAAGCCACCGGCTACGGTCTGGTGTACTTCCTCGAGAATATGTTGAAAGCCGATAAGCAAGATCTCAGTGGCGCCAAGGTAGCCGTCTCCGGTTCCGGAAACGTTGCCATTTACGCCATCGAAAAGGCTCAGCAGCTGGGCGCCACTGTGATTAGTATCTCTGACTCCAATGGCTGGGTGTCCACCCCCAACGGCGTGGATGTAGAGGCCCTCAAGGACATCAAGGAGAATCGACGTCTGCGTGTCTCTGACTACGCCAAAGAAGTGGAGGGTGCTGAATTCCACAGCGAGGGTTCTGTCTGGGATCAGAAGTGCGACGTTGCTTTGCCGTGCGCTACCCAGAATGAAATTGATGCCGACGCTGCCCAGAAGCTCGTTGATAATGGTGTCAAGTATGTGGCAGAAGGTGCCAATATGCCTGATACCAACGAAGCCATTGAGGTGTACCGGAAGAATGGTGTGCGCTTTGCTCCTGGCAAGGCGTCCAACGCCGGTGGTGTGGCTGTCTCTGGGTTAGAGATGGCTCAGAACTCTCAGCGTGAGCCGTGGAGCTTTGAGACCGTTGATGAGAAGCTCTACAACATCATGACAGATATTTACACCAACTCTTCAGAAACTGCTGCAGAGTATGGCCACGAGGGTGACTTGGTGACGGGTGCTAACATTGCTGGCTTCACCAAGGTGGCAGATGCCATGTTGGCTCAGGGAATTGTCTAAATTCCTTGTTTCAGGCTGAGCGGTAACCAACCCTGAACTTAATAGTTGGCCGTCGTGACCAGCTGTGATCTGTTAAAACCCGCAGAGGACAGGAGTCTTCTGCGGGTTCCTTTCATTCTTTTCGACGTGTTGCCGTGGAAAACTCGTCCACGTGAATAGCATGAGCTCCATGTACCGCGTTTTTGAGACCCTTGATGAGCTTATGAAAACCACCGAAGGGGCTATGGCTGTGCCCTTAACCAGTAACTGCGTGGTCCCTCGCAATGACTTTCTGGCCCTTTTAGATGAGTTGCGCAATGCCCTTCCCGAGGAGTTGGATTCTGCTCAGGACGTTCTGGACAGGGCAGACTCCATTCTTTCCGAAGCCCATGATGAAGCTGATCGGGTGATGTCCGAGGCCCAAGAAGATGCTCATCGAACCATTGAAGATGCTCAGCGTAATGCCGAAGACACTATCAACCGGGCCAATTCCAACGCCGAACGCACCGAGAGAGAAGCTCAAGAGCGAGCAGATACCATTTTGAACTCTGCCTCCACGAAAGCTCAGCGCATGGAGGATGAAGGCCGACACCGTTATGAGAAATATCTAGAAGATGGGCAACGAGAACAAGAGCGCTTGGTGTCTGAGGCAGAGGTTGTACGTCGGGCCGAGGAAGAAGCTCACCGAGTGGTAGATTCTGCTCACAGTGAATCTCAGCGTCTGCGCACGGAGTGCGATGAATACGTTGATGACACCCTTGCCCAGTTTGAGACCACTCTTCGGGATGTTATGCGCATTGTAGAAAGAGATCGTGGAGCACTTCGGCATGGGGCAGGAGTGTCAGGCTCTCCCGTTTCTCGTACTACATCTCGGCGTGATGAAGGCCGATCTTCAGGCGCTCGGGAGTCCAGGGACTACCGATAGCCTGTATGCTAAGTGGCATCATGACTTCACCATTTGTATTTGATGTCACAGAGATGCTGAATCATCCAGGGGTTCCTGAGCAGCGTCACCAAGAAGGGGACTCTCCAGACCGAATTGGTCTGGAGATGATTGCTATTCCGCAATCTGGTCACGTGGCTGTTGACGCGCTGTTTGCTCCCTTGGGGGAGGGCATTGCCGTGGAGGCGGATGTGACTGCTCAGCTTGAGGGGCAGTGTGTGCGTTGTCTGTCTGAGCTGCACCCTACGGTTACTCTCCATATCAGTGAGGTGTTCTCCGGAAGTGATGACTTCATCAGTTCGGAAGGCTCACAGGACTCCGAGGATGATGAGGTGCCACGCATCATTGACGGAATGTTGGATCTGACTCAATCAACCATTGATGAAGCAGGTTTGACCCTTCCTTTCAATCCTGTTTGTGAGGATGGATGCCCGGAGACGGATGTTCCACGCCCGGACGCCGAGGAAGACACCCCTATGGAAGGCGCCTCCGATGAAGAACCTCGTGATCCCCGATGGGCCGGCTTGGAGAAGTACCTGTGAGTAAAAAAGCGAAACCAACGGGGGAAGAAGCCTTAGCCGCGGCCTATGCTGAGCATGACCATGAGCCACTTCGTGAGGCTCTGGGGGTTTCCCTCCCCGATGAGGCTCTTCGTCACGCCTTGACGCATCGTTCCTTTGCCAACGAGCACGATCATCTTCCCAACAATGAGCGCCTAGAATTCCTTGGCGACGCCGTTCTAGGGCTGTCTGTGGCCAATCAGCTCTACGTTCAGTACCCCTCACGTCCCGAGTCGGATCTCTCCAAGATGAGGGCTTCAATTGTCTCTCGCTTTGGGCTGGCAGATATTGCTCGTGAGATTGGTTTGGGGCAGTACATTTTGTTGGGCAAGGGGGAGAGGGTCAATGGTGGGGAAGATAAAGACTCCATCTTGGCGGACACCACTGAAGCTATCTTGGGAGCTATCTACTTAGAATATGGTTTTGAGGTTGCCCGAGACGTGGTGTTGCGTTTAGCTAAAAAGAAAATTGATCACGCTTCTGCGAAGGCCCTCCATCAGGATTGGAAAACTACCCTCACTGAGCGGCTTTCAGAGCGACATTTGCCAAGCGCAAGCTATGAGACAGAGGTTACAGGTCCGGCCCACGATCAGCTTTTTACCGCTCGCGTCATTATCAACGGCAGGATTTTCGGCACAGGAACTGGGCAGAGTAAGAAAATTGCTGAACAAGCTGCCGCTCATGAGGCTTTCAGGCAACTGCGAGACGTTCTTCCTAAGGATTTACCTTTCGCGTAGTGTCTTCTGCCTGCGGTGTTACATCTACGAAAGAATGACCGTGTAACACTACCCTGCTAGGCAGAGCACTTCTCATGGGCTTTAGTTCTCGGCAAGTCAGGGCGCTCAAGTAGATTTCACTGTATGGACAAGCTCGAAACCTTTGTCGGCGATACCCTCTCGGGGAATCTCTGGGCACTTATTCCCTGGCTGCTACTGGCTGCAGGTGGGTATTTTGGTATCCGCACTGTTGTGGTGCAGATCCGGATGATCCCTGATATGCTGCGCCGGGTTGTTGAAAAGCCTTCAGAGGCTGTGAAAGCCTCAGGGCACGAGGGGCTCTCAGCTTTTAAAGCATTTACCATTTCAGCTGCTTCTCGCGTGGGGACGGGAAATGTTGCTGGTGTGGCCATTGCTATTACTCTGGGCGGACCTGGCGCAGTGTTTTGGATGTGGATTATTGCCCTTGTTGGTGGGGCAACAGCCTTCATTGAAGCCACCTTGGCGCAGGTGTGGAAAGTCCACGATGTTGGCAGCAATTACCGTGGCGGCCCTGCCTACTACATGACTCGTGGTCTTAAGAAGCACTGGCTAGCAAGTATTTTTGCCGTAGCTATCTCCATTACCTTCGGCTTGATCTACAACGCCCTCCAAACCAACGCAATGGTGGAGTCCCTCTCCGTATCAATCGGCGTTAACTCCACAACAGCGCATATCGTCCTGGGCGTTGTAGTAGCGATCTTTACAGCCTTGGTCATCTTTGGAGGTGTTGAACGCATCGCTACCGTGACTCAGTGGATGGTTCCCTTCATGGCAGGCGCTTATGTCATCATGGGGCTGGTGGTCATGGCTCTCAACGTGGAAAAAATCCCTGAACTCTTTTCCACAATTGTGCTTCATGCTCTTGGACTGAAAGAGGTAGCGGGCGCTACTGTGGGCGCAGCCTTTATGAACGGAATGCGCCGAGGTTTATTCTCGAATGAAGCGGGGGAGGGTTCTGCCCCTAACGCAGCTGCCACCGCTACCATCTCTCATCCCGTCAAACAAGGGTTGGTACAAACCCTCGGCGTTTATTTCGACACACTTCTGGTGTGCTCCATCACTGCATTTATTATCTTGCTGTCAGAACCAACATTTGGCGGGGAGATGGTATCTTCCTCATTGACTCAATCCGCGCTGGCATCCCAGGTGGGCAACTGGGGCATTCACTTCATCACCGTGGTGATCTTCTTCTTGGCCTTCTCCTCGATTATCGGAAATTACTACCTTGCTCAGGCCAATATCCAATTCCTGACAGATTCCCATCGTCTGCTTCAGATCTTTAGAGTTGCTGTTCTCTTATTCGTGTTCTTTGGGGCAGTAGCTTCTGTACCTCTGGTGTGGTCTTTGGGAGATCTCTTCGCAGGAATCATGGTGGTTATCAACCTGTGCGCCATCGTTCCTCTCTCGGGAGTTGCCGTCAAACTTCTCGGAAACTATCAGAAGCAGCTCAAAGCCGGTCTGGACCCCGTGTTCATCAAAGACATGATGCCAGAGCTTGAGAATCTGGATGCCTGGGATGGCAGCGATCCCATCGCGCGACCCACCTTCGCTCACTGGGAGGCTCTTGGACTGACTGATAAAGAGAGTGGTTTATAGTGCTCACCCTGCTCTCAACCCATCGAGAGTTCTGCAAGTGGAAATTTTCCATCGTGGCGTGCAAATATAGGACGGGTATAGAGGGCAGCCCACAGCGGGTCTTCGTTATGTCAAAGTGTCAGGAGGGCGGATGCAAGCGTCACGCGCAGCAGTGGCAGTAACAGCGCTTGCTGCCACAGGGTTCCTGCTTGCCGGGTGTGGACTGGAAGCCGCTGAGCTTCCGGAGCCAGAGGGACGTCGAACCACCACATCTCGGACAAGCACTCCTGTCCCACCTCCTCCAGCCGAGGTTGCTTCTCCTGATGGTGAGCCTGGAGTGGAACCGTATGTTCCCCCTGAGGCGCCAGTTGAAGATGCGGGATATGGCTATGACCCCGCATGGGAGGCGCCGCAACCGATGTATGAGGCGCCTGTCGAACAGCCTCTGACAGATGAGCTCCCTGAGGTGTACTAAGGGGATGCAGTGTATCTCAAGTCACTGACACTCAAGGGCTTCAAATCCTTTGCTTCTTCCACCACGTTGAAATTTGAGCAGGGGATTTGCGCGGTCGTGGGACCAAATGGATCTGGGAAATCCAATGTGGTGGACGCTCTGACGTGGGTTATGGGGGAACAGGGCGCAAAGAATCTGCGCGGGGGGAAAATGGAAGATGTTATTTTTGCAGGTACAGGGAGCCGGAAGCCTCTCGGTCGAGCAGAAGTTACTCTCACTATTGATAACTCCGATGGTGCTTTACCCATTGAGTATGCTGAGGTGTCCATTACTCGACGGATGTATCGAGATGGTGCCAGTGAGTACGAGATTAACGGTTCGCGTGCGCGTCTCCTCGATGTTCAGGAACTCCTTTCGGACTCGGGTATTGGGCGTGAGATGCACGTCATTGTGGGGCAGGGCAAGCTGGCAGAGATTTTGGAGTCTCGTCCAGAGGAACGGCGGGCATACATCGAGGAAGCTGCCGGGATTCTCAAGTATCGGCGTCGCAAGGAAAAAGCCCAGCGCAAGCTGGTAAATATGCAGGCGAATGTGGATCGGTTGCAGGATCTCACACAGGAGTTAGGTAAACAGCTCAAACCCCTGGCCCGCCAGGCTGAGGCTGCTCAGAGAGCTCAAGATGTGCAGACGACGGTGCGGGATGCCCGCCTGAAGCTGGCTGCCGATACTATCCTCCGCTTACGCCGCACGCTTCGAGAAGCGGAAACCAAAGCACGAGAGCTACGCAGTGAGCTGGATGAACGTCACCGGCAGTGGGATGGAGCTCAGGGCGATGTGGCAGCGGCAGAAGAGAAGATAGCCCAGCTGACTCCACGTATGGAGTCAGCGCAGGAGCTGTGGTTTGAGCTGTCCAGCCTCGAAGAACGGGTATCGGCAACCCGTCGTATTGCCGCGGAGCGCTCTCGTTCCATTGATACCTCCAGTGCCTACCACGGGCCTGATCCAGCGGCCTTGGACGCTCAGGCTGCCCATGCCGATGAGTTGTACGCACAGGCTGAAACGCAGGTGGCACATCTGCGGATCAAGGCTGAGGCGATTTTCCAGGAACTTCAGGACACAGAAAATCGCGCCCAGGAAGCTGAGCGTGAGCACATGGCGCAGCTTCGGGCAATCGCAGACCGGCGCGCAGGGGTGGTGAGGCTGGTTGCAGCTGAAGAATCCCAGTCTCAGCAAATTAGCTCTGCTACCTCGGAGATTGAACGTCTCACAGGTTTTCTGAGTCAGTACGCTCAGCGGGTGAAGGAGGCTGAGAAGGATCAGGAGAGTATTGAAGAACGCCTCCAGCAGCTGCGCCTTCATCGAGACATTCTTGCCGAGCATTCCACCCAGGCCAGTGCTGAAAGCCAACGCCTGGAAGAGCGCCTCACCCAGCTTCGCAATGAGCAGCGACAATGGGATAAAAAGGTCTCCTCCTTAAGCGCCCGGATTGACACTCTGACCCATACAATTCCGCCCACACCGCCCACGCTGTCCGAGGATTGGTGCAATCTTGCTACGGCACTTCGACCGCATCCAGGATATGAGCGCGCACTCTCGGCGGCACTTGGTGAGATTGCTGAGGGGCTTACTGGTGGGGACCTGACTAATCCCTCCGTACTAGAGGAACTTACCGCCAGTGGACGCACCGTGCTGGTGGGGGAAGCAACGGGCAGTGCGCAGTGGCGGTTAGACACTCCTCTTACTGTGGATTGGCTCCTTGACCATGTAGATATGGACAATGCAGTAGCCGCAAGTATTACGCGCTTACTTGTCGACGTCGCGGTCGTCGATACGGTGGAAGAGGGTCGTGCAGTCATTCGGGAAGATTCTCGCTTGCGTGCTGTCACCCAGCAGGGAGCTCTTCTGGGGGACGGATGGATTGCTCTGGGGGAAAGCGGTCACAGCGCCGTGGAAGTGGTGGCAGATATTGAGGCCACAAAGCGAGACCTGGAAGCTACTCAGCTGGAGCTAGAGAATCTTTCTGGAGCATTAGCCGGAGCAGAAACTGCAGCCCAGGAGGCTCGAGTAACGGCAGCTGAGCAGACGGCGGCTCTGCGTGATGTGGATTCTCAGATACAGGTGTTGGATCGGGATTATCGGCGTGCAGGCTCACAGCGTGAGAATCTCAGCAAAGAGTATGCACGCGCCGCTGAACAGGTACGCAAGGCCGAGGCTCGTCTCATTGCTGTGCAAGCAGAGCTGCAACTCACCAGAGATCGTCTAGCGCGAGTCAAAGCAGATAGTCCACACGAGGAGGAGCCCTCGACGCAGTCTCGTGATGAGGCTGCACAGGCCTTGGCCGCTATCCGAGCTCAGGACGTAGAGATGAAAGTGGAGCTACGCAGCGCTGAGGAAGAAGCCCAACGCAGGAGCGGAGTGGGTGAGCGTTTGCGGCGGCAGGCTCAGCAGGAGCGTGCTCAGCGAGACAGACATGAGCGGGAATTAGCTCGGCGTCGGGCAGATGTTGAGTTGGCCCGTGCCGTGGAGCACCATGCCGATGAGTTAGCTGGCCGAGTGCATCAGGCTGTTGAAAAAGCTGCTGAACAGCGAGATCATCTTCTGGGTGAGCATCGCGCTGCTTTGGCACTGAGGGCCGCAGCACAGGAGAAAGTGGTGGCCCTGCGTTCACAGCGCGATAGGCTTCAGGAGCAGTTTCATGAGGCTGAGGTGGCGCAGAGTCAGGCAATGGTGCGCCTGGAGCAGAGTGAGAAGCAACTGGGAGACAGGCTGGGTGTGTCTGTCCCGGATATTTTGGCGTACTTTACCCCTGGGGAAGATTTTGATCGCACTGGCGAGGAACAGCGCCTCCATCAGGCAGAGCGAGATTTGGCTGCTTTGGGCAAGGTGAATCCTCTGGCATTGGAGGAGTACAAAGCTCTTGAGGAGCGCTACAGCTTCTTATCTACTCAACTAGCTGATGTGAACGCAGCGCGGGAGGATCTTCAGGGAGTTATTAGGGACGTCGATAAGCGGATACTTCAGCTATTCACAGATGCCTGGTTGGATGTGGAGGCTAGGTTTCCTGAGGTGTTTTCCACTCTCTTCCCTGGAGGAGAAGGACGCTTGGTGCTCACTGAGCCGGGGGATATGCTCGGAACAGGTATCGAGGTGGAAGCGCGTCCGCCTGGAAAGAAGGTAAAGAGACTCTCCTTGCTCTCAGGGGGTGAAAAGTCTTTGACAGCATTGGCTTTGCTGGTGGCTATCTTCAAGGCTCGTCCCAGCCCCTTCTACGTCATGGACGAGGTGGAAGCGGCCTTAGATGATGTGAATCTGCGGCGGCTGATTGCTCTGTTCCAGGAGCTCAGGAAGGATTCCCAGCTCATTGTTATTACACATCAAAAACCGACGATGAGCATTGCCAATGTTCTCTATGGGGTGACAATGCGCGGAGATGGTGTCACCCGAGTTATCAGTCAGCGCATGGCTCCTGAGAGACAGTAATAGTTGGCAGGTAGCCTTAGCTGTGAGTGTGCCGAAATTGAAGAGTGTGCTGAAGCTACAGAGTGGTAGAAAGTCGAGGATCTAGCTCGTATGACTCCGTTCGCGGACATAAGCGATTCATTGTTGGTATGGGCCTCTCAGCGAGAGCTTGAACTTGCTGAGCAACTAAGCTTCGTGGACTACTTCCCGGATGCCAATATTGATGCCGATGAGCTGGAAAAAATCACCCGTTTTTACGGTGCTTTCATTAATCGTCAAATTGCAGCCGGTGCTCACCTCGAAGAACTATTAGCCATCACACCAGCAACTGCCGTTACCACTGTGTGCGGGCGCGCTTCCCGCCTGGTTGATCCCACGCATCTGGCTGAGGAATATCTGGCTGGCTTGGGCCTGACCGCTCTTCCTGCCACAGAAGCGGACTCAGTACTTCGTGAGGTAATTCCACGCTTGTGCAAGTCGCTTAATCTGGTGGTTCCCAGCTCCGATCTCTTGGATATTCTTGCCGTCCATGCCGGATTAGCTGCCGCTGAAATCCCGGACATCATTGAGCTTGTGGAGTCTGATCCCGGCAATGCCGTTGCCGTGCTCTCTGACAGTTCTTTGCCTCTTGCATCACGGGCAGCACGTCTAGCCCCCGAGTATCTTCAGCACCTCTTGGACGGTGTCTTAGCCCTCCAGGAGTTTTCTCAACGCCATGTCACCTCATGGTTGGATCGAGATCGTGGAGCCTTGGAGCCGCAACTGCCACCGGTGGTATCTGAATTAGTGGTTGCTGAGCTTCGTGAACGCCCTGTGGGCACCCCTGATCGACGCCACGCTGTCGGCATTGCCACCCGCGAGATGCGGCCCAGACTCATTCTGGATACCACCCGGCGACGGATATGTCTGCGCCTGCCTGAACAGCGGGTATCTTCCGGTGTGCTTCCGGAGGTGGATTGGAAAGTCAATCTTGGGGGAGTTCGCCGTCTTCTTCGTACTGGACCTGCCTGGGGAGAACCTACCTATGCGGCTCCTCTGGACATCTCCGTTGAGCACCAGATTCGTCGTATCACCGTGACAGACCTGACTAACTCGATTCAGTGGACAGTTCGAGTGGTCCACGGCGAGGATCCGGTTCTCATCTTTGCGCTCAATGGGCAAGACCTCACAGATAAAGTAGCTCTCCACCATTCCCACTTTTGGGTGGTAGCTCCTGCTGATTCCAGACTCTTCGATGTTATTTCCGAGGAAGAGCTCCCAGTGCTGGAGTCTTTCGACGTGCTCGGGTGGGTGGGGTGGTCTGCTCGTCTTGTCGACGCCGCGTTAGCCAACTCTCTGCAAGTGTTGCAGCCAGGCCAGCAGAGCTCTCCTCGAAATCCGGCGCGCAGTATTGATCCGCGGCGTCGCGTTCAGTTTGTGGATCCTCAACAGGCAAAGGTTCCGTATCTGCGTTCTGTGTCTGGTTTGGAGGTGTATTCAGAAAGCCTGAGTGTGAACTTTCCTCCTACGTACTCTGGACAAGATGAGACGTGGGAGTTGTCAATCTCTGCCTACGCTGGGCGACATACCTCCGGGGAAGAGGTTGTGGAACCAGAAACCGTGGAAGTTCTCTCAAAGGGCGGAAGTGTTGCCATCTTTGACCCGGAGGCCTACGAGCAACCGTGGGTGGGGGAGTATTTGGTCCGTCTGAGAGGACCTCGCAACGAATCTTTCAGACATCGCTTCGCCATTGTTGAAGGGCTGTCAGCCACGGTGGATATGGGCGGTCTTTCTGTTCGGATTCCTGCTCATGGTGGGCTTTCTCCGGCTACAATGCACATTTCTCACGGCGACAAACCCTTCGAGGTATCTCAGTCCACGGTGACTGTTGCCTCCGACGCCGCAGGGGCAGATGTCCTGGTGAACACCGAGGAGGGAGATCAGCTTCCCCTGCGTTTTACCCCTCCACGAATGAGCTTTGAGCTTCCTCTGGTTGATCTTCCCCCGCTGTGGCGTACCACACCACTGACACTGCTTCCGCGTGCGCTCGATAGTAACGGGGTCATACGTGTTCGAGGCGCCGGGGGAATCCTCACTCCACGGATTTCTATTCGGAATCGCCACGGGTCCCCGCTTTTTACTGAATCCTTAAACTCCGAAGACGGTGGTCTGACCTGGACAGTTCCCGCTCGTGGGCTTAGCGCCGGAACTCCTGGGTGTTCTATGGAGTTGGAGTGGATTGATCAGCTCAATAACCGAAAAGTGTCCTTCACTCTAGCTCGTATTGCCTCTGAGCCTCTGGTCAGTGGTGTCAGTATTGATGCTGGTGACCTGGTGTTGGAGGGCGTCGCCAAGGAACAGGACATCACACTGTGGGTCTGGGCAGATACCGCTCCGTGGATACCAGCACGTGAACTTCAGGTCACTGGACCGAGGGTTCCTCTGTCTGAGGACTTAGTGAATGCCGGTTGCCTTCACCTCTTTGCCCTGTCTGCAGATCCTTTCACCAATTTCTGGCCTCCGCGAAACCCTATCCCCGGTGCTTTGACTGCCGATCAGCCCGGATACTATGCAGCTCAATCGGAGCCTTTAACCCAGCTATCAGCATTTCTCGCGGGAGAAACTCAGACTGTTCCCACCGACCCCTCGGTGTTGAGCACAATCTGGGATTTTGGTGACTCGCGAGCAACCGCTGTGCTTAAAGCCCATCCTTGGGCATCACTCCAGGCGTTGTCGCAGTCTCTGGTTCCTACGAAACTTCAGTCTGGACTGTTCATTTCCAGCGGTTTGGTGGTTGAGGAGTTTCATGGTGCAACACCCTCTACCAGTGCCCATGATTGGTTAGGGCTCCTGGGGTTACTTGGCTGTCTGCGTGACGCCATAGGATCAACCTCTGAGGCTTCCCGTGGATCCGGAGACGGCATTAACGTGGATACTGCCCATCCAGTTCAGGATTTTTCCGCTCAAGCTCTGATGCGTGAGATTGCGCAACGGGGAGGTTCCAACCTTGTCTCCACGTTGCGGACTGGCCGCGATAACACCCTGGATTCTGCCTGTATTGATCGCCAGACAGTCATGATTGCAGCGATGACTGAAGCTCAGCAGCAGTCTCTTCTGGAGATGTTCTTCAGTAACGCTGAGGTTGTGCCAGGTCACATCATGGATGACGGTTCACGTATCATCGCTGTTTTTGAAGCCTTCAAACATAGGGAAGAGCTCAACGCCCTGGTTGGGAAGGAGGGGCTAGTCAAACCCGCCGCAAAACTCTTACGAGCGTTGCGAGCCACTAACCGAGCGCTCTACACGTCCGCCCGGGTTCGTTTCGACAAGCTCAGCGGTGTAGACACAGAGAATCCAGTGAATTTTTGGGCTCTTACTCCGGCTATCTCCATGTCCTTCGCGCTTGCAGCCCGAATCCATGCACACGGCCTCTTAGGAAAATCTCGCACTCTTGATAAAGCTCTCCCCGGGTGGACGCAGCTTGCAAACGTGGTTCCTGACTTGGTTATCGGTGACATAATTGCTGCCGAGGCGATGGTGATTTCTCACCTCTCCGGTGGATCTGTGATTCCTTAGCGACGCCCCCGGACACTAACAGTTCACGTAATATTCACTCTTGTGTTGTTTGGCTGCAAATAGCTGGTAGGGCGTGCCCGCTACAGTCGCCGGGGTAACCGTGTTTGATGACTGAGTTTGTTGTAAGGATCGGTCTTGGATACAGCATTAATCATCCTGGCAGTAGTAGTTGTTACTGCGCTGATGTTCGACTTCACCAATGGTTTTCATGACACAGCCAACGCTATGGCCACCTCCATAGCCACAGAGGCACTCTCCCCCAAAGTTGCGGTGACCATTTCCGCCATTTTGAATGTGGTGGGCGCTTTTCTCTCCGTTAATGTGGCGGCAACTGTGGCCAAGGGCATTGTCAATCTGGACTCTTATGATCTGGTGACGCTAGGGGCTGACGGTGTTCCCCTGGGAGGCAGCGGACTTCTGACTGTAGTGTTTACCGCGCTTATCGGCGCGGTGCTCTGGAATCTCTTTACCTGGTTGCTCGGACTGCCGTCCAGTTCCTCCCATGCTCTTTTCGGTGGCATGATTGGTGCTGCTTTTGCGGCGATGGGCGCCTCTGGTGTGGAGTGGTCCTCCATCATTGGAAAGATCATTATTCCGGCCCTTGTGGCTCCTATCATTGCCGCCGCCGTTTCTGGAATCGCCACATTTTTTGTGTACTGGATTACGAACACTATTCCTCACCGTGTGAAGAATGAGCATTTTCGTCATGGTCAAGTGGTCACCGCCAGTTTGGTGTCATTGGCACATGGTGCCGGAGATGCCCAGAAAACAATGGGCGTGATTTTCCTTGCTCTCATTGCGGCGGGTGAGGCTCATCCGGACCAACATATTCCGTTCTGGGTAATCCTGGCCTGTGCTTTGGCTATCGGCTTAGGAACCATGTCAGGAGGGTGGCGAGTGATTCGTACCTTGGGTAAAGGCTTGGTAGAAATCGAGTCTCCTCAAGGTATGGCTGCGGAAGCCACCTCAGCAGCCATCATTTTGACCTCAGCATCTGCTGGTATGGCGCTGTCTACTACTCATGTTGCCACGGGTTCCATCTTGGGTACCGGGATTGGTAAACGCGGTGCGAATGTTCGGTGGGGTGTTGCTATGCGCATGGTGGCAGCTTGGCTGATTACTCTTCCCTGTGCTGCCATAGTTGGTTTTGCAACCTGGTGGATTGCTCATGTTGTAGGCATTCTGACCACTCCCTTCCTGGGTGTGATGGTGGATCTCGTTATTCTTTTGGTCCTGATAGCCCTTATCTTCCTACGCTCGCGGCGTAACCCAGTTCACGCCAACAATGTGAACCAAGAGTGGGCTGAGGACTCTGAAACTGTTGATTCCTCTATGGAGCCCCAGTCTCATGTGGCAGATATCCGAACCGTAGCCACCTCGGCGACACGATAGAGCAAGGAGCTGAACTGATGACTGTTGCAGAAATGTTGATTGCAATTGTTCGAGTGTTTATTGTGGCTTTGGTCTTGGGTGCTGGAGTTCCTATCCTCTTTGCCCTGGGAATGCGATGCATGACGGGTGATCCGATCCGTGATGCACGCGGCGTCGTTGTGGATGACACGCCGGCTTCTCGCTCTATGCAGGTTCTAGGATGGCTTATCTATGCTCTCTTGGCGGTGATTGTCTTCGTTGCAATCCTCTGGGTGGCTAAGGAGACCATCTATCACTACAGCGGCTGGGACATTTTCGGCGTGCACACTGGGGCTTAGAATCTGACGCTGCTTGAGCGTGAAGGTTACTGAAAAGTTAACAGTATATGAATTGCATTTAACATTATGGGGTGTTACTCTACGTGGGACCAAGAAAGGAGTGACCCCCATGATTGCTTTTACAGAGATTTTCCCCACCAAGACCGGACTTGATGTTCTGGAGCCAGTGGATTATACCTCACTGGTTGCAGAGATGCTGTGGAGGCAGGATACAGTTCCTGCCTGTAGGAGTGAAATCCTTGACGTTTACAAGACAGTAACGGGGCGTGCTCCGTCTGCTGATGATTACCTTGCCGTCGAGCAATTTCTTCTGAGCTTTGGCTGGCTGCGGTAAGGTGTAATTCCCGGAATTTAATGCCACTATAGAGAGCATGAGTTCTCAATACGCATTGCTTCTCTTAGCGGCGGTAGTGGTTATCGCACTACTTGTTGTCTTGGCTGTTGTGGCTGGTCTCAAACGTTCCAAGACCAAGCAGGTCAGTTTCCAGAAACCCGCCGAGCCCAAGGAACTTACTCAGGAAGAGAAGTCTGGAAACTACCAGGCTAAGGGTGGTTTTAGTTTCGAGGCTGCTGGGGCTACCTCCCAGGAAAAGCAAGCTCAACCTCTGAGATCAACGCAGATGGCTCCTTCAGCCTCACTATTGTCTGCTGAAACTCATTCCACCTCTGAGGTAGAGGTTCAAGAAGCACAAGAAGCCCAGGCAGATGTGCAGGATGAGGCAGTCTCAGATCACCATGAGGATACCGTTGCCGATGAAACAGAAGAAAGCACGGATGCAGTTACTCTGACCTCAGAGCCAGCCGTACAGGCCCCTGAGGACGAGGTCGGTGTGCCGGATGAGGAACACACAGACCAGCCTCATGAGGATTCAGGATCCCAGGAGTCAAAAAGTGACCCCTCTGAGGGCGGGAATACTGAGGAAGGTGCGCCTGCAGCAACTGTTGTAGATGAGACACCACGTGATGAGATTGCCCCAGCTGCAGGGCGCTTAGGAAAACTGAGAGGGCGACTGGCTAAGTCCAACAACGTGTTCGGGAAGAGCGTTCTCGGTATGCTCTCTGCCGGTGATCTGGATGAGGATGCGTGGGAGGAGATTGAGGACACCCTCATCTCGGCAGATCTCGGTTCAGCAGTGACCATGAAGGTTGTGGATAAGCTACGAGAAATTGTGGCAGAACGGGGTGTTTCCAGTGAAGAAGAGGCCCGAGGAATGCTTCGAGAGGTGCTTGTTGAAGCCTGCCAACCGCAGCTTGATCGTTCTATCAAGGCCATGCCCTATGAGGGTAAACCTGCGGTAATTCTCATGGTGGGTGTCAATGGAACGGGTAAAACCACCACCACCGGCAAGCTTGGGCGCGTTCTGGTGTCAATGGGGCACTCCGTTGTCTTTGGTGCTGCAGATACTTTCCGTGCGGCTGCTGCCGATCAGCTGGAGGCCTGGGGCAAGCGTGTTGGAGCTGCAACAGTTCGAGGAAAAGAAGGAGCAGATCCCGCCGCTGTCGCTTTTGATGCAGTGTCACGCGGTATTGCTGAAAACGTAGATGTTGTACTCATTGATACCGCTGGACGTCTTCACACAGAGGTCGGGCTCATGGATCAGCTGGGGAAGATCAAGCGTGTGGTGGAGAAGAAAGCATCGGTGGATGAGGTTCTCCTGGTGCTGGACGCCACGGTAGGCCAAAACGGACTTACTCAGGCGCGCACCTTCAAGAACGTGGTGGACATCACTGGTGTGGTGCTCACCAAGCTGGACGGATCAGCCAAGGGGGGCATTGTGTTCCAGGTGCAGGAGGAACTGAAGGTGCCAGTAAAGCTTGTGGGCTTGGGCGAGGGCGCTGATGATTTGGCTCCCTTTGAAGTGGAGAGCTTTATCGACGCCCTTCTGGCCTAGAGTTGTGCTGTGCTGCACCGCCTGAGAAAGCACTCCTTGGGGCTAGGCTGTGGGTTATGGATCAGCACTACCGTATGGACTATGACTGGTTATGGACACGGCCGCCTCACAATGATGGTTCCCTTGCGACGGTCCGTCTGACCGTTTCTGGAGACCATGCTCGCAGAGGTGTTGACGCATGGTTTGCTCAGCTACCTCAAGATAGCAATGGCATCAGAGGCGGAGGCGGCTGGGCAGTCACGGAGGTGAGCTCGGCGCCGGATGGAACTACCGTTGCGGTGGACATTACCTCTGGCGGTGAGGATGTTGCTGACGGCATAGAGTGGGGAACAAGTCAAGCCTTTGAGGCACTAGAAGGCCAAGGTCTGACCTTGAGATGGGAAAACCTGCCACGGTGACATAGTGGGCACTGAACACTACCCCTGAGCTGGCACTGTGGTGCAGGTTTTTCTGCTTAGTTTGCGTGTAAATCGGCGTTGAGCTGCACGCGAGCAGATTTCCACGGCACAGCTTCAACAGCACCGCTCACAGAGTTGCGGCGGAAGAGTACATTGTCAGCACCGGAAAGCTCCAGAGCTTTCACCTCGGTACCGTCCATGAGTACCTTAGTTCCAGCGGTGATGTAGAGGCCTGCCTCCACCACGCAGTCATTGCCCAAGGAAATACCGATACCGGCGTTGGCTCCGATGAGGCAGCGTTCACCAATGGACACCACCTGTTTTCCGCCCCCGGACAGCGTTCCCATCACGGAGGCAGAACCGCCTAAATCTGAACCGTTCCCCACAACGACGCCCTGGGATACACGCCCTTCAATCATGGACTCTCCAAGAGTCCCCGCATTGAAGTTAACAAAGCCCTCATGCATGACAGTGGTTCCCGGGGAGAGATACGCACCAAGGCGAATCCTGTCAGCATTCCCAATGCGCACTCCTGAAGGCACCACGTAATCCACCATCCGCGGAAACTTGTCAATGAGCATGATGGTGAGAGGGCCTCGAGCAGCGAGCTTGGCGCGAATCGAGTTGAAAGAGTCTACCTCGCATGGCCCTTGATTAGTCCACACCACGTTGTTGAGAACGCCGAAGATACCGTCCAAGTTTATAGTGTTCGGGCGCACCAAACGGTGAGATAGAAGATGCAGGCGCAAGTAGGCGTCGTAGGTATCACGGGGTGCCTCATCCACATCAGCGATGCGAGTCTCTATGGTCACTCGTGTAGTTCCTCGCAGCTGGTCACTGACCGCCAAGGAAGCAATGTCTTCGCCAAGTTCGGCGGGATCTATACGGTCGGTTCCCGCAGTGAGAGAGTCCTGGGTTAACTCAGGTGCGGGAAACCAGGCATCAAGAACCGTTCCATCTGTCAACACTGTGGCTAAGCCACGGGCAAGAGCTGAAGTCATAGCCTAGAAACTACCCCATTGGTGTGGGGGAGTTCAGTTACTCCCCGTTGTGGGGTTTAGTGATCAGACCTTGGTTCAGCCTCAACCTGTGCTGCTAAGGGGTCAGAAACTCCATTCGAGCCACCTTTCACAGCATTTTCTGAGGGAATCGTCGCGAAGCCTTGAAAGTGACGACCTTTCGTACGGATTCCAGGCACAAAGGAGAGGACAACCAGGATCACAACCACCACGGATACAGAGATCACTTGGTTGCGGGCGCTGGGGTCGGTCAGCATGAGGAGAGTGAGCGCCACAAAAGCTACAAGGGTGGCAATGGGTACCAGAGGGAAGAAACGAACTTCAACAGTGGATATTTCCCCATTGCGCTTCAAAATGGGATGCAACTTGAGGTAGCTGGCAATCACCATGATCCACAGAACAATAAGGCAGCCGCCCACGGCGTTGAGGAGGAATTCCAGAAGTCCTGGAGGGTTCCAGTACTGCAAGCCCACCGAGGCAAAAGCAAACACCATTGAGACAATCACTGAGTTCAGAGGCACCCCGTGGCTGTTTGTTCGAGACAGCCAGCGGGAAGCTGGACCGGCATAGCCCACAGAACCCATAGAGTATGTCATACGGGAGGAAGCAAAAATCTGAGCATTGAAGGCCGAGAGCAAGGCGATGACAATAACTACTTCCATGACGGTGACAATGCCGGGGATACCCGCCATATCCAGTACCGCAGTGAAGGGGGATTCTGCGGCAGTACTGGCGGCATTGATGGCGCCGAAGGGGAGAAGGAAGATGATAATGAGCACCGAACCGATGTAGAACACCGCGATACGCCAGAGAGTAGAACGCACCGCTACTTTGATGGACTGGGCCGGCTTTTCAGATTCGGCAGCTGCAATGGTGACAATTTCGATACCGCCGAAGGAAAATGCCACTGCTAAAAGGCCCGCTGCAAATCCTGACAAACCGTTGGGCATGAAACCAACAGAGTTAAAGTGTTGTGCTCCGATGAACTCGTGCCCCGGTAAAAGGCCGAAGATAAGCAGAATACCGATGATGATGAACACCACAATGACGGCTACTTTGATGAAAGCAAACCAGAACTCAAAGGCGCCGAAGTTTCCTACATGGGCAAAGTTCACGATGACGAAGAAGATGATGCACACAAATGCTGGTATCCACGGTTCAACCCCGAACCAGGAACCCATGATTGCTGCAGCACCAGTCATTTCGGTGCCTAACACCATGATGAGCATGAACCAGTAGAGCCATCCCATCGTGAATCCTGCCCAGGAGCCAAATGCGGATTCTGCATAGGAGGCAAAGGCTGCGGAGGTGGGACGAGCGGCTGCCATTTCGCCGAGCATTTGCATCACGAAGAACACTGCAACGCCAGCTATGAGATAGGCCAAAAGAATCACAGGACCTGCGGCTTTAATGCCAACTCCGGTTCCTAGGAAGAGTCCGGCGCCAATGGCAGACCCTAAGCCCATCATGGTCAGGTGTCGTGTTTTGAGTTCTCTACCGAGCTGCCCAGGCTGCTCTGGTGTTGTATCAGTGGCCGTGTTATTGGTCATGCAGTGAGCATACGCTGAAGCTCACTGCATTTTGTATCCTAGGCGCAGTTAGGAGAAGCGAATCACCGGAATTTCATGGCCCGTTTCATGGCTCACAGACCAATCTGACCGATGTTCAAGCTCTGTGGCATCAATAGTGGTGTGTGTTGTGGCGTCGTAAAGCTGGCTGTGTCTATCCAGCAAGACTCCTGAACCAATACGGCAGTTATTACCAATACTTAGTCCTACAAGACCTGCTGCAGGTTCGAGAATGCACCCTTTACCCAGGTGAATAGGGATACGTTCTCCAGCGAATCCGTGCCCTGGTTCTGCCTGCAAAATAGCAGATAATCCAATCACGCATCCTTCCCCCAGAGTCACTCCAGAGGTGAGGCGACCTTCAATACGGCAAGCACCCAAACTTCCAGCGTTATAGGAGACGTAGCCTTCCCGAACCACAACAGTTCCTGGAGCCAGGTAAGCCCCCAGGCGTACACGTTCTGCCTCTGCAATGTTGATTTCGGTGGGAACCACATAGTCCACCATGCGTGGGAGCTTGTCTATGCCGTACACATGAATGAGACCGCGGGAGCGCAAGGAGGTGCGAATGGCCTCAAAGTTGTCGGGCAGGGTGGGGCCCTTATTCGTCCACACCACCGTGTTGATGAGATTCATGGCATTGTGGAGGTTGAGGTGATTGGGTGCCACCTTTCGGTGGCTCAGCAGATGCAACCGCAGATAGATATCGTAAGTATCAATAGGATCTGCAGCTAAGTTTCGAATGGTGGTCAGTACTCCCACCTGTTCTACTCCCCGGTCGGGATCGAGTTTGACCAGGGATAACAGCTTAGGTGGCAACTCATGGGCGCCAATTCTGCGGGTGCCAGTGAGCTCTTTCATGTCTCCAGAAGTAATGACCTCGGGCTGTGGATACCACACATCCAGAACGGATCCGTCGATAGCAATGCTGGCAATTCCAATTGCTTGAGCACCCTTCACAGTCATACATAGCAGTCTAACTTTTGTAGTCTGAGTTCCGTGAATACTCTCCGCCTGAACGATGATCCTGTATCCCTCACCCAAGCGCTGATGGATATACCTAGTCCCTCACATTCCGAAAAGGCCATAGCAGACGCCATCTACCAGTCACTGCTACCTCTGCAGGAGTCTGCCGGAGTGGAGGTGTTGCGCCACGGTAACACCATTGTCGCGCGAACCCACCGTCATCTTGGATCTCGCGTGATTCTGGCCGGACACTGTGACACTGTTCCCATCGCAGACAATGTGCCCAGTAGTCGTCGTGTTGTCCCTGCCTCAGGCCCGGACAACACCTCTGGGATTGACACGTTGTTTGGTTGCGGTGCTGTGGATATGAAGTCCGGCTTGGCTGTGTACCTGCACACTTTTGCAGCTCTGGCCGCAGATCCTGCTCTAACTCGGGATCTCACCTTTATTGCCTATGAGGGGGAGGAGGTGGCTACTCATTTCAATGGTTTGGGGCATCTTCAACAACACCATCCTGAGTGGTTAGAGGGTGATTTTGCTCTTCTGGGGGAGCCTTCTAACGGCGTCGTTGAGGCTGGGTGCCAAGGAAGTATTCGGATGAAAGTCATCGGGCATGGGGAACGGGCCCATTCGGCTCGAGCCTGGTTGGGGCGAAATGCTGTTCATGTACTGGCGCCCGTGATAAATCGCATTGCCAGCTATACGCCACAGAATGTCACCATTGACGGTTTGGAGTACCGTGAGGGGCTTAATATCGTTCGCATGGAAGCTGGTGTGGCCAACAACACCATTCCCGATGAGGCCTGGTTCTTTGTTAATTTCCGTTATGCTCCGCACCGCAGTGTTGAGGACGCTGTGGCACATCTGCGGGAGGTGCTTGCCGTGGAGGACCTGGAGCGCGTGGGTGCAGTCACCATTGAGCTTGACGACGTCGCTCAGGCTGCGGCTCCGGGACTTGATTCCGCTCTTGCTCACCAGTTGGTAGCAGCAGTGGGTGGGCGTGTCTCTCCCAAGTTTGGGTGGACTGATGTGGCTCGCTTTGCGCAGATGGGAATTCCAGCAGTGAATCTGGGCGCTGGTGATCCCGCCTATGCGCACAAGAAGGATGAGCAGTGCCCCGTCAGCCAGATTACCCAGCTGGCGCAGGTGTTAAGCAGCTTTTTAACTGCCTGTTCAGACGAGCGATAGCTTTCGGGTTAAGGTCACTGTGATGAGTACTTCAGATTCACAGAAAGAACGTCGCATTCTCCGTGGTCCATTTTTGGTACGAGACGATGGCCAGCAGGATTCTACCTATGACCAGCGTCTCCTTGCTCACGGTCAGAGTACAGAGTGGATTCACGATGATCCCTGGCGGGTCCTGAGAATACAGAGCGAATTTGTCACTGGTTTTGATGCGTTGGCCACCGTAGGGTCTGCGGTGACAGTGTTTGGCTCTGCGCGGTTGACGTCCTCCTCGCGGTGGTATCAGGCGGCTGTGGACGTGGCTAGCCATGTGGCCAGGCATGATTACGCCGTGATTACCGGGGGTGGGCCTGGAATTATGGAAGCGGCAAATAAGGGTGCCCATGAGGCAGGGGGAGTCAGCATTGGGTTGGGGATTGAACTTCCTCATGAGCAAAGCCTGAATGAGTATGTGGATCTGGGAGTGAATTTCCGCTATTTTTTTGCTCGTAAAACGATGTTTCTCAAATACTCCCAAGCCTTTGTGTTCTTTCCAGGCGGCTTTGGAACTCTCGATGAGCTCTATGAGGTCCTGGTGATGGTGCAAACCCAGAAGGTGAGGAATTACCCCATCGTGCTTATGGGAACTGAGCATTGGGGGCCACTTGTGGAGTGGATGGAAAACACTCTGAGGGCTCAAGGAATGTTGGGGCCACAGGATCTGGATATGTTCCTGGTAACTGATTCAGTTTCTGAAGCAGTCAACCATATCCTGTCTCACACGCCAACGTCCTAAGGGCTTGCTAGGCTAAGGCTGCATTACTACCAGAACAGTTCGAGGGAAGTTTCTTTTATGCTCGCATATATCCTGCTTATCCTGGTTTTGGCAATTGTTGTTATCGCTGCGGTGATCATATTCGGGCTTGTCTTTGGGCGGGGAGAAACCTTGCCCCCTGCGGAAGATTCCCATACCCTCATGGAAGCTAACCGCAGAGCCATTGAAGAAAACCGTTACGGGGACGTTCGGCTAGAAATCGCCTGGCGGGGTTATCGTCCCGAACAGGTCGATAGTCTCTTGGAAGCACTCCTAGCCAAGGAGGAAGCATTACGTGAGAAAGAGGCTTTACAGCAGAAAGCTCTTCAGCCTCCAGCTGCGCAGTCTCTGATAGAGGAGACAGGGGAGCCCCAGATTGAGCTGGAAGACGACACAATCTCGCAGGCCTCAACCTTGCAGTTTGTCGAGGGGAATGAGGATACCCTTCTGGGGCAGGAACCTTCCTCCTCTTCTCCGCGAGCCGATGGACTTCCCCCACTGGGGGTAGATTAGCCCACCCAAAATAAGCTTTTACGGGTTACACTTGTAAGAGTTACCTAGAAGTTATCTCGAGGAGACTTTATCTCAAGGAGGGTCAGCCTATGGCCGCAATGAAACCCCGGACTGGTAGCGGTCCTATGGAAGCAGAAATTGAAAATCGCAAGATTGTTATGCGAATTCCTTCCGATGGCGGTGGACGCTTGGTCATCGAGCTCAATAAAGCAGAAGCTGCAGAACTGGGTCAGCTGCTCTTGGACGCTTCTGCCTAAACCACATTTCCGGTGTCACTCCAGTGACCCGTACTTCCCCGGGCTTTCATCAGCCCGGGTTTTTGTTGTAGAAAAATAGGTATGCTCCGTTCAATTACTGATGTTTTAGCTGATCCCATTGATGGTTCGCCCTTGGTATTATCCCAGGATTCTCAGACCTTGGTATCTGCCACAGGCCACAGCTATGACATCGCTAAGCAGGGGTACGTCTCCCTCTTTGGAAACAATGGGCGCAAGTTCGATGGTGACAGCCTGGAGATGATTCAGGCTCGAGAGGCTTTCCTTTCTCGCGGGCACTTTGCGCCCTTCGTGGAGGCGGTGTCAGCGGTTGTTCGCCATAGTGTGAACGCCGCCGATGATGATGCTGAGCCGGTGATAGCGGAAATTGGCGCAGGTACTGGGTTTTATCTCTCACATACCCTTGACGACGTCCTTGGTTCCCGCGGCGTCGGTATGGATATTTCGGTTCCAGCAGCAAAAATGCTGGCAAAAGCGCATCCCAGGTTGGGGGCAGTGGTGGCGGATGCCTGGGAGCGGCTACCGCTTTTAGATTGCTCGGTGGATGTGGTGACCTCAATTTTTGCTCCACGGAATGCTCCCGAATTTGCGCGGGTGCTCAAGCCCGAGGGTGAGGTTGTGGTCCTCACCGGGGAGGTGGGCCACCTAGCAGAGCTGCGCGAGCCTTTGGGGATTCTCGATGTGGAGCCTGGAAAAGTGGAGCGTATGGTTGCTCAGGCTCAGGGTTATTTGGAGTTAATCACAGATCCAGAGCTGTTGAGTTTCTCTATGGATCTTGACCGCGAAGCTATTTTGGCTCAGGTGGGTATGAGCCCTTCCGCCCGCCATATTGAGCGCGAGGAGCTCAAACGGCGAGTAGATGCTTTGCCGGATACCATGACCATTACTGCACGGGCAACCCTGACACGCTTCCGGAAGATTACTTCCTAGACGCGCACTAGAACTCAAGAATGCGACTGAGAAGTGCTGCACCTGAAAGCCCAGCCACGCCCACCAGCTTTGATACCAACAGCTGTGGCATCCTCTGGAAGGTGAGGAGATTGTCTAGCTTGTCCTGAATAGGCTTGAGAAGATCCTCTCCTGCTTGGGCTAGACCTCCAGCAAGCAACACGGCTTCAGGAGCCACAATGGTTTCCACCAGGGCAATTGCCCGAGCCAATCCAGTGGTGGCATTGTCCCAGACTCGCGTGGCGGCAGCGTCTCCTTCCTTCATGCGGGCGACTACTTGGCTAGCATCGTTCACAGAATCCGGGGCAATACGGTTGTATTCAGTGATGATGGAGGCGGCCGAGGCGGCTGTCTCCGTGCAGCCGCGTTGACCACACTTGCAGAGCATTCCATCGAAGCCATACACAGGAATATGTCCTATTTCGCCTGCGTACCCGTCGGAGACCACCAACTCTCCGTTGAGAAAGATAGCTCCAGCAATGCCTGTACCTATGGTGAGCACCATAAAATTACGAAACTCAGAAGCGTAGCCGAGCTTGTATTCAGCAATCCCGGAACCACGGACGTCGTGAGTAACACGGGTGGGGACGCCGAGCTTTTCGGTGAGGATGTCGGCAAAGGGAACGTTATTCCACCCTAGGTTTTCTGAATGAAGCCCGATACCGCGTTCATCATCTACGGTGCCTGGCAAGATTACCGATACACGGGTAGGGGATTCAGCAGCGAAGGTGTAACCCTGGTAGAGAGTTTCGATGGCATGGATGATGTCTTCTGAGCGGTCTTGATTAGTGTTGGGGGTAGGGATTCGGGTGATGTCCACGAAATCTCCCTCAGAGGAGACAAGCCCTGCCTTGATGAAGGTTCCGCCGACGTCTACCGCGAGAGCTGGTTCTCCTTTTCCGACGTTAGGAGTGGTGATGTGCTCGCGCGTGAACTGGGAGGCGTCTCGAGTGGGAGCAGAGGAGGTGCTCGAGGCAACACCAAAAAGATGGGTGTTAAACATGATGGAGCTCCTTGTTGGCGTAGTACTTCCAGTATATAAATTGTGATTGAATTTGACTGTATATTGAGAAAAATTTGATATACAATCAAAAGCAATCACGAATGCTTCAAAGAAGGGACGAAGACAGTGGCTTCAGGTTCATACATGGAAGCGGAGCTGATGAGTCAGCCGGAGGTGTGGCGTCAAGCCTTAGAGATGGAGGAAGAGCGTCACGTTCTGCCAGAGGCTGGACAGCGTGTAGCCGTCATTGGTAACGGGACCAGTTGGTTTATGGCGAAGGCTTACGCGGCGCTTCGGGAAAAGGCAGGTCACGGTGTTACTGATGCTTTCACTCCCACAGAGTTTCCGGCTGATCGAGAGTATGATGCCTATGTTGTTATCTGCCGCTCAGGTACTACCACCGAGATTATCGAGTTCCTGGAGAAGCACCAATCTCACAAGACGGTGGTTATCACTGCGGTTCCAGACTCTCCAGTGACCCAGGTTGCCACTCACAGTGTGCTTTTGCCTTTTGCCGATGAGCAGTCTGTGGTGCAGACCCGCTATGCCACCACAGCTCTCATGTTCTTGAGGGCTTCCTTAGAGCAGAAAGACACTCTCCTTGCTGTCGCTGATCAGGCTGAGAAGCTACTGAATGAAGATCCAGATCCAGATTTGATTGATGCTGAACAGTATTCCTTCCTGGGTGTCGGGTGGACTGGGGGGCTTGCTGAAGAAGCAGCTTTGAAGATGCGTGAATCCTGCCAGTGGTGGACGGAAAGCTACTTCGCTATGGAATACCGGCACGGCCCTATTGCTGTGGCCCAGCCAGGGCGTGTTACCTGGATGTTCGGGAAGGCGCCTGAGGGTTTAGCACAGCAGGTTGCACACACTGGTGCCCGCTTTGAAGATAGGGACGTTGATCCTTTGGCAGACCTCGTGCGAGTACACAAGGTTGCTCTGCTGAAGTCTCGTGCCTTGGGCCTCGATGCAGACGCTCCGCGCCATCTCACCCGCTCTGTCGTGCTGAAGTAGCAATGTCTATCTTTTGCGTCACTCCCAATCCGGCTGAGGATCTCACCCTGGACGTGGACAATCTCACTCTGGGAACCACTCAGAGAATCTCCTCAGCTCAGCGAGTTCTTGGTGGCAAAGGTATGAATGTGGCCAGCATTGCGGCGCAGCAGGGCTACCAGGTGTGTGCCATTGCTCCAGTACCTGCTGGTACCACAGCACCACGGGGCTTGCGATTTCAGCCTGTTATCACTCAGACGCCCCTTCGTCAGACCTTCGCTATTTATGATCGCCATGCGGGAGATACAGTCATCATCAATGAGATAGGCAGCCCGCAGCCGGATAAGATCTATCATTCCCTTATCGACGCCGTGGTCAGCAGTCTTGGCAGTAGCCGCACTGGTGGCGTTCCTCACGGTAGTAATTGTGCGGTTGGTGATGCTAGGGCTGCAGATGTTGTGACTCTTTCTGGCTCCTTGCCTCCAGAATCCCCCGAGTGGTTTGTGCCGGACTTCATCTCTGCCGTTCATTCCACTGGGACCCAGGTTATTGTGGATACCTCCGGGGCAGCACTTCAGACAGCGGTGGCTGCTGGAGCCGACGTCGTCAAGCCAAATCTGGATGAATTGGAAGCCGTGACGGGTACTCGTAATCCTCTGGAAGGAGCCCGGCGTTTAGGAGCACCACTTAGCATTGTTTCAGCAGGTAAAGATGGGCTTTATGCTGTGGAGAAGGAGAGCGGGACGTCATTCCACGCTTGTATTTCTACCCCTCTCATAGGCAATCCCACCGGAGCTGGAGATGCTGCAGTAGCAGCCGTAGCCAGCGCTCTGGTGGATCATCTTTCTCTCTCTGAGCTTATTGAACGCGCGGTGGCATGGTCTGCTGCCGCAGTTATGCAACCTACTGCCGGCACTATTGGCACAGTCCCACACTTTGACATCACCGTAAAGGAACTTTCATGACTCAGCTTTCTTCTCTTCAGATTGTTCAGGATGCTGCACGGGAGCAGCGAGGTGTAGCCGCTTTCAACGTGATCCATGTGGAACACGCAGAAGCTTTTGCTGCTGCCGCCGCCACAACAGGCCTTCCCATCATCATGCAGCTTTCCCACAACGCCATTCGGTATCACGGCTCTCTGCGTCCCATTGCACAGGCCATGCTGGCTGTAGCTCGGGAAAGCAGTGCCCCCTTGGCTGTTCATCTAGATCATTGTGAATCTGTGGAGTTAGCTAAAGAAGCTATTGACCTCGGTTTTAGTTCTGTCATGTATGACGGTTCCACTTTGCCCACGAAGGAGAATCTGGCCAAAACCGCAGAGGTGGTGGCCTATGCCCACGATCACGGAGTGGATGTAGAAGCTGAGCTAGGAGAGATAGGCGGTAAGCGAGGAGCACACACTCCTGGAGTTCGGACTGATCCCGATGAAGCTGTGTGGTTTGTTGAGTCTACAGGGGTGGATATGTTGGCAGTGGCCGTGGGTTCAGAACATGCTATGGCTCAGCGCACCGCCAAACTGGACTTGGAGCTCATTGCAAGGTTGCACCAGGCTCTCTCTGTTCCTCTGGTGTTGCACGGTTCCTCTGGTGTTCCTGATTCAGAAATCCAGGCAGGGATTGCAGCGGGGATGACGAAGATCAATGTGTCCACACATCTCAACGGCTTCTTTACTCGAAGCGTCAGGGAGGTTCTGGACAAGGACCCAGCTCTAACAGATTCCCGTAAGTATGTGGCTTCCGCCCGAGATGCTGTGACTGTTGAGGCAGCGCGTTTGCAGCAGGTGTTCCATGATTCGCAGTCAGCGCTTTGATAAGGAGCTGCAGCTTCTCAAGAAGTCGGGCAGCATTTCGGTAGAGGAGTTGGTTGAGACTCTGGGAATCTCACCAGCTACTGCCAGGCGTGACTTAGACGCTTTGGATGCTCAGGGTCTTCTCCGTCGAACGCATGGCGGGGCCACCAGTTTAGCGGTGAACTTTGATCTGCCATTGCGGGCAAAAGTGGGGGAGAGGGTTGCAGAAAAAGATGCCATCACAGATATGGCCTTGAGGATGGTGGAGCCACAGATGGTATTGGGGCTCAGCGGTGGAACCACGGTGGGACTGTTGGCCACCAAACTGGTTACCTGGGCTCAGAACGAGCCGGAGAATAGACTCAATGTGGTAACCAACGCCCTGGATGTGGCTCAGGTTTTGGCACAGGCCTCGGGAATTCGCACCATTGTGGTGGGCGGGGTCTTGAATGGAAATACCGAGGAAACCACCGGGCCTTTTGCCGCGCAGATCATGAGCCAGCTCAATCTGGATCTGTGTTTCATCGGCGCTAACAGTTTTACCCTTGAAGGCCCAGGCACGGTGGATGAATACGAAGCATCCATTAACCGGCTTATGGCTAGCCGAGCTAGTCGAGCAGTGGTGTTGACAGACTCGTCAAAGTTCGCTCGACGCTCTTTTGTCACACTTGGCGGGACTAGCGTAGTGGATACGGTTATCACTGACCGTGGCATACCTCAGGATATTCGTCGAGAACTGGGTGATTACACAGTTCTGATAGCTGGAGAATAGGGCAGGAGCAGAAAGATTATGAAACGATACTGCGTCGGTACTCTGTATGACGGCACCGTTGGGGGGAAATATACCGATGTGAGCTTCACCGTAGACAGTGGAGTTATCACTCGCCTTAACGACGTCGCTCAGGAAGAGCAGCCTGGGGAAACATACGAAAAACTCGACGGCATTGTGGTGCCTGGGTACATTGATATCCACCATCATGGCGCTGGCGGATCGGCCTATGACGATGGGGTGGATGCCATTGCCACTATTAAAGAGCGGCACCTCCACCACGGAACCACTCGTGCTGTGATGAGTTTTGTCACTGCCGGGATGGACATCTTGGAAAAGGAATTGCATGAGGCTGCTGACGCTGTCCGCCACGAGCCGTGGCTTCTGGGGATTCACCCTGAAGGCCCATTCCTCGCCCCTGAGCACAAAGGAGCCCATGAGGAAGGACTACTCATAGCGCCCACTCGCGATGTTGTCACGCGCATGATCGACGCAGGTGAAGGGTGCATTCGTCAGGTGACAGTAGCCCCGGAGCTAGATAACGGTATAGGTGCCATTGAGCAGTTTGTCTCGGCTGGTATTGCTGCCGCAGTAGGGCACACAAACTGCGATTATGAGACTGCCAGGCGCGCTTTTGACGCTGGCGCAACCATTCTCACACACACTTTCAACGCTATGGAAGGCATCCACCACCGTAAGCCTGGTCCTATCATTGCAGCATTCCGTGATCCGCAGGTTTGGCTAGAAGTAATCAACGATACGGTTCATGTTCATCCTGATGTTGTGCGCAGTGTTTTTGTGGAGGTATCGGAGCGCACGGTGTTGGTGACAGATTCTATGGCTGCCACAGATCAGGAAGATGGAGATTATATGCTGGGGAACCTTCCAGTAATTGTGGAGGACAGTATTGCGCGGGTGAAAGCCAACGGCTCTCTGGCAGGATCCACACTGACGATGGATCGTGCTGTGGCCAATGCGGTTCTGAAAGAAAGAATTGCCGTGGATGTTGCTGTGGCTGCTGCTACCTCTCATCCTGCCTCCGCTATTGGTGTGGGGGACAGCTTTGGCCGTATCAAAGCGGGATACCCTGCAGATTTTCTTGTGCTCGATCCAGAAACCTATCTACCGCGCCGCATCTTCTTTGCTGGCGAAGAGATTTTATAACTACAACAGGGAGTTCAACTATGAGTTTCTTGGCAGACCTGAAGAAGGCTCCTCCCTTGGGGAAGACGGTCGCCCTCATTTCCGCAACATTGGGTATCACCTACGGCTATGACATCTCTAACATCGCCGGGGCGTTGCTCTTCATTCCAAATGACTTTCCCATGAGTGAAAGTGGTTTGGCTGCTATGGCCACTGCCGTGGTGATAGGGCAAATTGTTGGTGCTCTTGCCGGTAGCGTGATGGCCAACAAGATAGGGCGCAAGAAGTCCATGCTCCTGATTGCCGCTGGTTATGCGCTGTTTGCTGTGTTATCCATGCTTTCGCCTAACGCTGTGGTGCTGTTCGTGTTCCGCACCCTTTTGGGATTCACGATTGGCTTGTCCGTCTCCATTGTGCCGGTGTTCATTGCTGAGGCGGCACCAACATCTATTCGTGGCGGGCTGGCAACGTCCTACCAGGTGGCCTGTGTGTTTGGCATCATCTTGGGATACGTGGTGGCATGGCTGTTATCTCCCACGGAGAGCTGGCGCTATATGCTAGGCGCAGCAGCTATTCCCTCCATCATTGTCTTCCTTCTTCTCTTCCGTTTGACGGAGACTCCAAACTTCCTGTTAATGAAAGGCAAGGATGCCGAGGCGCTGGATGTTTTGGCGAATATAGAGGGCGATGAACAGGTTGTCCAGCACCGTTTGGAGTCCATTAAACAATCCTTGGCAGAAGAGGCAGGGCAAGGCCACCTCAAGGATATGCTTTCTGGTCATCTCTTGAAAGCAACGCTCTTTGCCGTGGGCTTGGGATTTTTCATTCAGATCACTGGTATTAATGCCACCATCTACTATGCACCACAGATTTTTGAGCAGATGGGATTTGAAGGTCTTGGTCAGCAGCTACTCCTCCCAGCTGTGGTACAGGCTTTCTCTTTAGTTGCCGTTGTGGCCTCGATGGTTCTCATAGACAAGTTGGGACGTCGACCGATTTTGCTCACAGGCATTGGAGTGATGATCTTTGCCAATATCTTGCTAGTCATCGTTTACTCGGTAGGCGGAGGCTTCTCTGGGGTTGGTGAATACCTCGGACTTTTCGCCATCATCATCTTTACTATGGGGTACACCTACGGTTTTGGGGCGTTGGTGTGGGTGTATGCCGGAGAGATTTTCCCCAGCCGATTCCGTGCAGCTGGTGCCTCCGTGATGTTGACCTCAGATCTGGTTGCCAACGCTATCGTGGCGCAGGCTTTCCCGCCATTACTCAGTGCAATTGGCGGTACAGGAGTGTTCCTCATCTTCGGGATTCTCTGCGTCTTGGCATTCCTCTTCGTCTACCGGCTGGCACCAGAAACCAAGGGGCGTGATTTGGAAGATATTGCTAGTTACTGGGAGAACGGAGCACGTTGGCCGTCTATTGTGAACTAGCTGTGTGCAAAGGTGCCAGGTGATGTCACCGTGAAAATCAAGCGCAGAAAACAGGAGAATTCCCTGTTTTAGAAAAGGCCGGACCGAAAAAAAGTCCGGCCTTTTTGCACAACTGGGCAACTTTAGATAACTATTGACCCATTAATCACATAAGTCTAAAATTATCTCCGTTGTAACACTGTGAGACTGCGTAGGGTGAGGTTGCCGACATCGCTTTCCTCAGATGTCTCTCTATTTTCCAGTTAGGTGAGTCCTATGTTGACGAGATTGAAAGCAGGATCCAGGCACGTGACGGTGATAACCGCCACTATTATGCTGGTTTTAGCCACCATTATTGCGGTGAGGATTCCTACAGCCAGCGGATTGCAGGCCGGGGATCCCATGATGGTGACCGATGGTATTGATGTTGGTGAAGTTGGCCCCGACGGAAATATAGCGGAACCGTATGGGAGTATTGCAACAGGTCGATACATTAACGGGACTCCTAATGGAGAACAAATTCCAGTGCATACCCGGGTTACTCAATTTTGGATAAATGGTACTGTTCCACGAAAGGAAGAATTAGAGAATCCTAATGAACCTCCTTCGGGACTTTTTGGGTATTGTATTGAGTATTTTGTCTCAGTGATACCAGGAGATTCTGGGCAGATTGTCTCATGGGATCAATTTAATCAAAGTCGCCAAGCAAGACTATTCACGGAAGCTGATGAAATCAACGAAAATAATCCGAATGGATATGTTGGTGATGCTGTATCGGCTAATGAGAATCTTGCTGTGAGGGATGATATAAAAAGTAAGATTACCTGGATTGCTTATAACGGTTATCCAAAGAAGGCCCTCAAAGACCTTCCAGGGTATGACAAAGGCTTGACATACCATGACGCTATTGCGGCAACACAGTTAGCAATCTGGCACTTTACTGACTCTCTCAATGGCATTGGTGTTATGCGGGGTGGGGAATGGGACGACAGGAACTACGGTGGGGAATCAGCGTGGTTGGACCAAGAAGCTAAGCCTGGAGCGCGGGAACTCTATGAATACCTCATAGGGCCAGACAATGTAGGGATGAATGAGCCTGTAGATCCCGACGGGGATCCCACAGGAATGTTGGTTGATAACGGTAAAAAACAGGGGCTTGTGCTCATGGAAGGAAAACCTCAACCTTCACTGTGGACGCGCGCAGGTTTCAGTGATCAAAACAACGTTGTCACTGGAGAGAGAATTGAGGGTGCTGTTGCCCAAAAGACCATTGCCCGTGGTGAAAAAGTTGATTTGGTTGATACGGTGGAGTTTAACAACTTAACTCCAGGCGATTCTTATGTTCTGGAATCCACTCTTATGGATAAGGAGACACAACAGCCTGTTATGGGGGAGGATAATAAGGAAATTAAGGCCTCTCAACCCTTTACTCCTGAGGTAAGTGATGGCGAACAAAAAGTTGAATTAAAAGAAGTACTGTTGCAAGGGTCTGGACAGTATGTTTTCTTTGAAAAATTGTATCGAGCTGATGATAATGGAAAGCCAACGGGCGAGCCGTTAAATGTTCATGAGAAGATTGACGACAAGAATCAGACAGTGAGCGTTGTTGTCGATGAAAGCCTCCCTCCTGTAGAGCCAACGACGACGGAGGAAACCACGTCGGAGGAAACGACTACGTCGGAAATAACCACCGAGCCGACGTCGGAGGAGACCACCACGTCGGAGGAGACCACGACTGCGTCGGAAACAACCGCCGAGCCGACGTCGGAGAAGACCACCTCGGAGGAGACTTCGACGACGGAGGAAACGACAACGAAGGAAACCACCACCGAGCCGACTACGACTGAGAAGAGCACCACGTCGGAGGAAACCACGACCACGGAGGAGACAACAAGCGAGCCGACTACGGAGGAAAGCACGCCGGAGGAAACGACTACCTCGGAAATAGCCACCGAGCCGACAACCACCGAGCCGACCTCGGAGGAGACCACCTCGGAGGAGACTTCGACGACTGAGAAGACGACAACGAAGGAAGCGACCACCGAGCCGACAACCACCGAGCCGACTACGACTGAGAAGACCACGACGTCGAAGGAGACCACCACGACGGAGAAGACCACCTCGGTGACCGAGACTGATACAAACGGGGATTGTGCGGTCTTGCCTGACCAGAACGGTGATGACAGTACTGAATTACCGAATACAGAGGCGGATACTCCGCGTGATTTCAGCCCGAAGATCTCTACTTCGGTGTCTCCTAAGGAAGCCCCCTTCGCTCCAGGTCTCATTGTGACAGACACAGTGTCCTATGAAGGTCTCGCCCCGAATACGGAGTACACCTTGGAGTCTTCCTTGGTTAACAAGGCCGACCAAAACAGTGTTTTGGGTTCTGGTGAACTGGTGCGTTTTACCACGGGGCCTGCTACCGAGCCGGACGGTTCCGTGAAAGGCACTCGCACTGTGACAATTGTTGTTTCTGCGTCCGCCTCTGAGCTGAAGGACGTGGAAGCTATGGTGGCCTTTGAAACACTGAGCTCTACGAAGGTGGATCGTCAAGGCAACCCCTTAGACGAGGCGCGGTACACCATCATTGCCGTCCATCACGACATTAATGACACTGCTCAGACGGTCACGCGGCTGAAGAATTCCGGTGATATGCCCGCCACTGAGCAAAAACCGAAGAACGATACTGCTGCTGCTACCTCCAGCTCTACTCAGACACCAGCTTCGTCAGATGCGGTTGCAGAGAACTCCTCGCATACTTCGGCGCCAGAGTCGAGTAGTACCTCTCGGAAGGATAGGGTCCTGGGGGATCTGAGTGGTACCACATCCAGTTCTTCGGACGCTGTGTCATCTGGCATCTCTACAGTTCCGGTAACCTCATCGACTTCTACAGGCGAGAAGATCACAACCACCTCAACACAAAACAAGGAGGTGGTGACTTCTGAGGTGAAGTATGACGGGTTGAAACCTGACACGGAATATGTGCTATCAAATGAGGTCCTTGATCGAACAGGTCAGGCGACGGGACAGATGAATGCTGTGACATTCCGCACACCAAAAGCAAATACTCAGACGGTGTCAGGAGCAGCTCGGATATCCGTGCCAGTGGGTCAGTCTGGTACTGAGCAGCAGGTGAAAACTACGGTGTCAACACCGAAGGTGGACTCACAAGACCGCGTGGTGGGTTCTGGTACACCCGTGGTGAGTACGGTGTCTTTACCGAAAACGGTGAGCAGTCCTACTTCTACAGCGAGAACGACGTCGTCAAGGCAAACCTCGGCGGCCTCAACCACAGCTCGTCCGATAACCCAAGATACAGGGGCTGCTTTGAGTACAACCGCTCAGCGTATTGCCATTAGCAGTGTGCCTTCCGGGCCTCATCTGTTAGGCGACACTATGCCTGTGGTGATCAACTAAATTTCTGCAGCACTCCAGAAAGCTGCCAGGATCTCCGTGGAGAACCTAGTACCCCCAGAAGTGACTTTTATTCCACTCTGGGGGTGCTTTTTAATCCGCAATGTGGGGGTAGAATGGGGTCGTTTGTGCCCATAGCATGATTGAAAGGACATCACATAGTGTCAGCCCACACTGAGGAAAACGACACCGAAGCTACCCGTACTGAGGAAGATCTCCTTGGCACCTTAGAAGTTCCCGCTAACGCTTATTTTGGGGTACACACTCAACGAGCCATTGAAAACTTCCGCATCTCTGGGACAAGCATTAATGACATTCCCTCTTTCGTGAGGGGCATGGTTCAGGTGAAGAAGGCGGCAGCCCTTGCTAATAGGCGAGTACACGCCCTATCCCAGGAGAAGTCCGAAGCGATTGTGTGGGCCTGTGACCAGATTCTGGAGTCCAAACGCTCCATGGATCAGTTTCCTATAGATGTGTTCCAGGGAGGGGCAGGCACTTCCCTCAATATGAATACCAATGAGGTGGTTGCCAATCTGGCTTTGGAGCACCTCGGGTACCCGAAAGGGCGTTACGACATTATTAATCCGAATGATGATGTCAATATGGCTCAGTCCACAAACGATGCCTATCCCACCGGCTTGCGTCTAGGGCTGTATACGGAGATAGGCACACTTATAGAAGCTCTAGATGCTTTACAAGCTGCATTCCGAGCTAAGGGTGATGAGTTTGACGATGTGGTGAAGATGGGGCGCACGCAGCTTCAAGACGCCGTTCCCATGACTTTGGGTGCAGAATTCCACGCTTTTGGCGCCAATCTCGCGGAGGAACAGGCAGTGCTGCGTCACGCTGCTGCTGAGCTTCTCGAGGTGAATTTGGGAGCCACCGCCATCGGTACGGGAGTAAATACACCAACTGGGTATAGGGAGAATGTTGTTCGAGCACTTGCTGAGGTGACAGGATTGGACATCACCTCCTCCGCAGATTTGATTGAAGCTACCTCTGATACAGGTGGTTATGTGCAGATTCATTCTGCAATCAAACGCGCTGCCATGAAGCTTTCAAAGATCTGCAATGATCTTCGTCTCTTGTCTTCTGGCCCGCGTGCTGGTTTGAATGAAATCAATCTTCCCCCGCGTCAGGCTGGCTCCTCAATCATGCCTGGAAAAGTAAACCCTGTGATTCCCGAAGTGGTCAATCAGGTGTGTTTCAAGGTGTTCGGCAATGACCTCACCGTCACTTTGGCTGCCGAGGCCGGGCAACTCCAGCTCAATGTCATGGAGCCGGTCATAGCTCAGGCACTCTTTGAATCCATGAGGCTATTGCGTCACGCAGCCGGAGTACTGCGTGAGAAGTGTGTGGAAGGAATTACCGCTAACGACGCCGTGTGCCGTGGCTATGTGGAAAACTCCATCGGTATTGTGACTTACCTCAACCCATATATTGGCCATCACGCGGGTGATCTGATTGCTGCCGAAGCGAAGGAGACTGGCAGGGGAGTACGGGAGTTAGTCCTTGAGCACAAGCTCATGGACGAAGAAACACTCAATGAGGTGCTTTCTACACACAACCTCATCCATCCGCAGTACCAGGGGAATCCTGCCGTCTAACTCTGAACATCCTCCCATGCTGTCAGGAAATCATCATCCCAGGGAAGGTCATCTCTGCGAGACGAATGAGGGAATCGCTCATAGGAACTTTGTAGATCCACCTCACCGTGATGGATGATCTGGAGGTCTGCGCAACCCCCATCGAAGTACACTCGTGAAGCCATAGCCACAGCACCTCCATCGGCAAAAACCTCGACGGTGGAGCCGTCCACGATGATAGTGACGGCGTTGGTGTCATCGTCCATCACTGGAGCGGTGGCCACTGGGTCCCCTGTGTGGTGGGGATTCATGGAACGATCCACAGTGACAACGTGCCCATCGTGTGTGATACGGCACGCTGGTTGTTTCGCGGCGTCGAGAAGGACAATAGAGAAGTCAGAATCTGGGCCCAGTTCAAAAAGACCTGACCAGAAACACACATCATTGGAGCGGCCAATAGCGTCTATAAGACCTGGAGTGGGGGTTTGGTACATGAGGCCACCCTGCAGGGTGACGGTTCGGGGAAGGGTGAGGCAATTCGCCCAGCCTTCCTTCTGGTAGCTCAGGTGCGTGGAAGGATCATCGAAGCGCCCCACACCATTCATCAGCCCAAAAATAAGGGCATCTTCGTATCTGCTTTCTGGGGCGATAGCTCCCGGCTTCATCGTGGTTGTGCGAGGACGCGAGAAATCATGCCCGTAGTCAATGCGGGTGAAGGGAGTTAGCACGTGGAATGTGGTTCCCTCCAGGGTGCCCACCAGATATCCGGACCTATCAATGCCGTCCTTTTCAATGGTGACAAGGAGAAGATCATAGATAAGACCGTCTATCTCGTCCCGCAGACGGAAAATACGTGGGCTCACAATGGGGGATGCGCTGGTATAGCCGGGGTCACCATCAAATTCCAGAGGGCCGTTGATAGTCCATGACAGCCCATCATCTGAGCTGAGCACCATCAAATCGGGGTGCTTTGCGGAACCGGCAACAGCCAGCATCATCCAACCCTCATGCTCTTCATCCCGGTCATCTCCCGCCCAGTCCCGAACCACACAGGGAGAGCGGAAACGCCGGTTGTTGTCCACCACCACGCCGTGACGCTGGACATGACAATCCTCACAGGTTGCGTCATCTGAAACAGATTCCACAGTGTCATCTAAATCTTCAATATCCGCTACCTGTATGGTGGCTCCGCTGGAGGTGACAGAGGTGAAGTAGAGGCGGGCTCCGTGTTTCGTGGCAATCACGGAACCAGCGCGTACAGAAGTCTCATCCTCACGGGGAGTAATCACGTCATCGCAGATATCCCACTCAAAGGGAGCATCGTCTGAGTACGCATGAGCCCAGCGTGCCGGTCCGTCAATCTGTGGACGGTACTGGTGGAAAACGTGCCAGGTAGTTCCGTCACACAGGGCTCCGGCAGGTGCATCCATCACCCCTGTCTCAGGGGATACGTGGAGTTCAGGGCGAAAGGTAGGCTGTGCCATGATCGACCTTCTCTGTAGGGGATGGAAACGTTGCCACCGAGGATAATGATGATTTGCTCGGGGTGCAGGGGAACCTAGAGCAGCGAGGAGTAAATATCCACCGTTTCCTGGGCGATCGTCGCCCAGGAAAACTTCTCAATAGCACGTTGCCGGCCTGCCTTGCCGACGGCCCTGGCATGGTCTCGGTCTGCAACCATTGCGTTGACGCCTTCAGCGATACCCCGCTCAAAGCCTTCTGGATCCTCGGGATCATAGGGAACCAGTGTGCCGGTTTCTCCGTCCACCACAACCTCGGGGATTCCCCCCACTCGAGACGCCACCACGGCAGTGCCACAGGCCATAGCTTCAAGATTGACAATGCCCAAAGGCTCATAGATAGACGGGCACACGAAAGTGTCCGCAGCGGTGTAAATTTCCTGGATCTTGTCCTTGGGTAACATATCCTGCACCCAAAACACCCCGTCGCGTTCCTTCTGAAGATTACTCACCAGCTGCTCTGTTTCTGCGGCAATCTCTGGGGTATCAGGTGCCCCTGCACAGAGCACGAGCTGGATGTCTTTCTCGAAATGGCTAGCGGCCTTAATAAGGTGTGCCACGCCTTTTTGCCGGGTAATGCGCCCCACAAAGGCTACGATAGGACGGTCTTTGGCCACCCCTAGCTCGGTGAGAATAGATTTTTCTCCGAAGGTCTCTCGGGGTTGGTACTCCTCGGTATCAATCCCGTTGAGAACCACGTGAATCTTGGATTCATCAATCCGAGGGTAAGCCCGCATGATTGCGTCTTTCATTCCCGCAGAAACGCCAATGACCGCATCGGCGTATTCAAAGGCATTTTTCTCAGACCAGGAGGAGACGTTGTAGCCTCCGCCAAGCTGCTCCCGTTTCCAGGGACGATCAGGTTCCAAGGAGTGAGCTGTGACAACGTGAGGGATGTCATAGAGCTGAGCGGCCAGATGACCTCCGAGGCCGGCATACCAGGTGTGAGAGTGAACCACATCCACACCACCGAGGGCATGAGCCATACGCAGCCCCGAGGAGAGAGTTTTAAGAGCTGGGTTCGCGTCAGCTAGTTCGGGATCCACGCCATGCACCGTGGCGGTATCTCTGGGGGCGCCCATGCAATGCACATCCACATCCACAATTTCTCGCATGAATCGGGTCAATTCTGTGACGTGAACTCCGGCACCGCCATAGACTTCCGGCGGATATTCTCTGGTCAGCATTCCAACTCTCATACCTACGAGACTAACCCTGGAGCAGCCATTTTTCCCGGCATCTCGAAGAGGAGGCTGAGGATTCTTTGCGCTTGAGCAGAAAAATTCCCTGTGTCCTAATAAGTTGGAATATGTGAAAACTCAACCCAATGTACTAGCAATTGTTCTGGCTGGCGGAGAGGGTAAACGTCTCTTCCCCCTGACCGAGGACCGCGCCAAACCGGCAGTTCCTTTCGGGGGTTCCTATCGCCTCATTGACTTCGTTCTCTCGAACCTGGCTAACGCCGGGTTCCTGAAAATTGCCGTCCTCACTCAGTACAAGTCTCACTCCTTGGACAGGCACATTTCTCAGGCCTGGGCACTGACCGGACCTACCAGTCAATACATTGCCTCTGTTCCAGCACAGCAGAGGCTGGGGAAGCGTTGGTTCACCGGCTCAGCAGACGCCATTCTTCAGTCCCTCAATCTCATCTACGATGAAAAGCCGGATTACGTCATAGTGTTCGGGGCTGACCATGTGTATCGCATGGATCCCTCGCAGATGGTGGATGAGCATATTGCCTCTGGGTTGGCGTGTTCGGTGGCCGGAATTCGGATTCCGCGTGCAGAGGCCTCAGCGTTTGGGTGTATTCAGTCAGATGACAAGGGGAATATCACTGAGTTCCTGGAAAAACCGGCTGATCCTCCCGGTACTCCGGATAATCCGGAGGAAACCTACGCCTCTATGGGTAACTATGTGTTTACCACCGATGCCCTTATCGACGCCCTTTTGGAAGATGAGAAGAACGACAACTCCAAGCATGACATGGGTGGAGACATTATTCCGTACTTTGTGTCCAAGCAGCAGGCTCATGTGTATGACTTCATGAGTAATGCGGTACCAGGCGCCACAGAGAGAGATCACGGTTATTGGAGGGACGTAGGCACCATTGATGCGTTTTATGACGCGCACATGGATCTCATTAGCATTCATCCCATTTTTAACCTTTACAACGCCAAGTGGCCTATCCGCTCTACCGAGGCTCAGAACCTTCCTCCGGCGAAGTTTGTTCAGGGAGGGGTTGCTCAGTCCTCTATGGTGGCTGCGGGCTGCATTATCGCGGGAGGAACTGTACGCAATTCTGTGCTCTCTACAGATGTCTATGTGGAAGAAGGAGCCACGGTAGAAAGCTCTGTGCTCATGCCCGGAGTGAGAATCCGCAAGGGAGCCGTTGTTCGCAACGCCATTTTGGATAAGAACGTGGAAGTAGCCGAGCGTCAAGAGGTTGGCGTCAACGCAGAGTTAGACAAAGAGCGCTTCAAAGTATCCCCCGGTGGTGTTGTCATCGTGGGGAAGAATAAGAAGGTTGGGTAACTGTCTTACTGAGATTCGTGCTTGGTGAGATTCTCCGGAGACCGTTTCACTGCGAGAACAAGCCCGCTGCCCAGAGGTAAGCGGGCTAGAACGGCATCTTCCAAGCCAGCTAGTTTTGCGTCTGCCTCTCTGGCTGCGGCGGTTTCCCGGTCTCGGCGGGATTCATCTCCGACTGTTCCGTCGAGGAGTAAATCAGGAAGGACCAGCATTCCTTTCGGCGCTAGTAGCGGCCACGCGGCGTCGATAAAGGTGCTGAGATCCAGCACGGGAACATCCGCCACAATGAGCTGGTAAGAGCTGTCAGCTAGTCGTCCCATAACTTCTAAGGGGTTGGCTACCAGGAAACGGAACCTGGAATTGCGGTACCCCGCCGAGGTGAATGCTTGGTTGGCTAGGGTTCGATGTTCACTATCCGGATCAATGCAGGTTAAGACGGATTTTGGATCTTGATTTCTTAAGATATAAAGCCCCGTGACGGCTGCTGCGGGAGTGACAGCAATTGCTGCCGTGGTGTCGGTTGCCAGAGCAGAGATGAAGTCACCAATGATGGGGTCGGGAATGGGAATGCTGAACTCTTCCGCGTCGTGGCGAGCCTGTACTAGCGCAGTATCGTTCACCGTATGGGCGTCGATATAGGTAGTTAATGCGTGGAAAGCCGTATCAGTCACAATTTCTCAGTGTAAAGAGAAAGTGCGCCTGAGTGCAGTGAACAATCCGTGTTGAGCACATCTTGTGGTGGAAGTGATTGCTGAAGCTTGATTGGGCTGGGGGGAGTACGGCACAATGGTACTTATGGTTGATTCGGATTCTCCAAGCACCTCGGCCTTTGATCGCGGCGAAGGAAATATGCCGTCATGGGCTGAGCTGGTTGCCGAACACGCGGACAGCGTCTACCGCTTGGCGTACCGACTCAGCGGAAATCAGCACGATGCCGAGGATCTCACGCAAGAAACGTTCATTAGAGTGTTTCGCTCTTTGAAGAACTACCAGCCGGGAACCTTTGAGGGGTGGTTGCATCGTATTACTACTAATCTGTTCTTGGATATGGTGCGCCACCGCAACAAGATCCGCATGGAGGCTCTGCCTGAAGATTATGAGCGTGTTGAGGGGAAGTCTGCCACTCCGGAGGAAGAGTACACCCGATCAACCTTGGATCCCGTGTTACAGCAGGCTCTCGATGAACTGAGTCCAGAGTATCGTGTGGCGGTGATCCTGTGCGACGTCGTGGGCATGAGCTACGAGGAAATTGCTGCTACTCTCGGGGTGAAGCTGGGGACAGTGCGAAGTAGAATTCATCGAGGTAGAAGTCAGCTGAAGGTTAGTGTGGAGCAGGCGGCAGAAACCTCTGAAGAGGCGCGTTTGCTGTTGCCCAACTAGCTCTATCCACTCCATAGAAGTCAGGATTGCGTGAACGGAGGCGGGATGGAATCAGAGTTTGCATCGGTTGATCACTTAAGTAATGAAGCTATCGCATCGTTCGTGGATCATGAGCTACCTCAGGTTGCAGTTGAGCGCGCCTACAGACACCTAGAACGTTGTTCAGAATGTAGAGCTGAAGTGCGTAAACAACTTAAGGCGGCCTATGCGCTGCGCGCGTGGCATCCGGATGTGCATATCTCTGAAGATCTCGTCACTAAACTGTGTTCACTAAGTTCTTCAACGTGTCCGGTGGAGAAACAGGACCCAGGGTTCCGTGACTTTCTTGATGGTTTTGCTCGGCGAAGAGCTCACAAGAGGTAAGCGGACTCATGTTTTCCAGTATTGGGTGGGGTGAGATATTCGTCATCCTGGTGTTTGGCTTTATCATCGTGGGCCCGGAACGGCTCCCCGAGCTTATTAAGGATGTTCGCGCAGCCATCTATGCCGCCAGAAAAGCTATTAATAACGCCAGGAAGGAATTGGATGGCACTCTTGGCGATGAGTTTAAAGAACCTCTCTCCACTGTGGCGCAGATGCGGAAGATGACGCCCAAGGGAATGTTGAGTAAGGCTCTTTTCGACGATGATGAGACCTTCCTGGATGATCTTGATCCCTCAAAGATGCTTGATTTTGAGGGGACGCCTTCTCAGTGGTTGAAAGGTGAATCATCGACCACGAAGACAAGCAAGATGAAAAGACCTTCTGGGGCTACTTCACGCAGTGACACTACTTCGGACACTGCAGGTTCTTTCGGTAGCTCGGGTGGTTCAACGTCCCACAGCACCACGAGCTATTCCGATCCCATTCACGGCTGGGATGACATCACCTGAGCTGGAGGCCGTACTTGTCGGTGCTCGGTAGTGGGGAGCTCTTAGTTCTCGCCCTGAGAAGATGTCACTGTGGCGCCCAGATTCTTTCCAACCAGAGAATCCCTGCGTACCACTAATGTGTCTGCAAGTTTCTGGAATGCCTGTCCTGCAGGGGCTTCGGGGTGAGCGAGCACAATAGGTGTGCCAGCATCTCCCTGTTGACGCAGTTGCGGATCGAGAGGAATCTGACCAATTACCCGGACGGGCTGGCCCGTAACCACAGAGAGACGATCTGCCACCACCTGACCTCCACCGGAGCCAAAAATGTCTAAGGTAGTGCCGTCAGGAAGAGTCATTGCCCCCATATTTTCAACCACTCCGGTTACTCTTTGCCCCGTCTGCTGAGCAATACTTCCTGCTCGCTCAGCTACTTCAGCTGCCGCGGTTTGAGGAGTGGTCACCACCAGAATTTCAGCTCGAGGAAGAAGCTGTGCGATAGATAACGCTACGTCTCCTGTGCCTGGTGGCATATCCACAAAGAGCACGTCAAGATCTCCCCAATACACATCCCCAAGGAACTGTTGAAGTGCTCGGTGAAGCATGGGGCCGCGCCAAACTACCGGAGTATTACCCTGAGTGAAATTGGCAATGGAGATGAGCTTCACCCCGTGAGCGACAGGAGGCATGATCATCTTATCGACGGCTGTGGGGCGTTGATGACACCCCATAATTCCAGGGATGGAGTGCCCGTAAATATCGGCATCAACAATCCCCACCTGCAAGCCCTTTGCAGCCAGGGCACACGCCAGATTGGCTGTTACCGAGGACTTACCGACGCCTCCCTTACCAGAGGCCACAGCATACACACGGGTGGTGGAGGACTCCTCATTAAAAGGAAGATGTGCCCGAGCGCCGCGCTCACCTCGAAGTGTTGTCATAAGCTGTTGGCGTTGCTTATCTGTCATCACATTCATGGTGACGCTGACTTCCTCAACGCCATCAAGCTCTTCCAGAACTGCCTTCACGTTGGTGGTCAAAGTATCTCGCAGCGGGCAGCCTGCAACCGTCAAAAGAAGTGTGACGCTAACTCGAGCACCGTCAATTGTGATGGTATCCACCATCCCCAAATCTGTGATAGGACGGCGAATTTCAGGGTCTTCAACGCGGGAAAGTGCTTCTCGTACTTGTGCTTCAGTAATCATGTCAGTCTCAGTTATTGTGTAGGTTTCTTGTTCTACGTCATTATGCGTGCTTAGGAATCCACGTCGCCTTGGGTGGGTTCAGTGACGTTATCGGCCTGGTCTGCAGAGAAATCATCGAGCTTTGCTTCCACCCGCTCCAGGAGATTACGCACATCTTCTAATTCGTGTCGTAGATAATCCCTGGTGACTAAGTCTCCCACGGTCAAACGCATACTCGCTAGCTCACGCGCCAGGAATTCCGTGTCAGCCTTCGTTTCCTGTGCGCGACGTCGGTCAGCGGCAACAGCAATCTGATCTCTGTCTTCTTGGCGGTTTTGGGCCAGCAAAATGAGTGGAGCTGCGTATGCGGCCTGTGTGGAGAAGGCGAGGTTGAGAAGAATAAAAGGATAGGGATCCCAGTTCCACCAAAAACCGCCGATGTTCAGCAGAATCCAGACAATCACCACGATGGTCTGGTACATGAGATATGTTCCAGAACCGAAGAAGCGTGCAATTCTTTCTGCCACCCGCCCGATGGTTTCATCATCCAAATTGATAAAACGGCGCTGCTTACCGTTGACCGGAGTGTCCAGTGAGGATTCAGCCATTATTCACCTCCTTGGGGCGCAGTCCCGTTTCCCGCCAGTCTTCTGGAAGCATATGATCCAAAAGATCGTCCACGGTCACGGCGCCAAGCAGATGATTGTCGTGATCGAGAACAGGTCCGCACACCAGATTGTAGGTGGCGAAGTAGCGGGCAGCAGTTTCCTGATCGTCATCTGCATACAAGGGCGGCAGATCGGGATCCAAAATACCAACAATGAGAGATGAGGGTGGTTCTCTCAGAAGTTTCTGGATATGAACAGAACCCAGGAAATGTCCGGTAGGGGTGGCCGTAGGAGGGCGCACCACAAAGAGAAGAGATGCAATGGACGTGGTCAATTCCGGGTTCCTGGCCATCGCTAAAGCCTCTGCCACGGTGGCTTGGGGAGTGAGAACAAGAGGTTCAGGAGTCATGAGAGAACCCACTGTATCCGGGGAAAAGCTCATCAAGCGACGAACTGGTGCAGATTCCTCTGGATCCATGAGTTTGAGGAGGACTTCTGCCTTGGCATTAGGAAGCTCTCCCAGAAGATCAGCGGCGTCGTCAGGTTCCATCTCTTCCAGAATGGCGGCAGCACGTTCAATACCCATGTGCTCGAGGAACTCCGACTGATCATCGGAGGGCAGCTCCTGAATAATGTCTGCCAGGCGCACGTCATTGAGTTCATTGGCCACCTGGTTCTTCTGACTTTGCGGCAGATCAGAGAGTGCCTGAGCCACATCGGCAGGGCGCATATCTTCAAACTCAGTGAGAATATCTTGGACACTTTCCGTCAGAACGGAGTTGCCGGAGCCTACACCAAGGATGTAACGCCAATTGACTGTTATGAGCTTCGGGGAGCGGCCAAATTTGGGGCGGCGAGCAAACAGCGCAAGCGAGGAGATAATCCAATCCCGGGTGCGGGTTTGTTCCAGTTCTACGTCTGCAACCTCCAAAGGAGTATCGAAGAATTCGGGATGCTCTGGATCATTGATATGGACTTTGGTGCCAATGACCTCGTGGAAAAGGGCTAATTCTCCGCCGCGAGGCTGATAGGTGCGCATAGAAACGGAGCCGGTGGCGAGGGTGACATCTCCCGGCTCAATGGTGGCAATGCGGAGCATGGGAATGAAAATTCGCCGTTTGTTGACCAACTCAACCACCATGCCAAGAGCACGGGAGGTTCTTCCCGCCGGGCGAACTGTCACAATGACATCACGGACTCTGCCGATAGGGTCAGAGTCCGGACCGCGAACTGTCATGCCGCGGAGCCGACCGATGTAGACGCGGTTAACGGTGTCCATAGTGTTCCAGTCTAGTAAGTGAGCTGTGAAGCAGAAACCGACTGGCACAGTGGGCGGCCCTCCCCGCCAATGGAGTGTGCGCGAGGTAAAATGACGCACAAGTTTGTGGCACACTAACCGATTAGGAACGGAAAAGCACAGTGACTCGATGGCCGTTGTCTCTTGCCGTCATTGCTTCGGCGGTTCTGTTGACTTGCTGTTCCTCATCCGACCCTCAACCTGATTACAATCCCAACTTTGCATTGCCGCTGAGAGTGGCTGCGGTAGGAACTGATGTGAACCAAGTGGTGCTGGGGGAATTAATCAAGCAGGATCTCAATAATCGAAAATTCCCTGCTAGCCTTGCTGTTCACCGTACTGACGTGAATTCATCTGTTCCCGGAAGTCAGCCGATGAGCCGTTTGGATTACCTGTTGAGCCGTAATGCAGACATTGTGGTGGGCTGCACAGGTGAACTTCTTGAAGAGCTCAACCCTGTGGCTGCTGAAGAACTGATGGAAAAGTACGACACTCTGAAGGTAGATGTAACCCAAGACGAGGAAGTTCAGCTGGAAACATATAACGCGCTTACCGCAGCGCTACCGGCAGATGTATCTCTCCTTGACCCTTCACCAGCTCAAGCCTGTAGCAACTCCAGTGGTTCTGGGTTGCCACAAAACGTAGTGCCTATTTTGTTCAATGAGGCTATATGGCATACTCCCCGCTACTACCTTAATGAGGATTTGCGCACCTTGAGCACGGAGAACGTGTCCATTATGGTGCAGAGAACCAGAGAAGGAGTACGCATTACCGATACCGTGGCGGCATATATAGCAGGAGGTCCGGATTCCCTGAGGTAGAGGAATCCGGACTCTCTGGAACAGTGGGGAGGCTATGAGCCTCTCACCACAATGACGGCTTTCTCAGCAGACCGATACCGCTGAGAAAGCCGTGCATCTTAGTCAGCAAAAGCCTCTGCAAGCAGTTGCTTTTCTTCTTCAGCGTGAATCTTGGCCAAGCCGGTGGCCGTGGAGGCCATCGACCGGCGGGATACGCGCTTCATCGGGAGCATATCGGGAATCAGGCGGGGGAGATGCTCGTTGTAGAACGGCCACGGGCCTTGGTTGGCCGGCTCGTCTTGCACAAAGCGAATCTCCGTGGCATTCGGATACATCTCGAAGGCCTCGCGCAGACGGTTAAACGGGATCGGATGCAGCATCTCGATGCGAATAATGGCAACATCCTCACGCTTGTTCTTCTTCTGCACCTTAGCTAGCTCATAGTAGAGCTTGCCGGAAACAAGCAGAATCTTGGTAACCTTCTTCGGGTCACCCACGACATTTCCAAAAGCGTCCACAATAGTGGGGTCATTAATGACGGAGCGGAACTTCTTAATCTCCGTGAATTCCTCCACTGAGGAGACTGCAGCCTTGTTACGGAGCATGGACTTGGGGGAGAAAACCACCAGGGGACGAGCCAGGGTGCCCAGGATATGGCGGCGCAGCATATGGAAATAGTTGGACGGAACAGTAGGCTGAGCCACTGTCATTGAGCCTTCCGAGCTGAGCTGCAGCCACCGTTCAATACGAGCCGAAGAGTGGTCTGGGCCTGCACCCTCGTAACCGTGGGGCAAAAGGACGATAAGCCGAGACATAAGGCCCCATTTTGCTTCACCAGAGGAAATATACTCGTCAATGATGGTTTGTGCCCCATTGACGAAGTCCCCGTACTGGGCTTCCCAGGCGACGACGGCGTTGGGGTTACCCAAGGTGTAGCCGTACTCGAAACCAAGTCCGCCGTACTCCGAGAGCGGGGAGTTCCACACCTCAAAGGATCCACCCTTGCCCTTGGCCTGAGCTAGGTCATCGAAGGGGGAGAACTCCGCGCCGGAGGTGGGATCATAGAACACAGCATGACGCTGGGTGTAGGTGCCACGGATGGAATCCTCACCGGCCAGGCGCACGGTGCGTCCCTCATTAGCCAGGCTGGACAGTGCCAGAAGCTCAGCCCACGCCCAGTCAATGCCTCCTTCGTGGACGGATTCCAGGCGTTTCTTGGCAACGGGTTCGGCGCGACGATGGACGGTGAAGGTGTCGGGAATCTTGCTATACACCTCACCGATTTCCACCAAATCTGCCTTGGTCAGGCTGGTATCCAGACCGTGAGGCAGTTCCTGAGAACTGGTAATGCCTGTCTGCTCAGCGGGAGTCTTCTTCCCCTCGGCTTTCACCTCGTTGAATACAGACTCCATCTGGTCGTGGAAGTCACGCTCGGCGGCCTCGGACTCTTCCTTGGTCAGATCTCCACGTCCGATGAGGTCGCGGGTGTAGGCCTCGCGGGTAGACAGTCGATTATCGATCAGGTTATACATGAGCGGTTGAGTCACCGAGGGATCATCCGCTTCATTGTGGCCGCGCAGACGGTAAGCGATGAGGTCAATAAAGACATCCTTGCCGAAGCGATGACGGTATTCCGTAGCCAGCTCTGCCACCCAGACGACGGCCTCTGGATCATCGCCGTTGACATGGAACACCGGAGCGCCATAGGCCTTTGCCAAATCGGTGGCGTAGTAGGAAGACCGGCCGGAGTCCGGGGTCGTCGTAAAGCCAATTTGGTTGTTCACCACGATGTGCAGGGTGCCGCCGGTGGTGTACCCCTTGAGCTGAGACATATTGATGGTCTCTTGGACAATGCCCAGACCAGCGAAAGAGGCGTCGCCGTGGAGCATGATGGGGAACACCTGGTGTGGATCGGTGTCACCCTTCTCGATGAGATCTTCCTTGGCGCGAGCCAGACCCTCCATCACTGGATCTACAGCCTCGAGGTGGGAGGGATTGGGAGCCAGAGTCACCTTAATCTCGTTGTCACCGAACATCTGGTAATGAGTGCCGGTGGCTCCCAGGTGGTACTTGGCGTCACCGGAACCACCCTGCTGATTGATAATCATGGTGCCCTCGAACTCATCGAAGATTTGAGCCAAGGGTTTGCCTACTACGTTAAAGAGAACGTTGAGTCGGCCACGGTGAGGCATACCGATGACAACCTCAGAGAGCCCCTCACCGGCTGCGGTGTCAATAGCGGCATCCATGAGCGGAATAAGAGATTCCGCGCCTTCGAGTGAGAATCGCTTTTGACCGATGTACTTAGTCTGGAGGAAGTTTTCAAAGGCTTCAGCGGCATTGAGTTGCTGAAGGATGTACTTCTGCTTCGCGTTGCTGGGCTTGGCCTGGCCTTCCTCGATATGATTCTGCAACCAGATACGCTCATCATTATCCATAATGTGCGTGTACTCGGCGCCAATCTTGTGGGTGTACGCGCTGCGGAGACGAGTTAAAACCTCACGCAAGGTCATGGTTTCATGGCCACCGAAACCGCCTACGTTAAAGCGACGATCCAAATCCCACAGAGTTAAGCCGTGAGATTCAATTTCTAGATCTCTGTGATCTGGAATTTTCAGTCCTGGCTGCTTCCAGTGCAGCGGGTTGGTATCAGCGATGAGGTGCCCGCGAGAGCGGTATGCCTCAATCAGTTTCATGACGCGGGTGTTCTTGTCGATGCCCTCATTGGGAAGATCCTGACGCCAGCGAATAGGCGTATAGGGGATACGCATATCAGCGTAAATATCGTTCCAGAAAGCATCATCAGTAAACAAGGTGGAGATGGTCCTCAGGAATTCACCTGAGACAGCGCCCTGAATAATACGGTGGTCATAGGTGGAAGTAATGGTGACCAGCTTGCCCACGCCCAAATCAGCAAGGCGATCTTCGGAGGCGCCATCAAACTCTGCCGGATAGGACATAGCCCCTACACCCACAATGGTGCCCTGCCCCTGGGTGAGACGAGGAACGGAGTGACGGGTGCCGATACCGCCGGGATTTGTCAGGGAGATCGTGACGCCCTGGTAATCATCAAGGGTGAGTTTATCTTCACGAGAACGGTTCACGATGTCCTCGTAGGCGTCCACGAACTCAGTGAAGGTCATGGTCTCTGCCTTCTTGATGGCAGCAACAACCAAGGCTCTGGTGCCGTTCTTCTTCACCACGTCAATAGCTAGCCCCAGGTTAATGTGTTCCGGGGTGATGAGGAATGGTTTGCCATCTTTGACCACATAGGAGTTGTTCATATCGGGATGAACCATCGTGGCTTTCACCACGGCGTAGCCAATGATGTGTGTGAAGGAAATTTTTCCGCCGCGGGTGCGCTTCAGATGAGAGTTAATAACCGCTCGGTTTTCAAAGAGTAAGCGAGCCGGCATATCCCGAACTGTTGTGGCAGTGGGGATGTCAAGAGACTCATCCATGTTTTTGGCAATAGCCTTAAACATTCCACGGATAGGGCTTTCACCGGCATCGGGCGCATAGTTTCCGGTGCGGGAGAGGGGAGATTTGCTCAAGGCTTCAGGATCTACTTCGATGGGCTGCGCCAGAGTACGTTGAGCGGCCTGAGACTTGTTTTCAGCCGTGGGTGCGCTGTCCTTCTCTGGCTCCTTCGGTGACTCTGAGCTCTGCTTCGGGGCAGCCTTCTTGGCTGGAGCAGCTTTCTTCGCCGCAGCTTTCTGAGCTCCAGCGGCTTTCCCAGAAGAGTCTTGTGCCGAGGAAGACTTGGCGGCGCCTGCGGTTTTTTTAGCAGCAGGCTTGTCAGTGGTCGTGGAAGACGCTTTCTTCTGGTCAGTAGTGGAGGACTGCTGCTCCTTAAAGAAATCCTGCCATTCCTTATCCACGGACTCAGGATTTACTTCGTAGCGGTGTAGCATCTCCTCAACCAGCCAATCATTCTGACCGAACTTGTTTGTGCTGCTCACAGCGTTACTTCGCCTCACTTCTTGTTGCTTAACTATCTATTTATTAACAGACTTACCCAACCTAGGGTAACCACATTTATAGACCCATACATGAGGAATCTGTGCTTAGCGATCCCCCCGAGGTACCCCCCGTGCGTACCCACGCCTGCCACAGAGCGTGATAGGTTCCGCGCAGGTTCAAAAGTTCTTCATGGTTGCCGTCTTCTGTGATTTTCCCATCCTCGACGACCAGGATTCTATCTGCCTGCTCAGCAGTGCTGAGGCGGTGGGCCACAATAACCGATGTGCGCTGAGCTGTCAGGGCGCGGGTGGAGTGCAGCACCTGCTTTTCCGTGGCGATGTCCAAAGTAGCAGTGGCTTCATCAAGGAGCATGAGAGGTGGGTTTTTAAGCTGAGCGCGGGCTAAAGCCACCAGTTGCCGCTGGCCCGAGCTTAAATCCTTCACATCGGTGTTCAGCCCCTGGGGAAGATTGGCCAAGGCTGCTTGAGCTCCGACCGCCTCAACTGCATGGACAATCTCACTGCTGGTTGCCTCGGGTTTGCCATAGGAAATGTTGTCTGCCACCGTGCCGCGGAAGAGATAAGGCTCCTGTGGAACCAGACCAATTGCTCCACGCCAAGCATGAATATCGAAACGCCTGATATCCACATCGCTTGCTGTCACTTTTCCTGAGAGCGGATCGTAAAAACGGGCCAGCAGCTTTATGATGGTGGATTTTCCGGCGCCGGTGGGTCCTACCAGGGCTACTGTTTGTCCCGGTCGGAGTTCAAGAGTGAGGTTTCGGGTAATGGGAGCCGAGTGCTGGCTGTATCCAAAGGTCACATTTTCTGTGGCAATAGCTCCTCGTGCCGCGTAACGGATTAGATTGTCGTCCGTGCCCCCATCCGTGCTGGGCTGCTGGTTGAGTACCTTGTTCAACACATCGTCAGAGTCCGGATTGTTTATCACAGTGGGACGTTCATTGAGGAGATCGGAGATGCGTCTAACACCCACAGAGGCTTGCTGCCAACTGTCAAAAACCTCCCCTAGCTCCTGGATAGGTGTAAAGAGATTGCCCATATACATGATGAAGCCCACCACCACACCGATGGACATCTCGCTGGAGACGGTGTATCCAACACCCAGCCCTAAGATGAGTGCCTGTGTGATGGAAGAAATGGCGTTGAGACCAGGAAAGTAAATGGCAGTGGCAAAAACTCCACGTGCTCTCAGAGTCTTATACCGTGATGACGCCCGTTCCAGTTTCTGTTCCGTCATTTGTGTGATGTTGTAAGCCTGAGCTGTGGGCAGAGCAGAGAGAGCTTCAGCGAAAATAGCATTGACCTCGCTTACTTGCTCTCGAGCAGTGCGGTAGAGCCGCGAGGAGACTCGGTGAAAAATAAAAGTGGCAATGGCGATAACAGGAATGCTCAGGAGTGCCAGAGACGCTAAAGTCACGTTCGTGACCAGCAGCATGATGCTAATTCCGATTAGTGAACTCAGAGAGACGATGGTTTGAGCCAATCCTGTTTGAAGGAAAGAACTCAGTGCGTCAATATCGGTTGTCATGCGGGTGAGGATTTTGCCCACCATAGTGGATTCAAAGTAATCCATGGACAGCTTGAGAAGGTGCCCGAAGCTTCTCACACGAAGCCCATAAAGCACCTCTTCACCAGTGCGTACAGTCCACAGGGATTTGAGATAGGCAGTACCCCAGGCAAGAATAATTACTCCTGCTGCCACCGCAGCAATCTGCCAGAGCTGTGATGTATCTCCTGAGGCCACAGCGCCATCAATAGCCCAGCGCATGAGTGAGGGGAATGCGAGATCTGCACCTACCCCGAGGATGAGAAGCAGAATGACTCCTGCAATCCACCAGCGAACTGCCCTCAGCATTCCACGCAAGGAGAGAGTCTCGGTGATGTCAAGAGAGGGTTCATCTGTGGCCGGAGGAAGATTCTGGAGCGCTTTAACAAGAGCAGGGTTCTGTGTGTCTAAGGCTGCGTTGCTATCACTTGTGGCAGGTACTTGGGGCGGCGCAACGGCACGTGTGTCCCACATTCCTGGGGTGGCGATATCCGAAGGTTCACATTCCTCAGATAGGGTCGCATCCCAGATGTCGAGATTCTCGGGATTATCGGATACCTGAACAATCTTTCCGTGCTCAAGGCGAATCTGTCTGTCCGAGAGCTGAAGCAAAGATGACCGATGAGTGATAGCCACAACAGTGACGTTGCGCAGATCAGTTCGCAGATTAGAGAGTATGCGCGCTTCAGTGGCGGCGTCGATAGCTGAGGTGGCGTCATCGAGGATGAGGATTCTCGGACGGCGAACGAGGGCCCGGGCGAGGGCAATTCTTTGCCTTTGGCCACCTGACAGGGTGAGCCCCTTTTCTCCAATGCGGGTATCGAGACCTTCTGCGAGGCGTTCTACAAAGTCACGTGCCTCTGCAATCTCAAGAGCGTGCCAGAGTTCCTCCTCGGAATACGCGCCACCGAGAGCGATATTCTCCCGAATTGATGCCGAATAAAGGAATGGCTCATCAAACACGAGGGCGACAATTGAACTGTAAAAGGCGGGGTCACACGTGGCGATGTCGATAAGTTCCTCAGAGCTGCCAGAGACATCGGTGCCAGCTGACAGTGAAGGCTGTGCTACGTGTGGTTCCTCAGTTATAGAGGGGTAAGAAGGCTGAACGGGTTTACTAATGAGGCAGATAGATCCGCTATCGGGCTGGTAGAACTGGCCAAGAAGCTGAACTAGCATGGATTTTCCAGCACCGGGGCCTCCCGTGATGGTGACGGTTTCTCCCGGTTTAACCCGAAAGCTCATGTCTGTGAGAATATGGCGACCTTCAGTGCTGAAAGAAACGTGATGTATCTCCAAACCCACAGGTGAATCCGTCAGAGTAATGGGTGCGGAGTGGCTTTGAGACGAGGTCTTGGCCGGAATGTCAAGAATCTCACCAATTCTGTCGATGGAAGCTGCTGCAAGCTGATAGCGCATGACCAGGAGAGAAAGCCCACGAGATACTACTGATAATTGGGTCAGATACGTGGAGAAAGCAAAGAATGTGCCCACTGTAATAGAGCCCTGGAGAGCCAAGAGCCCGCCAACAACGATGTTAAGAACCAGAGCAATTTGAGGTATTTGGTCCACGAGAGGTTGATAGCGTGCGGTGACTTTAGCACTTCGCAGACGGTGCGCAAAGAGACGTCGGGAGGTGGATTGGAGGCGTTCAATCTCGCGTTCTTCCTGAGTGAAAGCCTTGACGATCCTGATACCTGACAATGTTTCTGTGACGTGTTCTGCCAGTTCTCCGGCAATTTGCTGCCCAGACCAGTTGGCTGCGTACATAGACGAACGGGACTTCCAGGTGATGTAGGTAGTCACCGGCACAAAGAGGAGTGCAAGCGCGGCTAAGAAGGGCTGAATCCACACCATGACGGCGATGATGCCGAGGAATTTGGTGAGGTTGCCAATGGCGCGGGAATACATAGCAATGAGCCGTTGGATAGCGTTCAGATCAGAAATAGACCGTGACATGACCTGACCTGGTTCAATGCTTCTGTAACCTGGACCGTCAAGCTGGTGGAGGGCGCGCAGGACATCAAGGCGAAGAGAATGCTGGATACCTAAGGACAAGGTTGTTGAGGTATAGCGACGGCAGACCTGGAAGATGAAGCGAAGTCCAGCTATGACAACCAACAGAATGACAATAGCTTTCACTGGTGGAGTGTCTGGAAGAAGGGCAGAAAGCCACTCCGACGGCGGCTGCTGGCCGGTAGCAATATCCACAGCGTCCCTAGTAAGCAGGGGAATCCCTAACTCGGCAGCCACGACCACCCAGGATGCTGTTGTTGCTAGGAACACCAGCCAGCGGTTGTGGTTAAACGAGTGCAGAAGGTATCGCACTCCATGCCCCAGCTGGCTGCCACTGTCCTGTCGGTTACTGTGCCGCTGAGATTTCATTGAGGAAGTGACGCGGGGCAGGGCCAAGAGCCTGACGGACGTGCTCTATGAGCTTTTTTGCGATTTTACGATTAGCCATAGTTCCCAAGGCGGCACCGATGCCAAGAGGCATCAGCTTTCCGAGCCAAGCTTTTTGGAGACGCTTCGTGATGCGGGATAGAGCAGTTTTCGCAAGCTTGTTGTTGACGGTGGTGAGATTGGATACAGACAGACGAGAAAGACTAATACCTGCAGGAAGTGCATTGGACTCAGCAAGATTGCCCACAAAAGAATCCACCAGGGCTGTGCCTTGAGAGCCTAAAAGGGAAACCAGAACGAGAGCGCGGCGTCGTTCAGGCTCAGAAATATCAATGCCCCGCAGGTAGGCCGAAGCCATAGTGTAGAAAGCCGCTATCTCAATAAAAGCCAGAGATTCCGCGCCGATGGCGGCCGTGCCGGTAAAAAGACCAACTCCGGGCAAGGCTGCAGCAGCCCCCACAGAGGCCCCACTGCCACTCACAATCGTGAGGAAGTATTTGTCCAAAGCGGCCTGAATAGATGCAGGATCAGCTTCAGGAGAGCGTTTTCGTAACTTGTCTACCGAAGACGTAATGATTGAGGATTGCAATCCAATCACCTTGTCCAGAGAGGCAATGATTCCTCGGGCAAGAGAACCAGCATTGTTCTGGAGTGCTGTTGGGTCTGAGCCGAGAAAATCCACGATGGGTTCTTGGTCTTCTATACGTTGATTTTGTTTTTGAGCTGGCATGATATGTCCTTGAAAAAGAGTTATTGACGTTATGACATCTGACTGAAGGAGATGGTCATCTCCACGTTATAGATGAACACCTGGTACTGCATCTATGGATCAGTGTGGAAGTGTCCCCAGACATATCAACGCTTTTATGAGGGTGTGTTATTCCTGACCAGGTTCAGGTAACAGGGACATCGGTCAGAAGACAGCAGTGCTCTAAGTTGCGGAAGTGCTCTGAATACGGTGAGCGCCAATAAGTCCAATGATGGGTACCGGCACGAATACGAATGTGGATAGCATAGAGACGGGGCTGCCCACTCTGGCCATGATGTCATGAGGTTGTCGCGTCCCCGATTGTGCTAGCTTGGTGAGGCTTGGGTAACACACCTATCACCCCCGGGTCTGGGGGCACTTAGGAATGTTGAAGGGGTGTGTTGCTACTTTTCTCGTGCCGTTGAGCTGGCGTCGTAGTGATGAAAGGGACATGAATGGCTAATTCCACTGAATCCACCTCCGGAAACCTTCAAGATACGCAGGTTCCAGATGTTGCTCTCGACGGCGGGACTGGTGCGGCTGAGAACACTCCGGTGACGGAGTCAACCACTGTGGCGCCACAGCCGACGGCTATTCCAGCCGATGCCACTATTGATCGAGGTCGCTTCGATACCACCGAGACTTCCGTTTTCCAGACACCGTCCTCTGACTATGAGTACGACGCTTCCTCAGTTGAAGAAAAGAAAATCGGCTTTGTCAAAGGGTTCCTGACACTTCGCTTCATGGAGCCTCGATGGCTGAGGGATGTTGGTTTGCTCCTTCTTCGTCTGGCAACCTTGCCTCTGATTCTTTATGGTGTCCACTGGCTTCTCAACGTCAGTACCTTTGCTTCCGTTGTCGGCGACAGCGTTGTTGGTCAGGCCGCTCCGTACCTCTTTGCGTGGTTGACGATATTGGCATATCTCATTGTGCCGATACTGATTTCCCTGGGGCTCTTCACTCGGTGGTCAGGGCTTATTCTGGCAGTGGTTTTCGGAGTAGTCATTGTTACTATCGACATTCCTCATAAGGGCATCATCGGAGGCGATTACAACGCCTTAACCTTTGAAAGCGCTTACCTCTACTTCGTGTTGGGTGTGAGCACCTTCTTCCTCGGCGCTGGCCGCTTCTCGCTGGACAATGTTCTGGGAGGAATTCGCCGCGCGAACCGATAAAACTCCTGCGCGCCCAATAGATTCTGCGTCTAGGCTTAGTGGAGACACGCGGTCTTGATGAGTCACGAAAGGATGCCCCCAGACATGAGTTTCTACGAGGACATTGCCGCAGCTCTAGACGCTGAAGGCATCGAATCACGGGTCAATGATGACATCCTTTTTGTGCCAGTGAACTCGGACTTAGACATTCGCTTCGAGGAAATCGACCCCTTCCTTCCCGCAGCCAATGTGTACCTTGCAGATGCCGCAGTGGATGATGAAGAGGGTATCGGCGCAGTGCTCACCTCTGTTGTGTTCAGTGTGGAGGATGCGGTGTCCACGGTGCTGGGGAATATGGCCACCGAGCAGATGGTTGATCTCCTCGGTTCGCTCCTGGAAGGCACAGATGAGCGCATCTCAAAGTTGGATTTCTTCCATGATGAGCTGGATCCTTCTATTGTTCGCGCGGAGGTTGCCGAGAACTCCGAACTGGCCGTTCGTGTGGACATCGTTGATAACTGCCCGGAAGCCACACTGCATTTTGTGGTGTACCCTCAGGAATTCGTCAATGCTGTTGATCAAGCCGTCGGAGACTTCTGGGAGTCTGACGCGGAAGGTCTTCTGACAGAGGAGGACAAAGAGCATCTGTTTTCTGAGTTAGCGGCCTCTGCGGAACAATATCAAGATGAATTCCTCGATCTTGGTACCTACCGAGACTTTGATCGCCTTTTCGACGTCCTTTCACTAGCGGCTGAGATGGCTCCTGACTGGGAGGAAAAGGTCATGCCTCTGGATAGTAGCGATGATGGTGACATTGATTTCTCATCGCTCTTTGAGGTGTAGCAACATACCTAGGTGACAGAGGTGCTCGCTGGGCGTTTAGCTACGAAGTGTGGGGAGAGCGGCGTCGCTAGGTAATCGTGGTTACCCTAGAAGAGTTATGAAGTTTTCCCAGAGATCAAGCACCACAGGTGCTCCCAGAATTTCTCGGGAGATTTGGATCATGGTCTCGGCGGGCTTCATTATTGCCTTGGGCTATGGGCTCATCGCCCCTCTCATACCTCAGTTTGCGCGCAGTTTTGATGTTTCTTTGGCGGCTGCAGGTGCGGTGGTGTCAATTTTCGCTGGATCGCGCCTCATCTTCGCTCCAGTTTCAGGACGTCTCATAGACCGTTTTACCGAGCGATCTACCTATTTAGTGGGCTTGGTTGTAGTGGGGGTCAGTACTGGCTTGGTGGCCTTCGCGCAGAATTACCACACGATTTTGGTTTTGCGGGGCATCGCAGGTTTGGGCTCTACGATGTTCACGGTCTCTGCTATGGGCCTCATCGTGAAACTGGCGCCCGCAGAAAGACGAGGCCGTGCCAACTCTGTGTACGCTTCGGCTTTCTTGCTGGGCAATATTATCGGGCCTGTTTTAGGTGCAGCACTATCTGTGCTCGGGATGCGTCTTCCATTTCTTATTTACGGGGTAGCTGTGTTGCTGGCAGCGCTTCTGGTGTGGCGTCTCATGCCTGCCCACAGTGCTGCTCTTGACGCAGCCGAGCGACTAGAGGGAAGCTCGCTTGGATTCCGAGAAGTGGTAAGGCTGAGCTCCTACCGAGCAGTCCTTGTGAGCGGATTCTACAATGGCTGGTCCAACATTGGTGTTCGTGTGGCAACCTTGCCCTTGTTTGCTGCTGCTCTCTTCGAGAACGGCAGTTCTATCTCAGCTTTAGCTATCGCCGCTTTTGCCGCCGGAAATGCCGTGATGATCCAGTTTTCAGGTGCCCTTGCCGACAGCAAAGGGCGCAAGCCACTTATGGTGACAGGGCTTATCATCAATGGCTTTTTCACAGTGACTCTGGGACTAACTCATACTGCTTGTGCTCTCCTGATAACCTCAGCACTGGCTGGGGCAGGTGCAGGACTTTTTAACCCAGCGCAACAATCCGTTATTGGGGATGTGATTGGTAGAGAACATTCAGGCGGAAGAGTTCTAGCGAACTTTCAGATGGCCCAGGATTTCGGTGCCATCACCGGACCTATTGTGGTGGGTTTCCTTGCAGAAACCTGGGGTTTTCCCGCAGGATTTGTGCTTTGTGGGGCTATGAGTCTGCTTGCCGTGCTCATGTGGATCTTCGCCAAAGAAACTGCACCCAGTAAGGTAGGAGACCTCAACTCGCTATTTTCTCGCTAGTTGCGTAACGTAAACACGCGATGAGCATTACCGATAACGCCACCGGCGGCGTAGTTGAGCCGGACGAGAATGTTGTGTCGGAATCTCAGGAAACTTCGCAGGGTGAAGCGCCGCACGCTAAAGACGCTGACAACACCACCACTGAGCAGCCGGATTCCCCGGTTCACTCTGAGGTGGAGCTGGGCGCTGACAAGGCAGACAACGCTGACACGGTTACAGCCGACGAGGCCGAGACCACTTACACCAGGGACGCGGAAACTTCTGAGGGAACTGACAGTACACCACAGAACGCTGATAAGAACGATGAGGATGACGACACCCTGGGGTTCGCGTCCTTAGGGCTTCCCGAGGATATTGTGAAGGCCGTGGCCAAGGTGGGCTTTGAGAAGCCTTCTCCCATTCAGGCCGAAACTATTCCGGTGCTCCTGGACGGCAAGGACGTCGTTGGCCAGGCACAGACGGGTACGGGTAAAACCGCAGCCTTTGCTCTGCCCTTGCTTGCGGGAATTGATAGGAAAGAACGCTATACTCAGGCGCTCATTCTTGCCCCAACCCGTGAACTTGCTCTACAGGTGGCAGACGCTGTGCAGTCCTTTGCAGACCAGCTCAAGGGAATTCACGTGTTGCCCATCTACGGCGGGCAGGCCTATGGAATTCAGCTGTCAGGTTTGCGCAGGGGTGCCCAGATTATTGTGGGAACACCCGGCCGGGTGATTGACCACCTCAATAAGGGAACGCTGGATTTGTCTCGTCTGAAGTACTTGGTGTTGGATGAGGCTGATGAAATGCTGGATATGGGCTTCCAGGAGGATGTTGAAAGAATCCTGGATGACATTCCGGAGCAGCGGCAGGCGGCTTTATTCTCTGCCACTATGCCTGCAGCTATTCGGAGGCTGGCTCAGCAATACCTTCAGGATGCCCATGAGATTACTGTCAAGACTAAGACGCGCACGGCCACAAATATCCATCAGCGCTATCTGATTGTTTCTCATCGAAACAAGCTAGATGCTTTGACTCGAATCCTCGAGGTCACCGAGTTTGAGGCCATGATTCTCTTTGTCCGAACGAAGCAAGAAACCGAAGAAGTGGCTGAGAAGCTACGGGCTCGCGGATTCTCGGCGGCAGCTATTAACGGTGATCTAGTGCAAGCCCAGCGGGAGCGAACAGTAGATCAGCTTCGAGAAGGGCGCTTAGACATCCTTGTGGCCACTGATGTTGCAGCTCGTGGCCTCGATGTGGAACGCATCTCCCATGTTGTGAATTTTGATATTCCTCATGACACGGAGTCCTATGTCCACCGTATCGGGCGAACCGGGCGTGCTGGGCGCGCCGGTGAGGCGATAGTCTTTGTCACCCCGCGCGAGCGTCGTATGTTGCGATCCATTGAACGGGTCACCAACGCCACCATCGAGGAAATGGATTTGCCCACGGTGGCCGAGGTCAATGAGGCGCGGAAGGAAAAGTTTGCCGATTCCATTACCGCTTCTCTGGAAGATCCACAGCTGGATCTCTTCCGCAATCTCCTGAAGCGTTATTCAGAAACTCACGACGTCCCGATGGAGGATGTGGCCGCAGCCCTGGCATCTCAGACTCAGGCAGGCGATGAGTTCCTGATGAAGGAATCCGCTCGAGAGAAGAAAGAGCGTTTCCGTGATGAGAAGCGTCGCGGTAAAGGCTCGGGTAGAGGTCGGGGACGAGAGTCGGATGCTTTCGATGCCTACCGTATTGAGGTGGGGCGTCGAGACAGGGTTCGTCCTGGTTCTATCGTGGGTGCCATTGCCAATGAAGCAGGATTAGACTCACGCGATTTCGGGCGTATCACAATCCTCAATGACTTCTCTCTCATTGATTTGCCGAAAGATCTTCCTGAGAGCGTGTTGGATGATCTGGCTGATACCCAGATCGCAGGTAAATACATTGAGATCAAGAAGGATAAAGGCCCACGCAGAGACGGGCATCGCGGACGACGTTCGGGTTATGACCGGGATGATCGCCGTGGTGATGACCGTCGGGGAAGAGGCCGCTACCGTGACGATCACGGAGGGCGCCATCACCGTGGGGACTTTGAGCATGGCAAAGGTGGTCACGGTTATGGCGGTGGGCGCCGTCGAGAGAAACGCGACTGGGATGACTAAACCCTGGAGCGTGGTCGTGTAAAACTGGCCGGGTCACACCGGCACTGTCAGCACGCCACCTCGGATGTCGGCAGGGCACACAATGATGGAAAGAGCCCTCAGGACAAGTGCCCTCTGGACTTCGTGTGAATAAGCCGTCAGCAGGACTTCCGCATGACGTGGAGATCTTCTTCAGGTAGCGGAAGTCCATATTTATAGGCAACAGCGGCCAGGCGTGTGGAGTACCAGCAGTGGGCTCGTGTGTCAGAGGGAAGCCATTGTGAAGGCAGATCATCTGATTTACTGTGGTTTTCAGACCGTGAGGTAGCTGCCAGGTTGAGGGGATCATTAGCAAAACGACGCCGAGTTTCGGAATCCCAGGCATAGGCGCCCAAGTCCCAGGCGGCAGCCAGAGGGAAAACATGGTCAAGTTCAATAGCATCCTCAGTGCTCAGCGGTTTCCCCGAGTACGGATCACGACGTCGCGCTGGACTGAGTTCGCATTTCAGGAGGGATGTTCTCAACTGTGATGCCAAAAGTTCCTCACGGGTGGTGCATCCGCTGGCTAACGTAGCCCATCCCCCAAAAGCCTCCCGAGCGTAGTTGTTTCTCTGCGGACGAGTAGGAATGCTCGCCACCGAGGTGAGGGCGGCGTCGTCAAGGGAAAAAAGAGGATCCTTAGCATCGGGGGCTGCGGGAATAACGAGCAGGAAGAGTGTGGCAGCCGTGAGGATGATGAGATAAACACGGAACACACGTGGTTAGACGTGTCACCCTTAGCTTTCGTTCCCGGCGACGCGGGTGCGCACGCTCTCAAATTCCTCCAGGACGGCCTGGGAAGGTGCTGTGGTCAGGAGACTGACCACCACCATGACCAGCGAAGAAGCAAGAACCCCCGGCACCATCTCATAGAGAACATCGGCCAGTGGAGAGTAGCCCCACGCCAGAACTACGCAAGCTCCGGTAAGCATTCCAGACAGAGCTCCGGCAGTGGTGAGCCGTTTCCAATAGAGAGACGCCAGCATAAGAGGTCCAAAAGCAGCACCAAAGCCTGCCCAGGCAAAGCCCACCAGGTTGAGAATGGTGTCCGAAGGGTGAATGGCTAAAACACCTGCCACAACTGCCACCAGAACAACTGTGGTGCGCGACAAGTTGATGAGGATGCGCTCTGAGGGAGTGTTTCGGTTGAGGAGTTTGTAGAGATCCTCGATAAGGCTGGAGGAAACCACGAGCAGCTGCGAGGACATGGTGGACATAATAGCGGCCAAGACGGCGGTAAGGACGAGACCGGCGATGAGCGGGTGGAAGAGAATTCTGCCTAAGTCCAGAAAGATAGTTTCATAGCTTTCAGTGTCCGTGATGGCGTAGTTAGATTGGGCGAAAAAGACAGTGGAGATCATCGCAGTGGCCAGAGCGCCCACCATGCACAACACCATCCAGCCTATTCCTATACGACGCCCCTCCTTAGCTTCCTGAGGGGAGCGCAGAGCCATGAAACGCACCACGACGTGTGGTTGTCCGAAATATCCAAGACCCCAGGCGAGATTGCCGATAACAGCAAAGGCGGAGACGCCTGCAAACATACTGAAGTACTGAGGGTTGCCATTTTCCCAGGGGCCGTAGGGTTTGGTGGAAGCCCAGGTGAGGATATCTGCGGGATGTTCCAGAGCGAGGAATGCCATGATGGGCACAAGAAGCAGAGCGGCAAACATGATGATGCCCTGAACAGTGTCTGTATAGGACACAGCAAGGAAACCACCGATGAAGGTATAGAGCACAGTGACACCGGCCACGATGAGCATTCCATCGAGATAGTTGCCGCCAAAAGTGGCTTCAAAGTACTTTCCTCCCGACACCATGCCGGAGGAAACATAGAAGGTGAAGAAGAAGATAATGATGAGCGCCGCGCAGATTCTCAGAATCCGAGAACTATCCTGAAGGCGGTTACCAAAGAAACTCGGAATTGTGATGGAGTCCTTGGCAACTTCTGAGTATGCACGTAGGCGGGGTGCCACATATTTCCAGTTCAACCAAGCGCCGATGGTCAGACCAATGGCAATCCATAATTCCGTCATCCCAGAGACGTACAACGCTCCTGGAAGCCCCATGAGCAGCCAGCCGGACATATCGGAGGCTCCGGCGGACAAAGCTGCGATAAAAGGGTTGAGTTTGCGATCAGCCAGAACATAGTCGCCATACTTGTCTGTCTGGCGGAAGCTCCAAAAACCGATGGCGAGCATGAGCGCCATATAGATAATAATGGCCAAGATAAACCAGGTAGTTTCCGTCATTGCCTGCTCCTTGGATAATTCGTTTACCGTATTAGAATAGAGATTCCGTCATCGGTGGAGTAACAAAGGGATGGATGAAGGGACGGTATGCCGGAATTCCTGGTACATGGGCTATGGATTAGAGGCTCCGGTGTGCATCTGTGGATTGAGCAGGTAGCCGGGCATAAGATTCTGGTACCTGGCAAAGTTCCACCGGGAGGTCTTCCTCCGGATATCATGGCCCTTTTAGCCGGCAACGCTTTTCGGCATCGGGTTCGTGCTCTGTTGTGTACCCCCAAGGGTAAGAAGCGTGAATTGATTATTCCGACGGCCTCCTTTGCTCCTCAGGAGGCTTTGGCATTTCTTGATGCCCTACCTCACGACGCCGCTGTGGCTCCAGATTTACGCTGGATTCAGCACTTGTACTTGGGCCTTCAACGCTTTGTGAATGCCGGAAGAGTTGTTATCAAACTGGTCTACGAAGAAGGATCCTGGTGGCCGCAGTGGCAGCTGACTTCAGGACTTCATGAGCAGGAGTGGCTGTCCCAGATGGCAGCTGCCGTACCAGGGATTTTAACGGTGAACAATCCTAACCTGATGGAGGACATCACCCGGGTTCTCCCGCATTGGATTGCCAGTAGGAAGTTAGAAGGCTATGCCGAAGCCAAGGTGTTGCGTCATGACTTTAGTTATGCGCTTCTTCATTCTGAACCGCTCCAGAGGCTAGGCGATCAGCTCATCAGCAGATTTATCCAGTGGAGAGATTCCATTGCGGCGGTAGATCTGCAACTGGTGATTATCGTGCATGAGCCGGATGCCCCTGATGTGGATGAGGTGATAGAGAGCTCAGAAGAAACGGAGAGCCTTGAGCATACAGGGGGCTTGTATCACGGCAGTGACATTCAGGAGCACGAGGAGGATAACCGGAATGAGGAGGGTGATGGCTCCGTCTGGGAGGTAGAGTTCCAGGTGCGTTCTGGTGTGGATTCACCGCAGGTGATAGTGGACAATCATCTGGACTCCGCGGTGGTGGAAAAGCTCAGGCGGATGAAAGATCACGCTGTGGAGCAGGCGCCGCTTCTGCGTACCGATGAGTGGCACGTCCACCTCACAACGGCACAGCTCCAGGAATTTCTTGCGTCTCAAGTTTCGCGTCTTAAAGCTCAAGGCTTCCTGGTACTCCTGCCAAAGGGGTGGTCCACGGTGGAGGCTAGTGCTCGTCTGGCCACAGAGGTGGATTCCGCTATGCCTAGCCATTTCGGAATCGAACAGCTTGTGGATTATAACTGGCGTGTTTCCGTGGGAGATGTGGAGCTTAGCGATGCGGAGATGGATCAGCTGATTCAGTCTAAAGCTGGGTTAATTAAATTGCGTGGAAATTGGGTGCTTGCGGATTCTGAATCTCTGCACCGCGTAAATCGGTACATCTCTGAGGTAGCTAGTGCCTCAAAGAAGCATCTCACTGCTCAATTGGAGACTTACCTTGAAGAAAGGCAGAATGCCCTTCAGAATGAAGATGCCGCTCAGCTAGCATTACTTGACTCCGAAATTGAACGATTGCGCCACAGTTTGAGTTCTGGTGGGTCAGGTCAAGTAACTCTCTCTGAACTAAGAAAGCTAGCTCTTGACGCCGCAGCCAATCATGATGATCCTGTACCCGTTGAGGGGGATGCATGGGTGAAATCACTTCTGGACGGTTCAGAGACGATGCCAGCGCCTCAGCCGGTGGATATCCCGAATAGTGTTCATGCCCGGCTGAGGCACTATCAGCAGCGAGGGGTGGACTGGTTATATTGGATGTCTGAGCGGGGATTAGGGGCTGTTCTAGCTGATGACATGGGATTGGGAAAGACTCTTCAGCTTTTGAGTTTGCTGGCGGTGGAAAAGGATGCTCAATCACAGAAATCCCAGCGTTTAGCCCCGACATTGGTGGTGGCACCAACGAGTGTCGTTGTGAATTGGAAACGAGAAGCTGAGCGTTTCGTCCCGAGTTTTCGAGTCATGGTGCATCATGGAAACCAGAGGCTTTCTGGTGAGGTTTTCCGACGGGAAGCCCTAGAGTCAGATCTGGTTATTACCAGCTATGGAGTTGCTCAGAGGGATATTAAGCTTCTTCGAGAGATTGACTGGAATCATGTTGTTTTAGATGAAGCACAAAAAATCAAGAACACAGCCACCAGTACTGCAAGAGCTGTACGCTCTTTAAAGAGCAGACATCGCATTGCGCTTACCGGCACGCCTGTGGAGAACAGACTCTCAGAAATGCGTTCTATTTTGGATTTTGTCAATCCAGGGGTTCTTGGTTCCTCAAGCTTTTTCAAACATCACTTTGCCGTTGCTATTGAGCGAGATCATGATGAAGTGATGACTCAGCAGTTGCGGAAGCTTACTGCCCCCTTCATACTTCGCCGTCTGAAGAGCGATCCGAAAATCATTGACGATCTTCCTGATAAACATGAAGTGGCGTTGATGGTTCGTCTCACCCCAGAACAAGCAGCTCTGTATAAAAGTGCGGTTAATGATGTGCAGTACCGCCTGGAAACGGCAGAGGGTATCAACCGTCGTGGAATTGTCTTAGGTGCTTTGACCAGGCTGAAGCAGATTTGTAATCACCCTGCACATTTCCTTGCAGACGGATCACCAATCATGCTTGAGGGGAGACATCGTTCGGGCAAGGTAGAAAAGCTTGTTGAGCTAATAGAGACAGCTCTCCAGAACAAAAGAAATGTTTTAGTATTTACGCAATATAAACAATTCGGTGCTATCCTCCAAAACTATCTGTCAGAGTACTTAGCACAAGATATTCCATTCTTTCATGGAGGGCTTAGCAATAATCAACGGGAAAAGATGGTGGAGGATTTTCAATCCTCCAGCGGAGCCCCGGTCATGATCGTTTCTTTGAGAGCTGGTGGATTTGGGCTCAATCTCACTGCGGCAAGTGTGGTGATTCACATGGATAGGTGGTGGAATCCCGCTGTGGAGGATCAGGCTACAGATCGAGCCTATCGTATTGGCCAAAGCAGTGATGTCACCGTTTATAAAATGGTGACCGCAGGTACTTTAGAGGAGCGAATTCAAGAAGTACTCGAAGGAAAAGTTTATCTGGCAAGCGCTGTTATTGGTTCTGGTCAAAAGTGGATTACTGAGCTTTCCCCTGAAGATCTCCGCGAGTTGATTTCCTACCGGGAGGAATAAAGACATGACGTGGTCGCGCAAAGGAAATGTGATCTATGCAGAATTTGGTCGTGCCCGCCCTCAGCAGCCAAGAGAGTCCCTCTCGATTCCGCGTGAAGCAGAGCTTGGCGTGGCGGCTCAACGCTTTTTTGACGCCGGAACAGTGGATGCAGAATGGGGGCGTCTTCAGCGAGGTCTCAAAAAGGGCGGGCTTGAGCTGGCTAATGATCCCACGTTGACCAACGGGAGAGTAGAAGCGCAGGTCTTGGGAAGCCGAGGCGCTATCTATGAGGTGAGAGCCAATTTTCCCTTTCGTAGCGCTCAAGCCATGTCTCATCTCTTAGAGCAGGTAACCGAATCTCCCGAGGCCCTTCAGGCTGCCGTGCGAGGTGATCTCACAGATGATGCGGTGGATGTTCTCCTCGGCGATGAAATGGAGATACGCTTCAGCTGTAGCTGCCCAGATAGTGCCCACCGTTGTAAGCACATTGTTTTCTTTTCGGAAGCCTTCGCCAGAAAGATAGATAGCGATCCTTCCATCCCATTTAGGCTACGCGGAATTGATCTCAACCAACTGGAACAAACAGCCACCGTGGGACGCCAGCGGGATGGAGATTCAGAAAGATCGTGGAATGCTGATAGATACTGGAAGGGATTAGATCTTCCTCCGCTACCTACTCCTCGACAGGCTTCTGCGATAGAGAGCTCCGACATCAGCCTTTTGAACTCGGCGATGCAAACAGTATCGAGAGGCAAAGCTGACACCCAACGGGCAGTCCGGGAAATTACTGAGATGTATGAGGTGCTGATTGGTTCCGATGGTAAAGAAGCTCCCTGAGAAGTCAGAGTGAATAAATCCGGTGTGCGGATTTTTCTATCGTTCAAGCAGTAACTAGGCTATCGACCTGATATGAGTGCCCCGAAATCATTTTCCAATGAAGAAGAGCGTTTGTGGCGTCTTTTTTTAGATAGTCACCGCAAGGTACAGCAGGGTATTGATGAAGCCCTGCTAAGCAGTAGTTCATTGTCCACTGCCGAGTTTTCTGTCCTAGCCACTCTCTCTGACTCTGGAGAACATGGTGCGCGGCTTCGAGAACTCTGTGAAAACTTAGGGTGGGATCGTTCCAGGGCATCTCACCAAATAGCCCGTATGGAACGCAGAGGACTGGTTGCTAAAACCGCCTGCCCTGTTGATGGTAGGGGGGTAGTGGTGACAATGACTGATTCTGGGCGTAGACAGTTGGGGCTTGGACTAGTTGACTACGTTGAGGCGGTTCGTCGCCTCGTTTTCGACCGTTTGAGTGCTACTGAGCAGGAGAATCTCCGGGAAATTGCCCAGAAGATTCTGGGCGATACAACCTCATAGGTTCCTGAAAACTGTTTATCGGGAGCCGCAGATGGCTGTAGAGGCCGCACCACTATCTCTATGGTGAATACCTCATTACGGCGACGTCACCACTGTGTAGAGCAGTGGTCAATGGCTTTATCAAGCGTCTCCTGGTCTTTCTGTGAGATTGTTGCTTCCGCAGATTTTCCGGGTGCCACAGCTATCAGAAAGTCAGAGGACATGGTGGAGTGTGTTTGTTCCACAATGCACCCCAGGTAGGTGTCTATTTGCTCGTCCGTCATACCCTGTGCGCGCAGGGTTGCTCGAAAATCATCTTGGGTATCTAAGAGCCGTTCAAGTCCAGCCCGATAAATCTCAAGAGCAGGTTTGTCAGAGGCTGTGGGGGCAGGCTGAGTAGAAGGGGCTTGGGGACCGAAAGACGTGAGCGCTTGTTCACGTAGCTGAGAGTTTTTGGCATGGCCAGCTCTCAGGGCGTCGTCAAGGGAACGAGGAACAGGAACGGTCAGTGGCGCAGGTTGTGCAACAGCAGGAGCCGGTGAGTTGGTCACAGATGCGGCCAGCTGATCGTCAGAAGCACAGCTAGCGAGGACGCATCCCAAGCCAAAGGCATAAAGGCTGATATACCAGTTGCGCAGCACAGATAGCTCCCTTCGGAGTCCACCCAACACACCATACTCAGTGAGAACGGAGTGGAAGTTGCGGTGTGGGTGAGCAGGATGGTGCTCCCCCCTCAAACATAAAGTGTCCCCGACAGGATTCGAACCTGCGACCTTTGGTACCGGAAACCAATGCTCTATCCACTGAGCTACGGAGACAAAGTCTCTCTTGAGCACCCAAGGGAGCCTCAAGAAGTAACCCCGCGATTGTAGCACCGCAGGGTCACCGACCAGAAACTAGCTGGGCAGGAGATTAGTCCACAATGACAACCTCAAGGTTTCGTGGACCATGGACCCCTTCCACCCTGACCAGCTCGATGTCAGAGGTGGCGGAAGGGCCAGAAATCCAGGTGTTGGGCCGTCTGCGATCCATACGAGAAACCAGCTCAGGGATGCCGTAGACCACATCCTTCATAGTGACAATGCAAATATGACGGTCTGGAACAAGAGAGAGAGCTCGTCTACCGCAGAGGTCTCCAGATTCAAGACAGATAGTTCCAGTTTGAGCAGCCGCAGCATGAGATCCCGTTACCACAGCATCGACGGTGTCCAGGGTTCGCGGGTCAGTGCTGACATCATCAGGTACAGCAGTCCCACTGAAACCGGAGAAAAGATCCTCTCCCAGACCTGGGGCGTAACACACAGAGCGAGCCTGAGCGGCTTCAAGCAGAGTGACAACCGTAGCTGCTAGTTCCTCAGAAGAGCACTCCACTACTGTGGCTTTGTAATCCAGGAGGCGTTGACGAAGAAGGGCGCGCAACCCTTCTGGAGAGGCCGAAGAGCTTGTGCGGTACTCTCGCTTCACCTCATAACCCGAGGTATCAACACCTCCGAGAGCCTGCGCCTGCCTGATTCTCTCCATGATGACTGATTTAGCCTCGGCATCCTGGCTGGCTAAGCGAGATGCGTGGTTACTCATGGGAAGTCTCCTTCTGTGGATGAGTGTCAGCGTAACGACGGGCGTCGTTGAGTAGGCGGGAAGCTTCATCAGACTCCAGCCATGCTCTGAAAGATTTCTTCGGGGGAATTGCAGTCTCGCGGGCATCTGACCAACTGGCGAGGAATGCAGGCAGAGAACTTATGCTCTCGGAACCCTTGAACCCGTTGAGTATTCGCCCAAATTTCACGTTTCTCACAGCCAGGTTCCAGAGCTTGGGATTACCCATGACCTTTGCAATCGCTGCAAACAGGGCCCCTTCTGCAGGCGGGCGGTGAGAGCGCACCTTTTCGTGGCGCAGCTCTACCAGAATCTTGTCAATGGGGATTTTGACGGGGCAGACTTCGGAGCAACGGGCGCACAGTGATGAGGCAAAGGGTAGGGAAGCATTGGGGTCATGGGCAGACTCCATCCCCGTAAGCTGAGGAGAAAGGATAGATCCGATGGGGCCGGGATAGATAGAACCGTAAGCGTGTCCCCCAGCTCGCTCGTAGACGGGACAGACGTTAAGACACGCGGAACAGCGAATGCACTTCAAGGCTTCACGTCCCAGAGGATGAGAAAGAACCCGTGTACGTCCGTTGTCCAGGAGAACAATATGGAAATTCTTGGGACCATCGCCTTCCGTGACGCCAGACCACAAAGATGTGTAGGGGTTCATGCGTTCACCCGTAGAAGAACGGGGCAACAGCTGAAGAAAGACCTCGAGATCTTGGAAGGTGGGGAGCAGTTTTTCAATTCCCATTAAGGAGATGAGGGTGTCTGGCAAGGTGAGGCACATACGCCCATTGCCCTCTGACTCCACAATGGTGACAGTCCCAGTTTCAGCAATGCCGAAGTTTGCCCCAGACAGTGCCACCGAGGTCTCCATAAACTGTTTGCGCAGGAAGAGCCGAGAAGCCTCTGCGAGCTCAGCGGGTTCAGTAGAGAGAGACTCATCAGTATGTGGCATTTCCCGCACGAAAATATCGCGAATTTCAGCACGGTTGCGATGAATAGCAGGAACCAGGATATGTGAGGGCATATCGTGCCCAAGCTGGACAATGAGCTCAGCTAAATCCGTTTCCTGGGCGGAGATACCAGCCTTTTCAAGCTGCTCATTGAGTTCAATTTCCTGGCTGGCCATAGATTTGATTTTGACCACATGGTCTGCACCGGCATCTTGAATAAGGGAGGTAATAATGTCCCCTGCTTCTTTTCCGTCGCGCGCCCAGTGAACATGACCGCCGTGAGCAGTCACAGCAGCCTCAAACTGTTCCAGCAACTCAGGTAACTGAGAAGCCACGTACCTCTTGATGTCTGATCCAGCTTCTCTGAGCTCTTCCCAATCCTCTAGTTCCGCCACATGACGGGCCCGCTTTTCGCGAATGGTGTGCGTGGCATGGAACAGATTGCGCCGTTGCGTAGCGTTGTTGAGCTCACGGTGGGCCGCCTGAGGGAAGGTTTCTGTTCCTCGAAGATGGCCTGGAGACAAACTTGCAATAGGCAAGGATACCGGCTGAGAGCTGGAGGGTTTCGTCTGAGCGCTGGCACTCTGAGGTGCGGATTGCGTGGTTGTCATAGCATGGCCTCCCGTGCATAAGCGGCGTGTTCAGGGCTCCACGGTTGCTCCTTCGTGGATGCCAGTATTTCAGCAAAGTGGAGGGCACGAACACCGGCTTTTTGCCGTGCCATGACTCCAGCAATATTCATCAGGCAGGAGACATCCCCCGCCGTCACATACTCGGCTTCGGTTTCGCGGATATGGCGGACCTTCTCATTAGCCATAGACGCCGAGGTTTCAGAGTTTTTGACGGAGAACGTCCCGCCGAAGCCACAACACTCTTCTGCGAGAGGAAGATCAACAAGATCAATGCCTTCTACGCTTCGCAGCAATGAGAATGGCTTATCTCCCAGGTTCAGCATCCGGCGCGAGTGGCAGGAGGTGTGGTAGGTGACGCGATGGGGGAAGAATGCGCCCACATCAGTGATATGAAGGACGTCGACAAGGAATTCAGACAGCTCGTAAGTTTTGTGAGCGGTGAGTTCTACGGCGTGCTCAAGGTGAGCATCTCCATAGCGCTGGCTGACCATGCTGTGCTGTTCTCTCACCGCAGCAGTGCATGATCCCGAAGGGCAAACAACATATTCAATGGAAGGATCAGAAAAGACATCAACATAGTTTTTGACCAGGGGTAATGCTTCCTCCTGGTATCCCGTGTTGACGTGCATCTGCCCGCAGCAGCTCTGATCCTTGGGAACCACCACATCCAGACCTAGCCGGGTGAGTAGGATCATTGTGGCCTTGAGCGAGTCGGGAAACAGACTGTCCGCGATACACGTTGAAAAGAGAGCTACTCGCACCATGTTCTCCTGATACAGACTGGTTTTCCTTTGGCCTGTCAGTTGCAAGACCAACCGAAAACTGGCGATAAGACACCCACCCAGATTCGGTGAAAGTGCGCAGACAGGTCACAGCGCACTGTGGCGAACCTGTGCAGGTATCTCCTGAACAATGTGTCTTCAGTCTACTGAAACTAGTCGGATAATTCTGAAAAAAGTAGGCTTTGACCAGCGCGAATTAAAAAACAATAACGTTTTGTAATCAGCATTCAGTGGTGCTCACCGGGGTAATTGCGGATTGGCGGCTATGGTGCGGCTGGGTGCTGGGCTGGTGCTCTCCTGCGATGAGGCGGTTTCATAGAAAGACCACGATGGGAGAAAAACGCTTTCAGCGCTAAGGAGGGCTCAGTGCAGAAGCTTGTCAACACCAGGGGCCTGATATTGCTTAGGTGCCAGCGGTCTTGGCAATATATACGCTGTTGTGTACCTCTACCTGTAGACAGGATGGTGGCCGATGACTCATCTCTCAGCCCTCACCGCCACACAGGCGGCAGCCTACACTCCTAACGACCATGTGGTAGCAGGCAATCTCGCTCTTACTGCGCTTGTTGGAGTATTACCTCTGCTAGCTTTCTTCCTCTTTCTGATGGTTTTGAAATGGAAAGCACATTGGTCTGCCATTGGCGCAGCATTAGTGGCGCTCTTCCTGGCGGTGTGTGCCTACTCCATGCCCGCAAATTTGGCAGTGCTATCCCTCACTCAAGGTATTGCGTTTGGCTTGTTCCCCATTGTTTTCATCATCTGGATGGCGGTGTGGATTTATGACCTCACCGTGAAATCAGGACGATTTGAAGATATGCGCATTATCTTTTCCAAAATTGGTAGGGGAGATATGCGCGTTCAGGCCATGCTCATTGGCTTTGCCTTTGGTGGTCTGCTTGAAGCCTTAGCCGGCTTTGGGGCTCCAGTGGCCATCGTGGCATCCATGTTGCTTGCCATTGGCATGAAACCGATGAAAGCAGTGTTGGTGACCTTCGTTGCAAATGCTGCACCCGTCGCTTTTGGAGCTATGGCTATTCCCGTGACGACGTCCGCCGGACTCTCTAATCAGCCAGCGGATCTGGTGGCAAGCATGGCTGGACGTCAGGTCTCCGTCCTTGCCTTTGTTGTACCTTTCGTCTTGCTTTTCATTATCGATGGATGGCGAGGGGTCCGGCAGTGCTGGCCGATGGCTCTTGTCTTGGGAACCTGCTTCGGAGGCGGACAATTCCTGGCCTCTAATTATTTCACCTACGAGCTCACGGATGTTGTGGCTTGTCTGCTCTCATTGGTGGTTGGTATTGCTTTCCTGCGTGTGTGGGGTCCAACAACTCCACAGGAGCAGGCTTCTCTCAACGAGCATTCGGGGGTGACACTCACTGCCCAGCGAGCAACCCTGGCTCTCTTCCCCTATGTATTCATTGTGGTGGTGTTCGCCATCACGAGCTTGGTGAAGCCTCTCAATGACTTCCTCAATAGTCCTACGCTGAAAATTCCGTGGCCAGGTTTGGACGGGAATTTGCTCACGGCCACTGGTGAAGTATCCACCAGCACAGTTTTCAACTTCAACTGGCTTTCTAACCCCGGTACCGTTCTCTTCTTCTGTGGAGTGGTCACCGTATTTATCTACACCTCCTTCACTTCTCAGGGGGCATATCCGTTGGGGCTGAAAGCAGGTTTCACAGAGCTTTTCGTGGGGCTTAACCGCATGAAGATGTCCTATGTGACCATTGCCGCCGTCATGGGCCTGGCCTATGTGATGAACTTCTCTGGGCAAACAGCTGCCATTGGTGCTCTTCTGGCTGCTACTGGCTCTTTCTTCCCGCTGTTGGCTCCCATCTTGGGCTGGTTGGGAACAGCAGTGACAGGATCTGCTACCAGCTCTAATGCCTTATTTGCGCAAATGCAGGCCACCACGGCAGAAACCATCAATGCTGCTCCTCATCTCTTGGTGGCAGCTAACTCTGCCGGTGCAGTCTTGGGCAAGATGATCTCCCCGCAGAGTGTGGCCTTGGCCGCGGCGGCTGTGCGTCAAGAGGGAATAGAGTCTGCTATCACTGCACGGGCGGCGAAGTACTCGCTGAGTCTCTTGGTATTTATCTGTGTGCTGGTCTATTTGCAGTCAACCTCTATTTTGGGCTGGATGGTGCCCTAAGACCAGCATTGTTGGGTGGGATAGCAATTAGCTCACAGTGCGTCGCTAAGATGGGCAACCATGAATCCTGCTGAACTTGCTGCGCTTATTCGCAACATCACTATTGATATTGTTACCGATCATGGTGGTGATTCGGGATTAGTCCCAGAGACTCCCACGGTAGAGCGGCCGCGAAATCCCGAGCATGGTGATTACGCCACCAATATCGCTATGCAATTAGGGAAGCGTGTTGGCATGGTGCCTCGGAATCTGGCTACTGAGATTGCTGCACGTCTCCAGAACGACGCCGCTATATCCAGTGCAGAAGTGGCAGGTCCTGGTTTCTTGAATCTGCGTCTTGCTGCCGATGCCCAAGGCAAGATAGTGGCCGATGTTCTTGCCGCTGGGGATTTGTGGGGACACAGTGACAAGAACTCAGGGATGAATGTGAACCTGGAGTTTGTCTCCGCTAACCCCACAGGTCCTATTCACTTGGGTGGTACCAGATGGGCAGCAGTTGGCGATGCCCTGGGGAGAGTGCTTAGTGCTACGGGCGCAACAGTTACGCGGGAGTATTACTTCAACGATCACGGCAAGCAAATTGATAGATTCTCACAATCCCTCGTAGCTGCCGCTCGTCACTTGCCGCCACCACCTGACGGTTATGACGGAGCCTATATTCACGACATTGCTGACACCATCGTGGACAATAACCCCAATGTGCTCGATGGCACTGATGCTGAGGTTCAGGAATCCTTCCGGGCTCTTGGTGTTGAGATGATGTTTGACCACATTAAGAAGTCTCTCCACGAGTTCGGTACGGATTTCGATGTCTTTTTCCATGAGAACTCGCTGTTTGATAGCGGCGAGGTGGACGCGGCCGTCGCCAAGCTCAAAGAGTCCCACCAGCTGTACTTTAAGGATGGGGCCTGGTGGCTGAAGTCCACTGATTACGGGGACGATAAAGACCGCGTGGTGATTAAATCTGATGGGGATTCCGCCTATATTGCCGGGGATATTGCCTATGTGGCCAACAAGTTTGACCGCGGTTTCAACCTCGCAATTTATATGCTTGGAGCAGATCATCACGGATATATAGCCCGTTTGCGCGCTGCAGCTGCCGCCTTGGGATATGACCCTCAGGCTGTAGAGGTCCTGATTGGCCAGTTGGTCAACCTTGTTCGGGATGGACAAACCGTGAAGATGTCCAAGCGCAATGGCACAGTCATTACCTTGGATGACTTGGTAGAGGCTATTGGCGTGGATGCAGCGCGCTATTCTCTGGTGCGCAATTCCGTGAATACTAGTTTGGATATTGACTTGGGGCTGTGGGAGTCCCAATCGAATGAGAATCCTGTGTACTACGTGCAGTATGCTCACGCGAGACTAAGCTCCGTGGCTCGAAAAGCTAAGGTTGCTGGCGTGACGGTGGATCATGCCGATTACAGCTTGCTGAGCACTGTGCTAGAAGGAGATTTGATACGCACCCTGGGGCAATTCCCGGAGGTAGTTCAGACGGCGGCTGATTTGAGAGAGCCGCATCGGGTAGCAAGGTATGCAGAGGAGCTGGCCGGAGTATTCCACAGGTTCTATGACTCTTGCCATATCCTTCCCGGTGCTGGCGAAGAGGTGCAGCCACTGCACACAGCCCGCTTTGCTCTGGCTGAGGCTACTCGCGTAACCATGCGAAATGCACTCAATCTCTTGGGCGTGACGGCACCAGAGAGGATGTAGTTGCTCCTATGACTCACTCTTCTTCACCGGAGGCTCACTCCTCTCAGACTGTTGAGGCTTTACACGCTGATTCCGCTAAGCTTGCAGCCTTTAACGCTCTGCCAGCCCAAGTCTGGCCGCGAACCGCACGCAGAACAGACACCGGCTCAGTTGAGATTGGCGGTGTGGCTCTGAGCGATCTAGCCCGAGACTATGGCACTCCACTTTTCGTTGTTGATGAGGAGGACTTTCGTTCTCGCTGCCGTGAGTTGGCCGAGGCTTTCGATGGAGGGCGCAATGTTCACTACGCCTCCAAAGCTTTTCTCACAGTCCGCATAGCCCAGTGGGTCAATGAAGAGGGACTTAGCCTTGATGTTGCCTCGCTCGGGGAACTCCAGGTAGCTCTGGCTTCTGGATTCCCACCACAACGCATTACAGCGCATGGTAACAACAAAGATCAGGCGTTTTTGGAGGCCTGTGTTAGCAACCACGTGGGATTAGTGGTCCTGGATTCCTTCCAAGAGCTTCACAACCTCAACGCAGTGGCAGGACAGCTCGGAGCGGTTCAAAAAGTACTCGTTCGGGTTACTCCCGGAGTTGACGCGCATACTCATGAATTTATTGCTACCAGTCATGAGGATCAGAAGTTTGGCTTTTCTCTGGCTGCAGGTCACGCCTATCAGGCGTGTGAAGAGGCAGTGTCAGCCGAGCACCTGGATTTGGTGGGCCTACATTGCCATGTAGGTTCGCAGGTGTTTGACGCCGATGGTTTCTCCCTAGCAGCAGAGCGCATTCTACGGCTCTATGAGCACGTTCTAGATACCCTCCCTGTTAGCGCCGATCACGTCAATATCTTGGATTTGGGAGGCGGATACGGAATTGCCTATACCGCTGATCAGCGTCCTCTTAATGTTGCAGGAGTATCGGCAGATTTGCGACGTCGCGTGGCAAATCACGCTGAGGATCAGGGGGTTCCGCTTCCTGATCTCAGAGTGGAGCCCGGGCGAGCCATTGCTGGCCCCTCAACGGTGACGGTGTACTCCGTGGGAACCGTTAAGGACGTTCCCATTGATGACGATAAAACCCGCCGTTACATTGCAGTGGATGGCGGGATGAGCGACAACATTCGCCCCATGTTGTATGAGGCTGAGTATGACATTCGCCTGGTGAACCGATTGGCTCAAGGCGTTTCCATCCCCACCCGTGTGGTGGGCAGTCACTGTGAGTCGGGAGACATCCTTATCCATGACGCGCAGCTTCCAGATGACATTCAGGAAGGCGATTACGTAGCCTTAGGGGCAACAGGGGCTTATTGCTATGCGATGAGTTCTCGTTACAACATGATGGATCGTCCGGCGGTGGTATCGGTCAAAGATGGGCAGGCTCGCCTCATGGTGCGTCGTGCGACGGTGGAGGATTATCTGCGGCTTCAGGCGTAATAGATTCATGAGACAGTGACTCACGCGCAGAAACGACAGCCCGTGAGTTCAGCTTAAATGCGCATAAATGAACCACTTGGTCTATAGTTTCAGATGACTCTCGAGACCTGGTGCCGGACAAGGACGTAAGTACACCCCGGAACTAGTCCCAGAACTAGAAACAACAAAAACCTGGAACACGAAGGCGGTTGATCTATGACGGACGCAAGGACTCCCAGCTTTAATCCCGGTAAGGGGCTTGGACAGCCAGTAGGTGTGGCTATCTTAGGCTTCGGCACAGTGGGCAGTCAGGTCTTCCGCTATCTCCAAGAAAATGGCGAGGAGTTAAAACAGCGTGTAGGCGGCCCTCTTGTGGTGCGAGGCATCGCCGTGGGCAATGTTGATAAGCACCGCGATGATGTGCCTTCTGAGCTTCTCACTGACGACGCCCCCTCTCTCATTGCGCGCGAGGACGTTGACGTGGTGGTGGAAGTTATCGGCGGCATTGAGTATCCGCGCGTGCTCGTTCTTCAAGCTCTCAACTCCGGTAAGTCAGTGGTGACAGCCAATAAAGCACTGGTGGCAGCTCATGCCGATGAGCTGGCTGCTGCTGCTGACGCCAATAACGTGGATTTGTGGTTTGAAGCGGCTGTGGCAGGCGCTATTCCCGTGGTGGGGCCGCTTCGGAGGTCTCTTGCCGGAGATCAAGTCAACTGGGTGGCAGGCATTGTCAATGGCACCACCAACTACATTTTGGACGCTATGGACTCCACTGGTGCGGATTACCACCAGGCCCTCGCTGAAGCAACAGAGTTAGGCTACGCAGAAGCTGATCCCACAGCCGATGTTGAGGGTTATGACGCAGCCTCCAAGGCAGCAATCTTGGCGTCTTTGGCCTTCCATACCCGAGTTACTGCCGACGACGTCTATCGCGAGGGCATCACCAAGGTCACCCCCTCGGATATTAAGGCAGCCCAAGCGGCCAATCAGGTGATCAAGCTCTTAGCTATTTGTGAAAAGATCACCGATGAGGACGGCGTCGACAAGGTAGCAGCTCGCGTTCATCCCACCTTGCTGGATCGCAGCCACCCCCTAGCCAGCGTGAATAAATCCTTTAACGCCATTTTTGTGGACTGCGAGGCTGCTGGAAAATTGATGTTTTACGGCAATGGTGCTGGAGGTAGCCCCACGGCCTCCGCTGTCCTGGGCGATTTGGTGGGTGCTTCTCGCAATAAAGTGCACGGAGGGCGTGCCCCCGGGGAATCCACCTATGCCAACCTTCCAGTAGCACCATTCGACTCAGTATCTACGCGCTACCACATTGATATGCGGGTGAAAGACCGCGTAGGTGTTCTCTCTGAGATCACAGCTATTTTTGCCCGCCACGGTATTTCTATTCGAACTGTCCGCCAGGTGGAGCAGGGGGATCACGCTCGCCTTATTGTGGTAACTCACTCTGCCCTGGAGCATGATTTGCGAGCCACAGTAGAAGAGCTCAACCGAGACGATAGTGTCCAGGAAGTCACCAGCGTGCTCTACCTGGAGAGCCTGGGGGAGTAGAGATGGCCAGCACAATCCCGGTGGGAACCCGAGTTCATGTCACAGTCCCGGCCTCTTCAGCCAATCTGGGGCCAGGCTTTGACACCTTGGGTTTAGCGCTTTCCCTCTACGACGACGTAGATGTGGAGGTTATAGAGTCTGGTCTAGATGTCATCATTCACGGTGAGGGCGAGAATGATCTTCCCACCGATGACCGTCACCTTGTAGTGCGTGCTGTTCGCACTGCCTTGGCAGAGTCCGGAGCCTCTGCTCCTGGTTTGCGCTTAACCTGCCACAACCGCATTCCTCAATCCCGAGGCCTGGGCTCTTCAGCGGCTGCGGCAGTAGCCGGTGTGGTAGCAGGTAATGCTTTGGCTGGTTTTCCCCTTGACGACGCCGCTGTCATCCACCTGTCATCAGTCTTTGAAGGCCACCCCGATAACGCCGCCGCATCGGTGTTGGGCGGAGCCATTGTGGGCTGGACTGAAGATTACGAGCAAACCCGGTTCAAAGCCGTACCTATGCCGGTACACCCGGATATTAAAGCCCTGGCTTTAGTTCCTGCTTTCCATGCCTCCACCAAAGAGGTGCGAAAAGTCTTGCCAGATGCAATCCCGCATGTAGATGCCCGTTTTAATGTGTCCCGCACCTCTTTGATGACGATTGCTTTGCGCGATGATCCCTCCCTGCTTATGGAAGCCACGCGAGATCGCCTTCACCAGCCGTATCGGGCTCAGGTGCTTCCGCTGACTGCGGAGTGGATTAATCGCTTGCGACGCCGTGGATATGCTGCTTATCTGTCGGGAGCTGGTCCCACCATTGTGGCGCTGACCACTGAACACATTGCCGATGACATCCTAGACGCCGCGCGTGCTGCCGCTTTGAAGGTTCTTCCGCTGACAGTTGCTGGCCCCGTCACAGCCGAAGTCTCGTATCCTTCCTAAGGTGGATTGTCGTTAGGGTGTCTTAGGCTACGTTCACAGGTCCCGTCGTCTACATCGGATGATTCCGATCTTATGTGGATCTTCCGGTGTGGATGTGCGTGGTGTGAATTATTTTTTCTAAGGGGTATCTCCGAGACGCCTCATTCCCTCCATGGGTCAAGTCCTGGGACGTGGTGTATCTTCCTTTCGGTTCTGTTGTTGGTTTGGGGGTTAGGGTTTGAGTTTGGGTTCGTCTCTGGGGTGGTTGTTGGTGGTGATCATGCGGTCAGCTTTGTGGTGGT
>JAEYUQ010000017.1 GCA_023432405.1 Actinomycetes bacterium | reverse complement strand
TGCGCACCCCCACCTCAAGCGCCCCCCCTAGCGCCCGAGTGCAGAGAGCATTCGTCCAGGGTTGAGAATGTTGAGAGGATCGAGGGCGTCTTTGACAGCCACGTGAATTCGCTGAGAACTCTCGTCCAATTCCTGTGGCATAAATGGTGCTTTCAGCTCACCGATTCCGTGTTCTCCTGAGATTGTGCCCCCATGCTTAAGCCCCAGGGCGATAATCTCATTAACAGCTTCATCCACACGCTCCAGAACAGAAGAATCCTCGGTGGGATAGAAGACTGCCGGGTGAGTGTTGCCATCCCCAGCGTGAGCCACCATCGCAATGGTCATTCCCAGGCGATCCTTCAGCTCTTGCAGATCAGCCACATATCCCGGTAGCTCAGAGCGGGGGATGCACACGTCCTCCAGCACGTTACTCATGTTGTGTGTCTCGCAGTAGTGAACATACGCGGGGTACACCATGCGCCGGGCCTCCACAAGTTTGTCCCCCTCCTCCGCAGTCTCTGCGCGCCTCACCGAGGTGGCGTTGTGGGCTTGGGCTATCCGCTCATAATCCTCAAGATCAGTGGCAGCTTGAGAGGTATCTGACTGAACAATGAGCATGGAACCCTCCACCTCATCCAGCCCTGGCACCTCCATATTTTCGGCGCGCGCCAGCTCTGCCAACATTTCGGTGGTTGGTATATCAAGCAACTCCAGCATGGAGGGAATCTGTGCTGTTGCCATAATTTCTGACACCGCCCCAGCGGCGTCTACCACTGAGGGGAATTGGGCCACCATGGTCAGGGGTGTGCTCAGAAGTGGAACGGTTTTGAGGGTTGCTTCCACAATCACGCCCAGAGTGCCTTCCGAGCCGCAGAAGAGTTGCTCAAACTGGTATCCGGCCACACCTTTAACAGTCTTGTGCCCCACAGTACTCAAAGTTCCATCTGCCAGTACCACCCTCAGTTCTCGCACATAGTCACTGGTTACCCCGTACTTCACGCAGCACATTCCCCCGGCGTTGGTAGCAATGTTGCCGCCGATTGTAGAGGTGGCCACGGAACCCGGATCGGGAGGATAGCTCATGCCGTAGTCCACAAGAGCATCTTTGAAATCCTGATTAATCATTCCTGCCTGAACGGTGGCTGTGAAGTTCTCAGTGCTCACATCCACCAGCTGATTGAGCTCCATGAGGTTCAGCAGAATACAGCCGTCAAGAGCGTTGGCACCTCCGGCAATTCCCGTGCGGGCCCCCTGCACCACCACGGGAATCTCATACTCATGAGCAATCCGCATGGTGGCTTGTACCTCTTCAACGGAGTGGGCTTTCACCAGTGCCAAGGCAGTTCCCACCGTTGCGGTATCTGCCTGGTCAGCAGAGTATTCCTTGACGACGTCCCTGTCTGTCACCAGGGAGCCTTCGCCAAGCTGTTCTGTGAGTTTCTCGAGTACCTTTTCTGCGGATGAAGTTGTTTGAGTCATGGTAGAAGCCTACAGCCAAACCATGTCCTTGAAGGGCACTGTCCATGAGAAACACAAACCCTGATATTCTATAGAGCCCTTTTCTCCTACTTCATCACCTGTTGTTGCCCGTGCTTCTACTTTTCCGGCTTGTCCTGCCCTGTGGTGAGCACCCAACGGTATCCGCCCGCCAGGAATCCGCAGAAGATAAGTGCTCCCAGGATGTTCGCGGGCGTCGCAAAGGAATCTCCCACAAGGGCAAGGGCGTCAGCACCGGCGCTGGCAATAATTCCTGCGTTGAGAACACCAAAAAGGCTTTCGCCCACAATAAGGCCGGTAGCCAGGAGAACGCCTAGCCGTTTGAGGGCTGCGGAGTTTTCTGCGCGGCGGTCTGCATAGTGGTTATAGACCATGCCAATGAGTGCCCCTAAAGGCACCATCAGTGTGGTGGAGACGGGAAGATACATTCCCATGCCCACGGCGAGAGGAGGCAGGGACTTGCCTGGGGAAAGACGCTGAAGGAGCTCGTCCACCAGGATGGTTCCCACCCCAATGAGCGCTCCAAGGCCGATGAGGTTCCAGTTGAGGGAGTTACCGAAGATACCGTCAGCCACGCTCGTCATCAAGGTGGCCTGGGGAGCTGCCAATGCATCAGGGCCCGCGTCCGGCATTCCCACGAAGCCGAAGCCGGTGAGCATAAGTTGGAGAACTGGGGGAATAATGGCTGCACCAAAAAGAACACCAATAATGAGGGCTACCTGCTGTTTCCAGGGTGTCGCGCCAACAAGTTGGCCGGTTTTGAGGTCCTGGAGGTTGTCATTGGAAATGGTGGCAATACCAAACACAATGGCAGCGGTGAAAAGCGTGTAGGCGGTGAGAGCCACGGGGTCGGCGTTCTCGCTGCCCACAATCACCTTGATGATGAGCGCGGCGACCAGAACCACAATGATTCCCACACCAGAGATGGGACTGTTAGAAGCGCCGATAAGCCCTGCCATATAGCCACAGATAGAGGCAATAAGGAGCCCCAGAACCAGGACAAAAAGTACGGAAATAGCAATGAGAACACCCGAATGGTGACTAATGGGGGAAGCGTGAAGGAAATTCCACAGCAACAATCCGATAGGAATCATGGATGCCACAGTCACACCGATGACCACGGAAAAGGGGAGGTCACGTTCGGTGAGCGGGACTGTACTGCCGTCGCGCCGAGCCCGCGAGGAGCGGAGAGAATCTCTCATCCCCTTCACAATGGGCCCCATGATTTTCAGGAGAGTCCACAGTGCTGCCACCGCCATAGCGCCAGCTCCCACAAAGCGAACGTCCTGGGCAAAGGTGGTGCTCACCACCTCACTGAGATCTCCTGAAGCCCCGGAAGTGAAGATGGGAAGAAGGACCAGATAGGAGATGATAAGACCCACCACCATTGCTATACCCACGCCGATTCCCACCAGGTGCCCCACACCGATAAGTGCCAGAGAAAGAGAGCCGCCCAGCATGGTGGCGCCGGACCCCACCTTAAACACCGCAGAAAGCTGGCCCGCAGCCACTTTCATAGCTGCCAGGAGGGCGTAAAGAGCAGAGAGCACCGAGCCCATGATGATAACGTGGAGTCCCTGCCGGTTCTCCTCGGCTGAGCCGTGGGTATCGCCCACTTTGAGGACTTCCGCCGCAGCAACACCCTCCGGGTAGGGAAGGTCAGAGTGGGTGACCAAAGCCCTGCGCAAAGGGATAGAGTACGTCACACCTAGAAGCCCGCCCACTGCGCACACCGCGGCTGTGGTCCAGTAATCAAAACCTGTCCACCACCCCAGCATGACCAAACCGGGGAGCACAAAGATAATGGCAGAGAGTGTGCCTGCTGCGGAGGCAATGGTTTGAACAATGTTGTTTTCCACCACAGAGTGATTGGCAAACTTCCGCAACAGTGCCATAGAAATCACGGCTGCGGGAATACTGGTGGCAAAGGTAAGACCCACTTTCAGCCCTAGGTACACATTGGCTGCTGTGAAAATGAGGGTAATAATGCCACCGATGATGACACCCCTCACAGTGAGCTCTTTTACCCTTGACGACGTCGCGTGAGTTGCGGTGGTAGAAGCCATAACGGTGTCCTTACTAGGCTGATTCAGCCGATTGACCAGCTATTATGGGTATCCTAACAGCGGGATGCTGGAGACTTTGAAGTAAGGCCTGGCATAACCATAAGAACATCTGTTTCCTGTGGATGCGATTCACCGAACCTGGGCACAGCAAAAGGCTCTGATTTGACCCCACCGAAGTGAGATTCAAACCAGAGCCTTTACCTAAAGCAGAATTCTTGGACGAACTCTTACTTGATGATCTTGGTCACGCGGCCAGCGCCCACGGTGCGGGAGCCTTCGCGGATAGCGAAGCGCAGACCCTCATCCATGGCAACAGGCTGAATGAGCTGGACCTTGATGTCCACGTTGTCACCAGGCATAACCATCTCGGTGCCTTCCGGAAGCTCAATGACGCCGGTCACGTCAGTGGTACGGAAGTAGAACTGAGGACGGTAGTTGTTGAAGAACGGGGTGTGACGGCCGCCCTCGTCCTTGGACAGGACGTAGACGGAACCCTCGAACTCGGTGTGAGGAGTGTAAGCGCCGGGCTCAATAACAACCTGGCCACGCTCAACACCGTCGCGGTCAATACCGCGCAGCAACAGACCGCAGTTGTCGCCAGCCTCGGTGTAATCCATCTGCTTACGGAACATCTCAATACCGGTAACCACAGAGGAGGTAGCCTTCTCACGGATACCAATAATGTCCACAGGAGAGTTGAGCTGCAGACGACCACGCTCAACACGGCCAGTCACCACGGTGCCACGGCCGGTGATGGTGAAGATATCCTCGATGGGCATGAGGAATGGGTGGTCAACGTCGCGGATCGGGTCAGGAATGGACTCATCAACAGCATCCATCAACTCAACGATGGACTTGGTCCACTCGGGGTCACCCTCCAGAGCCTTCAGAGCGGAGACGTGAATGATAGGAGCATCCTCGTCGTAGTCCTGCTCGGCCAGAAGTTCACGAACTTCCATCTCCACGAGCTCGATGATTTCCTCATCGTCAACCATGTCGCACTTGTTCAGAGCAACGAGGATGTAGGGAACACCAACCTGGCGAGCCAGAAGCACGTGCTCACGGGTCTGCGGCATGGGGCCATCGGTGGCAGCAACCACGAGGATAGCGCCGTCCATCTGAGCAGCACCCGTAATCATGTTCTTGATGTAGTCAGCGTGACCCGGAGCATCGACGTGTGCATAGTGGCGCTTCGGGGTGTTGTACTCAACGTGAGCAATGTTGATGGTAATACCACGCTCGCGCTCTTCCGGAGCCTTGTCGATGTTGTCGAACGCGAAAGCTGTGTTCTCATCCGGATACTTGTCAGCCAGCACCTTGGTGATAGCCGCAGTCAAGGTGGTCTTGCCGTGATCGACGTGACCGATGGTACCGATGTTTACGTGCGGCTTCGTACGTTCAAACTTGGCCTTTGCCACTGTATGTCCTCCTGGACTTCGTCATGGCCGCGACTCTCGCAGCCAGTTTTTGTTCATCGTCCCCGGCACTCTACTCCAGTTCGCTGCTCTATCAGTTCACCGTCACTGTGCAGTGTCCCTCTACCTGGAGGACTCTCAGTGAACCCCTCCCAGCGAATGTGGGCATAGCACAACCTATAACGCAGAGATGCCGTTTTCACAATCCTAGAATCATAACGTGTTATTTACAAAACTTCCGGTCTGATCCCAGATAACGCGCCCTGTTAGCATAGCAATCCTGCTGGTTGTCTGCCTACTCTTCAACCTTGATGGGCTGGCCATAGGTAGCAATAGACGCAGAGGCTTCTTCCATCTGTTCCGGAGTCAGAATCCGAGGGGTACCAGCTGAGCGGGCTAGTATCCACACCTTCGCCAACCACTCGATAGTCTGCGCCTTGGTATATGCCTGATCCAGATCTTTCCCAGCAGCTACTGCTCCATGATTCCCCAAGAGGCAGCCTGTTCTATTAGAGAGGGCTTGTTCCACGCGGTCTGCCAGCAACTGAGACCCATAGCAGGCATATTGCGTGATAGGTAGTGCGCCACCGAACATAGCGGTGACGTAATGGACGTCGGGAAGGGAGGTGACACCCTCAAGGCTTGCCACAGCTGTGGCATAGGTGGAGTGGGTGTGAACCACAGAACCCAACCCGGTGTTGTGCAGCACCTGCAGGTGCAGACGGTACTCACTGGTGGGTTTGTAGGCCCCCTCGACGAGCTCCCCTGTTTCATAATCAATAACGCAAATGTCCTTGGCAGTCATGGTGCGATATGACACACCAGTGGGTGTGACAGCCACCCGATCCCCCACCCTGATTGAGACGTTCCCGGCTGTTCCTACCACTAGACCGTCTGGCTCTAGGCGGTGGCAATAATCCGCAATCAGTGCCCGCTCTTCTGACAGCAGCATGAGTTGTCCTTTCCTCGCGTGGTTACCTCTATGATGACCTCATGTCACCTTGATGATAACGCTCTCATTACAGACTCTTCCAGAGATGTGAGGGAAATTCTTAGCGGAGCGCACTTTTAACTGAGAACGTGCATATAAACCAGCATTTACTGCGGTTTTAGTGACTTTAATCACTTCCTATAGATAGCACTTACCTTAGCAACGTGTCGGCTTTATGATGTTGTTAGCGCTCACAATCAGGCTTCACTCAAGGGCTCTCACCTTGTGAGCTCCGCTCCAACACCTTGAAGCCCCAGCTGTGAGTTTTTGGAAAACAGAATCCACCCATCAGGAGGTTGCCATGCCATCCCATCCAGTTATTGCTATCCGCCCCATCATCGACGGGCGTCGTCGCGGGGTTCGTGAATCCCTCGAAGACAAAACCATGTCTATGGCCGCAGCTGCCGCAGACCTCATCAGCAGCACCCTGCACTACAGCGATGGTGAAGCCGTGGAGTGCGTAATTGCGGATGACACTATTGGGCGTGCCGGGGAATCCGCAGCCGCTGCCGATAAATTTGCCGGATACAACGTCTGCGCTGAACTCTCTGTCACCCCCTGCTGGGATTACATCACCGAGGTTCTGGATCTGGACCCCAAGATTCAGCACGCTGTCTGGGGTATCAACGGCACCGAACGCCCGGGCGCCGTCACCTTGGCCGCAGCTATGGCCGCCTATGCACAGTTTGGGGTTCCGGCCTTCGGAATGTACGGCCACCACGTGCAGGATGCCGAGGATGACACCATCCCCGAGGAAATCCAAGAACAAATCCTCCGCTTCGCCCGCGCCGCTGTGGCCATCGGAGAGCTCAAGGGCAAGAACTACCTGCAGATGGGTTCACAGTGCATGGGCATTGCAGGGTCAATGGTGGACCGCAGCTTCTTCCACAAGTATCTGGGCTTGGGTGTGGAATCCATTGACCAGATTGAGATTGATCGTCGTATCAATCTGGGTATCTATGATCCCAAGGAATACCAGGTGGCTCGCGCATGGGTTGAAGAGAAACTCCAGAAGGGCGAGGACATTGTCAATATCGAAGAGGACTTCCTCACCCCTGAGCAAACCGAAGAGCAGTGGGATTATGTGACCAAGATGGTGATTGTGGCCGAGGATCTTCTGCACGGAAATCCGAAGCTGGCAGAGTTGGGCTTCCCCGAGGAAGCAGCAGGACACAACGCCATCGTTGGTGGCTTCCAAGGACAGCGCCAGTGGACTGATTACAAGCCCAATGCTGACCTCATGGAAACCCTGTTGAACACCACCTTTGATTGGCGCGGCCCACGGGAAACCACCACCTTTGCCACAGAGAATGACACCCTCAACGGTGCCACGATGCTGCTCAACCACCTTCTGACTAACCGTTCTCAGATGTTCTCTGACGTGCGCACCTTCTGGTCTCCGGAAGCTGTGGAGCGAGTGACGGGTGAAAAGCTCACCGGAGCTGCCGAAAACGGTTTCTTGGATTTGCGTAACTCCGGCGCCACCACAATGGACGCCACCGGCGCCATGACTGATGAGCAGGGGAACCCTGTACTCAAGGAGTGGTGGAATGTGACAGAGGAAGACATGGAGGCCGCCTTGAAGGCCACCACCTTCCATCCCTCCAACAAGCCCTACTTCCGTGGCGGCGGATTCTCCACCCACTTTGTCACCCGTGGTGGAATGCCGGTGACGATGTCCCGCATTAACTTGGTGGACGGCCTGGGGCCGGTGCTTCAAATTGCCGAGGGCTGGACAGTAGAGATCTCTGATGAGGCGCGCGACATCATCGAAAAGCGTACCGATCCCGCCTGGCCCACCACGTTCTTTGCTCCGCGCCTGACGGGCGAGGGTGCTTTCACCTCTGTGTATGAGGTGATGAACCATTGGGGTGCCAACCACGGTGCCATTGGTTACGGCCACTTCGGCGCTGATTTGATCACCTTGGCATCCATGCTGCGTATCCCGGTCAATATGCACAATGTGCCGGTGGAGGATATTTACCGTCCGCGCAACTGGTCCCTGTTTGGTACGGCTGATCTGGAAGCAGCAGACTACCGCGCCTGCCGCAACTATGGTCCGCTGTTTGATTAGTTAGAGGACAAGACCAATGACTGTGCGCTCTTTGGCCATAGACATGGGCTCCTCCTCCCTGCGTGGAATTGTGGGCGAGTGGAACCCTGACACGGGCGAGCTCACCCGCACTGAGGTGTACCGCTACCACCACACCGCCCACGAAGACTGCGGGGTGTTGCAGTGGGGTGTGGAGCAGCTCAGGGAAGCAGCCCATAAGGCGGTAGAGGCCGCAGGCTCTGTGGATAGCATTGCCGTTGATGGGTGGGGAGTGGATTACCTGCTGGTAGATGCCACTAACCAGCCGCTGAGCTCGGCCGTATGTTACCGCGATCCCCGAGGGGCTCAAGGACGAGCTCTCCTGGCCGATAAGCTCAGTGAGTTTCAGCAGTACCAGCTCACTGGGGTACTTCCCCAGGACATCAACTCCGTCTATCGACTAGCTGTGGACCCGCCGCAGGAAGGAACCGTCATGTTCTTGGCGGATTTCCTGGCACGAGATCTCACCGCTCACCCTGCCGCAGTGCAGCCCTGGGCCTCCCTGGGAGTGGCCTCAACGTCAGGGCTGGTCAATGCTGCGCACACGTCTTGGTCTTCTCAGATGCTGGCAGCTGCCGGTGTTAATCCGCAGCGGCTTCCCGCGCTGCAACCAGAACTTCACGTTCTGGGGCGCTCCACCTCTGGCGCTGCTGTTATTGCGGCAGGCTCCCATGACACTGCTTGCTCCCTCTACTGCTTGGCCCCTGAGTTTGGAAACCCTGCTGATGTGATGTTCATCTCCTGTGGTTCGTGGTCAGTGGCGGGGACAACAACATCCCAACCTCTCACTGACGACGCCGCCTATCGCGCGGACATCACCAATGAGGCGGAGAATCACGGGCGCACCCGCGTGGAATTAAATCTCACGGGATTGTGGATTGAGCAGGAGTGCCGTCGCGCCTGGGGTAACCCCTCCTACGAGGAGCTCAGCGTGAACCCCTCGCACACCGTCACTCCTGCTGCCTGGCGAGCTCTTCCCGAGACACACGCCAGCAAGGATGACAGCACCGGACTTAGCTCCGACGGAAGGGCACGGCTAATTCCTCACGCACTCATTGATGTGTGTGATTCCCGCTTCAGCGAACCCGGTGAGATGCCACAGCGCATTGCAGCAGCGGCGTCGCAAAGGGGAATCCGGCTGGAAAGCCGAGAGGAGATTCTCAGCTACGCCCTGGATTCCCTGGCCTTCACCCAGGCAGAGGCCATTCGCAGTCTCCGGAAACTCAGTGGCAATAACGGCCCTCTCATCATTACTGGCGGTGGCACTCGCAACCAGTATCTGATGCAGCAGACCGCTAATGAGCTGGGAGAAAGCATACAGTGTGGGGATCCGGAATCCACGGCGCTCGGTAACCTGCTGGGGCAGTTTGTCACCCTAGGAGTACCTCCCGAGGCACTGAGGCAGTGGGCACAGCGCAGCAACATCTATCACAGCATTCACCCCCTGAGGTGACGGGTTCAGGGTGGGGCACCCTCAACCACACGCTCCACCCCACGTCCACTCGTCTCCTCAACCAACCCCTTGGCCCGAAAGTGACCATCACCCATGACACCTAAAAAACGCTACATCTACGAGGGAACACTCATCCCCTTTATTCTCTTGGTGAGCTGCTTTGCCGCCTGGGGAATGTCCACGGATATGACGGCACCACTTGTGAAAGTGTTTGGCTCCGTCTTTTCCATGTCTGCCCTCCAGTCCTCCCTGGTGCAGTTTGCCTACTACGGGGCATACTTCCTCCTCGCCATTCCAGCCGCCTTCATTAACTCCCGCCTGGGCTATAAGGGCGGAGTCTGTATTGGCCTGTTCCTGGCATCCTTTGGGGCGTTCATGTTCTTCCCCGCCAGTCTGGCCATGACCTTCTCTGCCTTCATTGGGGCTCTGTTTGCTCTGGCAGCAGGCCTCTCTATCCTGGAGACCTCCGCAAACCCCTTCGTTATTGCCCTGGGGCCAGAGGATACCTCTACCCGTCGCCTGAACTTTGCGCAGTCCTTCAACCCCATCGGGTCCAACCTGGGCGTACTCATTGCCTCTACGCTGATTCTGCCCAACATTCATGAGCACACCGCCGAGGAACGTGCAGCACTTCCCGAAGCAGAGCTGATGAACATGGTGTCTGGGGAGCTTAAGGCCGTCATGCTGCCCTTCATTGGGCTGGCCTGCCTGTACCTGGTGCTGTGCATTGCCATAGCCCTGGTGAAAATCCCCAAGGTAGAGGCTGACGCTCGGGTTGAAAAAACCGAAACCAAGGGACGTCTTGGCCGACTTCTCAAGAACCGCCGGTACAGCTTCGGCGTGGTGGCGCAGTTCTTCAACATCGGTGCGCAGACCTGTATCTGGACGTACATCATCCACTACGCCACCGATGAAGTGGGCGCCACCAATGCTCAGGCTGGCTACTACCTGCAGCTATCCCTGATCTGCTTCTTGATTTCGCGATTTGTGATGACGGCCCTCATGGGCAAATTCGACGCCCGCCACCTCCTGATTGTCATGGCGTCCTTGGGCTGTGTGCTCACCTTTGTGGGAATCATCAGCGGGTCGGTGTTTGGGTTGGTGTGCATTGCGGCCCTCTCCGCCTGTATCTCCCTCTTCTTCCCCACCATCTATGGCCAAGCCCTCTACGGGCTGGGCAAGGACACGAAGTTCGGTTCAGCAGGCCTGGTAATGGCGATCGTCGGCGGGGCTTTGCTTCCGCCAGTCCAAGGATTCCTGGTGGATACGGTGGGCGCTGCTCACTCCTTCGTGGTGGTGCTGGTGTGCTTCGTGGTGGTGCTGGCCTACGGCGTGTTTACGCTGCGGTTCCATGACCTCAAGCCACAGACTCCTGACTCTCACGCTGACACTCTTGGCGCTAGCGATAACACTGACAACCCTGACAAGGAGGCTTCTCATGCTTCGTAATATCCCAGCCAACCTCTCCCCGGAACTAGTTTCTGCCCTCATGCGCATGGGACACGGCGACGAAATTGTCCTGGGAGACGCCAACTTCCCCGGCGAATCCTTGTGCCAGAACGTAATCCGTGCTGACGGTTTGGGAATCCCTGAGCTACTGGATTCCATCTGCAAACTCATGCCAGTGGATCACTACAACGAGTGGCAGGTGGCTTTAATGGCCACAGTCCCCGGTGATGACGAGCCGCCAGTGTGGAAAGTGTACGAGGACATTCTTGGAAAGCACGACAAAGAAGCAACAACACACTTCTTTGAGCGCTTCGAGTTCTATGACCACGTGCGAGACGCCGCCAAAGTAGTGGTGATCACGGGCGAAACTGCGCTGTACGGAAACATCATTCTGAAGAAAGGTGTGATAGTTCCCGAATAATCCAGGATTGAGGGCGAGGGCCGTGGCGAGACCAGATTGAGGGCGAGAACACGGTCTCCTCGCCTTCGCCCGTTTCTCTACTAGAAAGCTCGGTGAATAACCTCCATGACCACTCATTGCTACACTTCTGACGTGCCCAAGCAAGTAGTTATGATGGACGTGGCTCGCGCCGCCGGTGTGTCTGCTCAGACCGTCTCACGAGTTATTCACCGTAGCTCCTCGGTATCGGAAAAAACCAGGCAGCGCGTGGAGCAGGCTATTGTAGAGCTCAATTATCAGCCCAACATTTCTGCGCAGCATCTGGCTTCCGGGGGAACCAACACTGTGGGGCTTTTAACAATTGGGCATATTTATCACGGCATTCGCTCCACATATATTGCCATTGAGCAGAAACTGCGCTCGGATGGGATGTTCCTGGTATCCGCCTCTGCCCCTGAGGATGACTCTGACGGCATTATTGCTGCTATCAACTACTTGAAACGGCAGCGCACGCTTGCGCTGATAGTGTTGCTCCAACGAGCGGACGTTCTCCCCCTCCTTACCCGCGAGCTCCAGGGACAATCTGGTGTGTTGGTGATGAGCGGTGGGCACAGGATTCCCAACTTTGTCACTATTTCCCACAACCAGATTCCCGGCACCACCCAAGTGACAGAGCACCTGATTGAGCAGTGCGACGGCATTGGTTTCCTTCACGTGGCAGGCCCCCTCCAAGCTCAAGACAGTATGGAACGCCTGGCCACCTTCCAGGAAGTGTGCCACAGCCACGGCGTTGTGCCTCGTTGGATTAGCGCTGCCGGGTGGTCCGCGAAAGACGGCTACGACGTCGCCCAGGAAATCCTTGCTCACCCGCCTCGCGCTATTTTTGCCGCCAACGACGACCTCGCCATCGGCATTGCCCATGCCCTGTGCGAAAAGGGACTTATAGCTGGGAAAGACTACGCCCTGGCCGGATTCGACAACCTATCCACGGCCGCCTATCTCAACCCTCCGCTCACCTCTGTCACACAGAACTCTTCGGAGCTGACCACACCAATTCTCAACGCCATTAAAGCCATTCGCTCGGGGGATACCCCCGACAGCTTCTCGGTGCCCACCACCTTGGTAATCCGTGAATCCTCACTGCTGAAATCTGAAGATTGACACCTTGGAGGAGAGGTCACTAGTTGAGGGCCTTGATCTGTGTCAGAGCAGCTACTTCACCGTAATTGCTGCTTGTGCCAGCACTTTTGGAACTACTGAGGAGCCTGACTGAGCGGATGTGGGGTGATCATAAGTTACTGCCACCCTACAGCCGAGAGCACAGGTGATGCGCAAGGGGTTCGGATAAGGGCCGGTCATAGTGGTGTCGCGCGAGGTGATCTGTAGCTGTGCATGGGCAGTCCCGTTGTCCTTGATACGAAAAGCGCCTGAATCCGTGACGTTATTGTTCAACCGGAGGTGTGCTTTGGGATTCTTTGCATTCTTCACGCAAATGGGAAAACCATCGGGACCATTCTCGCAAAAGAGGAGATAGTAGCCCTTTTTAGCGTCAAGCCCTTTCATGGAAACATTGACACTCTCACCCCAGCGAACAGTGTTCTTGTCCAGGGACACAGAGATTCTTTCGGCAGCTCCAGCCAACGGAGCTCCCAGAGAACAGGCAACCAAGGCAGCACTGACTGCTGCTGTGAGACGACGCATGGCTTTCATTGTCCACCCTTTCAGGTCTAGAAGGTTAGGGTACACTTCCCTAATTACTATTAGGTTAGCATAGCTTTAACTATCTTTCACCTTCTTACTCTCACTAAAGGCTCTCCTCTATCAGGTGTGAAAAACGAAAATCATCACAAGTTCAGCAGTGCCGAACACCATCAACGTTCCTGTCAGCACAATCACAGAGAGTGGAGACGGGAGAACACGGCCCGCCTTGAAATGCTCTACTGCATGAACATAGCGACGTCGTTGAGTAAATGAGATAACAAGAAAACTACTCAACAGAATGGCGGCCACAAGATACACCGCAAGCCCGAAGGTGGATACGAACTTAATGATGACCAAGGAACACACACTCGAGGCCAAAATAGTGCGTTGCCAGGCCAGATATGTGCGCTCTGGCTGGAGCCCTGGATCTTCGTGACTAGGAATTGTGCTTATCGAAGGCATCTGTGTGACCTGCTAGAAAAGGAGCAGAATGGCACTGAGCGCAGCGACAGCAGCAACCAGCGAGAGTAGCGGGATGATCCCTGGGACGGGGAGGGGACGGTGGCGTCGCATAGCCATTTCCACGCGCCACCAGCGCACAGCAGCACCACAAGCAATGAGAAGCCCACAGGAAATTGTGGTCACAGCAAGCCAGAGGCGCAGGCGAGGGCTGGTGGTGGATAGGGGGAAAGCCTCAATGGCGACACCACCGGCAAGAAAAGCCAAAGAAGTACGTACCCACGCCAAAAAGGTGCGTTCATTAGCCAAGGTGAAACGAGGATCTGGTTCTACACCATCGGGAAGAACCCAGCGTGAAAAGCGCCCTCGATCTTCCGGTTCAGTATCCGGTTCGTGTTCATCCACGCCCATCACTATACAAGCGTGCGCAGTGCAGGAAACAGAAAACCTGCTGGGCGGAAGCTTCGCGCTGGAACCCCGTACACATGCCCCAGAGACTCCCCACGGAGGCTCCACCCAGCAGGTTTAAGCTCTGAATCTACTGCTCATTCATGTTTTCGATCTTCACCTCAACGTGACGCTCACGAGGTGCCGATCCGCTTTCCAGACGTCCGATAGGCTCCCAGGTCATAGAAGCCCCGCAACGCACGCGCTGGCTGGTGTAATCATCCATGATGAAGCCCCACGCCATCGTCCCACGCTCACCGGGGTGCAGCGGGTAAGGGCCAATGTTCTGACCCAGCGCCCAAAACATCTCACGGTTGTACTCCCATCCGTACTTCCGCGTGATCTCCTCCGTCAGCTTCACGCTAATAGCTGCGGACCACTCCCAGCGACGCCGCTTCTCCTCTTTCAACGTCTGCTGAAGAGGGACGTCGGCATCGGGAAGATCATTCATCGTGGAGACGGTGCCCTCAACATCAAAGTGGGAGCCCACCAGTTCCACATACTCCCGCACTTCCCCGCGGGTTTCGCACACACTGCCAGGCTGCGGACCAGTTTCCAGCTCCGGAAGCTTAGCAACGGGCGTCCACTCGGAATTTGTCTCTCCCAAGACGACGTCCGCGTTAGCGGGAGCTTGCACGATACCGACAGCCAGAGCTGCGGCCAGAGCAATTCCTGTTATTTTCTGGACAGCGCTCATTTAGACTTCTCCATCAATGGTTGGAGCACTTGGAGGCACATAGCTGCCTTCTTGGGACTCAACCCTCTGGTAGTTGCTGCTGTAATCACCCTCAGCGGTAGCGCGGTGCCACACCACAAACCTGGTCTGCGGACCTTGGCCCTTGTACTCCCCGAAGTAGTGCTCAGTGCGCCAGAGTGCTGTTTGCCTATCGCAGGTGCGCACACGACCGATGAAGCTCATCATGTGAACGCCGTAGTCAGCGCGAACGGTCTCACCGGGCTGAACAACCACAGGCCCCAGCAGGTCACCTTTCGCCCACTCCGACACCTTCTGGATGCCGTACTTGTTCTTGAGACCGTTAAAGAAGGGTGCCCACATATTTCCTGAGGACATAGCCTGCACGGACTCATTGACGCCCTCTGTCACTTCCAAGGAGAACTTAATAGGGCGATCAGAGGTATTTGTAAATGATGCCGTGCCGTTATAGCGATCCCACTCATCCGTGATGTGCTGCTCCCACGGGTGATAGTTAAGATCTGCCTCTTCCGTTGGCGTGCATGGCTCATCATTGATGAAATCAGAACGGTGCTCAAACTGATCCGGCGAATAGCTGGCCGGACCGGCGTTCGCCACTCCAACTCCTGCAAAGGCGAAAGCGACAGACAGCGTGACGGCGCCTACTCGCCTCATCATCTTGCGGATGGTCATAGGTTCAACCCCAGTTTTCTTAAGCTGTAGATGTAATGCGTGCCGTAGTAATTGAGATACGTGCCATTTTGTGTAGTACTCACTACTAGGCATTACTGCGTGAAGCGTGCGCGCTACTTCGTTGTGGTGAGCGAACGGTGAGTAGCGCGTTCACTGCGTGAAAGGCTAGTCGTTATCGCGCATGGACACCTTGATGTGACGCTCCTTGGGAATCATTCCGTAGAAGTCACGTCCGGTATCAGCCCACTGACCACCACTGCACACAAGGTTCTTACCCTCGAAGCGCTGGTTCAGGAAGCCATATTCAAGAACACCAGTCTTGCCTGGGTGAACGGGGTATGGCCCGAGGGTCTGTCCTACCTCCCATGTCTGGGTGCTTGAGTAGGAGGAGCTGAAGGTCACATTGAACAGCTCAAGCAGATCAAAGTTTACGGAACCGCCAACATTCCAGCTCTTGTTGCTGCCCTCACGAATGGTCTGAGTAAGAGGCAAATCCTCATCGCTATCGTTGCGAACCGTGTTGGTGCCCTCAACCTGGAACTCAGACTCGGTGATGGTGAGCTGCTGACCAGCTTGCCCCTCAACAAAGCACTGATCTCCAAGCACAGCAGGATTAACAGGAACAGCTGCGAGCGCCTGGGGAACACCCAAGCCGCTAATTGCGATAACACCAGCCGCAACAGCGGAGGACACTACATGGGAAACTCGGGACATACAATCCTCCTGGAAAGATGGGAAGTCTTAACTACCAATGCGAAGTTATCGTAAATGCTTTTCTCCAACTCGGCAAGCCTTTTGACAGATTTTCTCCAGGAAACGGACAGATTTCTTAGTTATCTCTAAGAGACAGGGGTAAAAGGGGTCAGACCAGGGGGACCAAGATGTCCTCAGGGGGCCGAGATGTCCCCAGGGGGCCGAGATGCCCCCGCCCTCCCAAAACCTGCCTTTCAGAGAGCTCGCCAGACCGAACAGTGTCTTGATGGAGATCGGAGTGAGTGGTGTGCCGGTTGTGGGCCTCACACTGTCTCATGAGCTTCGCAAGCGCATCAGGTGGATCAGGTACATCGAACACGTCACGCACATCAAGGGTGCTGAGAACTACCTCGAGCATTACAGCTGGCTTGAACCTTTTACAAGCTCAGCAAGAACATCTCAATGAGGTACATATCAACGGTGCTCGGCGGCGATTATCCCTATACAAAAACTGACTGCTTTGCTGAAAGTGCTGGCTTTCCCGACTGAGCCATGAGTGCAAAAAATCCCCCACCCGAGGTGGGGGATGAGCAGAGTGTGGCTCCGCAGGCTTTTGCACTAAGCCACAGACAGCGGCGTCGTCAAGGCTGGCCAGTGCAACTGTTACTGGCCGTTGCGCTCTGCAATGATTTCCTGCGACACGGAGGAAGGAACCTCTGCGTAGGAATCAAAAATCATGGTGAAGTTTGCGCGTCCAGCAGTTGCGGAACGCAGATCACCGATGTAGCCAAACATCTCAGAAAGCGGCACCTTGGCCCTCACAACCTTGGCGCCGGAACGATCCTCCATGGCGTAAACCTGACCACGGCGGGAGCTGATGTCACCATTAACGGTGCCCATGTACTCCTCAGGCGTGGTGACTTCCACAGCCATGATGGGCTCCAGGAGAACGGGCTTGGCCTTAGCCACGCCTTCCTTCAAAGCCTGGGCACCAGCAATCTTGAACGCCATCTCGGAGGAGTCCACCTCGTGATAAGCGCCGTCGGAAAGGGTGGCCTTGATGTTCACCAAGGGGAACCCAGCAAGGAAGCCGTACTGCATGGCGTCCTGAACACCGGCATCCACGGAGGGGATGTACTCCTTCGGCACGCGGCCACCCGTGACCTCGTTAACAAACTTGTAGGTCGGGGACTCGCCCTCTTCCAGCTCATCCTCAGATGGGTTGTAAGGCTCGAAGGTCATAATCACGCGAGCGAACTGACCAGAACCACCGGTCTGCTTCTTGTGGGTGTACTCCAGGTTCTCCACCGTCTTGCGGATGGTCTCGCGGTAGGCCACCTGTGGGGCACCCACATTAGCCTCAACCTTGAACTCACGCTTCATGCGATCAACCAAGATGTCCAAGTGAAGCTCGCCCATACCGCCAATCACGGTCTGGCCAGTCTCCTCATCCAACTCCACGGTGAACGTGGGGTCCTCTTCGGAAAGCTTCTGAATAGCCACAGAGAGTTTCTCTTGGTCAGCCTTAGACTTCGGCTCAATGGAGACCTTAATCACAGGATCCGGGAAGTCCATCGACTCCAAAATGATGGGCTTGTTGATGTCACAGAGCGTGTCACCAGTGGTGGTGTTCTTCAAACCAATGAAGGCGTAGATGTTACCGGCGTGAGCAACCTCCACCGGATTCTCCTTATTGGCGTGCATTTGGAACATCTTGCCGATGCGCTCTTTGTGCCCCTTGGTTGAGTTGAGCACCTGCTCGCCCGGCTCAGCCTTGCCGGAGTACACACGAGTGAAGGTCAACTTACCAAAGAACGGGTGAGCGGCAATCTTGAATGCCAGAGCAGAGAAAGGCTCAGCATCAGAAGGCTCGCGGGTGATCTTCTCATCGGACTTGGAGACGGAGTGGCCCTCGATGTGTCCCACGTCCAGCGGGCTGGGCAGGTAGTCCACAACGGCGTCGAGAAGTGGCTGGACACCCTTGTTGCGGTAGGCCGTACCGCACAACACGGGGTACAACTCCGAGTTGACGGTCAGTTTACGGATAGCACCCTTGATTTCTTCCTCGGAGAGTTCCTCGCCAGCAAAGTACTTCTCCATGAGAGCCTCGTCAGACTCAGCGATGGTTTCGATGAGCTTCTCGCGGTACTCGGCAGCTTTCTCCTGAAGATCCTCAGGAATCTCGACACGCTGGGGCTCAACTCCCACGTCCACCTTGCCCGGCCAGAGCAAAGCTTCCATCTTGACCAGATCTACAATGCCGTCAAAATCATCCTCAGCGCCGATGGGTAGCTGAAGAACCAAAGGCTTAGCACCCAGGCGCTCCTCAATGGTTTTGACAGAGAAGTAGAAGTCTGCACCCAATTTGTCCATCTTGTTGATGAAGCAAATGCGAGGCACATCGTATTTCGCAGCCTGGCGCCACACCTGCTCAGACTGAGGCTCCACGCCTTCCTTACCGTCGAACACCGCAACGGCGCCGTCCAGAACACGCAGAGAACGCTCCACCTCAACGGTGAAGTCCACGTGACCAGGGGTGTCAATGATGTTGATCTGGTTGTTATTCCAGAAACAGGTCACAGCAGCCGAAGTAATAGTAATGCCGCGCTCTTTTTCCTGCTCCATCCAGTCAGTCGTGGAAGCACCATCATGGGTCTCTCCCACTTTCCGGTTAATACCGGTGTAGAAAAGGATGCGCTCAGTAGTGGTAGTTTTTCCGGCATCAATATGCGCCATGATGCCGATGTTGCGAACCTTGTGAAGGTCCTTAAGCACTTCTTGTGCCACAGTCATACCCCAAACTTGAGTTGGTGTGGGAGTTTCCTCCCG
>JAEYUQ010000016.1 GCA_023432405.1 Actinomycetes bacterium | reverse complement strand
GGGTCGCGTAACTGGGGGTATGACGGCGTGTTCTGGCATGCTGTGTTTGAGGGCTACGGTGGGCGTGAAGGACTTAAGGCGCTAGTTAACGCCGCCCACGCTCACGGCATCGCTGTCATCCTGGACGTGGTGTATAACCACTTTGGTCCCGACGGAAACTACACAGGACTCTTTGGCCCCTACACCGCGGGTGGCTCTACCGGCTGGGGCGAGGTTGTCAATCTGTCTGGGCCTGGTTCCGATGAGGTACGCAGCTACATTCTGGATGCGGTGTATCAGTGGCTCTATGAATTCCATATCGACGGCCTTCGTCTAGACGCTGTTCACTCCCTCAACGACGTCATGGCCTACTCCATCATGGAGGATATTCAGTACGTTGCCGAAGACGTAGAGGCGCTGACGGGCTGCACAAAAATCATTATTGCCGAGTCTGATTTGGATGATCCGCGGCTGGTGACCTCCCGCGAGGGTGGAGGCTTTGGTTTAGCCGGACAGTGGGTCGACGATATTCATCACGCAGTTCACACCCTGGTGAGCGGGGAGCACCACACTTATTATGCAGATTTCGGCAGTGTGAGCGAGTTGGTCGCCACCTTGAGAGATGTCTTCTTCTTTACGGGGAGGTACTCCACTTTCCGGGATCGTCACCACGGACGGCCGGTGGATACCGGAAAAATCCCCGCTAGCCGTTTCATTACCTACACCACCACCCATGATCAAACAGGGAACCGAGCTCAGGGTGATAGACCCTCCATGAACCTCTCCCCCGCCCAGCAGGTGCTTAAAGCAGCAGTGATCTACTGTTCGCCCTATACCCCCATGCTGTTTATGGGCGAAGAGTTCGGGGCTCTCACTCCTTTCCAGTTCTTCGTGGATCACAGCTCACAAGAGCTTAACGACGCCACTCGTGCCGGGCGTCTCAGGGAATTCTCTCGCGCGGGCTGGGATCCGCAGGAGGTTCCCGATCCCTCGGCGCTGTCTACCTTTGAGAACTCCAAGCTGGACTGGAGCTTGTCAGCCGAACAGGAATCCATCCTCGAGGCCTACACCACTTTGCTGCGCTTGCGGACGGAGCTAAAACTCAGTCAACCGTGGCTCAACGGTCTCTTTTTAGATCATGGAGACCAATGGGTGGCTATGGGGCAGAAAGACGTTTTTCTCCTGGCTAACTTCTCTGAGCAGAAGGTCACTGTTCCCTACGGTGGAGAACTCATCTATAGCTTCACCTCTCCAGAGGTCAAGGAGACAAGCACCACCCTAGACGCCTGGGGGTTTGCTCTCGTTCGATCTTAGCCAATTCCGACTGCCGACCAGGAAGTTCTCCATAGCTTCGAGTCAAGTTTCCTCTGCTTTAAAGCCACCATATATTGCTATTTATCACGCTTTCTTTTAGTCTTCTCATAGTAGAGATATAAGCCAGGGCCAACCAGAGGGAAAACGACTATAACAACAGCAATCCATAGGTTTCGATGCCCCTCCGGAGTATTCCGGAAATAAAGCACCAAACTATAAACTAGCAACACCAACGCTATAATTGATGCCATTCCAAAAAAGTAGTCTATAAACTGTGGCTCAAGTGGCGATTTTCCCGTAAATTGAGATTCGGCAAAAAATTCTATCGCTTTAATTTACATCCACCCCTGATTAATAACAACACCATTACCATTTCCAACGACGCCTTGAGAGGCAGTACGATCACTCCAGTTAATCTGCCCCCAGGGAGTCGGAACTCCACGCCTTACCTGAACCCTATCATAAAAATGTGGCATTTCCTAAAGAAACGTAAGAAGCCTGCTCATCGCTACTCACCTGAGCAAGCGGATCATAGTTGAGCTCGGCTACGCAGTGATAAGTGAATTATTCTAGTAGCACCTACACCAATGGCAGTTTCATAGCTTCCGCTGACCTTTGTCCTAGCTATACCAATCCCCGCAAACTTAAAATCATCACCTGCTTGACTATAGTAATTACCACTTAATAACCTCAAAAAGGAAGAAAAGCCTGAAGATCTTCCCGAGGAATGATAGAAAATCTCGAGAAAGGTACTCAACTTTCCCATAGCACTCCCGAAAATATACCTGCTGGGATCCTTTAAAACACGTTTCTGCGGGTTTGAAATATGAATTCACTGTAGCGCACGATCTATTACTACAAAACTTCTCTGTTCTGGAGCGCGAGCAATACTCACCAGCCCATTCTAAGTGAGGTACTTGTATGCAGCTGTGCCAGGCTCCAGACGCTCGAAGGAGATAGGTGACGCTTTCATACGTTCCAACAACGGCTCTAAGTCCTGAGCGTTGATCAGCTCCAAACCCACCAGAGCTGTTCCTGTCTCCCGGTTGTTGCGCTTCAAATACTCAAATAAAGTGATGTCATCATTGGGGCCCAAAATTTCAGCCACAAAGTTGCGAAGCTGACCAGGCTCCTGAGGGAAGTTCACCAGGAAATAGTGCTTGAGGCCGCGGTGAACCAGGGAACGCTCCATGATCTCCCCGTAGCGCAGCACATCATTGTTCCCTCCAGAGATAATGCACACTACCGTCTTGTTCTCAAGATCACAGCTTTCTACAAGACCCGCCACAGAGAGAGCACCAGCCGGCTCCGCAATAATACCCTCATTCTGATAGAGATCCAGCATGACGGTACTTACCGCGCCCTCAGCTACCTGTTGAGCAGTGAGGATGTCCCGGTGAGCGTTGACAACTTCCCAGTTGATGGTTCCAATGCGGGCCACAGAGGCGCCATCAACGAAGGGGTCAACAGTATCCAAGGTGGTGGGACCATCGTTGTCTAGGGCAGCTGCCAAAGAAGCTGCCCCCTGAGGCTCTACCCCCACAACCTCAGATTCAGGCGACAACTCAGCTACGTAGGACAGTGTCCCGGCCAGGAGACCGGCACCTCCCACCGGAACGTAGATACGATCCAAGGTCTTCCCCAGAGCACTGAGCTGGGACACAATCTCAGCGGAAACTGTTCCCTGACCAATCACGGTATCGCGAGCGTCGAAAGGCTCGATAACGGTGGCCCCAGTGCGCTCAGCAAATTCATGGGCTCCCGCAGCAGCTTCATCGAAGTTAGCCCCCGTTACCACCAGATCCACCATGTCTCCACCGTGGACACGGATGCGGTCACGCTTCTGCTTGGGCGTGGTTTCAGGGACAAAAATAGAGCCCTTAATGCCTAGAGAATGGCAGGCGTAGGCAACACCCTGGGCGTGATTTCCTGCCGACGCCGCCACAACCCCGGCCCCTCGTTGCTCCGGCGTGAGTTGACTGACAGCGTTATAAGCACCGCGAATTTTATAGGAACGGACATCCTGGAGATCCTCACGCTTGAGGTACACCTCCGCGCCCGTCAGGTGAGAAAGGCGTGGGCAATACTGCAGCGGCGTCTGAGCAATCACTTTTGAAATGCGAGCCTGTGCCTGAAGGATGTCTGCGGCATGAACCGGGGATGACGCCATGAGTGCAACCTTTCCTCAAGAAGATGAATACAGGTTACTCTAGTTCTCCACAGATCCCAGGACTCCTCCAGGTATCCCAGGCAACAACCAAGGCCCCGGAGGTTGTACCCCAACCGGTGTATCCGGCCATCACAATGCTGGCCGCACACTCACGCTATCCGATGATACTGCGCCCAAAGGCAGCCTTAAGATCACTGATAAGAGTGGTGGATCGCTCCACTCTCAACTTCTCGTCCAAGACCATGAGTTGAGATTCCTCTCCACACACGAGGTTGAGGTAAACGCTCGAGGTGCCTGGATTTGCCTGGAGAATTCTCTTCAAGGACGCAATAGCCTCCAAGGTGCATTGAGCAGTATTCATGGTGAGGCGAATCGGTAAACCCTGTCCAGGAGCATAATCCAGATCAGGCAACTTAATATCCGAGCATGACAAGCTATACCGTCCGTCCCGGATACGTACCGTGACCTTTGCCAAAATGATGTTGTCTTCCACAATGAGGTCAGACACCAAGGCATACACCCTGTTAAACACCAATAATTCGCAGGCTGCACCGTTATGGTCTTCGATAGTAACGATGGCCCAGGGAGATCCGTCTTTCTTGGAAATCCGGCGATCTACCTTAGAAATAATCCCACCAATAACGATCTCTTGCCTATCTCGGACCTCCTCAGCCACCACCTTCACAATCGGGGTATCCGTTTGTTGTTCAAGAGCTTCTTCATAACCATCGAGCGGATGGCCCGACACGTACAGGCCTAACATCTCTCGTTCATAGGCCAGCTTCTGCTTGCGTTCCCATTCCACATCCGGAACGGCTACGGCAAAGGCTTTATTCAGTGATTGTGTGGAGTCATCCTGAGCTGTATCGAAGCTAGCAAAAAGGTCAAACTGCCCCTTGTCGGCCGCCTTCTTGGTTGCGGTCACAGAATCAATAGCGCTTTCCATCACTTCTATGAGACCTCGGCGAGGATGTCCTAGAGAATCAAAAGCACCGGCTTTTATAAGCGACTCTGTCACACGCTTATTTGCTGGTTCCAAAGAAATTTTATTGAGGTAATCCGTGAAATCTTGAAACTGCCCTTTCTCCTTGCGGGAACCAATGATGGATTCCACAATCTGCTCACCCACATTGCGCACCGCCGCCATGCCAAAGCGGATACTATCGCCCACAGCTCTAAAGTCCACGTCTGACTCATTGACATCGGGTGACAACACGTGGATTCCCTGCCGGTGACAATCCGACAAGTAAATGGCTAATTTGTTTTTGTTGTCAGCCACGGAGGTCAGGAGAGCCGCCATATACTCCGGGGCATAGTGTGCCTTAAGATAAGCCGTCCAGTAGGACACTAAACCGTAGCCTGCGGCGTGAGACTTATTGAAGGCATAGGACGCGAACGGTTCAATAGTTCCCCACAAGGCATCGAGCGCCTGCTGAGAAAAACCATTATCTTTCATTCCCGCCGAGAACTTCTCATACTGCTGTGCCAGCACCTCCGGCTTCTTTTTACCCATAGCCTTCCGGAAGTTATCTGCTTCGCCAGCTGAATAATTTGCCACCTTTTGAGCAATTTTCATGATTTGCTCTTGGTAGACGATAAGACCGTAGGTGTCCCCCAAAATCCCTTTGAGAGGCTCATCTAATTCAGGATGAATAGGCTTAATGTCCTGGCGCCCATTCTTACGATCCGCATAATCAGTATGGGCATTCACCCCCATAGGGCCTGGACGATACAACGCCAAGGAGGCCACAATGTCGTGAAAACCTGTAGGTTTCATGCGTTTGAGAAGCTCCTGCATTCCACCGCTATCAAGCTGGAAAATACCAAGAGTATCGCCGCGACCCAAAAGCTCATACACCGCAGGATCATCAGTGGAAAGATCTTCCAGTTTGATGTCCACGCCCCGGTTCAGCTTGATGTTTTCCAGAGCGTCTCCGATAACCGTGAGGTTTCGAAGCCCCAGGAAGTCCATCTTCAACAGACCAATAGCCTCACAGGCGGGATAGTCCCATCCGGTGATGAGAGCGCCGTCGTCAGGGCGCTTCCACATAGGAATATGATCCATCAGTGGCACACTGGCCATAATCACGGCACAGGCGTGAACCCCAGCTTGACGCACCACTCCTTCCAACCCGCAGGCAGTATCGTAAATCTTCTTGACATCGGGATCTGTATCAATGAGCTGGCGAATTTCTCCAGCCTCTGTGTAGCGGTCATCCTTCGGATTGACAATCCCCTCCAAGGAAATGTCCTTACCCATGATGGCCGGGGGCAAAGCGTTGGTCATTTTATCGGCAATGGCATAGCCGGGTTTGCCGAAATTCACACGCGCAGCGTCTTTAATGGCAGCCTTAGTTTTCACTGTTCCGAAGGTGATAACCTGCGCAATTTTGTCCTCACCCCAGCGATCCTGCGCATAACGAATCATCTCCCCTCGACGACGATCATCGAAGTCAATGTCGATATCAGGTGCAGAGGGACGGTCTGGATTAAGGAACCTCTCAAAAAGCAGACCATGCTGGAGGGGATCAATGTTGGTGATGGTCAGAGCATAGGCAACAAGGGAACCAGCCGCTGAACCACGTCCCGGACCAACACGAATACCTACGCTTCGAGCGTGTTTGATGAGTTCGGCCACAATGAGGAAGTAGGACGGATAGCCTTTGAAATTAATGACCTCAATTTCATAATCTGCCCGCTTCATATACTCATCGGGAACCTCTTGGTCAGGGAAACGCGCTTTCAAGCCTTCGTACACTTCATGCTTGAGCCAGGTGGTAGGTGTTTCTCCCTCAGGCACCGAAGCGATAGGCATACGGTCTTGAGGGTGTTCTTCCCACATGACGTCATACGGTTCCACTCGCTCTGCAATCAACAGGGTGTTATCGCAGGCATCGGGAACCATATCGTCCCAGACATCTCGCATCTGCTCTGCACTCTTGATGTAGTACCCGGTGCCGTCGAAGCGAAAACGATCGGGATCGCTGAGCGTCGAGTTCGTTTGGACACACAGCATTGCTTCATGGTCTGCAGCCTGAGATTCCAGGACATAGTGGCAGTCATTGGTCACCACTGGTGGCAGATTCAGCTTCCGACCGATCTCCAGAAGCTCGGAGCGCACACGCTGTTCAATCTCCAAACCATGATCCATCAATTCCAGGAAGTAGTTGTTCTTTCCATAAATCTCCTGCCACATGGCAGCAGCTTCCAAGGCTTCCTGAAATTGTCCTAAGCGCAGACGTGTCTGCACATCCCCCGAAGGGCATCCCGTGGTGGCGATGATTCCCTCCGCATGATCTGCAATGAGGTCTGCATCCATGCGTGGCCACTTCCCCAGCTGCCCCTCGTAGGATGCCATAGATGAGAGATAGAACAGGTTTTTCAGACCCGTCGCATTCTCAGCAATCATGGTTTGATGCAAATACGCTCCACCAGCAGACACATCATCCCGCTTCTGGTAGGGCTCGCCCCAGCGTATGCGCTTCTTATTGAAACGACTTTCTGGAGCAATATAGGCCTCCACCCCGATAATCGGCTTGATGTTAGCCTTCTTCATCGTGCGGTAGAACTTATTGGAGCCGAACATATTGCCGTGATCCGTCATGCCTACGGCCGTCATGCCCTGGCGGGCAACCTCCTTGGCCAGCATATCCACGTCAGCCATTCCGTCCAGCATGGAGAACTGGGTGTGGTTATGAAGGTGAACAAAGGATGATTTCTTCGCCATGAAAGCCCCTATCCATCACATCGCACGTGGACACTCACTCCGATACCCCAGGTTGGCGATCTCAGATCAATCCACGCCTAGGCTCACCACTCTACTGCGGCACTCTCACCGGTTGTACCCCAAAACTATTCCACTGCGCCCCCTGGGGCAGAGTTTCTACTGCGTACACCTGGGGAACGTCCTTGAGCTCCCGTAACTGATTCCCTGGGGCATACACCACAAGAGCCGTAATTCGCAGATCAGAAGTGCTGTGATCGCTTTCTTGCAGGAGCCCAGAAGCATAACCGATGTACCGGCTCATAACATCAGCACGGTCTTCTGTCCCTGTGGGTTCAGGCACAGCTAGTGGACGAACAGTTCCCATCACCAGAGCATTCACCCGCGGAATGTCACGCAGAAGGGGAGCAACTTCCTGGGGTGTAAGGGGCGTCGCCAAGGTTATTAAAGCGAAAACAGGGGCATCCTGGGGAGCTTGGCGCAAAGATTCATCAGCCCTCGCCACGTAGTGATCACTGGATTCATCATTGTCCTGCCCCAGTATGTCACCATTGAGGCTCTGGGCCTGAGAGACAGAAGCATCATCGTGAGCAGCTACAACGATAAGGCTTGCACATACCACCAGAGATACCAGCGCGATCACAATTCGCCACTGATCCACCCGATCTAGCTGGGCACTCATGAACGCAAAACCTCAAGAGCGTGCCGCAAATCCTCTGGATAGGGTGCTTCGAGCTCCATGTAGTGCCCATCAGCAGGATGATGGAACCCCAAGGACACCGCGTGGAGCCACTGCCGGACCAGATTCAGACGTTCCGAGAGTTCAGGATCTGAACCATACATGGGGTCACCACAGCACGGGTGGTGAATAGCAGCCATATGAACACGAATCTGATGTGTGCGGCCCGTCTCCAGATGCACCTTCAGCAGTGTGGCTTCGGGAAATGCCTCGATTGTTTCATAGTGCGTGATAGCTCTCTTGCCATCGTTGGTCACAGCAAAACGCCATCCTGCTGAGGGGTGACGGCCAATAGGCGCGTCTATTGTCCCAGAAAAGGGATCTGGATGCCCTTGCACCAAAGCATGATAAGTCTTGGTAATAGTGCGCATTTTGAAGGCACGCTTGAGCACTGAATAAGCTCGCTCCGAGGCCGCCACCACCATTACGCCCGAGGTGCCAACGTCCAGACGCTGCACCACACCATTGCGCTCAGGGGGCCCAGAGGTAGAAATCTTCAGCCCTGCTGCAGCAAGCCCCCCTAACACAGTGGGGCCATCCCACCCCACAGTGGGATGAACCGCCACCCCAACAGGTTTGTTGAGCACAATGACATCGGCGTCATGGTAGAGAATATCCATTCCCTCAATGGGTTCCGGCGTGGGAAGAAGAGGTTTGGGAGGTTCCGGCAGAAGAACATCGAGCCATGCACCGTCGCTGAGGCGTTCTGACTTGCCGACGACCCTCCCATCCAAGGAAACATCCCCATCTGCGGCGAGCTCAGCGGCAACTGTCCGTGAGATGCCAAATAGCTTCGCCAATCCCGCATCCACACGCATTCCCACCAAGCCCTCGGGAACAGGCAGAGAGCGCAAATCACGATGATTACTCACGGAAGTCACCTCCTTGATGTGGGGAGTTTTCGAGGGGATCCTCGGCACCTGTGTGATTCTCTGAGGATGAGCGGCCGTCGATAAGGAGTGCCACCGCAGTAACGCAGGTGCCTAGTGTGATGGCAGAATCTGCGAGGTTAAACACGGCGAAACCCTGAACTGAGATGAAATCCACCACATGACCCAGAAAAAACTGAGGAGGCCGGAAGAGACGGTCAATGAGGTTTCCGGCAGCTCCACCGGCAATAAAAGCCAATCCCCAGGCTATGCCCTGGGTACTCACGCGAGGAGCCATAACCAAGACAGCCACCACGAAGAGCAGTTGGATACAGGTGAATAACCAGGTCACCTCGGTTCCCAAAGAAAACGCTGCTCCGGGATTAAAGGCAAGAAACAGCCGAACCCACTCCCCTAGGATAGGTTTCGGAACTCCCGGCTCGAGAAGGTGCAAGGCCAACGCTTTGGAGATTTGATCCACCACCGCCACAATGCTCAGCACCGCTAGTATGAGCCGAACCCACGTACCTGTGTATTTCCTCGATAAAACCATCGCTACCTATTATGGCCCACGCAGGCTCTAGGTACTGTTTTAAGTATGAATTCTGCTTCTCTGGAATCAGCTCGTGACTTATGGGTGCGCATGAGTACCACCGCAGTTCTCAGTGTTCTAGGCATTCTGAGTATGGTGGCTCTTCTCTTTCTGACTGCGTGTAGTACTGCACCCGATACCCAGCTCAACCGCCTTCATCCTGTGACTGCACCCGTGGAGCTTCCCACTGTCAGGATGATCACACCAGCCAAGGCAGATGCCTCAGTTGTGACCTATTCCATTCCGGAGTCGGCAGATGAGGATGCCGCACAACATATCACCGTGGAGTTATCTCAAGGCTTCCAGCAGAGCACTCCCCCCTCCTCCCCTCAACCGGCTCAGCAACCCCAGAAAGACCTGCCCGTAGATGAGGTGATAACCCTCCCCGTGAGTGCCCGCGCCGATGCCGCCCCTGCTCCAGAGGGATCAGCAGAAACTGAGGCTTTCAGACGCAGCGTTATTGAACTGACAGCCCCGGCAACCCATTCGGACTCTATTCGTAACTCCATGCTCGCGGAGGTCACGGAATTTGGTGCCCGTGAACGCCAGCTATCCTCCGGCGCCTTGAACTCCATTGCTATCGGCGCCACGGAGCAAGCCTCCGATGATGCTAAAGCGCTCTTGGAAAAAACCCTGCGCCAGATTCTCAATGCGCAGGTAGTGTTTCCCGCAGAGCCTATAGGAGTGGGAGCCTCATGGGAGGTTGAGCGCCCCGGAGCTGTGAATTCTGATCTCCTTCAACGCACCACCTATACCGTGACATCTATGAAAGGCACGCAGGTTGTGTTGGAGGTTGCCGTCACGGAAACTCCCACTCGAACAACCCTGCAGGTTTCAGACCAGGAGAATCTCTCAGTGTTGAGTTCTCAGACGCTCAGCCGTGGAGAACTCACTGTCGATACAGCCCAGGTTCTTCCGGTGTCTGGAGAGCTCACATGGACCACCCGCCTGGTCTACGGGACTCCCCAAGGACCTAGAGATGTTGTTCAGGACTCTGTCACCACAATTCGCTTTACCTCAGAAGCATCCTAGAATTATTCAGGTCACACAGTCAGCTAAAACCCACCGAGGTGCTGGGTGCGAAGGATGAGCGCAGATGGTCAATACACACCACATCAAGGTTGATGGAGTCAGCTTTTCCTGGCCAGACCGCCCCATGCTCACTGATGTTTCTTTGACTGTTCCCCCTGGAAAAGTCACGGGGATGATTGGCGAAAACGGTGCCGGAAAATCCACACTCATCAGCATTTTGGCAGGCACACGCCGCCCAAGCTCCGGATCCTTCTTCCTCCCGCAACTCACTGGCATTCTCACTCAGGAAACCACTCTGCCTTTCACGGAACCAGCACAGGCGCTCATTGACGATGCTGTTGCTGAGCTGCGTGCCGTGGAAGAGGAGATTGCACAGCTGTCTGAAGCCATGTCCCAGGAGACTGCTGAGCCTGGTCTTGCGGAACGCTTTGATCAAGCGCTCTCTCGAGCTGAGGCTTCCGGAGTCTGGGATCTCGATACTCGCATCCCTGCTGTTCTTTCCGGTCTAGGGCTTGGCGATATTCCCTTATCGACGCCCCTGGGCGGAATGTCAGGAGGACAGCGCCGTCGTTTTGCCCTCGCCATGCTGCTGCTCCGCCCGGTAGATGCCCTGGTGCTGGACGAACCAACAAACCACCTAGATACCGATGCTATTGCGTTCCTCGTGTCCGAGCTCAGAGAGTTTCCGGGACCCGTCCTGGTGGCTTCCCATGACCGTTTCTTCTTAGACAGTGCGGCAGACGCCCTGGTGGATTTGGACTTTGCACTCAGCCCCGAGGGCGGTTTCGGCGAGCCTCTTGTTCAGGGCACTGCATACTCGGGTTCCTTTTCGGACTACCTCACACAGCGAGACCGTCTCCGAACTCGCTGGCAATCGGCATACAACGCCCAGGAACAAGAACGCAATCACCTTGAAAAGCTAGCCGCCCAGAACGAGTCTGAGGTTTTCCACAAAGACGTCGCCAAGAGTGAATCTCGGATGTCTGCCAAGTTTTATGGTGACCGTGCAGCAAAAACCCTCGGTAACCGCCTCCGGAGTGCCCATCACAAGCTCGCTGATCTGGAACGTACTGCTATTCCCCAGCCTCCTGCACGCCTGGCATTTCGAGGGATTCCAGACGCGCACATCACCTCGCTGGGAACTCCCGTTGCTGTGGCCAAGTCCGTCACTGTGCAGGGGCGGCTTGCTCCAGTGTCTTTCAAAATCCAACCTGGAGAACATCTGCTCATTGAAGGAGCTAACGGAGCCGGTAAATCCACCATTCTCTCCCTGCTGGATGGCACTCTCACCCCGGATCACGGACAGTTATTTGTGGCGGAGGACATTAGCATTAAGCGTCTCCCCCAGGATGATGTCTGGCCGGATAAAACACTCTCCGCCCGCGACATCTACGAATCCCTTGTGCCTCCAGGCTCCCCCTCACTCACTGATTTGGGGTTACTTCCTGAGGAAGCACTGGATCGTCCGATTGGTCTGCTTTCTCACGGACAGCGTCGCCGTGTAGCTCTCGGCGCGCTCCTTGCAGCACCACCAGATGTGCTCCTTCTCGACGAACCCACCAACCATATCTCACTAGCTCTTGCAGAAGACTTAGAGAACGCCTTGGAAGATTTCCCTGGAACAGTGGTGATGGCCACTCACGATCAATGGATTAGGCGACGGTGGCCGTCGCGGGCTCACGCTACGGTGCTGTCACTGGAGAGCTTGGCTGCTGGCACGAAGGGGGAACCTGATTAGCTGGAAGGGTGTTGGTAACCACCACACACGCCCACGATTGGGAGAGTTTCCACCGCCCGTTTTCATACACGAAATCCACATTGTCACTGGTTTGCGTGGCTCTTCCGGGACGAGCAAATTCCACCGTTGCCAAAACAGTGTTGGGAACAAGACCTGGAAGTACGGGGTCTACCACAGTGAACTGTGCGCCTGACTCCTGTTTGTACTGGGCCATAATCTGAAACACATGAACGGCCTCTTCCCCACCCTGAACAGCCTGAGCTTTCTGATCATCCGGCAAAGCCGGATCAGAGGCTTGGGCTAACACCGCATTCAAATCAGCAGCTGACGGCAAAGCGGGAGCAGGAGCAGACTGAGAGGCGCCTTCAGCGATGCCAGAAGAATCTGAGTCCTTGTCCGAATCAGTACAGGCACTCACGCTACCTGCCATGCCTAGACACAGTGCGCACACAGAGATAAGCCGGACAGCGCGAGTAACCACAATGAGCTCCTAGCAGTCATAGTTCCCAACAGTCGTTCTTCCAGATGGTAATCAACTCCCTAGCAAAAAACAGGAATGCAACACTGAAACAGGCAAGAGCGTGCATAATTCTCTTCCTCATCGAGAGTACGTCTCAAGCCAATCATCCCAGTCAAGGGAGCAGAGAGGATCAGCCGGAACAAGTGCGGGGTCCTCCACAGAGAAGCTGTGAATAAAGCCAGGCCCTGTGCTGCGCGTCTCAAAACGCACCGTCATCACACCACGGCCTACCCCCTGAATCCATCCGTGTCCGAAATCCGGATGATACACATCCTGGGTAGGTTTCCAGGACATCTGGAGAGCATTCTCGCGCGACGGTGTCACCGCATGAGAAACAGGCTGTCCCTGGTCCAGCTCTGGAAAGAGAATACCTTGACGTTCTGCTTCTAACCCGGAATAGCTCACTCCTACTAGACGGATAGGCCCTAGCTCTTCGGGATAGCGGGCGAGTTGTGCAGCCGTTGCGGACAATACAGCGGCGTCGTCAGTGGCATAGGGTAAGGAGGTGGAGCGGGATTCAACGCGGAAAGTGGCCATACGAAGCTTTACTGTGACGGTTCGCGCCCCGCGGCCATCCTCCCGCAGACGGCTGTAAGCCTCTGATGCAGCTCGCGCAATGGCCGCATCCACGTCACTGGCTGTGGACAAGTCTTTCGGATAGGTGTGTTCTGAGGAAATCTGCTTGGCTTCCGCCCTGGGCTGCACCGGACGCGGGTCATACCCCCGCGCAATTTTCCACAGGGTACGGCCTACAGTATCTCCAAGCTCCCGAGAAACCTCTTCCTGGCTCATGGCAGCAAATTGTCCGATAGTGTCCACTCCCAGCATTTTGAGTTTCGCAGAAGTGACTTTCCCTATTCCCCACAGCACACTCACCGGCAGAGGATCGAGAATCTCCTGCAAGTGTTCAGGGGGAAGAATGAACACCCCATCTGGTTTCGCTTGGCCTGAACCGATCTTGGCGTATTGCTTGCCAGGGCCAATACCTATCGACGCCGTCAGCCCCGTCTCTTCTCGAATGAGACGACGAAGCTCCTCCGCCCATGTCACTGCTTCCTCAGCGGAAGCAGTACGCATTTCCTCAGGGTCGAGATACGCCTCGTCAATGGAGATTTGCTCAATAACCCCCGCCACACGAGCAACAACCTCAAAGACTCTCCGGGAAACAGCCGTATAGAGAGATTTACGGGGAGAGACAACCACTCCTCTGTACCCGATGAGAGGTTTGGCTTGAAACATGGGCATCGCGGAGTGACACCCCAGGGCTCGGGCTTGGTAGGAGGCACCGGCAACAACACCCCGCCCAGATACTCCCCCTACCAGAACAGGACGGTCTCGAAGCGTAGGACGAGTGAGCTGCTCACAGGAGGCAAAGAAAGAGTCCATGTCAATGTGAAACACCCAACGCTGCATGGCACTGTCATGTCCTCATCTGTGAAAAAACAGCCTTTTCTCCTGACAGTCTACTGGGCTTCAGCAGAACCTTCGGAAGGATTCTTAGCCACCGTCACAGTCACACCCTCAACAACCTCATGGACACGATGATCCGAGGCTTTCTCCGGATCCAGAGGAGTTGTGCTCACTGTGAAGGACGTAGACAAAGTTTCTGCAGCAATGTGCTCCTGGTGTTTCTTGGCCCACTCCAGTTTGTCCGCCGGAACGCTCAGATAGGTGGTGATTCTATCCGAAACCTCAAAGTCAGCAGCTTTCCGAGCGTCCTGAATTCCTCGAATCACATCCGCAGCCCACCCCTCGGATATCAGTTCCTCCGTGAGAGTGAGATCCAAGACCACCAAACCGCCAATTCTGGGAACTGCGGCGGTGGATTCAGGGTTTTGCGCCACCAGGCGCTCAGAAAACTCCTCCTCCATAAGTTCAATGCCATCTGCCACAATGCCTGTGCTGGTGCGAGTGTAGTTTCCTGCCTTAACAGCTTTGATGGCGCGCTGGACATCTTTACCCAAACGTGGCCCAGCTTTCTTGGCGTTGACCACAGCCTCATAGTGCCCAACCGAATCCACGTCATCGGTAAGCTGGAGCTCTTTCACATTCACTTCATCGCGTAGAACATCAGCAAAAGGCTCCAAAGTACTGGAGTTCGGAACCGCCACCGTCAGCTTGTGTAGAGGCAGCCGATTACGCAATGTATGCGCTTTGCGTACTGAGGATGCCGCAGAGCACACATCACGGACTACATCCATGGCGTACACCAACTCATCATCTGCCGGAATTTTCTCAGGATCGGGATAATCCGTCAGATGGACTGAACGCCCTCCTGTCAGCCCCCGCCAAATCACCTCAGAGATGAAAGGCAGAAGTGGTGCAACCGCCCGCGTGAGAATTTCCAGCACGGTGTATAAAGTGTTGAAGGCTTCGGGGTACTCCTCATCTCCTACCCAGAACCGTGTACGCGATCGACGAACATACCAGTTTGTCAGCGCATCACAGAACTGCCGCACAGTGTCACAGGCATTCGCAATCTGGGTGGCTTCCAATTCGGCGCGAATCTGTGCAACGGCGTCGTGAAGTTTTGCAATGATGTAGCGATCCAGAACATCGGTGGAATCCAAAGACCACTGAGCGCTGCTGCCAGCATAAGTTTTCAGGAAGGTGTAGGCATTCCACATAGGCAAAATAGCTTGCCGAACGCCCTCACGGATTCCTTGGTCTGTGACAACGAGGTTTCCCCCTCGAAGAATGGGAGAGGACATGAGGAACCAACGCATAGCGTCAGATCCGTCGGAGTCAAAAACACCGTTGACATCTGGATAGTTGCCCTTGGACTTAGACATTTTCAGGCCGTCATTGCCCAGCACAATGCCGTGAGCAACAACTTGCTTGGCGGCTACACGGTCAAAAAGTGCTGTCGACAGGACGTGCATGACGTAGAACCACCCGCGCGTCTGACCGTTATATTCCACAATGAAGTCCGCAGGGGCGTGGGAATCGAACCATTCCTTGTTTTCAAAGGGATAGTGCTTCTGTGCAAAGGGCATGGAACCGGATTCAAACCAGCAGTCCAGCACCTCTGGAACACGCCGCATCATGGATTTTCCTGTGGGATCATCCGGATTCGGACGAACCAGCTCATCAATGTCTGGACGATGCAAACTCTTTGGGCGTACCCCAAAATCTCGTTCGAGCTCATCGAGAGAGCCATACACATCAGTACGCGGATACGCGGGATCATCTGACTGCCACACCGGAATGGGTGAACCCCAGTAGCGGTTGCGGGAGATGTTCCAGTCACGGGCATTACTCAGCCATTTTCCGAATTGCCCATCACGAATGTGCCCTGGAATCCACTCGATATCGTTGTGATTGAGCTCCACCATGCGATCCCGGAACTCCGTGACTTTGACAAACCAGCTCGGCAAAGCCATGTAGATGAGAGGTTCCCCGGAACGCCAGGAGTGCGGGTAGGAGTGAACGATGGTCTTATGCGCCACCACACGATGAGCTTTCTTGAGATCTTTGATGATGGCTTTGTTGGCATCAAAGACAAGTTGCCCCTCATAGGGCGGAACCTCAGAGGTAAATTTGCCGTCTTGATCCACGGGGATTACCAGTGTGATGCCGTACTTATCGCAGGTAGCCATATCATCTTCACCGAAAGCTGGAGCTTGGTGAACCACACCTGTACCGTCTTCCGTGGTGACATAGTCCGCAAGCAGCACATAGAAGGCGTTTTCCTTCTCGGCAAAGAAATCAAAGATGGGGGTATAGCTCAGCCCTTCCAACTGCGCACCTTGATATGTGGCCAGAATCTCAGGTTCTGCGCCCAATTCCTTGGCATAAGATCCGATGAGATCGTGAGCCAGGAGGAGCTTGTGTCCTCGGAAATCCTCAACACCGTCATCGCCTACCTTGACGACGGCGTAGGTAACCTGTGGGTTGACAGCCAGCGCGAGGTTGGACGGCAAGGTCCACGGGGTCGTTGTCCAGGCAATCAGGGAAACCCCGTCAAGCTCAGAGATAATGTCCTGCGCAACACTTCCCTCACGTGCCCCTGTGATGGGGAAGGTGACGGTCAAGGTAGGATCCTGGCGGTCTTTATAGGCATCATCCAGGCGAGTTTCCTGATTGGATAGCGGGGTGTGCTCAGCCCACGAGTATGGAAGAACACGGAAACCCTGATATATGAGACCTTTGTCATAGAGGGTCTTGAAAGCCCACATGACAGACTCCATGAAACCAATGTCCATGGTTTTGTAGCCGTTGTCGAAATCTACCCAACGACCTTGGCGAGTGACATAATCCCGCCACTCTTCCGTAAACTCCAGCACCGATTTGGCGGTGAACTCATTGAACTTTTTGAGCCCCATCTCCTCAATCTGCTGGCGGCTGGTGATACCCAACTGCTTTTCGGCAGAAAGCTCAGCGGGAAGTCCATGACAGTCCCAACCAAATACTCGAGGGACGTGGTAGCCCATCATAGTGCGGAAACGGGGAACAACATCCTTTGCATAACCCGTGAGAAGGTGCCCGTAGTGGGGCAAACCATTGGCAAAAGGAGGCCCATCATAGAAGACGTAGTCCTCACTGTTTCCCTCACGAGCTCTCAGAGACTCCTGGAAAGTGTCATCCTGGTTCCAATACTCCAGAACGATTTTTTCCATGTCAGGAAATGCGTGAGATCCGCCAGTCATATCAACTTTGGGATACACCTTACCAACAGGATTAGGCACCGTACCGCTCCTTCACGTTCATGCTCTAACTGAACTTGTCCACAGGGACGCTGACAGCGCGGTACCACCCTGTTTAGCAAGCAGCACTCCAAGCCGTGCTCGGCGTACTACTTACTCGCTTCATTGATATGTAGGTCTATCACGATCCCACCCGTTCGGTTCTACTGGGAAAGCGTCACTGAACTCATCTCTGATGCTGAAGAGACAAGAGCAGACATTCTTTCTTTTCTTCCGAAGACTCCCCGGTGATGGCCGGATCAACGCCGTTGGGCACAGTCTAGTGCCCATCATTCACACAGCGCAAAAATCCCGCCAGCTGAGAAAACTCTCGCGCTGACGGGGCTTCCTGAAGCGCACACACGCTTATGAGGAGTGCGCAGCCTCATTGCAGGAGGCTTAAGTACGTCTAGTCAGAGACAGGAGCGGAGCTTCCGCCAGCCTCCAATTCCTCCAACTTCGTCTGCAACATTGTCTTGAGCCGAGTACGGTACTCACGTTCAAAGGTACGCAACTCTGCAATACGGGCCTCGCAAGCGCTTTGCTGCTGCTTGACCGTAGCCATAATCTCTCGATGCTTACGCTCCGCATCTGCCCGCAAAGCAGCCGCCTTCTCTTCTGCCTGCTTCACCTGTGTTTCAGCGTGCAGCGTGGCATCGGTCAAGGTTTGATTGGCTTTCCGCTGGGCTTCTTGGATCATGGACTCAGAACGCTGCTGTGCATCAGCCAACTGCGCCTGAGCACGCCTGTCGGCATCTGCCAGGGTTGCCCGAGACATGGTCTCAGCATCATTGAGTTGCTTTTCAGCCGTCATCCGAGCGTCAGAGAGGATGGACTTGGACTCGGCCTCGGCATCAGAGGTAATACGATCTGCCATTTCCTGAGCCAACCCCAGGACACGGGCAGCCTGGACATGGGTATCGGGATTAGCCAGCCCAGCATCAGCAGTTGCCTGAGCAAAACCAGCAGTAGGAACGTGGGTGGAAGGTGACGCACCAGACTCCGAGCGAGCCTTCTCCAGCTCAGCTTGTGCAGCTTCCAGATTTCGCTGGGCAGTTTGAGCAGTAGCACGTGCTTGAGCTGCCTCTGCCTTGGCCTGATCAGCTGAACGAACAGCCTGGGCTAGTTCGGCGTCATACTCAGCCCGCAGCTTAGCCTCAATCTCCTGACGCAGCTCTTCCTCATTGACAGCATCCGATGCGGAAGTACTGGAAAGCAGAGAGCTAGACACGCTATCGTGCTGAGCGAGCTGAGCCTCCAGCTCCTCATTGCGCTCTTGGAGATCATCGTTGTCATCCTGAAGCTGCTGAAGGGTGTCTTCAACGAGATCCAGGAATTGATCCACCTCATCCTCGCTGTAGCCACGCTTACCGATCGGTGGCCTACCGAAAGCTACATTGTGCACGTCTGCTGGGGTCAGCGGCATGTGAGTTCCCTTCGATGTCTACAGCTACAGGAGGATCCTGCAGCAGGATCCGGAAAAAATCCGGTTCCCCATGTTGATAAATAGTTACGAATGTTTCCAACAGTGTACTCGGGCAGAGTTTCTGGAGAAACCCAACTCAAGTAAATGTGCGATAGAACATGAGTACACGGCAAAACCCGACAGTGAACTTAAGCTCCACGCCATCCGTCCAGCAGTTTAGCGCATTGTGCTGTGGAATTTTGAATGACAAGGAAAAACGGGTGCAATTCCTCACCTAAATACAACAGAGACTATGAGTTGTAGCAACATGATGATAACGAAGAGCACAATGACTGATACATCTAGCGCAACGCCGCCTGTGCGAATCGGAGGAATCAGCCGTCTCAGGAACTTGACCGGCGGATCTGTCACTCGAAACAGCGGCTCAGCTATCACATAAAACCATCGGGGGGCAGAAAATGAACGAGCAAAAGAGTAGATCATCTCAACGATGATTCGAGCTACCACGAGCCACGAAAACAGTTCCAGGATAAGGAATAAAACTTGTCCTACAGTATGCACAAGGTCACAGCCTAACGGATGATATGCGAAGTACGCAGTTATCAACTCTCAGGGAGACACTCCCAGGGGTCCTGCCCCTAGGGAAGTGCCAGCTTTCTACATAGCAGCAATAGCCTCTTGAATGTCGTCTCTCCTGAGAGCAACAGCCCTGGGGCTTGCGGAGAAGACCAGTTTCTGGGCTTTCTGGAAGTCATAATCGAATGACCAGCACACACCGGCTACGAAATCAATGACTCGACGAGCCTCATCATGTTTGAGCTCCTCAAGGCTAAAGACAACGGAAGATCCCTCACGGATAGCTGCTCCGATATTAGTAACCTCGGCATAAGACCGCAGACGAATAGCCTCAACGATTGGTTCCATAGGCTCAGCTATGGACGTCACCCTGTTGCTATAGGACGCCGAAGGACGAGACTGCCCATAGGATTCCCGAGGTGAATCCGAAAGCTCTAGGCTGTGGGCGCGCTCCCTGTAATAACGCTCAGGCTCGAGCTCCCTAGAATACGCCTCCGAGGAGTACTGCGAGGAACCGTGTTCAGCGGCGTAGGCGGCTGCATAGCCCTCATGCTGAGCCTCATAGTCATCGCCCATAGCCGATGGCTCCAGCCCCAAGTACTTCGTCACACGTTTGATGAGGCTCATGAAAATGTTCTCCCTACTAAGAATCCACAGGAAACACGTCAGTCTTTTTTTAGTGCGTACCAGACGGCACACCATCTATTGTTTTCTGTAGCTACGCTAGCGGGCGCGGCCCGAGAATAGCAGTTCCGACACGCACCATATCACTGCCTTCCTCGATGGCTTCTTGCAAATCTGACGTCATCCCAGCAGACATTGTGAGAGGACGTTTTAGCTGTTCAGAGAGGCTATCTGTTAGTTTTCTTTGGAAGGCAAAAACCTCAGCTGCACTGGAGCGCAAGGGGGGAACGCACATCACTCCGGCTACCTCCACATATTCAAGTTCAACCATAAGGTTTACTAACTCCGGCACCTGTGATCTCTCTATCCCGCCTCGATGGGGATCCCCGTCCCAGGACAGCTGCACAAAACACGGAAGTATCGCAGAAGAACGATCTCCTCGTTCCACAGCCTGAGCCACTCCTCGATTGAGCTTGCGCGCTATATCCAAGGAATCCACACTCTGCACTACCGACGCCCACCGTGCCACGGAGTTAGCTTTCTTTCCCTGGATCTGACCAATCATGTGGAACTCCACGCCGTCTATCTGTTCGGCTTTAGCTCTGGCTTCCTGCTCCCGATTTTCCCCTACTTTCCGAAATCCCAGTTCCTTCAAGATGCCTATATCCGATGCAGGATGAAACTTCGTCACTGGTAGAAGCTCGACACTACCTGGGACACGCCCAGCTTTCCGCTCAGCTTCCCGAATGTGCTCATGAACAGCAGCTACGTGCTCAGCAATAAAGGTACGTCGTAACTCACTCATATCAATGTCACTCCTGGGTTAACCACACAAGTCCTGCCTGACGGCCTGTTGTCCCCTCACGTCGATAAGAAAAGAAGCTTTCATCAGTAATGGTGTCACGGGGGTCAACATCCACAGCCGTAACCCCCAGGTGGTGTAGCTGATGCACTAAGCCTCGACGTATATCAACTCCGTAGGTTCCCCAACTGGTCGTGGTCTTGGATCCTGGTAGATGCGTTTCCATGTCCTCGGCTAGTTCACGGGGGACTTCATAGCTAGCTCCGGCCGCAGCAGGCCCCAGGAGAGCGTGTATGTGGGAGGCTGTGGCGCCCAGGGCAAGCATACGTTCCACAGTTCGTGCCACGATGCCGTTGCGGGCACCCAAACGCCCTGCATGGACGGCTGCCACCACGCCTGCTTCGTGATCAGAAAGCAAGACGGGGGTGCAATCTGCTACGAGAACTCCCAGTACAAGGCCTGGACAGGTCGTCACCAAGGCGTCGGTCGTGGGTACAGGATCAGGATGAGGTTCAGAAACCACGGTCACAGTATTGGAATGGACCTGTTCCATCCAGACAAAACATTCACTAGAAAGGTCAAGGCTGTGAGCTAGGCGACGCCGATTCTCCGCCACGTCCTCAGGAACATCACCCACGTGCGTTCCGAGGTTGAATGATTCATAGGGCGCATGGGACACCCCGCCCACACGGCTGGTGAACACCTTGCGGACGGGGCGCTGAGAAGTGAAATCAGAAACTGAATCCATATTTAGTGAGCGTAATCCACTACAACCTCACAGTGCTGGACACTTCAGCGAAGGAAGGAAGGCACATCCAAGTCATCGTCGCCTAAATCCGTGGAGTAGCGGGGTTTTTGTTCCGACGAGTTTTGGGGAAAAAGCCCCGAGCGCGGCGCAGAATCCGAGTGGGACTCCTCCGACGTGGACTCGCTTTTAGAGGCACCGTCCTCAGCTTTATCCTCGAAAATAGATGGCGAGGACTGAGAAGCGTGGTCGGACTGATCTGATTGCTCATGTGATTCAAAGCCAGTGGCGATGACGGTCACTCGAACTTCGTCGCCAAGGTTATCGTCAATGACCGTGCCAAAGATAATTCTGGCATCCCTATCTGCTTTATCCTCCACAAGAGAGGCCGCAGCATAGGTTTCATGCAGACCAAGATTTGACCCTCCAGCTACAGACAGAAGAACGGCTTTGGCACCGTCCATAGTGCTTTCCAGAAGCGGAGACTCAATTGCCTGCTGTGCAGCCACGCTGACCCTATTATCTCCGCTAGCTGCACCCATACCCATAAGCGCTGTGCCCGCATTGGACATGACTGAACGTACATCCGCAAAATCCACGTTAATCATGCCTGGGGTGGTGATGAGCTTCGTAATTCCCTCAACCCCGTTGAAGAGCACCTCATCGGCAGCAACAAAGGCGTTGACAATAGAGAGATCCTCTTCGGCAATCTGCATGAGACGCTCATTCGGAATAACAATCAGCGTATCGACAACCTTTTTAAGCTCTTCGATTCCCGCTAAGGCCTGATTCATCCGGTGTTTGCCCTCAAATTTGAAGGGGCGAGTAACCACGCCGATAGTAAGGGCACCAAGTTTCTTGGCAATAGATGCCACGACGGGAGCAGCCCCAGTACCTGTTCCGCCGCCTTCACCAGCGGCCACAAAGACCATATCAGAGCCTTTGAGCACCTCTTCAATTTCGGCCTTGTGCTCTTCGGCTGCAGCTCTTCCCACCTCAGGATCAGCGCCAGCACCCAGACCACGTGTAGCTTCTCTACCAATATCCAGTTTTACATCTGCGTCAGAAAACCACAGGGCTTGGGAATCGGTATTAATTGCCACAAACTCGACGCCCGTGAGACCTCCGTCAATCATGCGGTTCACCGCGTTAGCACCGCCGCCGCCAACACCCACTACTCGGATGACGGCGAGGAAATTATCTGGAGAAGTCATGAGGTTCTCGCCTTTCCCATGAAATATCGAGTCTTAATCACAAGCCTGTTTCTCAGCACAGGACATTGACCCTATTTTGGGTGACGTAACGGAAGTTTTCTGGGACATTCATTACGGCGTGTCCTAAGCCTCAAGTGGAAGTTTAGGGTTTCAAGCAGCGGCATTACCGCCGGTCAGGCGAGCGAAAAACTCTCAGCGAACGGTAACCAATTGGGGATTAGAGATGTTCCACTTTTCCCCATTTTGTGAAAGGACAGTTTTGAGTGCCCGCGCTTTATCCTGGTTGTCTTGTAAAGCCCCCCAGTAGACACTTCGCCCATCTTTAAGGTGCAAGGTGACATCATAAGCACTTACCACAGTGACATTCTTAAGCTGTGTTCTGATGGGTTGCTCAATGAATGCTATAGCTGCAGCTAGCTGCCGCATAATAGCGGGATCTTCAACGGCATCTCCCGACACACCCACTGCCTCCTGGGGAGGATCACCAATGGTGAACGCAACCCCGTCAGCGTCAATGAGATGCTGTCCGTCTTGCTCTGCCGTAAACAACACAGCTTCACGTTCAGTGACATCAATAGTGACTGTCCTCGGCCACTGTCGTGAGACAGTCACACGGTCTACCCAAGGTTGCTGAACAATGGCGTTACCTGCCGCGTGTTCATCAATCCCCAGCATCCTATCCCCCACAGCAAGTCCCGATAGTGCTACAACTTCCTCAGCACTGAGGTGTTTTACTCCATGAACCTGAATATTTTTCACAGCAAACAGAGGTGTCCACAACGCAATCCCCACGGCAATCACACTGACAGCAATCACCAGGAGGACACTTGCCACAACTCTGCGGGAAACCTGCACTTCCTACTCCTTAGAAAGACCACTGAGCCGTGAGACAATCTGATCTGCCAGCATGGTTACGGAACCTGCGCCCATCGTGATAACGAGATCATCGGGCTGAGCTAGCTGGGCAATATCCTCAGGAACCTCCATAAAATTGGGCTCAAAACGCACAATGGGGGCAGAAACCTGGGAGGTGATAATGCGCGAATCAATACCCTCCACAGGCTGTTCCCGGGCACCATAAATATCCAACACAATGACGGCATCAGCCAAAGAGAGAGCCTGAGCAAACTCAGTGGCAAAGTTCATTGTCCTGGAATAAAGGTGCGGCTGAAAAACCACGATGACCTTGCCTTTTCCAGCTGAGGAGACTTTGTCCTTGGCTGCCGTGAGTACAGCAGCCACCTCTGTGGGGTGATGCGCGTAATCGTCGTACACTTTCACTCCGGCATACTGCTGAGCTGCAATTTCTCCGTGATACTCAAATCGACGGCGCACCCCGGAAAAATCGCTGAGCCCCTGCGCAAGGCCCTTAAGCTCCCCTCCTGCCAAAGAACCAGCCAGAAGAGCCGCCGCGCCGTTGAGCACCATGTGGAGCCCGGGGATACGGAAGGTAGGCTCCACGAGCTCATCCCCCACTCTGATCTGAGCTCGAGTATGCGCCCCGTAGGTATCCACTGATTCCACTATTGCACCAGCTGTAATCTCTGGGTGCATAGCAATAGCCTCGCGGGTTCCATAGCCACGAACGCACATCCCCCGCTCTTGAGCTGCCAGCCCACAAGCGGCAGCAGGGGCGTCGTTCAGGCATACAATCAGCACCCCCTTGGTCTCCTGGAGCCTATCGGCAAAATCATCAAAAACAGAGATGTACGCTTCCTCAGACCCATAAAAGTCCAGGTGATCTGGCTCAATGTTGGTAATTACCGCAATGTCAGGGCGGTAGGTAAGCAGAGAGGCGTCAGACTCATCGGCTTCAGCTACAAAGGTCTCTCCCGTCCCCGAATGGGCATTGGTTCCTGCTCTATTGAGTTGCCCACCAATAGCGAAACTCGGATCTAAGCCACAGGCTTGAAGAGCCACCACTGTCATAGAGGTTGTGGAGGTTTTTCCATGAGTCCCTGCAATGAGAATTTGTTTCTTCCCCATCATGAGGGCAGCGAGGAGATCTGACCGTTTCACCACTGGGATGTTGTGGCTTCGGGCTGCTTGTAGCTCGGGGTTATCCTCCGGTATTGCCTTAAAGCTGGTTACCACCACAGTAGGTAGTTGCCCAGTCAGTTCTAGGTTGCGCGCGTCATGCCCCACTGCCACATGGGCCCCCATAGTGCGCAGGGCTCGTACCGGGCGAGAATCCTTGACGTCGGACCCAGACACCACTGACCCTCGATCTAACAGGATTCGCGCCACACCAGACATACCTGCTCCACCAATACCCACCAGATGCACACGGGTCAGATCAATATCGTGAGGTGCCACGTCCTGATTACTCTGCGCCATTGCTCTACTCCCCTTCTTCTGATGTCAGAACCTCAGTGGCAGTTTTTGGATCGCGGGCGTGTAGAGCATCCACGATGCGCTGCGCTATCGTGTGCGCCACACTCCCAGCCCCGCTGTCTTGAGCCGCCTCACGCATGGCGGCTTGTTTCTCAGGATTACCCAGAATCTGCGTAACAAGTTCCATAACCCGCTCAGGCTCACAGTCTTCATCGGGCAGGATCAGTGCAGCTCCAGCCTCCACAACTTTCTGAGCATTGAGCGCCTGTTCCCCGTTGCCATGTGGAAGCGGAACATAAATAGCCGGAAGATGAGCTGCAGTCACCTCTGCCACAGTCATGGCACCTGATCGACAAATGGCTAGATCCGCTACTGCATAGGCAGCAGCCATATCTGATATATAGGGCACCGCTGTGTATCCCTCTATCTCATCAGCACTCTGTGGCCGAGGGTTCTTCTTCCCATAGGCGTGGAGAACCTGAAATCCTTGGGCAACCAGTCTCTCGACGCTCTGCTCCAGGGCACTGTTAATTCTGCGCGCACCCTGAGAACCTCCCGTGACAAGGAGAGTAGGCACATCAGGGCGCAGGTTCCACTGTGATCTCCCGCGCTGAGCGGCCACTTCAGGATCTTCACTGCTGAGTGCGGGACGAATAGGTACTCCCACCACCTCACCACGCAACCCGGAATGAGGAACGGCAGTAAAACAGGTTCCCCCCAACCACATACCGAGTTTGTTTGCCAATCCGGCCCGAGCATTAGCTTCATGAACAAAGTGAGGAATTCCCAGCCTACGGGCTGCTAGGTAGGCGGGGGCGGACACATAGCCACCAAAGCCGATGAGAGCATCAGCATGGACGTCCCGCAGGATGTCCTGTGTTTGCTGAACTGCTCGTCGGACTCGCAGAGGTAACTTCAGTAAGTCCATAGAGAATTTCCGCGGCACGGGAACCGGATCAATGAGCTTGAGATCGTAGCCACGCGCAGGAACCAAATCCCGTTCCAAACCTTTGTTTGTTCCCAAAGCGGTCACGGTCACGGCGAAAGAGGAGCTCAGGGCATCTGCCACAGCTAGGGCTGGTTCGATATGCCCTGCTGTGCCACCACCAGCCACTACCACGTGGTACTGGGATGACTCGGAGTGAGGAGTTGTCATATCGGAGTCTCATCTTTCTGATCGAGGTGGGGTGCGATAGTTTCCACGGCGTGTCGTGGTACCAGGCTGAGTACGCCGCGGAGTTTCCCTGCGCTGAGCTCTGGTGACTCTCGCAGCTGAGCTGGTACGCGATTGGGAACTGTAGTCCACAGATCCACCGCTCTTGTGTCTCCAAAGTTCAGAAACACTGTGCGCGTCATACTCAGCGTCTATCCGTTCAGCATCGGCATCAGCGTGGGGAACGCGACTGAGGCGTGTCACCGGAGAGCGCGGAGGTCTCTTCTTGCGCTCAGCTCTTTGTCGTGCTTCGCGTTCTTCACGAGGATCATTGTACGGCTCCGGAAGAAGCAAAATCCGATCAAAAAATGGGCGCCCATGCGCGGCCATGTAAGAAACCTGTTCAGGTTCATGTCGGGCGATGTTGGCCAGCAACCCCATAGCCCCAAGAGTTACCACAGCAGAGGTTCCACCTGCCGAAATCAGAGGAAGCTGAATACCTGTAACCGGGAAAATCCCCACAACATATCCGATATTAATGAATGCCTGGATGACGACCGCTGTGGTCACGGTGGCCGCTAAAAGTGCCTGGAAGCGATTCGCTGCATGCAAGGCGGTGCGGAGTCCGAAGTACGCCAACGCCGTGTAGAGAACTATCACGAGGAGAGCGCCTACTACTCCCAATTCCTCACCGATGATGGCAAAAATAAAGTCGTTTTTTGCCTCCGGAAGATAAAACCACTTAGCGCGGGATTGTCCTATTCCAACACCCAGCCAACCGCCATCTGCCAGGGAAAGATAGCCCTGGTAGGACTGAAAGGCAACGGACTGCTGATTATCGAAGGTTCCATCCAAGCCATCGAGGTATGTACGCACGCGAGCGAAACGATACCCACCGCTTTGGAAGATCATGGTGAGAACGCCTGCCACAACTACTCCCACGAGAACCATGATGACCCGATAAGAGATTCCCGTGAAGAAGTAGAGGGCAAACACCACAACCAGGAAGGTGAGAGCCATTCCAGTGTCTCCCTCGGCGAGGATCATGGAGACGAAGAGCAGCCCAACAACAGCGAGCCAACCGTACTCCCGGGTGGTAGGCCTGTTGGGGAATGATTGAGAAATGAACGCGGCTCCCCACATGGCGAAGCCGAATTTTGCAAACTCCGAGGGCTGCAATTGGAAGTTACCAATCACCAGCCAGGAACGAGAACCGAATTCATCATCTCCGGTACCTATTAGCAAAACAGCAAGTAACAGCCCCAGACTCAGGAGAAGAAAAAGCCAGGAAAAACGCTTGACCTGGGAGGGAGGAATACGCAACGCTACCCAAAAGACCACCAGCCCCACTGCAACATAGAGGACTTGTCGAAGAGACTCCCCCCATACCGGGTTGTTGTCATAGATTGACCAAGTCACTGAGGCCGAGGTGACCATAAGAAGACCAATACCCGTCAGAACAGCCACAATGGTCCGAATCATGAGATAGTCCAGACCAGGAGCTTCGTTCATCCGCGCTCGAAGGCGATGAAACCAGGTTTGTGGCATAGCGGGTAGCTCCTCTCTGAGGTCGTGCTCTTAGATAGCGCTGGTGCCCGTAGAGCTCAGGCGCGCTACTTCTCTCGCAAAAATATCTCCGCGCTCTCCCATTCCTTGATACATATCAAGGGAGGCTCCAGCAGGAGCCAGCAGTACGGTATCTCCCGATTCCATAATCGAGAAGGTGCTCTCTACTAATTCCCGCATTGCCGCGTCCTTATCGGTAGCCTCCGTGACAATCACAGGGACGGATGGAGCAAAGGCGGCACACACCTCACGAACAATCTCTCGATCAGCTCCCATCACCATCACCGCTTTGAGCCGGTGAGCGTGATCCTTCACCACCTGCGTGATGTCAGCCCCTTTGAGTTGCCCTCCAGCAAACCAAATCACCTTCCTCATGCCGTGCAAGGCGGCGTCTGCAGCATGAGGGTTAGTGGCCTTGGAGTTATCTATAAAAGTCACACCCTCATACTCGGCCACAACTTCACCTCGGTGGCGTGCCACCTGGAAGGTGTCCAGAGCCGTAGCCACTTGCTCGGGAGTAATCCCTTGAGTTCGAGCAATGGCAGCAGCAGCCAGGGCATCAGCAATTCCCGCAGAGCCTGCAGGGTGAATGTGATCTGCCTTGTAAAAGTGATGTCCCTGTGTGTCCACCAGGACACCGTCTCGTACACCAAGCTGACCAGGTTCTGGCTTGCCCAAAGTGAAACCAATAACATCCTTACGGCCGCCCACAAGCTCCCGAACGAGGGGATCGTCCACCCCGGCAACCGCTATGGGGCCTCGAAGAGCCTTTGCTTTCGCAGCAGCGTACCCAGCCATCCCCGAGTGCCAATCCAGGTGATCTTCTGCCAGGTTGAGCAAAACTCCGGCATCCGGTACTAGCTGCGAGGACCAGTGCAATTGGAAACTCGAAAGCTCACAGACTAGAACGTCAATACGCTCTTCCGAGAGAAGAGCATCTTCCACAGCCATTCCGATGTTGCCCACGGCTGCAGCAGGCCTTTCACCCTGCTGCATCATGGCATACAGCATCCCCACTGTGGTGGTCTTCCCATTAGTGCCAGTCACCACAAGCCAGGTGCGCGGCGCACCAAATACTCCCGCCCTATCCAGGCGGTAACAGGCTTCCACATCCCCAATGACGTCAATGCCACTGCGAGCGGCGTCGACAAGTAAAGGGGTTTGAGGGGACCAGCCGGGCGATGTGACTACCAATGAGTACTCTGCGATTGTCTGCCTAGCCTTATCGACGCCGATAGCCTCAGCACCTAAACTCTGTGCGCGTTCGCGAGCATCAGAATCATCATCTGCCACAGTGACCTGAAGGCCACAGTGCAGAAGAAGCCTGGCAGCTCCTATCCCGGAAACACCGGCTCCAGCCACCATAATGGAACCACGAAACTCCTCCGGAAGCTTCATCGCCAGTCCTTCTCTTTTTGATACGCCTTCCGTGACCTGTGTGGAGTCTTCCTGGGTCATCTAGAAGCCTCCCTGCACGCTCAGCCACTCACCGTAAAACAGAGCTACCCCTGCTGCTGCAGACACGACAGCCAGAATCCAGAACCGCACGACCACTGTTGTTTCGGGCCAACCCCCATTTTCAAAGTGATGATGGAAGGGTGCCATACGAAATGGACGCTTGCCTGTGGTTCTAAACGCCACCACCTGAATGACAACACTGACAGCTTCCACGAAGAAAAGAGCACCCAGGATAAACATGAGGAGTTCGGTTCGGGATACCACCGATATGGCTGCCACCAAACCGCCCAAGGCAAGGGAGCCGGTATCCCCCATGAAAATTTTTGCCGGGGCAGCGTTCCACCACAGGAAACCAAGACAAGCCCCAAAACCGGCCGCTGCCAGGATAGCGAGATCCAAAGGATCGCGCACCTCATAACAGCCGTGAGACACGCTTGCTCCACAGGAGTTACGGAACTGCCACCACGTAATAAGGGTGTAGCCCGTCATGGTAATTGCAGTGGCGCCTGCGGCAAGACCATCCAGTCCGTCTGTGAGATTGACAGCGTTTGACCAGCCTGCCACCAGGAAATAGATAAAGAGAGTAAAAAGAATAAAGCCCAACACTGAGCCCCCCAGGGCTAGATCTACCCCGTCTATGTCCCGCAGTGAAGACAGATGGGTACTCCCGGGAGTAAGACCTGCGTCGTTGGGGAAGTTGAGGATGAGCAGCACAAAGACAATAGCAACAACAAACTGCCCAATGAGCTTTGCCGTCTTGTTCAACCCGAGGTTGCGTTCTTTGAAGAGTTTGATGAAGTCATCGGCAAAACCCAAGCCCCCCAAAGCCAGAGTTATACACAGAACCACAAGACCAGAGGCAGTGAATGCCGGAGCACCCGTGGCTAACCCCACCAGACCAGCCACACAATAGCCCAGCACAATGCCAATGATGATAGCTATACCGCCCATTGTGGGCGTTCCGCGTTTGCGAAGATGGGACTGGGGGCCGTCCTCGCGGATTTCCTGACCTAACCCCTCCGCAGAGAACTTCCTGATCAGTACTGGTGTCAGCACAATGGTCACCAGGAAACTCACCAGTCCGCCAATAATGATTTGAGCCACGTCTTCGTCTTTCAGTTCTGATTCTGTGTATGTCCGGCAGAAAGCATAACTACTCCAGCAGAGCTTCGGCTACTTTCCATAGCTCCTGGGCATGAGAAGCTTTCACAAGCACCACATCTCTAGAGCTCAGTTGTGTTTCCAGAAGTGCTACAGCTTCCTGAGTATCCTGTGCTAGGACGGTGTCCACATTCAGGTGGCGGGCCGCCTGCGCCAAGGCAATAACATCTTGGCTGGTTCCCACAGCCACAAGATGATTGATGCCGTGCTCCACAAGTACAGAAGCCAGCTCCTCATGGCGCACCTGTGAGTCAGCTCCCAACTCTCCCATTTCGGAAAGAACAGCCCAGCTGCTGGCGTTCTCACGGCTTGAAGCCGTTGTTCCCAGTGCAGCAAGTCCAGCACGCATAGATTCGGGATTAGCGTTATACGCATCATTGATGATGGTCACACCATCTGCCCTGGTACGCACATCCATACGATGAGCTGAAGCAGGACCTGCAAGGCTCAAAGCCTGAGCCACTGTTTCCAGAGAAAGCCCACATTCTATGCCAACAGCTGCTGCTGCCAGAGCATTTGATGTTTGGTGAGCACCAAACACCTGAAGCTGAACAGGGTGGCGCTGCCGCCCATGAACCAGGTCAAAGCTAGGACGCGCAAGACTATCTAGGGTGATGGTGTCCGCAAAGATGTCAGCTTCTTGCCCTGCACGGGAAGATTTCTGCGCCGAGAAAGTCACAGCGCGGGCTTGGGTGCGATGAGCCATTGCGGATACCAAAGCATCATCGGCGTTGAGAACGGCAACTCCCGAGGGAGATAAGGCCTCTACTAACTCACCTTTTGCTTGGGCAATGTTCTCTCGAGAACCGAACTCTCCTAAGTGCGCAGAACCCACGTTGAGCACAACCCCAATCTGTGGCGGGGTAATGTGTGTGAGATGGCGAATATGCCCAATCCCGCGGGCAGACATTTCAGCCACCAGATACTTGGTCTCGTCAGTACAGCGCAACGCTGTGTACGGCAACCCAATCTCGTTGTTGAAAGACCCTGGAGGAGCAATAGTTGCTCCATCAGTGGCCAGCACTGCTGCAATGAGATCCTTTGTGGAGGTCTTTCCCGCTGATCCGGTGATTCCAATCACAGTCAAACCACGCGCGCTAAGCCTTCGAATAACCTCCGCTGCCAGCCGAGAGAGAGCACCTACCACCGCTGCTGCAGACCCATCAGCGTCATGGAGGAAAGCCTCGGCGTTTCCAGAAGCTCTGCCCTCTGGCTTAACCACAATCGCCGGTACCCCGACGGGACGAGCCGCAAGGACGGCTACTGCACCTGAAGCCACGGCCTGTTCGGAAAAACGGTGTCCATCTACTCGGGCCCCAGAAATAGCAACGAAAAGACCACCTGGGATAACTTTTCGGGAGTCAAATTCCACCGATCCGTGGATGATGGCGCCGGGGTCAGGGGCGTCGCAAAGTGTTCCACCAACTACCTCGGCCACCTCAGCCAAAGTCATATCAATCATCGGACTCGTGCTCCTTCAGAGATTCTGCAATGGCGGTGCGCAATTCTTCCCGATCATCAAAGTGGTGCATCACACCAGCTATGAGCTGCCCTGTTTCATGGCCTTTGCCTGCGATAATAAGAGCGTCTCCTGATTGTGCCCACCGTACTGCCGCACGTATTGCCTGCGCGCGATCACCAATCTCTTTGAGCTCCACGGGGTGACTGACCCCCGCTTCTTGCTGCTGAGCCAGAACGCTGCGGGCTCCTTCTAGGACTTGCTGGCGAATCTGGGCGGGATCCTCACTCCGAGGGTTATCGTCCGTGACAATAACCATGTCTGCTCGACGAGCGGCCTCAGCCCCCATCTTGGGACGCTTTCCGTGGTCACGGTCTCCTCCAGCACCCACAACCACAGCCACTCTCCCTGAAGTCTGTTCCTTGAGAGAGTCCAAGACTGCCGCGACAGCGGCCGGCTTATGGGCGTAATCCACCACAGCCACAAAGTCTTGTCCCATCTCAATGCGTTCCATCCGTCCTGGCACACCCACGCGCTGCAAACCTTGGATGAATGTGGGTATATCCACCGCTATCACTGAAGCGCAGGCCACAGCAATCATAGCGTTGGCCACATTGAACTCTCCTGGAATAGGTAGAGAAACATGATGTGCGTCTCCTGAGGGCAGGCAGGCAGTAAAACTCTGAGTGCCGTGCTCGTGGGCTGCAATGTCTCGTGCCCGGAACGAAGCGGCCTGACCGTGAGTGCCCACAGTCACAGGGTTTTGTGCAATGCTTTGGAGGCGAACACCCCAGTCATCATCAGTACACACCACGGTGTTGTCCGCTTTTAACTCACTTCTTGGATTAAAAAGTCGCGCTTTGGTGGAAAAGTAGTCCTCCATTGTTTTATGAAAATCCAAGTGATCTTGAGACAAGTTTGTAAAAGCGGCAATTGTCAGCGGCGTTCCAGTAACACGCCCTAGCGCTATAGCGTGGCTGGAAATCTCCATGACCACATGGGTCACATTTTGCTCACGCATCCTTGACAAAAGACGTTGAAGATCAGGAGCCTCCGGAGTGGTGAGATGGCTCGGCACTGGGCGCCCATTGATACGGGTACCCGTTGTACCTATCAGTCCAGCCTTGTACCCAGCAGCCAGCAGACCAGATTCCAGCAAATAGCTGGTAGTGGTTTTCCCAGAGGTGCCTGTAATCCCAATAATGGTGAGTTCTCTGCCCGGATGGTTGTAGACCTCTGCAGACACCCTCCCGAGAATTGCCCGAACATCCTCTACTACCAAGATGGGACGAGATTCCCCCTTCTCCTGCAGGATGATTGCCCCTGCCTCATCTGTCAGCACCGCAACAGCTGGGGTAGAGGCCGCGTACACAGCGCCATGAGTCCGTGTACCAGGAAGTGCAGCAAAAAGGCTCTGGTCTTCAAGCTCTCGGGAATTGAGACTCACCGATGTGATAAGGGTGGAATCCTGAGCGACGTCGCTCATATTCAGAGTGCGTGCCTTCGCCACTGAAACCAGAGCGCCGAGCAAAGCAGCCATCTGCCTCAGATCCTTTCTGTTGGTGTGTTCTGGAAGGGTTCTCCTGTGATGCAAGCTCGCCGTGAAAACTGGGAGCTCACACCTGAATTACTGGGCTTGGAGAATAAGCTGCCCCTCCATCGGAGGAGATAGGGGAATGTTATCTCTGTTTAAAATCCACGACGCTATTTCCTTGAAGAGCGGACCGGCAGATTGACCTCCGGTACCATCTGAAGACCTCTGAGGCTCATCCATCATGATGGCCACAACAAACCGGGGATCATTCGCCGGAGCCAACCCCGCAAAGGTAATCCAGTATCGGGATAGTGAATACGCTCCCGTCTCTGGATCTACTTTCTGGGCCGTTCCAGTTTTACCAGAGGTCTGATACCCCGTTATTCCAGCAGTGGGTGCGGTACCACTTTGCACCCCTGAGGGGTCGCTTTGAGTCGTTGCGCGAAACATATCGACTACAGTTCGGGCCGTTTGTTCGCTGACCACCCTTGTTTTTTCCGGGGGAGCTGACACTGACATCTCTTCTCCCTCCGGATCAGTAACAGACTTCACAATCCGTGGTTGAATACGCACTCCCCCATTGGCCATAGTCTGATACACAGACGCTAATTGGAGTGCTGTCCAAGACATACCCTGCCCAATAGGAAGGTTGGCAAAGGTACCCCCAGACCAATCCTTGAGCTCCGGGACAAGACCTTCAGATTCTCCGAGCAGTTCTATCCCCGTTGAAGCTCCGATCCCAAACTTCTTCAGATAGCTGTTGAACCGTTCTTCGCCCAACCTCTGAGCAAGCATAAGCGTTCCCACATTGGAAGACTTACCGAAGATACCAGTTGTTGTATAAGGGACGATTCCGTGCTCCCAAGCATCGGACACTGTCACGCCCGCCATTTCAATAGACCCTGGCACCTGGAGAACTTCATCTGGACGAGTGAGCCCCTCCTCAATAGTTGCAGCAGCAGTAATAACCTTTGCCACAGAACCCGGCTCAAAAGGTGTACTGATGGAGGGATTGTCATTCCTCTTGCCTGCTTGCTCTTCTGCCGCATAATCCTCATTGGGATTACTGGTGGAGTCATTAGCCATAGCCAGTACTTCCCCAGACTTGGCATCCAGAACGACAACATTAATGCCCTTAGCCAGTGAGTTCTTCATGGATTGCTCAACTTGCTGTTGCACATAGGTCTGAAGATCGGCATCTAAAGTGAGCTGCACCTGAGAGCCATCACGTTTTACCCGCTCCTCTTTATACGTGCCGGGAATCATCTCTCCATGAGTGGAGATCTCTTGACTTTGAATTCCGTCAGCACCGTGAAGCCACTCATCCCCCCACTCTTCAAAGCCGTATTGTCCAATGCCATCCATGCTGACACGCCCTAGGACATTCTCCCCTATCGCACCATTGGGATAGACCCTGAGAGGCTGAGGATCAGCCGCTACGCCGTGGAATGTCTCAGCGACAGTCTGCGCTAACGTGGGATCTACATTGCGCACCAGTACTTCGTAATTCGATTCAGCATGAAGCTTGTCCAGAATGCTGCGCTCGCTGTAGCTACTGTGATCCGTGGCCTTGGAGTCTTTGACCATCTGGGGAATATCCCGCGCCATCTTCTGCAGCTTCTGCTCAACCGCTTCAGTAACCTCGCGGTTATCCACCTCGTTCACAGCTACGTTGTGCCGGGAGGCTACCTCATTTTTGCTCTGCTCAAACAATTCTTTCCTGAGCACTACGGGGCTGACGGTCAAGGTCTTCGCCTGCATAGTGAAAGCTAGTTCTTTACCTGACCGATCCGTAATGGCTCCACGATGAGCCACCACTGTCTGTTTTACTGAGCGCTGCGCCTGTGCCTGGGCTCTAAAGCGATCGCCCCAGGCAAGTTCCACAAAGAACAGACGCCCCATAATGAGAGCCACAATCACAATGACAAGCACTAAGACAACACTCACACGATTCTGCAAGTGAGAATTGTCATTCGGAGGGAAAGGTCGCTGCCTCCACGTGTTAGGCCCAGACTGCTTTTGTCCATGAAATTGGGCGATGTCCTCAGAGTAAACACTGCGGGCTTGTGGAGAACTCGTAGACAGACTTCCCCGCCCTGCTGGCAGCCGTCCAGATCTAAAATTCACGAGCTCTCCCTTGATTACTTACAGCCAACCCGCGGCTTTCTGCGCCCCTCTCATGAACACTAATTGTTGTTCTGATACGGAACGGCGTTCATTCTATTCCTCGAGGTATCCCGTTCAGCGCGTATCTGCGCAGTGGCATCACTATCGCGTGACCTACCCTCTGTGCTCTCTTCGGCACCGTCCCTGTGATCCATGGAAGATTGAGCACTAGGCGACGCCGCCGCAGGCTTGAGGCCCTGAGTTTTTTCAGGTGCATTCCGCGTGACAGCAGCCCCTGACCTCAGAGCATTCACATCTATCACTGGACGGCTCTCAGCAGTGGCATCCAACTGCTGCTGTGTTGTGCCATCAGGACTGACAGAGAGCACTCCGGGCTGAGCCGGAACCACCAACCCCATATCTCCTGCCCGCTCCACGATATCCGCCGTGGACTGCAACTGTTGCACGTCACGGTGCAAGGTTTCTACTTCATTGGTTAAGGTTGCTTCTCTTTGTGCAAGATCTTTGATGTCAAAGGTCTTTTGCGTCACCATCCCCGAGAGCATCACTGCCACCACAACCGAGAGGCTCAGGAGACTTATCACGAAGAAAGAGAACTTGGAAAACTCACCCTTCTTCTGAACACTAAGACGTCTCCCCCGTTCAGAGACCTGCTGCTGAGAACCTAGGCGGCTTCCGATTAACCGTTGGGTTGTACTGGGCTTAGGGGTGACCTTCGTACGAGTCACGGTGGGCAGTGCCGTACTTCTCCCGGTCCAATCAGGTGAGCTCAGCGCACCAGCATGAGAATACCGTCCAGATCCTTTGACTCCCAGGGAAGCTTGCCTGCTTCGAGTGCTCTCCTCAGCGCGATCTCGAACTCGCCATGTGTGACCGAGCGCCAGCTCAGCACTATCCACGGTCTTCGGATCGACTGTCAAAGACAAATCCCGGCTGACTCCTGACTCACGATGAGCCCGTTTACTGCTCCTAGAGATAATCGTGGTCATTGAGCTTCCCCGAATACTATCGGCGCCGAAGACAATTTTTCTATCGCCCGAACTCGGACAGAGGCAGCTCTGGGGTTGCTCTCAATCTCCTGCACGCTCGCCTTTTCGGCACCTTTTGTCACCAGCTTGAACTGTGGTTCATAGCCGGGAAGCTCCATCGGCAGCCCGCTTGGCGTCCGCGACGTCGTCAAGTCAGCAAAGTGCTGTTTCACAAGACGATCTTCCAAAGACTGATAGGACATAAACACAGCTCGCCCGCCTGGAGCTAATGCCCCAGTGATACTGGGAATCACTCGGTCAAGGGCCTCAAGCTCACCGTTGACCTCTATCCGCAAAGCCTGAAAGGTTCGCTTGGCAGGATGCCCGCCGGTTCTACGCGCTGCCGCGGGAATCACAGCGTAGAGGAGTTCAACCAAACGCCCCGAGTTTTCAAAGGGTTCCCGCTCACGCTCCTTGACGATGGCGGTCGCTATTTTCCCAGCGAAGCGTTCATCTCCATAAACTTTGAGAATATGTGCCAGTTGACCGTGTGAATATGTATTCAGTACCTGGGCTGCGGTGAGTTCCTGGGTGGTATCCATTCGCATATCCAAAGGAGCGTCAGCGCGATACGCGAAACCGCGTTCTAGCTGATCAAGCTGCATGGAGGATACCCCGAGGTCAAAGAGAGCTCCACTGAGCCCCAGGGAAACCGCCTCCTGACATACAGGGTGCGTAGAGTCCACGATTTCCTTGACGACGCCGTCGAAGCGGCAGTGAAGCGCAGTAAAGCGGTCTCCACAAGGGGCAAGACGCTCACTGGCTGCCTGCAGGGAGGCAGCATCACGATCCACACCAATCACTCGAAGCTGAGGGAAGCTCTGGAGAAGATGTTCCGTATGACCGCCAGCTCCGAGGGTGCCATCTACAAGAATCGCTTTCTGCCCGCCAGCACGAAGTGCCGGTGCGAGAAGCTCGGTGACCCGACCACGCATCACGGGAACGTGCCCATGATTCTTTGCAAGATCCTGAACTAGCTGTTCAGCATCAGGCAATACCGCAGTATCACTCATAGATTGTCACCTCACTTCACTACTTGTGGATCTGCCCGCAAGGTGGTGTGCATAGAACCCTGACCGAGAATCCGCTCTGACGTCGGGGAAGTACATCAGAACAACACCCTCGGACAGAGTTCATACCCACACCACACGTTGCTGAGTTTCAGAAACCTAGATGAGCTCCTTAAATACCTCATCAACATCGGCTGCAGAGAACTCTGCTTCTGTCTCTGCCTGGTACTCAGTCCAGGCATCGGCATCCCAAATTTCCAGGAAATCGACTGACCCTACAACAACGCAGTCCTTCGTAAGCTTGGCGTACTCGCGGTGCGGGGCAGAGAGGGTAATCCTGCCTTGGGCATCCAGAGTTTGCTCATCGGCACTGGCAGCTAAATTCCTGACAAACGCCCGAACCTGAGGGTTCGACCGTGACACCGCTGCTGCTTTGCGAGCACGAGCCGCGAACTCTTCCCTGGGATACACCGCAAGACTGTGATCTTGCCCTTTGGTCACCATCAAGCCCTCGGAAAGCTCCTCACGGAACTTAGCCGGAAGGGTCAACCTACCCTTGCTATCCAGTTTCGGGGTGTAGGTGCCAAGGAACATCTCACACCTTCCCTTGCTGAATCAACGAGTAGTCCTGTTTCCCGAAGAAACACATGGCCACCTTCTCGCGTGAAAAATCCCGAGAGATGGTGAAGATGTGAACTCCGTTGCGCACCACCTTACCCCACTATTCCCCACTTTTAGAACCTCAAGCATAGAAAAATGGCATTTATGCAGGTAAAAGGATAGTTTCAGGATGCTTTCAGAGTGTCACATAAGCCTCATATATTTCATCTATGCTTCAAATTACACTTATGTAACTATTCTTCTTTTGGTCACTTACATAAACATAAAACACGCTTGAACTGGCATTTTTGCGAATTCCCTGGAGATGTACCGTCAGATACTCAGAGGCACACAGCGCACGAGAATACTAAGTGGGGCAAAGTGGGGGAATTTTTGACCACATGAAAAATCCCGCCTCAGCACCAAGGCGGGATAGAACTACAACAGATACTGCAGTGAGGATTGTTAACAGCTAGTAGGCGTTAGGAGACCTTGCCAGAGGATGCGGTTGGAGAATCTGGAGTGCAGGGCACTCCAGTGGAGTGAACTGGACAATAGCCGTGAGGATTCTTGAACAAATACTGTTGGTGCTCATCTTCGGCGCGGAAGTAGGTTCCCGCTGGCGTATCAGTAAGTGGCATGATCTCCGTGGTGATGGATCCTAGCCCGGCTTCCTTCAACCGTGGCTGATAAAAATCGGCAATCTCTTGGGCGAGCTGCGCCTGCGCGTGGTTTAAGGTGTAAACAACGGATCGATATTGAGTACCTACATCATGTCCCTGTCGGTATCCCTGGGTGGGGTCATGAGATTCAAAGGCCAGCCGCACGAGCTCCTCACAAGAGATACGCCCGGGATCATAAACCACTTCCACAACCTCGGCATGGTTCGTACGCCCAGTGCATACTTCACGGTAGGTGGGGTTCGCAGTGACACCACCGGCAAAACCTACTGACGTACTGAGCACTCCTGGGGTTTGCCAGAAAATCTTTTCAGCACCCCAGAAACAACCGATTCCCAGGTAGATGACTTCTTGATTGTCCTCCCACGGACCTGTTATGGGAGTACCTAGAACCGCGTGAGGACGAGGGTTCTCCAGAACGAGGTGATTTCTTCCTTTTAGCGCATCCTCGGGGGAAACCATCTCGGCTGTTCTACTGAAAAACCACACCATAAGCCCTTACTCCTCGATACAACCGCCTTCGTATGCATTCTGTGCAACACCATTAAAGAAAATCACTGCCCCTGGAAACGCTGACGGAAATTATCCTCCATTCGCTGCCCGAAAGAAGAACTATCTGAGGAAGCCCCGCCAGGTTTCTTGGTGCCCCCTGAAACGCTGGACGTGCGGTAAGCGGAAGAATCACCGCCGCGAAGCATCCAAATTCCAGAGCCGAACATAAGGAGGAAACCTACAACAGACAACGCCACAAACCACAGATTGCTCTGGGCTAAAGCAACTCCGCCAATGAGAAGAACCAAACCTACAACCACAAGCGCAATTCCACGGAGAGTCACTCGACTATCCATAAAGTTCGAGACATTCTCGTTTCTTCCCACAGAGGCAACAAAGCGCGGATCATCAGCAAACAGAGATTGCTCGATCTCACGAAGTGCTCGTTGTTCGCGTTCTGAAAGCGACACTGTTCCTCCTCGGGTGTGGAATCCTAACAGTCCGATCTACGACGATGTCCACGCTAGCAAACTAAGAGAACTGGCTGTTTTGTAGCTTCAACGTCTAGCCTAGCCGGAAAGTTTCCACGCCCACCCCCAAAATGGTTTATGCCACCTCTGATACCCCGATTCCCACATCACTGAGGCCTTCCACGCTGTCCAAAAAACCTTGGGCGTATGTGATGAGATCCCAAACTCGTGCAGGTGGTACGTGGGTAACAATTCCCGAAGCTACATGGCCTCTCAGTGATGAAAAACCCACAAACTTCTCAGCCCACTGTTTCCCCTCGACCCCAGTGAGTCTTAACCTCTCCCAGGCACTGCTGGGTAATCGCTTACGTTTACGAATGGCTGGTGACACAGCTGTTACTGCTCCTGCAGTGCGGAGCGCTGATAGATAGGCACATTCTAAAGCCTGACCGTAGTCCTGCTGACTAAAGCTTGAGTACGCAGCATGGAGAAAACCATGAGCTTGAGTTACATAATGATCTCTTCGATTCTCCGCTGCGGAGGTCCGAATTGTAGAAGACAGTACCAATGACATTGCTCCATCCTTTCGTCCCGAGCGTTCGAAACTGTTTTCCGAACGCCCCTCAGGTGTTCGTCTCTCAAGGTAGTGCGCAGCTTCTCATCAACCTCGACACAATCGAATCTGTGTTCTATATTTTCACAGGCTTACTACTCTTTTCCCTTCCTTGACAGGCCCATGACGCTCAAAAAGGTGGTTCTATGGACAACGTGTCCCACCAGGTTCTCAGGCTCACCACTGCAGAGTTCAATATGCTCACTCCACGGCTAGTAGATATCTATCTCCAAGCAATGCAGTACCCCAATACAATGCGCGCTCATTGTGTTGGCGTGTGGCACAGAGATTCTCGAAACCCCGGATTTACCTCTGTTGTTGCTCTCACACGAAATAGCACAGGGGCGGCGGTCCTTGCTGGTCTTGCGTATGGTTTCTACGGCTACCAGGAGCACTGGTGGTATCAACAGATCCACCAGGAACTAGCCCGATCTACTGGTTCTCCTCACCTCTCCTCCTCTCTCGAGGATTTCTTCCAGATTTCGGAGGTTCATGTCCTTCCTCGTTATCAGCAACGTGGCCTGGGTAGACACCTTCTTACCGCTCTCCTGGACCCCGTCACAGCTCCTTTAGCTTTGCTGTCTACCCCAGAAGTTCCCCATGAGGCCAACAACGCCTTCAGGTTGTATCGCTCTCTCGGTTTCACAGATCTTCTCCGTAACTTCACTTTTTCGGGAGATCATCGCCCCTTCGCCGTGCTCTCCTCCCCGCTTCCACTAGCAACGCGCTAATGTTCCCAGCCTCACATAATCATCAGTCATAATGAGCTGAGTACGGTCTGGGTATTGCTACTGATAATTCCTCAGTGCTCTGCCTAAGATCGGTTCTAGCTGCTTTGACCAAGGAGAAAGCGATGCCTGACGCCCACCTTCACGACGCAGATCTCACCACAATCCCGGCTGCCGTTGATGAGGCTCTTCGCGTTTACTGCCATGAGCGTCGCCCATCCATTCAAGAGATCGGTTCCCCTGTGGAAGTCTGTGAGGGCTACCTCGAAAGCTTTGTCCTCGGCGGGGGTAAGCGTATTCGTCCTCTCTACGCATGGGCAGGTTTCCTCGGAGGAGACGGCCTCAGGAACTCTGAGGAGGATCCTAACAGTGTGCTACGCGCTGTGGCCTCCCTGGAGTTCATCCAGGCGTGCGCACTCATCCATGATGACATTATTGACGCTTCTGATACGCGTCGGGGTAAGCCCACAGTGCATCGCATGGCTGAAGCCTTTCACCGCCTCAACCATTGGCAGGGATCGAGTGCCCGAAGTGGTGAATCCATCGCTATTTTGGTTGGTGACCTCGCGCTGATATGGGCCGAGGATATGCTTCAAGACTCCGGCCTCAGTAGCGCCGCACTACGTCGCATTCGGGAACCGTGGCGAGCAATGCGAACAGAAGTTATTGGCGGTCAGATCCTGGATATCTCTCTTGAAGTCTCAGGGGAGGAGTCACTTGAACTCGCCGAGAATGTGAATCGCTACAAAACAGCTGCCTACACCATCGAACGTCCTCTTCACTTAGGTGCTGCTATTGCTGGGGCCTCGTCCTCCCTTATCGACGCCTTTCGTGGGTACGGTCGCAACATTGGAATCGCCTATCAACTCCGCGATGATCTCCTCGGTATTTTTGGTGATCCAGCAGTCACTGGGAAACCTGCTGGAGATGACCTTCGTGAAGGAAAACGGACTGTCCTGCTCGCTCTCGCTCTGCGTCATCTTGACAAAACAGATCCTGCCAGCGCCGCCCGCCTACGTGCTGGGGTAGGAACGGTTCGCTCCTCTGAGGACATTTCCGAACTCACCGCTATCATCGCAGGCAGCGGCGCAGTAGAGGACGTCGAAAAGCGAATAGCGCTATTAACTGAAACCGGACTCCACCACCTCACAGAAGCCCATATTGATTCCACGGTCACCGCTTTTTTACAAGCCCTTGCTATAAAATCCACCGAGCGTAAGGCCTAAGATGAGCCGTCTGTTCCACATCCTGACCTCTCTCAATCCTCGCTGGCTAGGGGTTGTGGGAGCCACACTGATGATGCTGGGGTCCTTCGGCGCGGGAGCCACCCGAACCCGAGGTGGACTCTTAGTAGCGCTTCACCTGGAGTTTTTGTCCTATGGGCACGGCCAAGCCCTTTCCGGGACTCTGCTGAGCCTCGGTACGGTACTGTTCATTGCCGCTTGGGTTTTACTAGGACGACACGTCCACCTCCGCACCATGCCGGGGGCTTCACTGAAAACAGTCCGCACAACTGTGCTGTGCTGGCTTATACCCCTGGTTCCTGCGGATCCTATCCTTTCTCGAGATGTCTTTTCCTACTTAATGCAGGGAGCAATGGTTCGGGATGGATTTGATCCCTATACCGAAGGCGTGTCTGTGGATCCTGGCCCCATGCTTTTAGAGGTGTCTCGTGACTGGCGTAACACCACTACCCCCTACGGACCGCTCCACCTATGGATTAGTGAAACAATCACCACTCTGGTAGGAGATAACGTCAGTCTCGGCGTGCTGCTCTACAAGGTCTTATCCCTACTCGGATTTCTGGCACTTTGCTGGGCAGTGCCCCGCATTGCAGCCGAGCTGGGCGGATCCCCCACTGTAGCGTTGTGGTTGAGCGTGGCAAATCCTCTCATGGTCTTTCATCTGGTGGCCGGAATGCATAATGAGTCCGTCATGGTGGCTCTGGTGAGTCTCGGCATCCTTGCTGCTCTGCGCAACCGCTTTGCTCTTGGAGTAGCCTCCATCTCTGTTGCAGTCTCACTCAAAGCCACAGCTGCCATAGCCTTACCCTTTATCATCTGGATAGCTACTGGCTACTTCGCCAGAAAGCAGGCTTCATCACCTGGTAGATCATTCTTCCCACGAGTGACTTCCCAAGGAGCTCGCACAACAATTGCTTTTCTCCTCACAGGTTTCCTCTACGCCGTGGAAACCGTGGCCATTGTGGCAGTGATTACCTTGGCATCTGGGACCTCCTGGGGTTGGCTATCCCAGATAACTGGAAATTCCAAGGTTATCAATCCTCTGGCTCTTCCAACCCTCTTAGCTGGCATGGTCACCCCATTCTTGCAGCTGTTTAACGAGTCTTTCGAGTACAACACAGCTTTAAACGCCACACGTACTCTCTGCATGATTGCAATGCTGGTGGGGTTAATCTTGGTCTGGTGGCACTTCAGACACACCACACATCGTGCTGTGTGGGGAATTGTTTCCGGCTACGCAGTAGTTTTCGTGTTTAATTCTGTCACGCTTCCCTGGTACTACGCCAGCATTATCAGTTTGATGGGTGTTCAGAAAATTTCTCACCGTGCTCTGCAGTGGACAATTGGACTGTCAATTATCATCGCTATGTCCTTTACAGGTAACGGAAATCACCAGCTTTATAACATTCCGATTATGTTGTCTATCACTCTGTTCAGTATCGCCGGAGTGTGGTGGATCACTGCTGCTAGAAAGCCATCGCCTGCGCTCGACGCATAACCTCTCGGGCGCGATGCCCGTGGAGAGCATCCACTGGCCTTCCAGGCAGAGACAGGTCCTCAACAAACAGATAATGAATGATCTCAGCATCCGAGTATCCACCATCAGCAAGAAGTGCAATCACTCCAGGTATAAATTTATTGACTTCCCATCCCGACGAGGTTTTATTCAAGAAAACCTCGGGGATATACTTCACGCCTTCTCGTGTCAAAGAAAGCAACCGATGCTCACGAACCATATCGGCTACTCGGCTTTCTCTCACACCTATACGCTGTGCAACCTCAACGTAGGTGAGGGCGGTTTCTTCAACTGAGTTCTCACAGGTTTGCATGATGATGCTCACGGCCTTGAGCCTATCGTGCATGAAGGAAAATCACATACTTACTCCACACAAACAGTACTCAGGGGCTGACTTATCCAATCTGCTCTACCACTCACAGCTGGCTATCAGTCATACTAAAAAGCATGACGGAATTGCGTGTTGGCGATGTTCTAGAGAATCGGTATCGCGTGGATCACCCCATCGCTCAGGGCGGGATGTCCACGGTTTATCGGTGTATAGATCTCAGACTTGGCAGGGCCGTGGCTGTCAAAGTCATTGATGAACGCCTCAATCGTGATCCTGAGTTCAGGGAGCGCTTCCGCTCAGAAGCACGCGCTATGGCTAAACTCTCCAATCCTTCATTGGTTGATATTTATGACTTTGGATCATCTGGAGGGCATCTGTTCTTCGTGATGGAGCTCATCGACGGCGGAACTCTCAGGGAGCTCCTAGCAGAACAGGGCACTATGCCTCCGCACGCTGCCGCAGCTATTCTGCAGGCTCTTCTGCAGGGCTTGACGGCAGTACACCGTGCCGGAATGGTACACCGAGACATCAAACCGGATAACGTGCTTATCACTCAGGATCATCAGGTAAAGCTCTCTGATTTTGGGCTGATTCGCCCTGGAAATCAGAAGCGCCTCACCAATGAAAAAATTGTAGGAACGGTATCCTACCTCTCTCCCGAACAAGTCAATGGTGCTCCCATTGGTCCGGAATCTGATGTTTATTCAGCGGGCATCGTGGGCTATGAAATGCTCACAGGGGAAACACCTTTTCACGGGGACACCCCCCTCGCCCGAGCTGTGGCTCGAACTACAACTCCTGTTCCCCCTCCTAGCAGCGCGGTGCCTGGTATTCCTCGACTGGTTGATGAGCTCATTGCCTCTGCGACAGCCTTAGATCCTCGCCAACGCTTCCGGAATGCTGGTGAATTCCTCGATGCACTTAACGACGTCGCTCAGGTTCTAGAATTTCCGAAGTACGAGATTCCAGCTCCCCAAAACGCAGCAGCATCTCGTGCCGCTGCAGTTCCCACTGAGATTGCAGATGTGGGGGTAGGACCTACCACTATTCTGACCGGCCAGACTGCAGATTCCCAGGTTAATACTGCTTTTCCAAGTAACGAAGAAACCCGTTTCATCTCAGGACAACCAGCCGAAACTCGCTTCATTGATCCAGACAGTGCGCAGATGCCCAATCCAGCTACAGCGCAGTACCAACAGAACATCGAGGCACTACGCGGGGCGGATGTTCGTCGAGACCCCAGAGCACCCCAGCGACGTCCCGAGTATCCATCGCGGCCTGTAAAACCTGTGAGTAACCGTTCTCCCTGGAAATTGGGCTTTGGCGTGTTCTTTGCCGTTATCGCTATTGCTGCCATTGCCGTGGCTGGTTGGTGGGTAGGATCTGGCCGCTACGGAGAGGTTCCTCATATTTTGGGGATGGATACCAACACCGCAACACAAGCGGTGATGGCCGCAGGTTTTAGTGTGAGTACCGAGCCAGCCTATTCCGATACCGTACCGGAGAATTACGTAGTGGATTCTCGTCCACAAAGTGGCGGCAAAGCCCCACAAGGATCATCCATCACACTTCTTATTTCCCAGGGACAGCCCACTGTTCCACCCATCCCCGCCCACCGAGATCAAGGGGATTATCAAGAACTGCTCTCTCAGCGCACTCTCAACGCCCAGGAAGGCCCCTCTGTGTACTCAGACGAGGTTGAGGAGGGTTTCATCGTCAGCGTTGAACCCGAACCCGGTTCTACTGTGAACACACACAGCACTGTGATTGTGCATCTGAGCAAAGGCCCCGAGCCCCTGCGCATACCCAATCTAGAGGGAATGGATCTCACTCGCGCACAGGAAGAGTTGGAATCCTATGGGTTAAAGGTTGGCACAATTACGCAGAGCTTTGACTCCACGGTGGATAGAGACCACGTCATTTCCACCGACCCTAAGCCAGGTGATGAGGCTAAAAAAGGCGATACCGTCAGCCTGGAGGTATCAAGTGCTGCCCGTATCCCCAATGTGACAGGCATGAACGTTGAAGACGCTAAAGCAGAGCTTGCGCAGCTGGGGATTCGTGTTCAAGAGATTCGCCGCGATGCATCTATGACGGACTCTGACCCAGAAGCTGTTGTGGCAGTATCCCCTCCCGTAGATACTGTTGTGGATCCCGAATCTCAGCAGGTCACGATAACTGTGCCGGGAACCATTGAGGTCCCCAGTGTTATTGGCTTCCGAGGACGAGAGGCCGAAGCAGAACTCACCAACCTTGGATTCAAAGTCTCCTACGATTCCGAGAGTTCCCGAAGCGGCATGGTGATTAGCCAATCTCCAGACTGGCTAGACAATGCACCCTATGGCTCAACTATCACTCTGCACACTGTGGGTTAACGCTGACGGTGCTGGTTCTTGAGCATTTCTGCCACAAGGAAAGAAAGCTCAAGAGACTGCTGAGTATTAAGACGCGGATCACACGCCGACTCGTAGCGTCCCGGAAGATCAATGTCGGTGATGTCTTCTGCACCACCGAGACACTCCGTGACGTTTTCTCCCGTGAACTCGATATGAATTCCCCCAGGGTGAGTACCGAGAGCTCGGTGAACTTCAAAAAATCCTTGCACCTCGTCCAACACCTTGTCGAAATGCCGAGTCTTGTAGCCGTTTGATGAGGTGAAGGTATTGCCGTGCATGGGATCGGTTTGCCAGATCACCTTGTGACCAGAAGCCTCAACTGCCTGGATGATGGGCGGAAGTACTGACCGTACTTTGTCATGTCCCATGCGTGCTACCAGCGTCAATCGTCCTGGTTCGTACTCTGGATCCAGAAGATCGGCATAACGGACAGCAAGCTCAGGCGTTACTGTAGGACCAATCTTCAATCCCACGGGATTAGCTATTAAGGCTGCAAAGTGGACGTGGAAATCATCAATTCCACGAGTCCTCTCACCTATCCACACCTGGTGGGCAGACAGGTCAAATAACCGAGTAACGCCCTTGTCATCGGGAGCTAAACGCAACATGGCGCGTTCGTAATCTCGTATGAGAGCCTCATGAGACGAGTAAATATCCGCCGACCGCAACGTATCATCTGTCACGCCACAGGCATCCATGAACTTGAGACCACGCTCAATTTCTTCAGCCATCGCTTCATAACGGGCGCCCGCTGGTGATTTGGCAACGAATTCACGGTTCCACTGGTTTAGACGGGCTAAGTCTGCCGTTCCCGAGGCCGCCAAAGCTCGAACTAAATTCATTGCAGCTGAAGCATTAGCATAGGCACGAATCATGCGAGCTGGATCGTGGCGTCGAGCAGCCTCAGTGGGTTCCACACCATTGACAATGTCACCCCGGTAACTTGGAAGCCCTAGCTCATCGATATCTTTGGAACGTGGCTTACCGTATTGGCCAGCAATGCGAGCCATCTTGATCACCGGCAAAGAGGCGCCATAGGTGAGTACCACAGCCATCTGCAGGAGTGTTTTCACATTTGCGCGAATATGCGGCTCTGTGTTGGTTTCAAAAGTCTCAGCACAGTCTCCGCCCTGCAGAAGAAAAGCCTTACCCTCAGCGACGTCAGCCAACTGTTTCTTAAGCTCAATAATCTCGGCTGCCACCACAACCGGAGGAACAGACTCTATAATTTTGCGAACGTTATCTGCTTGAACTTGATCCCAACTGGGTTGTTGTTGCGCATTACGGGCAATAACGTCGTCAAATCTCTTCTGAAGTCCCCCAGGCAAAGGTGGGAGATCAGGCAGTGCTTCTTTAGGGATATCAACAGTCCAACTCACGCCCTATTTGTACCACACGGGAGTGATCGTCGAGGGGAAGAGCCTTTTCACAGGTGCGAAACTTCGCCAGATTATGTCGTGCATCCACCAGAGCATCATGTACTCCGGGAGGTAACTCTGGAAGCTGAGGACACCCTGCCATGACCCAGTATTGGCGCAGCTCACAGGTGTAATGAGGAAGCTTTTTAGGCATGGCTGTCATATCACCGAAAAGCTGCGCTAACACCACATGGTCATAACCACACACCCAGGCCCACAGTTCAGGTGTACGGTGATCCACGGTAAGGAAGTTGAGTACTTCCTCACGTATCTGAGCACGAGATTTCCATGCAGAATCTTCAGGGTTAGGCAGTTTGTTTAAAACATAATCTCGTACCCAGGAACTTGCTTTCTCGGCATCAAATTCTGTGGACACGGCATAATACTCGCGGCCATCCTCGGCTACAATGCCGATGGAGACCAAATCAATAGTGGTGCCATCCTCGATAAACTCGGTGTCGTAGAAGTACCGCACAAAGCCTGCCCTATGAATCTATCTGCGCAGAAGAGGCGCTGCCAGAAGCCTCCACGTCTCCATCTGCGGCGTCGCCAAGGGGTAGTGAATCCTCAGTGCTTCTTCTGGTTTCAGAAGAGTTGAAGAAAGCCGGAAGGAAAAAGGTCACTGCAATAAGCACCACCACAATAGGCGCCACTATGGTGGGGTAAAAATCAAAGGCGGCGCTCAAGATGTAGATCACAACGAGCACTAATGCCACAATCACCTTCTTCTTGGTGGCTTGCGGGTTCATGATGACTTCCTCTCCCTGTCCTCATTCTGGCTTTGGCGGTACTTGTACTTGCAGTTTTAGAGTGGCTGCGCTTCAGGCGGATAGCCTTTCCCTTCTGCCAGAGCTTTCTTCACATCCGAAGCATACAAATCCACATAGCTTTGCCCGGAGAGCTCCACAATGCGCTTCATCACGTAATCCGTCAGATAGCGGGGTGCCTGACTATCCTCAGGATTTAAACCCGCTTCCTTGACGACGCCGATCGGGTCAATGGGGGTTCCTACCTTCATACGAACCTTCGCAGGACGCAGCACCCAGGAACCTATTGGGTTGGCGTTACGAGAACCAATCATCGCCATAGGGACGATCTTTTGGCCTGTTTCAAGGGCAATACGAGCCATACCTGTTCGGCCTTTATACACTCGCCCATCCGGGGACCTGGTGCCTTCGGGGTAGATCGCGAAAAGATCGCCACGGGAAAAAACTTCCTGAGCAGCCTGACGCATAGAGTCGAGAGCTGTTCCCGAGGAGCGGTCAATGGGTACCTGCCCTACGCTTGAGAAAAACCATTTCTGGAGGGAACCAACAAAACCAGGAGTGGTGAAGTATTCACTTTTCGCAGGGAATGTAAGTTGGCGCTTGCATACCAAGGGGAAGTAGAAGGAATCCATGACCGACTGATGGTTGGAGGCAATGATTGCCGAACCCTGGTCGGGAATGTTCTCCAAACCTGTGACTTCCGGACGGTTGTAGATCCGCAAAAATGGCCCGAGAAGCACGTTTTTAAAGAGCCAATACCAGCGGTTATGCATGAGGTTCCTTTCTTGGGCGGACCATATCACGTGCCAAATCGGCTACCCCGATCATACCGGCATCCCCGCCCAGCGCCGCAGTTTCTATGCGCGCTAAGGGGCGATACCCCGAACCCACGATCTGCTGAGCATACAGTGAGCGTGCTTTGTCCAGGTAAAGATCAGCGTCATTGGACACTCCCCCACCGAGAAGAATGAGTGCTGGGTCAAAAACATCTCCAACGAGAGCCAACCCCTTGGCAAGCCATTGGGTGAAATCCTCCACCACGCACAATGCAGCGTCATCTCCATTTCGAGCCCACTGCATGATGGATTCTCCTGTAACAGATTCAGGGTTATCGAGAAACTGGCGGAAGAATTCGCTTTCCGGAAAACTTCGAGATTCAAAAATCTCATGAGCCGTTGTCACTACTGCAGTACCCGAACAATAGCGCTCCAGACATCCTCGTTTTCCGCAGGCACAGGGGCGTCCCTGAGGCACCATCTCCAGGTGGCCAAACTCCGGAGCAGTTCCATAGGCGCCACGATAGATCTCCCCGTTGATCATAAATGCAGCACCAATTCCCGTACCCATAGCAAATAAAACCCAGGTTTTTTCACCCTGAGCTGCCCCAAAGCGATATTCGCCCCACGCAGCAGAGTTTGCATCGTGTTCCAGACGCACGGGCAGTCCTAAGCGTTCAGTGAAGCGCTCACTGACACGTGTATCTCGCCACGGCAGGTGAGGCGCAAAACGCACATACTGACACGAGGGGTCAAGAAAAGCCGCCACCGCCATACCCACGGCTGCAATGTCGTAGTCAGATCTCAGCTGGGCAACAAGTCCTGCAATAGCTTCCTCTAAATCCGCAGCGTTGCGCGGACTGTGAATGGAACGGCAGTCAATAATAGTGCCATCACTATCCACCACTCCAGCACGTAGGTTGGTTCCACCGATGTCAAAACCAACGGTGAGTACGTCCGATGGTGACACCTTCTGTGAATTCATAGTGCTTTAGCCTACCGCTCATACCCCAGCGCCCTTCTCAAGCGTTGCCCCATCTGCTCCCACGACCAGTTTTCAACCACGTTACGGCGTCCAGCCTCCCCCATCGCACGACGTCGTTTAGGGTCGGCAAGGAGTTCCACTACCGCTCTATCGAGATCCTCCTGAGTTTCCACGACAATCCCACTATCGGCGGTCAGTGTTTCCGGGGCACCCCCGGAGTTTCCGGCAATAACAGGAACTCCGCACGCTTGTGCCTCAAGGAAGACGATCCCCAACCCCTCAACATCCAGCCCGCCAAAGCGCGTTCGACATGGCATGGCGAACACTGTGGTAGAACTCAAAACCTCTCGCATCTGGGCAAGAGGTAGCCGTCCAGTAAACACAATGTCGGGGTTACCGTGGGCCTGCCGCTTGAGAGAACGCTCATAAGGCCCTTCTCCCACAATTACCAAGCGTGCAGGAGGATGAAGACGCTGCCAAGTACTTATCAGCCAATCCTGACCTTTGCGTGGCACCAGGCGCGAAATACACACCACAGTAGCCGGAGTAGCCGCAACCCCTTGGTTAAAAGCTCGGAAATCGACTCCAGAAGGAAGATGGATGAACTCAGTCTCCGCTCCCATCACCGGCTGGAGACGCTGCAGGGTGTACTCAGAGATATACGTGACGACGTCGCTATCATGACCGATCTTCCGAAGGAGCTGCCGGGCTCCAGGTACTAGAGCCCAACCGACTTCATGGCCATGCGTACTAGCAACAACTCGGGAAGCACCAGCTCGTCTAGCCGCAGAACTCATCAGACCCAAGGGGGCTGCTGCTCCGAACCACACAGTGTCAATGGAACAGTCCCGCACTAGCTGAGCTAAGCGACGGCTTGTTGCCATAGTAGGAAGCATGACACGTCGAGGCCAGCGGATAACCGTGTAGGGAACCGAATGATCAAATTCTGCCGCAGCCTTGGCATCCTGAGTGGATGCAAACACAACTACCTCTTCAGGAGGCAGAGTGTCCACAAAATCCCTCAGATATGACTGAATCCCGCCTACAGTGGGCGGGAAGTCATTTGTAACGAGAAGAGTTTTAATAGCGAGTGGCTCCATAAACCGGCATGGAGTCCCACGCCACTACCTGTACGGGAACCCCGTAATCAGAAGCGTGGACAACTTTGCCATCTCCGATATACATACCCACGTGTGAAGCACCCGAATAGTATGCGATGATGTCGCCAGGCACAAGAGAAGCAAGGTTGGCAGGAATGGAAGTCCCTGAGCCTACCTGAGCATACGAGGTACGAGGAATGGCTTTACCAATTTGCTGGAACGCCCACACCATAAGACCAGAGCAGTCAAAAGAGTTCGGCCCCGTAGCTCCCCACTCATAGGGAGCGCCAACTTTACTCAGAGCGGCACTCACAGCGCCATTGTTAGCGGAAGATGGTGAATAAACGAAAGAAGAATCATCAGATCCTTCAGGTGAGAGTGCGTCCGTCACCTGATCGACTACCTGATTAGCAGGTCCAGTAACTGATGCGGGAAGGTCCACTGGAGAGATCTCTTCAATCGGTGGAACCTCCACCGGGTTAGCGATGATTTCTTCAACAGGAACAGGGAGTTCCTCAACTATCTGCTGAACTTCAATCTCAGACACAGGGTTGTTCTTATTGATCCATGCGGCCAGCTCTTCAGCATTGAAAGCATCAACCTGGGCCTGAAGTTCCTCAGAAACACGATTCAGCTCAGCTTGCTCCTTGAGAACTTCGTCGTGTTGGAACGCTAACTCTTCCTTACGGTAGGTTTCCACGGCAAGAGCTCGAGAAGCGTTCTCCTGGGCTTCCTGGGCTTGTTCCAGAACCGAGTACACAAGGTCTGTAGATTCGGCATTGGAGCTCTTCAAATCATTGAGGAGTTGAGCAGATTCGGCTGCATACGGAGAATTGACAAGACCGTTCAGATCATCTGAAATGGCGTCGTTGATAGCGGCATTCGCTAACGCCCCGCTGCTCTCCTTAAGTTCGTTGAGAGAGGCTTGAGCAGACTCCACTGCAGCTTGCGCATCTTCAACTTGCGCAGAGGCCTGAGCAAGCTTGAACTCATTGTCTGCAATTGCAATTTCGAGAGCTTTAACCTCTTCATTTATGGCGGAGGCTTGCTGAGATACCTCGTCTAGTTGAGCTATCAGATCATCAATCTCAGCTGCGTGTACTGCTGGCGCAAGAGATACGCTCAACCCTATGGCTAACGTGCTAGCTAAGGATGCGTGAAGAACTCCGCGTGCGCCTGCACCACTACTCTTCAAGAAGGTCACGTTACAACTCTCCTCTTCAGTCACACTAACACCAGATACTATATCCTATATCTTTAGTTATCTCTAGTAACTATTAGTACTTGGTGGATGGTCAATAAATTACCCGTTGAGACCGATTATTATTCGCACCGACACCGTGTCGTTATCTTACTTTTTACAGCAAAACCACCGGTCCCAATGGGCACGGTGGCTAAGAAACTACTGGTTTGAGTAGGAACTCCCCTAGAAACGCACTGCCGAGTGAATCGGCATATAGTGAAGGCTACGCTCCTGAACCACGGTGTTCTGATTCAACGCATCAATAATGGTTCCATGTCCGGTATAGATACCTACGTGTGAGGCGCCTGAGTAATAAGCGATGATGTCACCAGGCTGAAGCGCATCAAGTGACACAGGAGTACCCGAGGCAACCATTGCTTGGCTGGTGCGTGGGATGGTCTTACCTACCTGTTGATAAGCCCAATAAACAAGACCAGAGCAATCGAAGGAATTGGGGCCAGCTGCCCCCCACGCATAAGGGGAACCTTCCTTAGAGGCTGCAGCATTAACAATAGCCTGACCAAGAGAGGTTGCCCGGTTAGTCAACGCGCTCAAGGATTTCTGAGAGTTATTGTAGACAGAATTAAGAAGGTCATTACTCGTCACTGACGAGGGAAGAGGAGGCACAGCACCCGTTGTGATGTCCTGCAGAGCTGACTTCACATTGGCTGTATTAACCGGAACATTCACTTTTCCAAAGGCGGTGCTAAAGGTGTCAGCATGGGCCGGAGTGGCCATAGCTACAGCTGACACGGCCAAAGCGGAAGCAGTTGCAACTCGACCGACACTCTTCAAAGACTTGCTCACGTTCGTCTCCAATATCTCGTTCTTACCCGTAGAACCTTTAGGCCCTAAGTCTCACTGCAACCGTCGAACTGTTGCACCAGCGAAACCATTTTCTTCTTCCAAGTCACATCACCAGGAGCACTGCTCAGCACTGCCCTTCCGCAATGTCTCGTTTAGGTTACGAAATGGGCACTAGTGATGTCTAGTCAGTAACCACAGACAGCGTCGTTATCAAACCGTTACTTAATGTATCTAAATCGTTACCTTAACTGGTTATAACCGTTGCTTAAATCACGAATTGAGTCAAAAACGCGAGGAAAGCATATAGAGAGGAGCTTTCATCGCAGTTGCGTAATTCCTTCTCGACCGGTGGCAGCATTCTATAATTTCTCAAATGTGACCTTGGTCACACCTGCATAAAACAGGTATTCAGCTCCTCGATCATGTTCGCCAAAGAAGCCCTACATAGATCAACGAGTGGTTGTGGTCTGGTTAATGTGGCAGCTCAGCTCTTTGATGGACACGAAGTTGGTGAGTGGTTCGTGATGAAGCAGTAGAGCCCCTCAAACACTGGAGGGTCATAGCAACGCTTCGCTTGACAGGCCTAGGCATGGCTGATGGTGCTTTTACTATTCCTGATCTGGATCAGTGTTCTACTGCGTGATACTTCTCCGTAATATCTCGCGCTGCCGCCAAGCATAGGAACGTCCAAGAGGCTCAGTGCATACGAGTTACTAGATACAGAAGAAGATTTATTGGAAGAATCGCTCTTCCGCGTATGAAGAGTGTCGAAAGGGGATTGAAAAGTTGGGCTTGAAGGATATGTGAGGAGACATTGATGTTAAGGAAAACGACAGCCACAACGGCAGCATAGGCTAACGAGATGTACAACTAGCCACCATAATTTAGATAACCGAAGCATCCTCACTGATGGATCCTTGTTATTAGGAAACCCTACCAGGAGCACGTCCAGTTACTTCCCAGGAGCACGTCCAGTTACTAGAGCAAGGAATCATTTCCACCAAAGCTCACCTAAGCTAGTCAAATGCCTGCCTTCAAATGGCAAAGTTTCAGCCTTCACACACCGGCACACACAGGTGATATAGACCGTTACCACGTGGGTAAACCAAGTTCACCACACGACAATAAAAAATCCTCTCCGCATCAACGGAGAGGATTAGAGAGCGCAGGCTACAAGAAACTGATTAGTCCTCGTCAAGTCCAGCGCGACGGTCGGCTTCGCGGTTGGCTTCATTGAGGGCGTTGTAAACAGCCTTCTCTTCGAGAGCGTTTTGTTCCTCAATTTCAGCAGCACGAGCGGCCAGCTCAGGACTATCAGGGAACAGGTAGGATCCCCTACCTGGGTTTCCAGCAGCTCCCAATTGATTAAGTCGCTTAGGAACAGCAGCACCACCATACTCTAGAGGTATGGGATGCCCGTTCTCATCAACTGGTCCGAGAGGCTGATGCACTTCGATAAATGCACCTTCCGGAGTCTGCTTGATGACACCACTCTCAATACCGTGCTCCAACACCTCGCGGTCAGACCGCTGCAATCCCAGGCAAATGCGATAGGTGATGAAGTAAGCCAGAGGCGGAAGAATAATGATGCCAATACGTCCAACCCAGGTCATCGCGTTCAACGAAATCTGCCAGTGATAAGCGAAAATGTCGTTTCCACCGGAGAGAGTAATTAAGGAGAAGAACGTTAGAGCAAAAACACCCAAGGAGGTACGAACTGGTACGTCGCGGGGACGCTGCAAGAGGTTGTGGTGAGCGTCATCCTTCGTAGCCTTCCGTTCGATGAACGGATAGGCCATGAACAAGCCAACGATAACCAGAGCAACCAGGGCAACCCAGAACACCGCGGGAATAGTGTAATTACCCACGTAGATCTCCCACGCTGGCATGATACGGGCCAAGCCATCGGTCCATAGCATGTAAAGGTCCGGCTGTGAACCAGCAGATACTTGGGAAGGATTGTATGGTCCGAGTGACCAGATCGCGTTGATGGTAGTAACACCAGCCATCAGAGCCAGAACACCACAGATCATAACCATCAGGGCAAGAGCCTTCAGGCCAAAGATCGGAAGAATACGCACACCAACCACATTGTTCTCTGAGCGCCCAGGTCCCGGGAACTGAGTATGCTTCTGATACCACACCAACAGGACGTGAGCACCAATGAGAGCCAGGATGATACCCGGAATCAGCAGTACGTGTGCAATATAGAAACGATCAAGCATGATTTCTGAGGGGAAATCACCGCCGAACATGAGCCAGTGCATCCAGGTACCGATAATCGGAATAGAAAGGATGATGGCAGACATGATGCGCAGACCAACACCGGAGAGCAAGTCATCCGGCAGGGAGTAACCCATGAAGCCTTCTGCCATACCGAGCAGAAGAAGAACTGAACCAATAATCCAGTTGGCCTCGCGAGGACGACGGAAAGCTCCAGTGAAGAAGATGCGCAACATATGGCAGAACATGCCGATGACAAACATCAGAGCTGCCCAGTGATGCATCTGCCGAATGAAGAGACCACCACGTACTTCAAAAGAGATATTCAATGCGGTCTCATAAGCGCGCGACATCTCCACACCGCGCAGCGGAAGATAGGCACCGTCGTAAATCACCTTCGTAATGGAAGGATCAAAGAACAAGGTTAGATAGACACCAGTCAACAAGAGGATGATAAAGCTGTATAAGCAGACTTCACCAAGCATGAAAGACCAGTGAGTAGGGAACACCTTATTTATCTGGGTGCGGATGAAGCCAGACGCGGTGTACCGAGAATCGATGTTATCCGCTTTAATAGCTAATTTGCTGCTCATTATGACTTACGCTCCCAGAATGCCGGGCCAAGAGGCTCAATGAAGTTGCCTTTAGCGATGAGATAACCCTCTTCGTCCACCGTGATAGGCAGCTGCGGCAATGCGCGGGCAGCAGGCCCGAAGACAGGCTTACCGTAACGCAAAGCATCGAACTGCGACTGGTGGCAAGGGCACAAGATACGGTTGGTCTGAGCCTCATACAGGGAGGTCGGGCAACCGATATGCGTACAAATCTTGGAGTAGGCGTAGTAATCGCCATAGTGGAAGTCTTCCTGACCCTCACGCTCCACAACCTTGCTGGCATCGGAATGCCGCATACGGATCAACATGACGGCATTTCGCGGCCCATGAATGGACTCAAGCTGCTCGCCGTAAACATCAGCCTCGGCGTTGTACTTGTCTCCATCATTGACCAATTCAGCCGGCAACGGGAATACCGTTTCCATGGAGGCCGCGTCAAGATCCTCTGGACGCATACGAACAAGACGAGATACGCCCTTCGTGGTGTACTTCACACCTTCGCCAAACTCTGGTTCTTCAGGAGAAGCGGTAACGCCGGTGTCACGACCAAGGTACAACTTCGTACCCTTTTCTTGAAGGGTCCATCCTGAGGTCCACAGGGTACCGTCACCCTGGATACCCAGAGAACCCTTCTTCCAGGGGTTCTTGATCATTCCAGCCAAAGGAATAACAGCTACCAAACCAGTAAGAACACCTGCGGCACCGAGAAGCCCCTTCAAGACACCGCGACGGCCGAGTGTGGAAGTCTCCCAAGAATCGTTAAGGAGGGCGACCAAGGTCCTCCGATCCGTCTCAGAAGAAGGACCATCATGGCGACGCTGGACTGCGATCTCTTCGGGCATAATCCGCTTGATGTAGCAGACCATCGCAAAACCGATGGAGAGTAACGCCAGTCCTGCAGTTATACCCAGCAGAGGCGTGTAGAAGGTGTAGAGCCAGAGGCCCTCATCACCAAGACCTTTGTACTTCCAGGGCCAGAAAAGGTAGACAGCGAGGAATGCTGCCGCCATGACGATAGCCAGGATTAACCAGAAGCCCACTAAGGATGCAGCACGACGATCAGACGGGTCATTGGGAATCGGATGACGTTCCTTACGATAAGCAACTGTGACATCATCAAGTTCAGTACCCAGACGAGCCAAATCATCATTACTCTTAGCGTCTAATTCAGCTACCGAGTATTCTCTCTTTACTTCATTACTCATGACCGCGATCCAATCCACATCGTGAGGGCAATGACAACGGTGATGCCGAAGAGCCAGAAGAAGGTACCTTCAGCCACTGGGCCCAGTCCATAAAGGTTAAAACCACCAGGCGTGGGAGTCTCACGAGCCGCTTTAATGAAGGCGATAATATCCTTCTTCTGGTCAGCCGAAAGCTGACGTTCAGAGAACCTCGGCATATTCTGTGGACCGCTCAACATTGCTTGGTAGATCTCCTGCTCACTAGCAGGATCCAAGTTAGGCGCATATTTTCCGGAAGAAAGAGCGCCTCCACGACCTGTGAAATTGTGGCATGATGCACAGTTCAGACGGAAGAGTTCCGAACCACTAGCCACATCGGCGGGATCAATCTTGCCGTTGTAGTTGGAACCACGAAGCTCCTTCATGGCAACAGAGCCGTCTTCATTACGAACAAGCTCAGGCCCGCCACCCATGGAAGCTACATAAGCCGCAATAGCCAGAACCTGATTATCGCTGTACCGGCTGTGTTTACGCTCAGCCTGAGCATCATTAGAGAGCATCGGCATACGTCCGGAATTCACCTGGAAGTATGCTGCGCCTTCTCCGACGCCAATAAGCGAAGGACCACGTCCCTTGACGCCACTGAGGTTGGCACCGTGACACGTGACGCAGGCGGTATCGTAAATGTCTTTACCCTCCGCAACAAGTGCTGCAGAATCGTTTTCAGCCACAGCAACCTGTGCATCAGGGGTGAGTGCATTTGCAAGTACCCCAGCTCCAGTCAATCCGATAGTTAACGCCAGTGCACCACCAGCGGTACGCCGAATTTTCCGGGAGGTCTTAGTCCGCTGAGCGGAAGTATCACTCTTCATGTCCGTTACCACCGCCTTCTGTGAATTCAGATTGGTTTCCATAGTCTTTACCTTCTCTTCTATCCCTTAATGGATGACGTAAACCACGAAGAACAGACCGATCCACACCACGTCAACGAAGTGCCAGTAATAGGAGGTCACCATTGCTGCCGTGGCCTGAGCCGGTGTGAACTTGGACTTCTGGATACGAAGCAGCACCACGAGGAAGGCAAGAACACCCGCCAAAACGTGAGCTGCGTGGAAACCTGTCAGTATGAAGAAGACAGAACCAAACACTGAGTGCTGGATGGTCATACCCTCACGGATGAGATTGAAATACTCATACCCCTGAAGGACAAGGAACACGAGCCCCAGAGCAATGGTAATCAGATACCATCTCCGAAGTCCGAATAAATCACCCCTTTCAGCTGCGAATACGCCGAACTGCGAGGTTACCGAAGAGGAGACCAGGATGACGGTGATGAGGAACGCATACCAGAGCGTTAGGTGCTCTGCCTGCTGTGCCCAGTCACCGCGCTGACCATTTGCCCTTGCGGTAAACCACATCGCAAAAAGCCCGGCAAAGAACATCAATTCCTGAGACAGGAACACGATCGTTCCGACACTGACCATATTCGGACGGTTCAGTGCCGCAACACGCCGTGGTGCTGCCATACCTTGGTTAGAAACTGCGCTTGTCACGTGTCTTAGTATCTCCCTTTTCTCTGAAAATTTCAGGAAATACCCCCTCGAACTTTCGGACTATACCCCCTACTACCAGCGTATTCCCTTAGGCTTATGACACTGGTCTTAAAAATATCTGACTGCTTGGGAACTTTTTAGCAAAATTAACGACGCCACTTTTCCCCAGCTAATCGAACTATTTAGCACAGCAAGGCGAAGCCAACCTCTCAATACCTCTCAGAGCTTGTTGAAAGAACCCGTGATTGTGGATTTCTTCAGCCAAGAGAGAAAGTTCCATAATGTGATGTAACTCACATTATGGAAGAGTGGAAAGTTGCGGATCCTCAAACTTTCGGCCTACCCTTGCTCACGCAACTAAGAAGTCCGAACTCGAGAGTTCAGGAACTTATGATGACCCCCACAGCTTCTTACTTCGATACTTCATATCATGTTGATGAGGATCGGCAATTTCCCTCAATCTATGTATCAAGCGAGTACACCGTTAACCCCTTCAGAATAAAGTAATCCGCAGACTCCCTACAACTATGGGAATCTGCGGGTTAGAAAGTAGTTACCTTTGCCGGCTCCAGGCAGAGGAGCCCAGCTCTTTCGAAGAACTCCTAGTGTTTCTCTCGTGGCATTCCGTACTGAATGTTGAGCATGACCGTGGACCATACCAACATGACGGCACCAAGGATGATCAACCAATAGAACATGAAGATGATTCCGAATCCAAGCACAGCCACCGAGCAGGACATGGTGAACGGCCAGATAGAGCTTGGAGAGAAGAATCCGAGAACGCCAGCGTTATCGGCAATTTCAGCTTCTTCCCAGTTATCCGGAGTGACATCCGAGCGATTATCCGTGAAGTGAAGATACACACCCAACATCATTGTCATGAGGAAGGCAAGAGTAAGCCCGGTCATGCCGGCTACCTCGATATGTAGCTCTTCTCTATATCCGCCATCCCTGACATGGAGGCTAGCAACCGCGTAGATCACCGTCATGATGAACAGGAAGATCGATATCGCGTACATTGCCCGTGCGGCTGATTTCATGATGCTTATCCTTCCTTAATTCTTAAACGGCCTGGTTGTTGTCTACGAAGTTATCCCCGGTACGGGTACCGAGACGATCTGAAACGAACGGATGAGTAGATGTTGCGTAGGGCGCCTCACCAATTGACTTCAGAGCCTCAGCATTCGTGGCCTCGGGGTTATCCTGACGGAACTTCAGATACTGGGTGAACTTCTCCGGGCTCACTACGCGAACTTCAAAGTTCATCATCGCATGGTATACACCGCACATCTCTGCGCAGCGTCCAACGAAGGCGCCTTCCTTTTCGATCTTCTCAATCTGGAAGCTGCGGTTCTGCTGGTTATCCTCAGGATGGTTGTAGGCATCCCGCTTGAAGAGGAACTCTGGAACCCAGAAGGCGTGGGAAACATCCGCAGATGCTAACTGGAACTCAATAGCAGTGTTCGAGGGAAGAACCAGAACGGGAATCTCATCGGTTGTTCCGACAGTTTCAATCTTGTTGAAGTGAAGATAGGTCTGGTCCGTCTCAGAACGCCCGTGGATGGGGTTGTAGTTATTGGCATTCGTCTTAGAAGCCTCAGCCTTAGCGGTGGCTACGTAATCTACACCGTCATAAGCAACTCCCCCGTTAAGCTCTTCAGCAACCTTCTGATAACCAAACTTCCAGTTCCACTGGAAAGCCGTGACATCCACGGTAACCTTTGGATCCTTATTCATGGCCGTTGCACGATCCTGAGATTGAACAGTAAAGAGGAACAATCCCATGACGATGACGATAGGAATAGCTGTCAGCACCAACTCCAGAGGAATGTTGTACTGAAGCTGCTTCGGGAACTCGCCCTTGCCCTTCTTCTCAGCTTTCTTGGCGCTCCAAGCAAAGATGGCCGTCAAGAAGATAGCCCACATGATGATGCCGATGGTCCATGCGGCCACCCACACCCAAACATACATATTGCTAATCTCATGGGCTTCAGGAGTAATACCCTTGGGCATTCCCATGTGCAAGAGGTTGAAGATTGCATCCGGAGGTGTAACGGTGCAAGCGCTCATTGCCATGCCTGCCAGGGCCACAATGCCAGCTAATGCGGCCTTGCGCCCGAAACCAAACTTGGTTCGCTTTTCCACGTGTGTCTGCCTTCCTGTCCACACTTGTCTTTCAATACCCGGCAAAGGCGCACCACATAAGAAGATCTGCAGTTGCCCACACCTGGTTCTGACTTCATTAGGTAGAGTAGCTCATCTTTTCTCCCGCACCCTGCTCTTTGTTCTGGGATTTTGGCCTCTGGTTCCTTCCTTGTCAGGGCTTTTTTCCACCTTGGCTCTAAAGTGACTGGTTAGCGAGTTTTCGCTCTCTTATAGCTTTGTGATTCAGCTCACTTTTAATCAAACAAAGGTTTACCTCCATTTCTCATCCTTTTGAGTTACACCCAGTTCATTAAGGCAATTTTCTTCGGATTGTATGTACGCAAAACTGCCGACTACCCCTCCCATCTGCATTGGATATAGGGCTCCTGCGGCCACTACGCACTTCGTTTATGGAACAGCTTCCAAGGAATCGGAACTCTGGAACCGAGGTTGTATTGTTGAGCGTTAGTTCGTTGTCAACAGTGGAGGGATCTCTATGTGCGGCTTCTTGGGGTTACTGTGCGCAACTCCTACAGCGGAAGACTATGTGAGCGACGTCGAAAAGGCATTGCTTTCCATGCGCCATCGAGGCCCTGATGACGCTGGCACATGGAACAATGAGTCTGTTGTCTTTGGTTTCAATCGACTGTCGATTATTGATTTGGAGCACTCTCATCAACCACTGAGGTGGGGTCCAGCAGACAACCCCGAACGCTATGCGCTGGTGTTCAATGGTGAGATCTACAACTACGTCGAGCTTCGACAGGAGCTCAAAGCTGCGGGGTATTCCTTTAATACTTCTGGTGATTCCGAGACTATTGTGGTGGGTTTCCATCATTGGGGAAGCGACGTAGTTAATCATCTTCGAGGAATGTTCGCCTTTGCTATCTGGGATACAGAGACGAACTCCGTTTTCTTGGCACGCGACTTTTTTGGGATTAAACCCCTTTACTTTGCGACGACCCCCCTGGGCACTGTGTTCTCCTCTGAAAAGAAGTCAGTGCTAGATCTTGCAGAACGCCTGGGCATTGAACTCAAGCTTGATCAGAGGGCCATTGAGCACTACGTGGAGCTTCAGTATGTGCCCGAGCCGGAGAGTCTTCACTCGCAGATCCGGAGACTGGAGTCGGGATGTTATGCCACAATTCAACCCGGTGGGACACTCATACTGACCCGGTACTTCGACCCTCAGTTTCACATCACCCCCGTGCCAACTGACAACGAGGAGGATCTTTTTAACACCATCGCATCTGTCCTGGAAGATTCCGTTGCCAAGCATATGCGTGCAGATGTGACAGTCGGTTCTTTCTTGTCGGGCGGAATTGACTCCACAGCTATTGCTGCACTGGCCAAACGCCATAATCCCAAGCTGCTCACGTTTACCACGGGTTTCGAGCGAGCGGGCTACTCCGAGGTAGATGTGGCTGCAGAATCGGCTGAGGCTATCGGAGTGGAGCACTTAGTTACCATTGTTTCTCCGGAGCAGTATGCCGAGGCTATTCCCAAGATCATGTGGTACTTGGATGACCCTGTGGCAGATCCCTCGCTGGTGCCGCTCTATTTCGTCTCTGAGCTAGCCAGAAAACACGTCAAGGTTGTGCTCTCAGGGGAAGGAGCAGACGAGCTCTTCGGCGGCTACACAATATATAAGGAACCGCTTTCCCTTAAACCCTTTGACTATGTTCCCGATCCCCTTCTCAAAGGACTCCGGTACTTGGGGCACAAACTTCCCGAAGGAGTGAAGGGAAAGTCCTTGTTGGAGCGAGGAACCCAACCGCTGGAAACTCGCTATTACGGCAATGCTCGATCCTTCAATTTTGACCAGCTACAGCGTGTGCTCCCCTGGGCGAAACCTGAGTGGGATCATACGGATGTCACCGCGCCCATCTATGCCAAGTCTCTCCACATGGATCCAGTGGCGAGGATGCAGCACTTGGATCTGTTTACTTGGCTGCGAGGAGACATTCTGGTTAAAGCTGACAAGATTAATATGGCGAACTCCCTAGAGTTGCGGGTGCCATTCCTTGATAAAAAGGTCTTCGATCTTGCTGAAACAATCCCCTATGACCTCAAGGTTTCTCACGGCACTACAAAGTACGCCTTGAGGAAAGCTCTGGAGAAGATTGTCCCACCGCACGTCCTCCATCGGCGGAAACTAGGTTTCCCCGTGCCTATTCGTCATTGGCTGGCAGGCGACGAACTGTACGGTTGGGCTCAGGACACCATCCAAGAATCCATGACGGACGACATTTTCAATAAGACCGCCGTATTAGAGATGCTTAAAGAACATCGAGATGGAATAAGTGACCACTCGCGACGTCTGTGGACTGTTCTGGCCTTCATGATTTGGCACGGAATCTTTGTTGAGCATCGAATCGATCCGAAGATCGAAAAACGTTCCTACCCCGTCAAGCTGTGATGTTCCGGCAATTCTGAGCAATCCTCACTACCCCACCAACGAGGTAGTGAGGATTATTTCTAGTTGAAGGAGTCTCCGCAGGCACAGGTACTTGTTGCATTGGGATTATCAATGGAAAATCCCTGGGACTGGATGGTGTCAGAAAAATCAATGGTGGAGCCTACGAGGTAAGGCCTGCTCATCTTATCCACCACAAGCCGCACTCCCCCAACTTCATCAGAGAGATCACCGGGAAGCTCACGGTCATCGAAGAACAACTGATAACGAAGTCCTGAGCAACCACCTGGTTGGACAGCTATGCGTAGTGCTAAGTCAGTACGCCCCTCCTGCTCCAGGAGACTCTTTGCTTTCGCTGCAGCATCCTCGGTGAGAGTAATTCCAGTAGCGCTCACAGGAGTAGTCATAGTAATTCGCCTCTCAATCGTGCGTCTCAGATAGCTTTTTGCAATCTACCAATAGAACGTTAGCCCACCTTACTCTCCCAAGGAGATCTCCTCAGAACGAGCAAGAGATGACCTCATGTCCTCCCTCTCAACATTGTGGAGGGGCTCTGCACAAAATCTCTGGACCTAGTGCACTCCGGTTCAACAATCTGCTTGTAGCCTATATTCCGTGAAGTTCCCAGATTTAAAAACCGCGATCAGCCGCTCTACTTCTCGCTCTCAGGCTGATGATGCACAGCCAGAAAATAGCAAGACAGGGCATAGCCGCGCTGATCATGCCGACATCTCTGAGACCAGCTCTGCTCAAGAACAACAGAAACAACAGCGAAGCGGCTACACACCCCCAAAGGGGCGGCCCACTCCGAAACGTCGAGATGTGGAACTAGCTAAAGGAATTCGCCATTCCAGCCCAGGTATCACCAAAACACCTGCACAGCTTAAAAAGGAACGTCAGAAACTGAAAGAGTCCATGACGAAGGAGGAGTGGAAGGAGCACAAGCGAAAGCAGCGTAATGAGAACCGCCAAGCGCGCTCAGAAGTTCAACGTCTCATGGACGCCGGTGATGAGCGCTACCTATTAGCCCGAGATCGCGGGCCTGAGCGGGCCATGGTTCGAGACTGGGTGGATGCTCGGCGATTCCTCATTAACTACATGATGATCCTTTTAATAGCGTTCCTCGTTCCCGTTTTTGCCGGGATTTTTATCCCCTCTATGGCCTTCGTTGGCCAGCTCATGGCCATGGTCATTGCAACCATCATGATTATTGAAGGTGTCATCATTGGTATAAGAGCTAATCGCGCCGTGAAAAAGCAGTTCCCAGAGACAAAGGCAACCGGGTTTAGCCTTGGCTTCTACGCCTACAGCCGTGCCTCACAACCCCGCCGTTGGCGTTCCCCGAAGCCTCGTGTACTCATTGGCGAATCAACGGAAACAACCGGCAAATGAGTGACGGTATTCCTTTAATCAGCTCTCCTCACCCTCTCAGTGCTGCTCAGATAGATCCAGGGTGGGGACGCATATCACCCGTTTTGACGTGGTTAAGCAGATGTCGTCAAGAATGGCCGCTGCGCCCACTGGTCGAACGCCATGTTGTGCTCTTTACTGAGCCCACAACAAATACTGACCAGGATGGAAACACTCATCTACCAGTTCACACCGATGATGAGGCGCCAGCAGTAGAAGAAACGGCGTCGTCACGGGTAGAGATTTTACGAAGCCTTAGCCAGGACACAGCCTGTATGCACCTTGCATCCTCAAGTGGGCGCGCACTGGCAGATAGGCTCATTGATTCAGGTGCGGAGATTCTTATTCCGGCTCTCTGCGGAGAAGTCAGGCAAGTCTGTGCACTTATTGGAGCTCTTAGCAACACTGAACCCGTAGCCTTGGTCAATCCACTCTTGGACGTGGAAACCTGGCAAGAAGAGGTTGCGGAACTGCGAGGTCTCATGTTCGCTATCCGAACCGATCACGCTGACCCCTACACCATGCTGAGCAAGGTGAAAGCACCTCTACTGCGGGAACTCATGGAATTTATGCAACAGGCTGCTCTTCGGAAAACCCCCATGCTGATTGATTCGCCATCAAGTGTGCTAGCAACACTTCTGGCAGAACAGATCACGCCTGGCGTGAGACAGTGGACTTACCTTGCCGATGCCCCCGATAATCCTGCTATGCGGGCTGCAACCCGGGAGTTGGTGATGACGCCCATGAATAGCCTGGGCATCAACATTATTGAAGGCGCAGGTGCGCTCAGCGCCCTACGCTTTCTGGATCCCATTATCGAGGCTAGTGATCCGAGTGGCCAACAAGGTGTAGCACGATAAACAGTGCTCCACCCCCACAGCCAGGATTCCTGGCAGACCACACTTCCCCACCGGAAGGAGTTCCTCACCGGCAGGAACTCTCAGGGGTCCTAGTTCTTCACAAGCGGATAGACCCAGCCGTGGGTATCTTCCACATCACCGTGCTGAATTCCGGTGAGTCGCTCACGAAGCTGCATACTGATGGCACCTGCTTCTCCATGATTAATCTGGAACTCACCGTGGCTGTGTTTCACCGTTCCAATAGGAGTGATAACGGCGGCAGTACCACAGGCCATAGCCTCCGTCATTGCCCCCGACTCAGCATCGTCATGCCACTGTTGGGTTGTAATGCGGCGTTCCTCGGCGCCATATCCCAAATCCTGAGCCACTTGCAGAATGGACTCGCGAGTAACTCCTGGAAGAAGAGAACCAGACAGTGCAGGTGTGACCACAGTGGCATCGTGGCCTTCACCGTAGACGAACATGAGGTTCATGCCGCCCATCTCTTCCAAATACTTGCGCTCTATGGCGTCTAACCACACCACCTGATCGCAACCCTTTTCTTCGGCTTGCACCTGAGCCTTGAGAGAACCTGCATAGTTCCCAGCGAACTTGGCAGCACCACAACCTCCTGGCGCAGCACGAACATAATCCTCACTGATCCACACATCCACTGGCTTTACTCCACCTTTAAAGTAAGCACCCGAGGGTGAGGCAATCACACAGAACAAGTAGGAATTGGCAGGATGCACACCAAGGGTGGCCTCGGTGGAAAACATAAACGGACGCAGGTAGAGGGAGGCTTCTCCTCCAGCTTCAGGGACCCACGCCTGGTCAATAGTGACTAATTGACGCAATGCCTCAATGAAATCCTCCTCAGGCAGCTTAGGCATAGCCAAGCGATCTGCGGAGTTTTGGAAACGCGCTGCGTTCCTATCTGGACGGAATGTCACGATAGTGCCGTCAGCATGGCGGTAGGCCTTGATTCCTTCAAAAATTGCTTGACCGTAATGGAATACATTGGCGGCAGGGTCAAGAGAGAAAGGAGCGTAGGCGCGCACTTCGGCGTCATGCCATCCTTGATCAGCGTCCCACATAATTGTGACCATGTGATCGGTGAACTCTTGCCCAAAAGCGGGATCTCGCAGTACTTCTTCACGCTTGGCATCCGATGCGGGATGATCGGACGGTGTAATCTTGAATTCGATAGCCATGTATAGGAATCTACACAGCTGGGCAAGTTCGTAACAGGGCACCCCTGGCTTCTTCCTGAACTGAGCACTTTCCCGCAACGCCGGGGTTCTTGGAGAGGGTACCGCCTGAACCCCCTGAAAGTGTGCCTATTTCCCCTCCGATTACTACTGAAACGGTAATCTTGGAACCAAAATATATCCGAACAAGTTGTAGGAGTCTTAGATAATGGCTTTTTCCGTTGAGATGCCCGAATTGGGCGAGTCCGTCACTGAAGGAACCATCACTCAGTGGCTCAAGGCCGTTGGCGACACAGTGGAAGTAGATGAGCCGTTATTAGAGGTCTCTACTGACAAAGTAGATACCGAGATTCCTTCCCCTGCCAGTGGTGTTCTTCTAGAGATCCACGCTGAAGAGGATGACACCGTCGATGTGGGCGACATAATCGCAATCATCGGCGACGAGGGCGAAAGCACCGGCGACGTTGCTGAAGAAGATGAAACAGACAACGACGCTGTTGAGGGAGATTCCGAGGTTGAAGAATCTCAGGATGAGGAGGATGCAGAGGAGGAAGATCAAGACGCACCCGAAGAAGACACCTCAGAGAACACTTCTGAGGCTTCCTCGGAGGAACAGGGCGAGACCATTGATGTAGAGATGCCTGAACTGGGCGAATCTGTCACCGAGGGAACCATCACTCAATGGCTCAAGGAGGTTGGTGACACCGTGGAGGTGGACGAGGCTCTCCTGGAAGTTTCCACTGACAAGGTGGATACCGAGATTCCTTCCCCTGCTGCGGGTACTTTGTTAGAAATTCTGGCCAAGGAAGATGACACCATCGAAGTCGGCGATGTGATTGCGCGCATAGGATCTGCGACCGCAACCTCAACCGATACCGCCTCCGGCAGCGAGGATACCCAGAAAGACTCCACTTCTGAGGAAGAAGAAGCCAAGACCACCGAAGCTTCCGAACAACCAGAAGAGCCTGCTATCGAGGAAGACTCCACGGCTGAGGAGGATTCTGGCGCCGAGGCTGAGGAATCAGAGCCCGAAGAACTCCACAGCAAAGTGGACACTGGTGAGGGCCAGCTGCCGTATGTGACTCCTCTAGTACGCAAGCTGGCTAAGAAGCATGGCGTAGATTTAAGCACCGTCACAGGCACAGGCGTGGGAGGCCGTATACGCAAGCAAGACGTGATGAAGGCAGCTCAGGAGGCCCCCTCCAAGGGTGCCGGTTCTGACAAGGCTCAACTCAGCCGAGCACAGCAGATTAGTGCCGAAGCCATTCGCTCTGCTCTTCATAACACCGCTCAGCAGCCACTTATCCAGGAAATTGACCTCACTGAGGTCTCTCAGCTCTTCACAGACTCCGGGGCTGACTTTATCGCTCAGTATGGCGAAGACCTGGGCTATGAGAGTCTTATTATCAAGGCTGTTGCTGAGGCCTTGGTAGAGCATTCCGCTGTCAATGTTTTCTATGATGCTGAAGCCAAGGAGCTGACCTCCTATGAGGACATCAATGTGGCTATTACCGTGGATACGGCAGAGGGTCTTTTGGCCCCGGTTATTCCCTCTGTTCAGAAACTCTCGGTCAGTGACATTGCTGTAGCGCTCACGGATCTCAAAGAGCGTGCCCAGAAAGGCGCCCTCAGGCCTCGGGACATCATGAATGCTACTTTCACAGTGTCCAATGTAGGTGCCACCGGCGCTCTCCTGGACGCCCCGGTATTGCTTGAACCTCAGGTAGGTGCTCTCGGGATTGGTGCAGTCACCAAGCGCCCGAGGGTCGTCGTCAAGGATGGAGCAGATGCTATTGCAGTGCGCACTGTTGCCTTTGTCTCTTTCACCTATGACCATCAGGCAGTAAGCACTGCAGATGCTGGACGATTTATCTCTGCTGTGACGTCACGCTTAGAAGATGCAGACTTTGCAGCGGATCTGAAGGGTTAACTCTCTGACCCTGAAGGCGGCTACTTCCGTACACAATGCGAGGTAGCCGCCATTTTTCTCCGAACCTTAACCCGGCATGGATTGCCACCTTCCTCTGCGAAGGGGACTTTTATACTTATCACTACAAGATTGTTCTTGAGCCTTAACTGTTAGTTTGCAAGGAGTACGACACCTCTATGAACCAAACGGCTTCAATCCCGGAGGGAGCATTCTGCTCTCGTCACCTCGGCCCCGATTCTCACGAGACACACAGTATGTTGACAAGCTTGGGGTATGACTCACTGGAAGATTTTATTGCCGATATGATCCCGCAGGATATCGTCGCTACCTCTCCCATTGACCTTCCTCAGCCGCTATCTGAAGACGCTGCACAAGCGCAACTGCGCCGTTATGCTGCAGAGAATACGGTAACTAAATCCTTCTACGGTCAGGGTTTTTCGGCTACCCTCACGCCCGCTGTCATTCGTCGCGGGATTATAGAAGACGCCGGTTGGTACACCGCCTATACGCCGTATCAGGCTGAAATATCGCAAGGCCGCCTGGAAGCTCTCCTTGTGTTCCAGACAATGATCGAGTCTCTCACAGGTCTACCAGTTGCCAACGCTTCCCTTCTGGATGAAAGCTCTGCAGTCACCGAAGCCATCAATCTGATGCGCAGAGCTAATCGCAAAGGCTCTCGCGTTCTCCTGGATTCCCGGCTTCACCCACAGATTCTTTCCGTAGCCACGAAAAGAGCTGCAGCCTCTGACATTCCCGCCGAGGTGGTGGATGTTACAGACTCTCCTTCCTTTGACGATGCCTTTGGTGTTGTGCTTGCTTACACCGGCACTCTGGGTGACATTATCGATCCTGAGCCGCTGATTTCCTCAGCTCACCAAGCGTCAGCATTGACCACAGTGGTGGCTGATCCACTCTCACTCTTACTTCTGCAATCCCCAGGAGATCTTGGGGCAGATATATCAGTGGGCAGTTCCCAGCGCTTTGGCGTGCCTCTTTTCTACGGAGGCCCCCATGCAGCGTTCATGGCTGTGACAGACAAGCTAGTACGCAAAATGCCTGGACGCCTTGTGGGCGTTTCTCATGATGCCGATGGCTATCCTGCCTATCGTTTAGCTCTTCAAACCCGAGAACAGCACATCCGCCGAGAAAAGGCCACAAGTAATATCTGCACTGCTCAGGCACTCCTTGCAGTGACGGCAGCTATGTACGCCGTCTATCATGGACCAGCAGGGCTTCGCCGAATAGCTGAGCACGTTCACCGTCTGGCGATCCTCTTCTCTGAAGGAGTGCAGGCACACGGCCTTCAAGTCATCTCTGAATCCTTCTTTGACACGGTGACAGTCTCCGTCCCGCAACGGGCCCACGACATTGCTCATACTCTTGAGAAGCTGGGCTATCTGATTCGTGTTGTTGACGCCGATACAGTCTCGATATCTTGTGGCGAACCAGCGACGGAAGAGGATATTCACACTCTCATCCAGGTCTGCTGCGGTACCGACCTTTCCAAGGACGTTGAGCCACATGGCTCAGAAACTGGTGAGAGTTCTTCCTCTCGGAATACAACAGTGATACCGCAAGGGCTCCAACGTAGCGATATGCCACTGCAGGAATCTATTTTCACCAGTATCCACTCCGAGACGCAGATGCTGCGTTACATCCGGAAACTAGCTGACCGGGACTTGGCGCTTGACCGAACCATGATTCCCTTGGGGTCATGCACCATGAAATTAAATCCCACCGCAGCCTTGGAGCCAATTACCTGGCCAGAGTTTGCGAACATCCATCCCTTCGCCCCCAGCTCCCATGCTGAAGGCTGGCATCACCTCATTGCTGATCTTTCCCAGTGGTTAGTCAGTATTACCGGCTATGACGCTATTTCTCTGCAACCCAATGCGGGTGCGCAAGGTGAATATGCCGGTCTGATGGCAATTCGCCAATACCACGAGTCTCGAGGAGATCATCAGCGGGACATTTGTCTGATTCCGGCGTCTGCTCATGGCACCAACGCCGCGTCCTCCGCAATGGCACACCTGCGTGTGATCTCGGTGGATACAGCCGAAGACGGCTCTATCGACATGGCTGACCTCGATAGGAAACTGGAAGAGCACGGGCAACATATTGCCGCCATCATGATTACCTACCCCTCCACTCACGGGGTCTTTGAGGATACTGTTCGCAGCGTCTGCGACAAGGTTCATGCAGCGGGCGGTCAAGTCTATATTGATGGCGCCAATCTCAACGCCATGACGGGTATTGCTCAACCAGGTGCCTTTGGTGGTGATGTTTCTCATCTGAACCTGCACAAGACTTTCGCTATTCCGCACGGTGGTGGCGGCCCGGGAGTCGGCCCTGTGGCAGTCCGAAGCCATTTAGCTTCGTTCCTTCCAGCAGATCCCACCGATCCGGAAGCATCAGGGATTCCAGTGGTGGCCACACTTTACGGTTCTGCGGGAGTGCTTCCTATCTCCTGGATGTATATCGCAATGATGGGCGCATCCGGTTTAGCTCAAGCAACTACTCACGCCATCCTTAATGCTAACTACCTGGCACATGAACTACAGGAGAGCTTCCCGGTCCTCTATACCGGGGAAAACGGCTTCGTTGGGCACGAGTGCATCTTGGATCTGCGTGCCCTGACAGATGCCTCGGGTGTGAGTGCGGCAGATGTGGCCAAGCGTCTCATAGATTACGGCTTCCACGCCCCCACTTTGGCATTCCCTGTTGCTGGGACTCTCATGGTGGAGCCTACGGAATCCGAGGACAAAGCCGAGTTAGATCGTTTCATTGAAGCTATGCGCAGTATTCGAGCGGAAATCCAGGAAATCATCGACGGGAAAATCGCCCACGAGGATTCCGTACTTGCTCACTCGCCTTTTACTGCTGAGTCAGTGACCACCGATACCTGGAACTACGAGTTTTCTCGTGCTCAGGCGGCCTATCCGGTAGCGTCACTGCGACACAACAAGTACTTCTCTCCTGTTCGCCGCATTGATGAGGCATGGGGCGATCGCCATTTTTCTGCTGCTTATCCCCCAGCTGAGGCATTTCAAGCCCCAGCCTCGGAGAACGATCAGCTCTAGACCACCCTTACAAAACCACTACTGAGGAAAGGCGGATGGTGTTGTATGTCCGATGATGTAAAACTCTCTCCACTGCACGCTCAACATGAGGCACTCGGCGCCACATTTACCCTCTTTGGCGCGTGGAATATGCCACTGAAATATGGAAATGAGCTTGAGGAACACCGTGCTGTTCGAGAAGCAGTCGGGCTTTTCGATCTCAGCCACATGGGTGAATTTCGTGTTACTGGAGAAGATGCCGGAGCGTATCTTGATTACACCCTCATCTCTGAAATCTCCTCACTTCCGGTGGGTAAAGCAAAGTACTCCATGCTGTGTAGAGCCGACGGAGGCATCCTTGATGACCTCATCACCTACAAACTAGGAGACAACGAGTACCTAGTCATTCCCAACGCCGCGAACATCGACAAGGACTGGGCAGCATTTCAGGAAAGAACCAAAGAATTCCAGGTGAGCCTGAGCAACGAGTCTTTCGACACCGCACTTTTGGCCCTTCAAGGACCTCGAGCCGAGCAGATTCTTCTGGGTATGGTTCCAGAGACTGAGCATCCTGTCATTACTCAGATGGGTTACTACGAATGCGGAACCGCAACAGTGGCAGGGCTGTCTCTTCTCATTGCCCGCACTGGTTACACAGGTGAGGACGGTTTTGAGCTCTATGTCCCTAACGACGCCGCTTCAACACTGTGGGATGCCCTTGTAGCGGCTGGAGAAAGCGAAGGACTTCGCCCGTGTGGTCTAGCTGCTCGGGATTCTTTGCGCTTGGAAGCAGCAATGCCCCTGTACGGAAATGAGCTCACGGAAGATCTCACCCCTAAAGATGCCGGCATGGGATTTTTGGTTGGCAAGAGTAAGGACCGCTTTGTAGGTCAAGAAGCTATCGCCCAGCAAAACCCACCTGCTCGGCTGCTCCGTGGGCTGACAGGTGAAGGACGCCGTGCTGCACGGCATGGAGCGCTTATCTACTCCGGGGAACAGGAAATTGGTGTGGTTACCTCCGGAGCCCCCTCTCCGACCTTGGGCTACCCCATTGCTCTCGCCTATATAGATCGAGAGTTCACGGAACCTGGCACCCAAGTGGAAGCTGACATCCGTGGAAAACGCTATCCATTTACCGTCACAAAGGGAGCGTTCTACCACCGTAAGAAGTAAAAATGAGGTAAAGCAGTTATTCTTTCCTCATTACTTCTCATTCGGCAAATTCTCGTCGAAGCATAACTACAGAAAGGAGTGTCCCCGTGGCACAGTTACCTGAGAATTATTCCTACTCCGAAGACCACGAATGGGTGGCCGGTCTACCAGAAGACCTGCCAGGGTCCACAGTCAAAATCGGCATTACCGATCTTGCTGCTGAACGCCTCGGGGAAGTTGTTTTTGTCGAGTTGCCGGAGGTAGGTGACGACATCACTGCCGGGGATTCCTGTGGTGAAGTGGAATCCACCAAATCCGTCTCCGACCTTTACGCTCCCGTCAGCGGCACGGTGACTGCAGTCAACGACGCTCTTGAATCTAACCCTGCGCTGATTAATGAGGATGCCTTCGGCGAGGGCTGGCTCTTCGAGGTAGAAGTATCTGAGCTAGGCGAGCTCATGACTGCGGCGGAATACGCCGAAGAAAACGGCGTTGACTAGGCGAACAGTGTGCTCAGGGGCTGTGCGAAGATATTCGTCGTAAAACTTCGGTATGGTGACGAATGTGACTACGACAGCCCAGGGACGTCGTCTTTCGCGAATTGAAGCACGCAACGCCCAAACTCCTATTGAGAACAAGCCGCACTGGATTAGAAACCAGGTGCGCACTGGTCCGCAGTATCAAGACATGAAGGCTCGTGTGTCCGGGGCTTCTTTGCACACGGTGTGCCAAGAAGCCGGATGCCCTAACATTCACGAGTGCTGGGAATCCAGGGAAGCGACCTTCCTTATTGGAGGCGCGAACTGCTCCCGGCGTTGCGATTTTTGCATGATAAACTCTGCGAAACCTGAACCGCTTGATAAACAGGAACCTCAGCGCGTTGCCGAAAGCGTGCGAGAAATGGGTCTTCACTACTCCACCATCACAGGAGTAACCCGAGATGATCTGGACGATGAAGGCGCCTGGCTCTACGCCGAGGTAGTGCGCAAAATTCATGAGCTCAACCCGAACACAGGAGTTGAGAATCTTACCCCCGACTTTTCAGGGAAGCCGGACCTCTTGGAGGAAGTTTTTGAGGCTCGTCCCGAGGTATTTGCCCATAACCTAGAAACAGTGCCGCGCCTGTTCAAGAGGATTCGTCCTGCTTTCCGCTACGAGCGCTCCCTGGACGTGATTCGGCAAGCAGCCGACTATGGGCTTATCACCAAGTCCAATCTCATCTTGGGTATGGGAGAGACCGTCGAGGAAATCCAGCAAGCTCTCCGAGACCTTCACGACGCCGGTTGTGACATCATCACAATTACCCAGTATCTGCGCCCCGGCCCCCTCTATCATCCGATTGATCGGTGGGTGAAACCGGAAGAGTTCATTGCCCATGCAGACTATGCCAAAGAGCTGGGATTTGCAGCAGTGATGTCCGGGCCATTAGTGCGATCCTCGTATAGAGCAGGAAAACTCTACGCTGAGGCAATGGCTTTCAAAAACCGTCCGCTGCCAGAAAACCTCAAGCATTTGGAACACACCTCTCAGGGCTCCACAGATCAAGAGGCCTCTACCCTCTTGAAGAAGTACGGACCGTCAAACAGTGCTCATCGCGGGCGTCGCTAGTAAAAGTCACTTCTAACCACCTTGTCTGAGAATAGAAAACAATGCATCTTCTGGTTGATAATCCGCTTCTAACATTGACGCTCATCATGTCTCTAGGTCTTCTCCTAGGACGAGTCAAAATTTTTGGTTTTAGGCTGGGCGTGGCAGCTGTGCTCTTTGTGGGGCTTGGCTTTGCCACGGTAGAACCTGATCTTGCTATTCCCAGCTTTGCGCATATGCTGGGGCTGGCCATCTTCGTCTACACCATCGGTTTGGAATCTGGCCATGAGTTCTTCGCCAACTTCCGCTCAAAAGGCATCAAACTCATCTCTTTTGCTCTTCTTGTATTCATTGTGATCACAGTGGGGACAATTGGTCTTCTCAAACTGACGGGTATCAGCGGAATAACAGGTGCTGGAGCATTCACAGGAGCGCTTACCAACACTCCCGCAATGGCGGCAGTGGTGGACTCTCTCGAAGGACTCTTCACCGATCCTGCAGTTCTCAAAGAGAAAGAATCCCTACCCCTGGTGGCCTACTCCTTGGCCTATCCTGTGGGAGTTTTTGGTGTTATTCTCAGCATCGCCATCTTCAACAAGCTGTTTAAGATTAATCATGCTCAGGAGGCAGAGGACGCCGGACTTGCTCCGCATGAGCTCTACCACCACCGTATTCGGGTAGATGTTGAGAACCTTGGCTCCATCCGAAACATTCCGAGGAAATATGGGCTCTCCATCATTGTGTCCCGCTATGAGCGTGACGGGAAAACCCGTATTCCAGGCTCCGGTACTCGAGTACGCAAAGGCGACATTCTCACGATCGTCGGCGAAGAAGATGAGCTAGCCCGCGCGGAAAAGATTCTTGGCACCCCCTTGAGCGGTGATCTTCGCCCAGGTTCAGACAATCTCAAGTACCGCCGGATGTTCGTGTCCAATGTGGACATTGTGGGAATTCCACTCGAAAAGTTACAGGAACACCACCACGGAATGCTCATCACTCGTATTCGCCGCGGAGACCACGACCATATCCCCGAACCCGATACCATGCTCCAGCTGGGAGATCGCGTGCGGGTGGTTGCTCCTCGTTCTGAGATGGCTCATGCCTCTCGTATCCTGGGAGACTCCTATCGCAGTCTCTCGGACTTCAATCTACTTCCCCTCGCGATGGGGCTCATGCTTGGAGTTGTCCTGGGTCTGATTCAAATTCCACTACCAGGTGGCGGGAGTCTCTCCTTAGGCTCAGCCGGTGGACCTCTCGTGGTGGCACTTATCTTGGGGGCCGTGGGACGCACCGGAAAGATTGTGTGGCAGATTTCTTACAGCGCGAACTTAACGCTACGACAGCTGGGTATCACGCTATTTCTTGCGGCCATTGGTACCGTAGCCGGTTCAGGATTCCGCAGCGCACTAGCCGATCCAAAGTCCCTGACCATTATCGGAGTAGGCGCCATCATCACGATTGCTATTTCTCTGATAGTTCTCCTGGTTGGCTATTGCGTGTTGAAACTGCCATTTGGCACAGTGATTGGCGCTCTGGCTGGTATTCAGACCAACCCCGCTGTCTTGTCCTACGCCAATGACCTCACAGACAACGACTTACCGGGAACTGGCTATGCCACGGTGTATCCGGTGGCTATGATCTCGAAGATCTTGGCTGCCCAAATAGTACTCATGGCACTGATATAGATAGGATCCTCGGATTGCTCGATAGAGACAGAAATGGAGAAAAGCAGGAACCGGGATAGGTGCCATACCGGCGCATAGCTTAAGCTAAAGGACTATGGCTGAGGATACGAAGAAGGCAGCTGACAAGGCTGCTAAGAAGGAAGCACGAGCAGCTAAACGTGCTGAGCGTAAGCAGAACTACAAGCAGCTATGGACTGCTTTCAATATGCAGCGCAAAGAGGACAAAGCGCTTATTCCGATTGTCCTGAGCTGCATCCTCGGAATGGGGTTGCTCTTCTTCCTCCTCGGCGCATTGTTTAACGCCGAATGGTTCATGATGGTGCTGGGCTTATTCCTAGGGCTAGCTCTAGCTCTCTTCGTATTTACGAAGCGTCTCGAAAAATCCATGTACGCCAAGGTGGGTGATCAACCCGGTGTTGCGGGCTGGACTCTGGAGAACCTCAAGAACGGAATTGGCGTTGTCTGGAAAACGAAGACCGGCGCAGCCATGAACACCCACATGGATCTGGTACACCGTGTGATTGGTGCTCCTGGGGTTGTATTGGTAGGAGAAGGCGAACCGCACCGGCTCAAGCCCATGTTTAACCAGCTCAAGAAGCGTCTTAACCGTCTAGTGAGAGACGTCCCCGTCTACGAGATTATTGTGGGCGACGGCGATGATCAGGTGCCGGTGCGCAAACTCCAACGAGAGCTTCTGAAGTTGCCTCGCAACTACAAGAAAGACGCTGTCTACGCGATTGCCGCCAAGGTAGAAGCCATGGACAACGTGGGATCAGCTAACCCTACACATTCTTTGCCCAAAGGGCCTCTCCCCAAGGGCGGGAAAATCTCAGGCATGAACAGGCGCGCGCGCAGGCTCTCTGAACGCAATAAAAATAACTAAAGTTCCCTGAGCGAACTGCCCTGGGTTTTACCCCAGGATGACGGCCGTGCCAGTGGCGCGGTCGTGCAACCCCCGCCCATCTGCATCCACCATTGCTGCAGGAAGCACAGCGATAGTTAAGAGTGTGCGAACAATGGCACGCCATACACCCACATGGGCTGCGCGGTCGTCGATACGGGCAACACCCATTTTCATGAGCGCCTGACCAGGGGTGCGGGCAAAGAGCATCACAGACATCATGCCCAGAATGGCAAAGATAATCAGCGTAAGAGTTGCTGTGTCTCCCAGGAAACTCAGGCCCAGCTGGGTGAACGTGAGAGCAATAACAAGACTGATGAGCCAATCAATAAGGACTCCACCGCAGCGTCGCAGAACAGAGGCTAGAGATCCAGGTCCTGCCGAGGGAAGCCCAAGCTTTTCTCCCGGCCACTTCCCTGGAGCATCGGGATCGTCGAACTGTCCGGGGATATTGGGCCCCTCGATAAAGCTGCGCTTTCTTTCGGTCATAGTTGCTACATTATCTATCCCAACCGGAATAGTGCTAAACCACACACACCACGCCATAGCGTTATAGAGATGGTGTATTTCCACTGCACGAGGAGGATGTACAAATGGACACCACAGTTACCGCTAAACTATGACTCGGTCACCATGAGACTACTCAGGTGCAGCTCATCCCCGAGTTGCCCAGTAGGCTTAGGCGGGTGGTGGAATGCCCACCGCCACAGAACACGTCAAGGAGTACCCAGTGGCTTTTCACAGCGCCGAAGAAGTAATCAAGTTCATCAAGGATGAAGAGATTGAATTTCTCGACGTCCGCTTTACCGACGTCCCCGGCACAGAACAACACTTCACCATTCCTGCTTCTGCCTTTGATGAAGATGCCGCTGAAGAGGGGCTCGCTTTTGACGGCTCTTCTATCACCGGATTCACCACCATTGATGAGTCAGACATGATGCTTCTTCCGGACTTCTCCTCCGCTCAGGTGGATCAGTTCCGCAAGGCCAAGACCCTCAATATGAAGTTCTTTGTTCATGATCCTTTCACTCGTGAACCTTTTTCTCGGGATCCCCGCAATGTGGCTTTAAAAGCTGAGCAATATCTGGCCTCCACTGGAATTGCGGATACCTGCTACTTTGGCGCCGAAGCTGAGTTTTACCTCTTCGACTCAGTGAGTTTCTCTACTGATGTTCATGCCTCTCACTATCGTGTGGATTCCCAGGAGGGCTGGTGGAACCGTGGCCTGGAGGTCAACGCAGACGGCACCCCCAATAATGGATACACAACTCCCGTCAAGGGGGGATATTTTCCTGTAGCTCCTATGGATCAAACCATGGATATTCGCGACGCAATGGCCGAAAACCTCGCTGCAGCTGGGTTTGAGCTGGAGCGTTTCCATCACGAGGTAGGCACTGGAGGCCAGCAGGAAATCAACTATAAGTTCAATACCTTGCTGCACGCGGCTGATGATATTCAGACCTTTAAATACATCATCAAGAACACCGCTGTTCAGCATGGTAAGACTGTGACTTTCATGCCGAAACCGCTAGCTGGAGATAACGGTTCGGGAATGCACGCGCACCAGTCCCTCTGGAAGGACGGGGCCCCGCTGTTCTATGACGAGGCAGGATACGCCGGGCTCTCGGATATGGCTCGCTACTACATTGGTGGAATCCTGAAACACGCTGGGGCCGTTCTCGCATTTACCAACCCCACCCTGAACTCCTATCACCGACTGGTTCCCGGCTTTGAGGCACCAATTAACCTGGTGTACTCGCAGCGCAACCGTTCAGCAGCTATCCGTATTCCAGTGACCGGCGCCAATCCCAAGGCCAAGCGTATTGAGTTCCGGGCTCCCGATCCCTCTGGTAACCCCTACCTGGGATTTGCAGCCATGATGTTGGCTGGCCTGGACGGTATCAAGAACCGTATCGAACCTCATGCTCCTGTGGACAAGGATCTCTACGAGCTTCCTCCCGAGGAAGTCAAGACCATCCCCCAGGCACCAACCTCCCTGGAGGCATCCTTGGCTGCTTTGGAAGCCGATAGTGACTTCCTCACCGAGGGAGATGTGTTCACCGAGGATCTTATTGCCACCTACCTTGACATCAAGCGTCAGAAGGAGCTTCTGCCTTCTCGTCTGCGTCCCACACCTCTGGAGTTTGAGCTCTATTACAACTGCTAAAAGCCCTGTAAGAAGGGGCACTAAAAGCTAAGTAACCTCCCCAATAGTGCCTATGGGGAGGTCTGACTTACTATTGCCCCTGTGGAAAGCTTCAAAGAAGAACTCCAGGCAGATGTTCATCAATCAACAATCCCTCAAGAATTCTTAAGAGCACACTCCCGCCTTTCTTATCAGACACGCGTTGTGATGAGGGCAGGCCTCATGATGCTTGCTGCGGGAGGATCATCCTACAGAGTAAAAGACGCTATGGCGCACCTGGCGCGAGCCGTAGGTATTGAGCGTCTCCACGCACATGTCACCTACACAGAAATCTCTCTCACAACCTATGCCAACCACACATTTCGCACAGAAGTGGCCGAACAAAGAGTGATGGGCGTCAATTCTCAAAGAATTGACGCCCTTGATTATTTTGTCACTCAACTTCCCAACAAAAACCTCCTTGTCGAAGACGCAGACAAGGCGCTGGATCGGATCGAGCAAAAAGGTCCGCTCTACAACATCCCACTGTCATCATTCTTCTCTGGAATAGCCTGCAGTGCCTTCGCATTTCTCAACAAGGGTGGTTTCACGGAATGCCTTGCGGTGTTTTTTGCTGCGTTCCTAGGACAGTACATTCGCCGAGAATTCATGAAACGGCACATTAACCATTTTGGAACGTGGTTTGTCTGCGGGGCTATCGCTTCTTTCGTCTACATCGTCATAGTGGGAACTGCGCAATACTGTCACCTCATCACAGAATCCCACGAGACCGGAGTGGTGGCTTCTATCCTGTTCCTGGTACCGGGTTTTCCCCTGGTCACAGCCATCCTTGACCTCATCAGGCAAGATTTCTCCGCTGGGATCTCCCGTTCCGTCTACGTTGCCATGCTTATGCTGTCTGCCTCCACTGCAGCCTGGTGCGTAACTATGGCTCTGGATTGGTCTACTACCAGCGAGATTGATGGCTACACCCTTAACTGCGTGGCACTCTTCTTCGCACGAGCCCTAGCATCTTTCATTGCGGCCTTTGGTTTTGCCACACTCTTTAATACGCCATTGAAAGCGTGCCTGATAGCTGCGGCCAACGGAATGATTATCAACACTCTCCGGCTTACTGCTCAGGATTGGGGGTTGGCACCTCTGGCAGCTGTAGGTCTTGCTGCACTCATGGCAGGTGTTCTGGCGCATCTCGCTTCTAAGTTGGTTTTTGCCTCTCGGGTGTCACTGTCAGTATCTGCAGTGGTAGTAATGATCCCCGGAGTTCCTTTCTACCGCGCTATCAGCGCTATTGACAACGGCAACGTGGGTGGTGCTGTTGAACAAATAGTCACGATATTCCTGGTTATTGCCGCCATTGGGGCAGGGTTGGCAGCCGCACGAATGCTCACCGATACCATGTGGCTCCACGATACTAATGTGAGTATCCCTGAACTAGGTTCCTTGGAAATAGCTGGTCCTCCACCATCGGTAACAACATGGCAACCTCCGTCAGCTGTAGAAAGAGCCATCCGGGAAGAATAGTGCCAGGCTCTAACATCCCCAGCTAGCCCCTCGTGTAACAGCGAAGGGTGTTAAAATTCTGGGGATTCTATCTGTCACGTCGATCATGAGGGATGGCTTGTGAACGAGACCGAAAACAACCACGTCAGCGGAGAAAATCCGCAGGGGAACAACCCCACTCAGCCTCAATGGCCCGCTGGCTATCCCATGCCTTGGCCTGGCTACCCAGCCCCGCCTCAGATGCCCGCTCAGTCGGACACCCAGAATCTGCCCCCTCAGGGGCAGGGTTATTTTCCGTGGATACCGTATCCTCTTCCCTGGGTGCAGCCTAGCTACGGATCTCAACCCGGCGACACATCTGAGCCTGAAGCTCAGCCTCAAGCAATGCCCTCCAACCAGGAGGCAACAACCCCCTCAGGCGCTACTTTCCCTGGCTATGTTCCGTGGCCTTATGCGTATCCGCCTCAGATGATGACGTGGCCGGCTCCTACAGATCAGGAACCACCTCAGCAAGACCACCCCCACGATGGCACGCAGAATCCACAGTTCGGCAAGCAACCGGACGCAGAACCTGACTTTACGGTTGAGCCCGAGACAGAGCACCGCGTGACTTCCGTGGGGGAAGAACACACTCCAGATACGCAGGAAACACCCGCAGAGACTGCGAAGGAAGAGTTACCTGGTTCTGAGGTTGATGCACCCCAGGAGGCGTCAGGGGAGACCGTGACGGAAGCTCCTGAGACTACCTCAGACAACGACGCCCCTGGTTTCACTATTGTCTCCGAGTCAGAGCCGGAAATCAGTGACCCCTCAGCGGATATTTCCACACAGCCAGAGCCGGTGGATACTGCTGAGCACACGGACACTGTTCAACAGCCTGTTTTCCCTGCCAATCCCTTTATCGCTGGTGTGGCCTCAACTCCAGATCCTGCTCCAGCAGACGCCGACGCTGAGTTTCCTCAGGCTGTTTCGCGTTCCTTGAACGCTCAGCTACACCGTCACACCCCGGAACAAGAGGCACAGCCACTGCTCTCGGATGCTCCTACTGATATGCCGGACGATCAGGCGAGCACAGCTGTAGTTCCTTCGAGTACCCCAGCCTCTGAGAACACTCACTACCAACAGCCGACGCCCGAACAGCTTGAGAAAGCCGCTCAACCGAAAACTACTGCAGTGCCGCCCATTCCGCCGGTACCGCCTTTCCAACCGAGCGCTCCTGCCTCCACCTCACAGCACGAAGAGGAACCCGAGGCTCCCCAGGAACACCACGAGCCTTTCGTGATGCGTCTTCCTGATTATCTGAGCGTTGACAAAGATATCGACGAATCTTCACCGTCGAGTGTTCCTGATGACAGTGCGCAACCAGTTGTTTCGCATATTTCGAGCCTTCCCGACGCCCCGGAGCCAGTGGTGGGGCCCGACGGAGTAGCGCGCATTGGTCATGCTGCGTCTAAACTTCCCCCTGCCTTGACTAATCTTTATGACGAGAAAACTGGAACGGTTCTTCCCCCAGAGAACGTGACATCTCCGTCAGCATCCACCGAGCCCGAAAAGACACATAGCGGCAGAATTGTTCTGGCCATAGTGCTGGTGATTGTGTTGATGGTGTTAGGGGGTCTCCTTGTACGGGTGTTGAGCAAGGACAAGGAGGATTCTGCATCACAGGTAGGCAATCTCTCTGAGGCTGTGGATACTCGCATGGTGGCAGGTACAGACGATGTTCCTGAGGGACTGAATATCAGTAGCAACCATGCTGGATGGGAAGATAACACCTTTACTAGCTGCTATGTGGACTCTCAGGAGGATGATTCCACACTGGAATTGGTGTACGCTGCTCGGCGCGGAGACGATGCCTTCACCACCCTGTGCGCCGATAATGACCGCCAGCGGATGTTGCTTTCTATGGCTTATCGCAACCCAGAATCCTCTGACTCCAATGATTTTGTTCTCCTCCACGCCTGGGGCGATATGGAGAGCGATGACAACCTGGGGAAAGTGAATTATTCCAACACCGATTCTGACAAGAACACAAAGAGCGAATACCGGCTGGATCAAGACACCTTGAAGATCTACACCACCAGCCCTGCTACTGCAAGCATTAGTAGCAGTGACCTTGTGCAGGAAGTGAAGTTTGATACGGTGTGGACTCGCGAAGAGTAGTCACCACCTAGATACTCACTTTAACGGTTTCCTCAAAAACAGGAACGCCGCTCTGCCACACTAGGCTATGCCTCGGCAGGGCGGTTTTCGCGTTTACGGTAACCGAAACGCTGCCGGTACCCCTGGGGATGGCGCATTTGTGCCACTGCATCTCCAATCTGGAGACGGAAACGGGGTTTCATTTGCGGCAAGTCCATCATCGAGAACCACCCCACCTCCGTGGACTCATCATCCCCAACGCGAGGGACGCTGTTTCCTGTGACCTCTAATCGAAAAGTAATGTCCACGTATTCTGTGACATCACCGTTCTCATAGGTCACGGGACCTACGAGTCCTGCTCCCAGGATAGAGACCACGTGAGCCTCAACCCCAGTTTCTTCCAGTACCTCCCGTTCGGCGGAAACGTGGGGGTCCTCCCCTGGTTCAGCAATTCCAGTTACAGGAGTCCATTCCCCGTTATCGGAGCGCTTCACCAGGAGAACCTCTGGCATGGCGGAAACTGGAGCACCCTCCGGGACAGGTTTAATAACCACACAGGTCACACCTGGAAGAAACAGACGATCATGTCCCACCTTGCTGCGCAACTGTGCGACGAACTCGGGAATCATTCTTCATCCTCATCTTTCTCGATGGATTCTCGGATAAAGGTCTTGACCCGGTCAACGTCATTGGGCAGATCCGTGACTCGTCGTGGTGCGCTGAGGATGCCTTGGAAACGCTCCGGCACCTCAGGAACCTCACCCACAGCTTCTCTGATAGTGTCAGCGAACTTCACGGGGAGAGCTGTTTCTAAAACAGCAATCGGAGCTCCTTCCACAACATCGGCATACTGTCGCGCAACATTCATGCCGTCAGCAGTGTGTGGATCCAGAAGAATTCCTGTGGTCTCCCATATCTCCTTAATACCTGCCAGACGATCTGCATGAGTAGAGCGGCCAGAGAGGAAACCGTAACGCTGTGTTGCTTCAGGGAAGGCAGGGTCGTCGTCAAGGGAGAAACCACCGTGTTTGACCTGGTTACCGAAAAGATCAGCGATGCGGTTGGCATCTCGTCCTAGGAGGTCAAAGATGAAGCGCTCGAAGTTGGAGGCACGTGAGATGTCCATCGAAGGACTGGAGGTCTTGAGGGTTTCGGCTGCGCTGCGAACGCGGTAGTGCCCGGTGTGGAAGAATTCATCCAGAACATCATTCTCGTTGGTTGCCAGGATGAGTCGATCAATGGGAAGCCCCATCTGTCGAGCAATGTGACCTGCGCAAATATCACCGAAATTACCTGTGGGCACCGCAAAACTGACTTTATCCTCAAAGGAGCTGGTGAGTTTCAGCCAGGTGGTGATGTAATACACAATCTGCGCCATAAGCCTGGCCCAGTTGATAGAGTTCACAGCTCCAATCCGATACTTTTCCTTGAATTCGGCGTCTGCAGATACCCCCTTGACGACGTCCTGACAGTCATCGAAGACACCATCCAAAGCGATGTTGAAGATGTTGGGATCTTCCAAACCAAACATCTGTGCCTGTTGGAAAGGAGTCATGCGACCTGCCGGGGTGAGCATGAAGACTCTGATACCAGCACGACCACGCATGGCATACTCGGCAGAGGAACCCGTGTCCCCTGATGTGGCGCCTAAAATGTTGAGAGTCTCTCCCCTGCGCCTGAGCTCATATTCAAACAATTCCCCTAGAAGCTGCATGGCCATGTCTTTGAAAGCAGCAGTCGGCCCCTGAGAGAGGTGGGCTATGTAGAGGTTATCCCGAACAGGAGTCACCGGAACGATCTCGGGATGATCAAAAGTGGGGCTACGGTATGCTCTGGCTGCAATGGATTCCAGGTCCTCGGCCGGAATGTCGTCCACGAAAAGCTTGAGTACCTCAGCGGCAACAGCAGCGTAACCACGGCTTTCAAGAAGAGTGCGCCACTCGGATAACATTTCAGCCGTGAGCTGAGGGTACTGCGCTGGCACATACAGACCACCATCAGGAGCCAAACCAGCCAGAAGGACATCAGTGAAGGTATGCGGAGTGCGCTGAGCATCTCGGGTTGAAATGTAATCCATGACAGTACACCTTACTGATATGCGCTGATCTGCAGAGACAAAGGCAGCCGAAGCTTACCCCAACGATGTGTCGCTGAGAGTGCCCACGGGCGTCGCTGAGTGATATTGCAAAACCCCTTATGATGAGTGCGAACTCTGAGGACTGTCGTTTCCGAGTTTTAAGAGCTCCATCGTTACTAGGGCTCCATCGTGGATTCGCCCCAGAAAACTTCATCGACAACGTGGCGCGCATGGCGAGTAATACGCAAATAATTGTCAAGAAACCCCTGATAATCATGCGGATCCCAGCTAGCTGCACCCGCCACCTGCTTTAACAGGCTCCCAGGGCCGGGCAATTCATCCTTTGCTTTACCGCTCACCAAGACCAGAGCATTGCGAACTCGGGTTGCCGTCAACCAAGCCTCCCGCAACATACACGCCTGTTCCTCTGGCAAAATCTTGTGCTGTTGAAGCACGTCCAGGGCATCCAACGTTGAGGTTGTTTTCAGATCAGGAATCTCATGGGCGTGTTCCATCGTCAATAACTGAACAGTCCACTCCACATCAGAGAGACCTCCGCGCCCTAGTTTGAGATGCATCCGAGGATCTGCACCGTGAGGCAACCGCTCATTGTCCACACGCGCCTTGATACGACGAATCTCTCGCAAGGTGCTGTCTGCCACACCACCGCTGGGATAGCGCAAAGGATCAATCTTCTGGAAGAAGTGCTGCGCCACCTCGGGATCTCCAGCAGCCTTCGCAGCACGCAGGAGAGCCTGCATTTCCCAAGGTTCGCCCCACCGCTGGTAGTAGGTGGCATAGGAATCCACAGTTCGGACACTTGGGCCGCTTCTGCCCTCCGGACGCAATCCAAGATCAATGTCCAAGGGGGGATCACCCGAGGGCTTACCCAAACGAGAGCGCAAGGAGTCACAGACCCCAATCACCCACCGCACCGCTTCAGACTCCTCCACCCCCTCAGCGGGTTCGCAGACGAAGAGAACATCAGCATCGGAACGGAAACTCAGTTCCCTGCCTCCTAAACGTCCCATACCAATGATGGAAATGCGGGCTAAAGGTTGGTCAATGCCATGAGTGGCAAGATTATCCCGAATCTCTGCCTGCAAGGCCGCTTCCAGCACTGCCTCCCAAATAGCAGTCAGCGCTTCACAGACCTCCCTGGTGTCCATCATGTTTAACAGGAAGCATGAAGAAATCCGAGCTAGTTCTGTGCGTCGCAATGCCCTGGCCACGGCTATGGCACGTTCTGCCTTGGGATACCTACCTGCCGCTGTAATAAGGGATTTGGCCACCGTTCGGGAATCCGGTTCCAACAGTTTGGGGCCGGTGGCACCGTCGCCAAAACTACGCACAATATCGGGAGCTGAGATGATGAGATCCGCAGTAAACTGCGAGGAGCCCAGCACGTGCATGAGCCTTTGCCCTACCACCCCCTCATCTCTCAACATCCGAAGGAACCAGTTGCGATCATTCGCCGCATCTGACAGCTTCCTGTAATTCAGTAATCCGGCATCCGGATCAGACGTATCAGCAAGCCACTCCAACAGCGTCGGTAGCAGCATAGCCTGAATTTTTTGCTTCCGCTTGCCTGCCGAAGCCAACGCCTGAAGATGCTCAAAGGCCCGATCCGGATACCTATACCCCAAGGCCGCAAGTTGCAGACGGGCTGCGTCAGGACTCAGTCTCAACTCATCCACGGACTTGGTGACCACTGAATTCAACAGTGGCCGATAGAACAACCTCCGGTGTAAAGAATGGACGGTCTTGCGCACCTCTCTGAGGGTGGTACGTAACTTCTTCGTGGCAGAAGCCTGAGAATCAGAGAAAAAACCGGAGGTCTTGGCCAACCACTGCAGCGCCTCTGCGTCGTCTTCAGGTGGCAGAACGTGGGTGCGTCGTAACCGCTGAAGCTGAAGTCTATGTTCCAGAAGCCGAAGAAACTCGTAGGCGACAATGAGCGCTTGGCCATCGTCTCGCCCTACGTAACCACCCACCACTAAGGCGTGGAGAGCAGTCATTGTGGAAGCTACGCGAAGACGCTCATCGGATCTGCCATGCACCATTTGCAGAAGCTGGACAGCAAACTCGACATCCCGAAGACCGCCGTCTCCAAGTTTGAGTTCACGATTCTTCAACTCTTTCGGAACATTCTCCACCACTCGGCGGCGCATCGCTTGAACATCATCGACAAAGGATTCACGTTGGCTAGCCTCCCACACCAGCGGAGACAGCTGTTGGCAATATGCCTCCCCTAAAGGCACATAGCCAGTCATGGGGCGGGCTTTCAAGAGTGCTTGAAACTCCCACGTATGGGCCCATTTCTTGTAGTAGGCCAGGTGGCTATCCAGAGTTCGAACCAAGGCACCGTGTTTGCCTTCAGGGCGCAGTGCCGCATCAACTTCAAAAAAGGTGGTGGAGGCGATGCGGTTGAATTCACCGGCCAGTCGGGTGGCTTTGGCTGAGGATGGTTCCGCAACGAACACAACATCAACATCTGAGATGTAGTTCAGCTCACGAGCGCCACACTTGCCCATTGCGATAACGGATAACCGAGTGTCCACTGGAGTCTCGGGATAAACCGTTGCCACCGCCACTGACAATGCCGCAGTCAAAGCGGCGTCGGCAAGGGAGGTCAGCAACCCCGTGACCGTCATCACTGGAATCTCTTGGGGGCGAGTGGTGCCAAAGGTTTGGGAATAGGTGCCTGCAAGATCGTAGGCAGCAATGCGCATGATGAGCGTGCGGTAGACCACCTGCATACTCTGCACAGCCGGAGTACCTGTGAGAGATGCTCGATAAGTTCCGGGAGTAGTAAGACTTGGCGACGCCGTGTCAGCACCGCGATCTTTGATTTCTGGCGGCACATCCACCTCAGCAGGCTGAGAGCCAACACTTGTGAGCATATGCTGATACATCTCTTCAACGGTGGGGAGAGGTTCTTGAAGAGTAGTCCACAGGTCAGGATGGGCGATGAGGTGGTCGCTGAGAAGAGTTGAGCCTCCCAAGAGAGCGAAGAGACGAATAGCAAAAGAGGGATCTTGGTGGATGGTCTCCAGCAGTTGATCTCGCGCGGTAGATGACTTTTCTGTGAGGGCTCGGGTAAGACGTATGAGTCCATTGAGAGCGAGATCCGGGTCCCCGGCAGCGCTGAGAGTCCACAGAGTATCTTCCCGTTCTGGCACGGTCCATCCCAGCTCAACAAGATCCTCCAGGGCGTGAGATCCGTAAAGTCCTAGCTTGGCCGGGGATGGAACACTGCTGCGGTTCTGTGGCACCTCTCTAATCCTCTCTTCAGGACAACACTCAGGGTGAAGGGTTACTCGGTGGACGAGTGCTAGTAATCCAGGTTGTTCCTAAGCTCCCAGGCGGTGATCTGCTCTTGATAGCGCTGGGATTCTTTCCACTTGCTGCGCAGGAAGTACTCAAAGACGTGCTCACCGAGAATTTCTGCCATCAGTTCTGAGCGCTCAAAAATCCTCAGGGCACTATCCAAGTCTCGAGGAAGATCCACGTATCCCATCGCTCTGCGCTCGCGGCGAGTGAGCTCAGAGATGTTATCCTCGGCGGGATCTTCAAGCTCATAGCCTTCCTCGATACCCTTGAGCCCAGCTCCAAGGAGAACGGCGTATGCCAAGTAGGGGTTGCAGGCTGAATCCACATTTCGGATTTCTGCTCTCCGAGATTGAGGCTTATCCATCCTGTAGGTAGGTACCCGTACAAGGGCAGACTGATTGGACACTCCCCAGGTGGCTGCGGTGGGGGCTTCGGCGCCAAAGTTCAACCGTTTATAGGAATTCACCCACTGATTTGTCACAGCGGTCAGTTCTGGAGCGTGGGTCAATATCCCCGCAATAAAGGATTTCCCTGTCTGTGACAATGCGTATTGATCATCGGGGTCGTGGAATGCATTGATGTCCCCCTCGAAGAGGGACATATGTGAGTGCATAGCAGAGCCGGTGTAGTCCTGGAACGGTTTGGGCATGAATGTTGCTGAGACGTTTTCCCACTGCGCCACCTGCTTGATGAGGTACCTGAACGTCATGATGGAATCTGCCATCGTGAGCGGATCAGAGTGCCGCAAATCAATTTCTTGCTGCCCCGGCGACGCCTCGTGATGTGAAAAGTCCACGGGAATGCCCACGGCTTCAAGGACGTTGATCGCGTTGCGCCTGAATTGCAGAGCCTCATTGTGATTGGCCTGATCGAAATAGCCCCCGTTATCGGTGGGAACAGGCGGTTCGCCATTCGTCTGCGTTGAGCGCACAAGATAAAACTCAATTTCTGGGGCAATAGCACAGGTAAAACCTTGTTGGGCTGTCTTATCCACCTGGCGGCGCAGCACCTGCCGGGGGTCCGCCCAGGCAGGTTGCCCATCTGGCATGATGAGATCACAAAACATTCTGGCTGTTTGACTGCCAGCTTCCTCAATTCCTGTGGGCAAAATTTGGAACGTGGAAGGATCTGGCAGAGCAATCATGTCAGACTCAGAGAGCCGAGAAAGCCCCTCGATGGCTGAGCCGTCAAAGCCGACACCTTCACTAAAGGCGGATTCAAGTTGGTTGGGCGTCATTACCACTGATTTGAGGTAACCCAGGATATCGGTAAACCACAGACGGATGTAACGGATGTCCCGTTCTTCTACGGTGTGCAAAACAAACTCTTGCTGCCTGTTCATAGTGGTCATGGTAGCGAGAAACTCTCCCAAGAACGCTAATTGCAGGAAATTCCCCGCCCCCAAACAGACGTTCTGGCACGAGTTTCTGAACCAGCGACAAAGGCATTCCTTCATTAAGATGAAGCTCACACGCTAGGTCAACCCGGACAACTCCTGTAAGGAATGTGATCAGATCATGACCAATCGCTATCTCGAAGTAGAGGCAAAATTTGCAGTTGAACAGGATACCCCGGCCCCACCCTTGACCCAGATCACCTCTGTTGAGGCCACAAGCCCGTCGGTGGAACACCACCTATCTGCTATTTACTACGACACCCAGGATCTTCGGCTGACTCATTCCAAGATAACCTTGCGTCGACGCAGTGGCGGTAAAGATGACGGCTGGCATATCAAGTTACCTGCCGCTCAAGGACGTACAGAGATTCATGCTCCCATCACTGAGGGCAGCACCGCGGTGCCCTCCGAATTACTGGTGCAGGTGCGTGCCATTGTGCGCAGAGATGAGCTAGTACCCATTGCCCAAGTGGACAATGACCGCCATGAGACCCAAGCATTCGCCGCCGATGGTTCTCTGGTTGCTGAGTTCACGGATGATCACGTCACAGCGTGGTCACTGCTCCCAGGAGGGACCAAGGCACAGTGGCGGGAGTGGGAGTTCGAGCTTGCAGAAGAACTCGCCACGAGCCCCGAGGGAAGGGACATCATCCACAGCGCAACAACCGTGCTCATCAATGCAGGCGGACGTAAGTCTCCCAGCCCGTCAAAGCTGATGACAGCTTTGGGGGATTCTATTCATAATGTTCCTACCTTGGATGTGCTTAGCCAGATTGATCCAGACTCTCCGGAATTTGCAGTGCTTTCTGCTCTGCGCACCAACCGAGACAAGTTAGTGGATTATGACTCGCGGGTGCGCAATGATGAGTGGGATTCCATCCACCAGATGCGGGTTGCCACCCGAGAACTGCGCAGCCATATGCAGGTGTTTGAGGGAATTTTGGATGGGGAGAAGTATCACCATGTGGAAAAAGAGCTTCAGAATCTGGCTCGGATACTTGGTGAGGCTCGGGATGCTGAGGTTGTCGCTGAGCGTTTTAAGCACCTCATAGACACTGACGACGCCGCTGTTTTCGACGCCGAGACACGTCAACACCTCCACGAGGACATGGCTGAGGTGTATGCCTCTGCTTATGAGAAGGTTATTGACGTTCTGGATTCCCAGCGCTACTTAGACCTTCTCGACGCCCTTGATGACATTCTGCGTAACCCTCCCGTCGTCAGCGAGGAAACCTCAGTATCTGGCGTCTCTTCAGAGGCACCAGATACTGAGGCCTCTCCACATACTGACTCCTCCCCAGAATTGAGATCTCTTCCACAGGACAGCACTAGGGCTAAGGAGGAGATTCTTTATCAACATCTGGACTCGGCCTACCGCAAGCTCATGAAACGGCATCGGAAAGCGGTTCAGAGCTGGTCTGACCCTTCCATTGAGCTGGCTGACAGGGAGCAGTACTTCCATGACATGAGGAAGGCCGGAAAGAAACTTCGTTACGCCGCCGAAGCTATCGGGAAAACCACCGAGTTAAAAACCAGTCCCCTCTACAAAGCATGTAAGGAGCTGCAATCAGTACTCGGAGATTTCCAAGATTGCGTCACATCACGCGATATGCTCTTGCGTCAGGCTGCTCATGCTAGAGAGGCTGGAGAAGATACTTTCGGTTACGGGGTGGCCTATGAGAGAGAACGCCAAGCAGGCCTGGATGCTTTGACCCAGTATCCGAAGATCATCAAGAAAATCTCCAGCTCCTACGAGAAACTCAGTAAATCTATCCATAAAAGTGATGGGACCCGTTGCTCCAGGGCATAAAGGGGCCATGTGAGGTGGCTGGGTCTGCCTCCGAGCAGTCTGTCTGAGAGCTGTTTACTTCGGAGCGGTTTACTTCCAGGAACTACTCCCATGAGGCAGGCTTACCCCAGGAATTTTCAGCCTCATCATCAGCATCCGCTGCAAGGGTACGTTGCTGGGCTGTCTTCAGGGCATTGCGGGCTTCTTCTGCGGAGTTATACGGCCCCATCCTGTTATCCCAGCCATGAACCTTTCCTTGGGTTACTTCCCCTGTATTGGGGTTAAAAAAGTACTGAGCGCCGTCGTCATGAGACTGTTTAATTTCGTGAGTCACGGTATTTCTCCTTCTTTATGGGGCTCGTGAGACTACTGTTGTTCGATTCCTCAGAGCACAGAACCCTTTTCTTTAGACTACGGAAAACCTCTATTAGAGTTGTGGTGAATTCGCGCACCCAAAGGATGGCATCTGTGATTGATCTGGCTACAGTATCGGCTTCTGAGCTTCATCGTTCCCGCATTGGCGTACCCCTCGCCGCTGCTTCTGCTCCTGGATCATGGAACCTCATCGGCGAAGCCACCGGCAATCTAGGTGGCGTCACTATCACTGGAAATACGGATTATCGTGCAGAAGTGGCCTACTCACCACGCAGTGATTCCACTATTGCGGTGAACTGGTGTGAACGATTCCCTACCCCAAGTCTGAGCTATAGCGAGATTTCCACGGAGGACGTCGCCCAGGCAGCAGCAGTGTCTGATGGTACCGAAACCCCGGCACAGTACCCGGACACCACAAGCATGACTCCAGCACACCGTTTGGGTGCTGTTGCGTGGAACCTGGTGTATAGCCAATCTGTGCGGGGCATGGCTCACGGGATAGACATCACAGTGGTTAATTCCATTCCTTCTGGCGTGGGTTTAGGTGAGATGACTGCGGTGGAATCCGCGTTTGCCTTGGCACTGTCAGCTGATGTTCCGGAGGTGGATACCCCGCCGGAGCGCCTGCGCTTATCCGATGCTTGTAGCAAGGCCAGCACCCTCTTCCTGGAACGCCCTCCGGTGAGCTCGCGCTACGCTACAAATTTGCGTGCAGTCAACCCGAATCCCTCTCTGTTTGACGGGCGTGAAAACGCCATTTTTGAGGTTCCACGAGTATCGGGATCTGACTACCGCCTGTGTGTCATTGCAAAACCGGGATCACGTGGCTCACAGCAGTGCCAGGATCGCCAAGGGGACATTCTCAACCTTGCTGCCAAAGCTGCGGCTGCTTTCCAAGTAGCTACTCTCAGAGACCTCCCCAACGCCACCGAACGTATTGTTCAGTGGTTGGATGCCCATCATTCTCTGGGACTGGATAACCACTTCCCCTCTGGGGACACCGCTCGCAAGTGGCTAGATTTTTACTTCTCTGAACTGGAACGTACCACCACACTTGGTAGCACTATCCGCGCCCACCACATGAAGGAAACAGCCACAATCCTCAACCAGTCTCAGCGCGATCTCCTCTCCATTTTTACCCCAGGAGACGACGTCGCTGCTCTTACAGAGTTGGTTTTGGACCGTGGTGCTCTCTCAGCCCGGTGTGCCTCTGAGGATCTTCGAGCAAGCGTTATCGCTCTGGTTCCAGCTCACTCCTGGGATTCTTTACGCGCTGATATCCTCGACGACGGCCTGACAATAGTTGAGATTCGCCCAGGTGAAGGCGCACACTTCATACCCACCCAACAAGAAAGCAAATGAGCTGGCCTGTAAGCCGGATTCTGTTCCGCCTCAAGCGGTGGCGATCATCCATCTAGGGCAGTCATTGCTCACTGCCTCCAGCGGCTACCTTCGAGCTTGGGCGAGCAGCCCTCACACGCTCGATTGGCCGTACCACAGGGGTACGGGTTCATGCCTTGCTCCCAGTGGGGTTTACCCAGCCAGATTAGTCACCTAACCTGCTGGTGCGCTCTTACCGCACCGTTTCACCCTTACCCACCGTCGATGGGCGGTTTACTTTCTGTTGCACTTGCCCGCGAGTCACCTCGGGTTGCTGTTAGCAACCACCGTGCTCTGTGGAGTCCGGACTTTCCTCGTCACCCTGCCTAGCCGTTACCAACTGGTACGGCCGGTTCACAGTGACGCGATCACCCAGCCAGCTCATTTGCTAGAAAGAATGTTAGCAAGATACGCGGTTTCATTGAAAGACCGCAGCACGTAGCGTTGCCCAAAATCCATTCTACACAGGGAGCCTAGATCCAGAAATGCTGAGTGATAGAAGGTGGAATCAGCTCCCAGAGCCAGACGAACTAAAGATTTGGCCACGGACATATGGGTGACTACCAGGATTGTTTCCCCCGGATGGGCAGCAACAAACGCGCGTTGCCACCTACTCACCCTGCGATACACCTGCGCCAGGGATTCTCCTCCCGGTGGAGGCACGGACACTCCCGAGAGAAAACTCTTCATAACATCGGGATCTTTCTGCGCGGCCTCGGCGTAGCTCAGACCTTCCCACTCCCCAAAATCCTGTTCAATAAGCGCGGGCTCACAACTAAAGTGCGAGGTGAATGCCTCAGCTGTTTGTTGGGTTCGGCGCAGAGGGGAGCTGACCACCCGATCAATCGAAAACTGCTGAAGATACTGTGATGCAGCACGAGCCTGGGCGAGTCCTTTCTCCGTGAGTTCAGGATCGCTCAACCCGCAATACTGGTGCTTGACAGAGTAGGAGGTTTCACCATGCCGAAGCACAAGGAGCGTCGCGGGGGGAGAAATCTCGGGGGCTGACCACAGCCCTGGCTGATTCTCAGAAGGCTGTGAAGAACCCGGCAAAGACTCGTTACGTTCTCCCTCGGAGTGTCTCCTGCTGGAATCCACAGCAGGGCTGTGAGGAGACGTGTCACCATAGCCCTCCACAAAACCCGGCTTTGCTCCCTGAGCGGCTGCATCCATTGCCTTATTTGCCAGGGCGTCAGCCTTGGAGTTACGCGCACGGGGTACCCATGTGAATCTCACGGCATCAAACAGCTTCATTATCTCGCGCGCTTGTACTGCGAGAGCTTTCATGTCTGGGTGCTTAATCTTCCAGCGCCCGCTCATCTGTTCCACCACGAGTTTCGAGTCCATGAAAACATCCACTTCGGTAGCACCGCGATCGGCGCAATAGCGAAGACCATTGAGCAGGGCGTGGTACTCAGCGACGTTGTTTGTGCTTGTCCCCACCACATAACTGAGTTCTTGGAGCACGGTGGCATGATCAGCGTCGTAGATGACGGTTCCAGATCCTGCAATTCCCGGGTTGCCCCGAGAACCCCCATCAGCCTCAATGACGTATTTCATGGCTTACCTCACTAACAAAGATCCGCAGTTCGGGCACTCTGCCAGCTCATCGTGTGGGGTTGCAGTAATCTCAGCACGCTCTGCCGCCGTCAGCTTAATGGCACATCCAGAACAGCTCCTACCGTTAAAGAACGCAACCCCAACGCCATTTTCCTGACGACGCCCCTCGTACTCGGCAAGCAGTTCGGCTGGTAGCTGAGCTTTCAACTCTGCTACACGATCAGCCTGCTTGAAGGCCGTGTCTTTCTGGCCCTCTGCCTTCTCAATCCGTGCATCAAGATCTGCGAGTTTCTGCTGGTAGAGATCAACATTTTGCCTCAAGGGCGCCAGCTCATTGTGACACTCCTTGAGCTCATACATGAGGTCTTCAATCCGAGACTTCGCTGCGTAGAGATCATGTTTTAAATCTTTTCTCCGTTGCGGATCCGTCTCGGCAGATAGCTGAGCCACATCGTCTCGCTCACGAGCCCGAAGTTTTCTCTCATCTTCTTGGATACGAAGAATATCGCTTTCTACACCGTCTAAGGCTCGCTGCGCCGCCAATGAGCCTTGAAGAACACTGTTGCGCTGGCACTGAAGATCCTGACGTTCATTCTGGGGCCGAGCTTGGACTGACCGACCCCGTTCAAGATTGGCTAGTTCTAGAAGAAGTTTCTGCTGTTCCTGAATTATCATAAGTGGTTCCATATACCTATTCATCTGTCGAGCTGTGCGTCACTGAGTGGTGAGTACCGTCAATTCTGTGGCGGTGTTCAGTGTCCATGACTGGCTATGGTCCAAGGATCTGTCCGAATGGACACAATGTGAGTATCAACCCCTAACTCAGCAACCACATCACGCACCTGTGATGTCCAGGGGAACTCACTGGCCCAATGCGCGGTATCAACCACTGCCGGACCCCCACTGCGCAGATACTCATCTACAGGGTGATGTCTCAAGTCAGAGGTGAGATAACAATCAACACCCAATTGTGCCACCCTGTCCAACAAGCTATCACCAGCCCCAGAACACACTGCCACCGTTGAAATCACAGCATCGGGATCCCCAGCAGCTCGAACCCCCCACTCTGTGTCTGGCAGGACATCACCCACATGGTGAACAAACTCCCGCAAGGTCATCGGTTTTTCCAAGGTACCTATGCGGCCGAGACCAGCCCCTTGACAGGCCGGGGAGTCGGGGGCGTCGTCAAGGTTGGAGGGAATAATGGGAGCACCTGGAGTTATTCCCAACGTCTTAGCAAGAACGTCATTGACGCCGGGGCGAGCACAGTCAGCATTCGTGTGGGCAGCAAAAAGGGCTATCCCATGAGTGATAAAGGAGTGAATAATTCGCCCTTTAGGAGTGTGAGCTGCCACCGAGGTTACGGGCTTAAACAGCAAAGGATGATGAGTTACCAGCATATCGACTCCCAGCTGCAGGGCACGCTCGGCAACGGCATCTGTGCAATCAACAGCGAAGGCAACTGAGCTTACCGAGCCTGTCAGATCACCACAGACCAACCCGACATAATCCCAGGATTCTGCAAGTTCAGGAGGGTAGCGATCATCCAGCAGAGCGCATACATCAGCAACAGTGACCATGTGGCTAAGTGTAGCGGCTCTTAAGGACCAACCCTGAGAGATAAAGACGAAGAGATGAGTGGAAATCCCCAGGCTGAAGGCAGGGTTGAAGCGGGAAGTAGACTATGCCCTGTGAGTGATCAAAAGGCATCCGGATTCAAGGCCCTCTTTTCCCCAAGCTGGGTCATCGGCCTGTTAGTAGTGCTGGGTTTTTCCTACCTTGCATTCACCATTTTGGCACCCTGGCAGCTGGGCAAAAACGACGCCATTGTGAAACGTAATGAGCAGATTGAGAAGTCTTTTGATACAGCCCCTCTCGCTGCCCGAGAAGTTTTTTCGGGGGCCCTGACACCCGATCAGGAGTGGGCGCGCGTGGAGGCCACTGGACACTATATCTCTCATGCGGAAGTGCTGCTGCGGCTGCGCTCCGAGGACGGACATCCCGGATTCCAAGCCCTCACCCCCTTTTCCATAGACGACGGCCCTGTGGTGCTGGTTAATCGCGGATACGTTGTCCAAGACAAAGAGGCAGGCACCCTCCCGGATATCGCTGCGGCCCCCGAAGGAACAGTATCCATTGTGGGCTTGGCGATGAAGAACGAGGATCAATCCTCATCCGCCCCGATTACTGAGTCTGGACGCCAGCAGGTGTACTCCATCAACACCCAGCAAGTTGGGACATTATCCAATCTCACTCTGGCTGAGGACTATCTCCAACTCTCTGAGGGGCAAGCAGGAGTACTCACCGCTATTCCTCTCCCCCAACTTGATAGGGGTAACCATCTTTCCTATGGGTTGCAGTGGATTGCTTTTGGGGTGATGGTTCCGATTGCCTTCGGATACTTTGTGTGGTCTGAAATCACACAACGACGTCGTTCAGGCAAAGAAGACAGCACATCTTCAGCTGAAACCCAGAAATCATCCAGCCTAGTGACCACCACTGACGTACACTCCCGAGATGTGCGCTCTCGCTACGGCGGGGAGATGCCGGGGGCATACATTGCACGAGCGAGAAACCCCGAAGAACGCTTTTAATGAAAGAGCAGATCACCACGACAAGGAGGAAAGGCCGTGGGCTTTTTATCACGCATATTTAAGGCCAAGGAAGCTACAAAACCTGCCCAGACCGAGCAACCCCAAGACCAGAAACCCGTGGAACGGCTCACTGGGGAAAACTGGCCACTAGGAGCAGACCCCGACGCCCCCAAGTTCAATCACCGCCACACCATGAAATTGGCTCCCTTTGTCAAAGGGGACGACGAGGAATAATCACCTCACACCTGCTTCAGCTCTAGGTTTTCACCGACAGAGAGGTGTGGAAACTGTGGACTCTAACGGACTTGAACCGCTGACCTGCTGGGTGTAAACCAGCTGCTCTCCCAGCTGAGCTAAGAGTCCCTGAAATCTGTGCCAGATTAGCACACAGGCTGAAGGCTCAGCAAAACCCCACGCTGAGGGAACCTTCAGCCGCTCTTATCACGACGTCGTCAAGGGGCCCCTCAGAATAGAGGGCTTTACACGTTACGCTTTTGCCCACGGGGCACCAGGCAGGACCCCTGCCATTTGTTGAGGCGCTCAGCTTTGGTCTGCACCAAGCCAGCCAGTTGCGCAGATTCTGAAATAACACCTGGATCAACAGTCAAGGAAGATCCTGCGGCGGGAGTCAGAAGCCAGATGCGACCAGTCTCAGCGAGGTTTCGAGTACAGTCCACCAGAGCATCCACAAGGTCACCATCATCATCGCGCCACCACAAGACTATGGCGTCACAAATCTCATCGGCTTCCTCATCTAAGAGATCCTCACCAATGGTGTCTTCGATGGATTCTGAGATAGTGGAATCACAGTCATCATCCCAGCCGATCTCCTGGACAATAAAGCCGGGCTTCATCGCCATGACACGTGCAAAGTCCTGAGCGTTTGAGTTCACGCTCGGAGCATATACCACCGTGGTCTCCCTCCATGTTGTATGGTCGCGCTGCAAGAAGGGGATACCCCGACTTTCGCAGCTCATCGTCTAGTCCAGTTTCGCTATACTTTACCGCGTTATGTACCCTCAACTGCATTGATGCGGAAGTGTTGTTCCCCTATTACGGGGTGCTTAACCTCGGGAATCACACCCTTCGTGTTTTGCCTGCTCCCTGGGCGCCACGAGCCTCCCACACTGCCGCATATCTCGGACCAGACTGCATCGTTGGCCTTCGACCACAACGGCTTTGCCCACTCCCCGAACTGACGATCTGTGAGAGCCACCATTCCCACCTGCTCACGAGGCGCGAACCACAAAAAGGTCCCTGACATTCCAAAATGTCCCACCACATCTGCTGGCATACTCTCTCCTAGCCAATGTGGTGACTTGTTTCCGTGAATCTCGAAGCCTAAACCCCAGGGATTAGGTTTCTGGATACCGTATCCAGGGACCACTCCAATAAGCTCGGGATATTGAACGGTGAAAGCCTCCTGCACAGTACTGGCAGAAAGCAGTGCAGGGTCCCTCAGTTCCTGAATAAAAGCGGTGAGATCAGCAGCCGTTGATTGTGCGCCGTGACCGGCAGAACCTTGAAGGTGAGTATTGGACATATTCAGAGGCTGGAAAACGGCTTCTGAGAGGTAATCAGGAAATGAGATACCTGTTTCTGCTTCAAGAACATCCGCAAGAATCTCAAAGCCATAAGACGAATAGATGCGACGCTCCAGGGGAGCACGCATTCGGTCGGACTCCCTCATTCCCACGCCTGAAGCATGAGATAAAAACTGCCTCACCGTTGCAGATTCGCAGGCGGACTCTGATGGCCCGCAAGGAGAATCCAGATCAAAAACGCCTTCTTCTACGGCAATGAGGAAGCCATAGGCGGACAGCACCTTGGTCACAGAGGCCAGCTGGAACACTCGCTCTTGGTCTCCGCAGGTATCTACTCCATCGGCTGTGACACACGCGGTCGCCACATGATCTACCGGCCAATCAAGGTGCTGCATATAAGGCAGTGTACGCATTCACCAATGAAACACACCGCGATGAGGAGCGAAGAATCTTCCTTACTTTTGGGCGATGTTTACAATAACGCTATGACTGGAGATGAAATCCTGCCACAGGTAGCGTCCATACTCTCGGACATCACAGGACGAGCTCCAGACACCATCACTCGAGATTCTCATCTGCGCAATGACCTCACCATCACGTCTCTTGATCTCATTGAGTCCGCTGTGCGCATTGAGCAGATGAGCGGCGTCAGAATGGAGGATTCCATAGTCTCGGAGTTCACCACTGTTGGGCAACTCGTTGACTATCTAGAGCAGGAATCTCATTCCTCGCCGAGGATGAACGCCTCCAAGTGAGCCCGAGCTTCCTCATCCCCACGCTGGATGGGCGGAGACTTCATCAAATAAGAGCTGACCGGATTCACAGGACCTGCAATACCTCGATCCAAGGCAATTTTCGCTGCCCGCACGGCGTCGATAATGATCCCCGCAGAGTTCGGTGAATCCCACACCTCCAGCTTGTATTCCAGGTTCAAAGGAACTTCGCCAAAGGCTTTTCCTTCCAGGCGGACGTATGCCCATTTCCTGTCATCGAGCCACTCAACATAGTCAGAAGGCCCAATGTGAACGTTGCGATCATGCATTTTCCCGGCAAGCGGGCCTTCCTTCAGGTTGGAGGTCACGGCCTGAGTCTTGGATATTTTCTTTGACTCCAGCCGGTTGCGATCCAACATATTCTTGAAGTCCATATTTCCGCCCACGTTGAGCTGCATGGTGCGTTCCAGACGGACACCACGATCTTCAAACAATTTAGCCAGCACGCGGTGGGTAATCGTGGCTCCTACCTGACTCTTGATGTCATCCCCCACAATAGGCACACCCGCATCAACGAACTTTTGAGCCCACTCAGGATCAGAAGCAATAAACACAGGAAGGGCATTGACAAAGGCGCAACCAGCATCCATTGCTGCCTGGGCATAATACTTGTCTGCTTTCTCGGAACCCACAGGCAGATAAGAAACCAGAACATCTGTCTTCGTATCCCGCAGGACCTGAGCCACATCCACAGGTTCTGCGGAAGATTCCGTGATGGTGGCCAGATAGTGCTCACCCAAGCCGTCGTAGGTGGGGCCGCGCTGAACGGTAACTCCAAGCTCAGGCACATCAGTGATCTTGATAGTGCAGTTCATGCCCGATTCAGTGGCGGCAGCAAGATCCTTTCCTACCTTGTCCTCATCCACATCGAATGCAGCCACAAATTCCACGTCACGCACGTGGTAGTCACCAAACTGGACGTGCATGAGACCGGGTACCTTCTCATCGGCGGGAGTGTCCTTGTAGTACTCCACACCCTGTATGAGGGATGTTGCACAGTTGCCAACACCAGCTATGGCAACCCTGACTTTCTTGTCACCCATGACAATAAGCCTTCCTAATAACTATGGGACATGGTGGATAACACTGCTCAAACACTGTAACCCTTGGGGGAACATCCTACAAGGCGCTAAGTACCTGCTCTAGCTGTGTGCATTAGGCAACTCGACGAAGCGTGGCACCAATGCCATACTGTTCCAACTCTGCGTTTAGAGCAGCTAACTCCTCGGAGGTGCCGGTGATTACTTCCCTGCAGCTGACTCCCGAGGGAGTTCGTATCCAGCGGGTGTACCAGTGGGCGTCTTCTACAGGTTGACCAGGAATAACTAATTCAGACACGCTGGGAATACAGGTCATCATGGCGCGTTCAACAACGCGACGCAGGTGTGGAGGGGCATCCTCGATCTCAAGGACAGCAAATAACGCAGGTTTATGCATAGGGGCGCCTTAGCTCATCGTTCTTATCTATAGACACACCTGTCCAGGTGCGAGACGAGACTCGTCTTCCCCTACGATCTCGCTGACAATTGTGAAGAATTCCGAATCACTCGGCAACCTGCTATACACCCGTTTGCCCCTTAAGGCTCATGTGAAACTTGAGGTTACGTGTTGATCAGGTCAGCCTTAGCGACGCCCCCGCTAGGAGCGGTACGTTCTCACTCTCTCGGTGGACGCCCCAACCTCCACTGGCGTTCTTCGGCGCGTTTCCAGGCAGCTTTAAAACCGTATTTATCTGCATATCGCAGAGCATTTCGCAGCTGAGAAGCTGTGAGGTTCAAGGGCGCCCAATCCTTCGTCTGAGGCAAAGACCACCCACGCAGATGCGCCACAATAGTAAGGACAATTCCTGGAATTGGTGCCAGAATCATGCCCAGGGCTTCAAAGCCGCAACTGTCAAAGATGACAAAGAGAAGCGCGCTGAGAATAGCAGGAGAGGCGTAGAGGGGACCTCCACCGAAGATAATTGGCGTTCTTCCTACAACGACGTCGCGAAGCATTCCACCGCCTACCGCGGTAAGGAGCCCGAGGAACACCGCTGAGGGCCACGGCAAATCATTAGCCAGGGCTTTACTGGCGCCGGTTACCGCCCAGCAACCTAAGGTAATGGCGTCCCCGTAGAGGCTAAAGAGTCTCCATTGACGGCCTTCCAACTGCGCAATAAAGGCCACAAACGCACCAGCTAATGCCAAGAGAATATAGCTAGGGTTGGACACAGCAGCAGCACTGCCATGACCGATGAGGGCATCGCGAATCATTCCCCCACCAAGAGCGGTCAGCAGAGCCAGAAAGATGAAACCAATAGCGTCAAACCGCCGCTGGCGAGCCATAGTCCCACCCAAGATTCCGTTCAGGAAGACACCTGTGAGGTCAAGAAGACGGTAAATCAGCAGGATTTCCGGATCGACACCGTGCACGTGGGCCCACCGGGGCTCGAACCCGGGACCAATGGATTATGAGTCCACTGCTCTAACCGACTGAGCTACAGGCCCGAAGCGAGTATAGCCAACCAACTCCATGAGGCAGAAAACTACGTGCTCAGAGAAGCCAAGCATCCGAAAAACTCGAAGTGAGCAAGGTACTCATCTGGGATAAAGTGCTCATTGTTAACCGGTAATTCTGGAAACCATTGATTCTGGAGTGAGAGCAATGAGACGATTTGTTACAGCCAGTCAGAGACATCCCCGTGGCAGAAACAACCGACCTTCCTGGCACCTCCTCGTGAGCTACATCATGGCGCTAGCTCTGGGCTTCTCCCTGTCTGCCTGTAGCACATCAAACACCGCACCAGACACTAATGACAGCGTGAACTCAGTATCTGCCAGCCCATCTTCCAGTACCACCAGATCTCACCACGACATTGACCTAGCAGTGATCTCAGACTTCCACGGACATATTGAAAACGCCGCCAAGCTGGATGCTGCCGTGGATAAAATCCGAGCTGACAATCCGGAGACTCACCTGGTCTCCGTGGGCGATAACGTGGGCGGCTCCGCCTATGTATCTGCGGTGGACCAGGACAACCCCACCATGGACATTCTGAAAAGCATGGGTCTGGAAGTCACCGCCGTTGGAAACCATGAGTTTGACCGAGGCTTTTCAGATCTCAAGGATCGCATCCAACCGCGCATGGGAATCAAGATCCTTGCAGCCAATGTGACTCCGCAAGATTCTCTACCCAGCTATGAAATTAAGGATTACAACGGACTTCGAGTGGCCTATGTTGGGGCGGTTACTCGAGATATGAACCAGATGGTCTCCCCCAGTGCCATCGCTGGTCTAGGTTTCAGCGATCCCAGTGCTGCGGTAAACGCTGTGGCAACACGCCTCAAGGACGGCGTCGATAAGAATGGGGAAGCTGATGTGGTGGTGGCTCTGATCCATGAAGACGCAGATAAAGTGGCTGCCCTCCTCAATAACAAGGTGGATCTCGCCTTTGCCGGACATAGCCATATCCAGAAGAAAACCACCACTCCCAGCGGAGCTCCCCTGTGCGAACCCATCAACTACGGGACTGCCCTGGTTCATGCCACAATTGACGTCGCCAAGGATAGGAAGGTCACTGCCTCCTGTGCGCCCGTGGAGCTTACCGACGCCGAATCCCCAGACATCAAGAAGCAGTATGAAGCAGCCTTGGAAGGTGCCAAAGAGCTGGGGAATAAACCAGTGGGGTATCTGGATAAGGACGCCAAGCGCGGGTCTCAACCCGGTGAGCTGAAGCCGGGAAGCGATCGAGGAACGGAGTCTCCGGCCTCTAATCTGATAGCTGAGGTGTTGTGGAGGTATGGGCAGACCTTTCCTGAGAAGCCGGATCTAGGAATGATGAATCCTGGGGGTGTTCGAGCGGATTACCTCTACGATCCAGACACGTCCCTCTTTGACACCGACGAGCCAGGGTTGGTGACGTTGGGAGAATCCAATAGCGTGCAGCCCTTCGGGAATTCCTACGCGTTCAAGACATACACTGGCGCCCAGCTCTACTCGGCTCTGGAGCAGCAGTGGCAAGGGAACGCCGCGAAGCATTCAGTGCTGCGCCTGGGGCTGAGCCCAAATGTGGAATACACCTACACTTCCACACCTACAAACGGCAAGCGTATTCAGCAGGTATTTATTGACGGGGCTCTGGTGCCCAATAACAACTCGAAGACGTACACCGTGGCCAGCAACTCCTTCTTGCTCCAGGGATCAGACGGTTTCACTGTTCTGGGCGGGGGCACAAGCTTTGTGGATACCGGTGTGATTGATAATGATGCTTTCAATGACTATCTCTCCGGTTTCACCAAGGACAAACCGCTAACGGTGGACTACTCCCAGCGCTCGGTGGGGATAGCCAACTACCCTGAGAAAGTTCAGGCCGGAAACACAGTAACAATTCAGCTGAGCTCCCTGGCCATGACTGCTGGGGAACCTGCACCCGAGAAAGTCACAGTCACACTGTGCCACGGCTCCCGGTGCGTGACAGGATCCAGCAGCTTAGTGGAGATTACTGCCGACAACCTTGGACCTGACGACGCCGGTACTGCCACGGTGACGCTGACAGTGCCGAAGGATTTCCCTCAGGGAGAAGCCCAGGTAGAGCTCTCCACCTCAGATGGCACGAACGTCTCTCTCCCCCATATCGCCGTGACCTCCTAGGCCTTCCGCTATGAAGAGCTCCGCTTCACGCCTTGTGGGAACGCTCCGTTTTATACTGTGTGGGAACGCAGAGCGTTACCACACGCTGACCTGCGCATTTGATTAAAATCTTGGCTTGCTTATATAGTGTTATCTCGTTGCACGTCAACATTCCTCCATAGCTCAGTTGGCAGAGCATTCGACTGTTAATCGAAGGGTCACTGGTTCGAGCCCAGTTGGGGGAGCTTTTTCTTTTCTTCTTTCTTCTCCCCGTCCCCGGGCTATCCCCCTTCTCTAACCTCACCTCATTGCTAAAGGTTTTTGGGAGCATTACCTTTGATAGAAGGGCTGGCGGACGGGTGCTCTCCATACAGACCACCATGGTGCTTCGCGACGCCCCTCATTCCATGTCTTCAAGCAAAGGACGAGAGCATGTCCGATACCACCGGTTCCGCACACTCAACTTCCAGGGCGTCCGATAAGAGTACCCCGCATATCAACCCTGAGGGGGCGCCCATTGCAGAAACAATCCTGCTCCCTGGGGATCCGCTGCGCGCACAATTTATTGCAAACACGTATCTGGAGGACGTCGTCCAGTTCAACGCGGTTCGCAATATGTTGGGCTTCACAGGAACCTACGAAGGACACGAGGTCTCTGTAATGGGCACAGGTATGGGTATTCCTTCCATCTCTCTGTACTCCTGGGAGCTCATTCATGTGTACGGCTGCACCAAACTCATTCGCGTGGGCTCCTGTGGAGCGCTCCAGCCGGAGTTGAATTTGTACGACATTGTGATCGGACAATCAGCCTCTACAGACTCCAACTTCCTGTCCCAGTACAACCTTCCAGGCACCTATGCCCCCACGGCCTCCTACCGGCTCATTGAAGATGTACGAGATAGAGCTCGTGCCCAGGGGATTGACACTCATGTGGGCAATGTGGTGTCCAGCGACGTCTTCTACAACTTCTCTGAGGACGTGAATCAGCGATGGTCCCGAATGGGAGTGTTGGCTGTGGAAATGGAATCTGCAGGCCTCTACGCCACGGCTGCAGAAGCCGGTGTTGAGGCTCTGGGTATTTTCACGGTGTCCGATAACATCATTACGGGCAGCCAGACCACGGCGAAGGAACGGGAAACCTCCTTCACCACCATGATGGAACTAGCCCTACCGCTGGCTCGGCTCTAGGAGAAGTGTCATGACAACCACCTCCGTGGAACCTCAGAAATTCAACCCGAAGGCTGCAGTTCCGATCCTCCTTTTCGCCTTCGTGTTTTGCCTAGTTATGGACAACGGCTTCAAGTTCATGACTAAACCCATTGCGGAGTCTTTGGAGCTGAGCACCTCTACGGCCAGCCTCCAGGCCACGCTGGCTGGCATTCTCATCGGCATTGGTGCTGTGGTGTACGCGGCTCTGGCAGACAGCGTCAGCATCCGCCGGCTTATGATGATCGGCATAGGCCTAGTAGCAGTGGGCTCGCTGATGGGATTCTTCTTCCAGAATATCTGGACAATGGTCCTCATCTCCCGGCTGATTCAAACTGCTGGCTTGGCTGCTGCCGAAACTCTCTACGTCATTTACGTCACCAAGTACTTGAGTGACGCCGATCAAAAGACCTACCTGGGTTTTTCCACCGCAGCGTTCCAAGCGGCGATGCTCATTGGCACCTTGACCTCGGGGATTGTAGCAACATACATCGCCTGGCCTGTGATGTTCCTCATTGCCTTGGTCTTGCTTATCGCCGTTCCATTCCTGGTGAAGTACGTGCCTGAGGAACAGCAGCAAAAAGGTCACTTGGACGTTCTGGGGCTCTTCCTCATCGCGGTGATAGCCACAGCCGTGATGTGGTTTATGCAAGAATTCCAGTGGTGGTGGCTTATCCTGGCGCTCCTCGGAATCTCCGTATTCGTGTGGCATATTCGCACCCACGACGACGCCCTGGTGAGCCCCTCATTCTTCACGAACGGCCGCTACGTCACAGTGCTGGCAATCGTGTTTGTGGTCTACATGGTGCAGCTTGGCTACTCCTCCATTCTGCTCCCCTACATGGTGGATGAACTGTATGGAATCAACTTGGATGGCGCCGCCTATATCCTGGCTCCTGGCTATGCCTGTGCCGTGATTGTGGGCTGCCTCTCGGGGAAGATTGCACAGGTTCTCTCGTCACGTCAAGCGATTATCACGGCTCTGAGTGTGATCACCCTGGCGTTGCTCATTCCGGCAGTGTTGGTGGGCAGCTCCGTGGTCACAGTGATTATTTCCATGATCCTGTTTCCCTGCGGTTTCGCTCTGATGTATGCACCCTTGGTGTCTACTGCTCTCTCCCACATTCCTGCGGCCAAATCTGGAGTGGCTATTGGTTTCTATAACCTCACCATCAACATCGCCATTCCAGTTGGTATTGCGCTTACGGCAAAACTCGTTGACGTGCGCCCCACATTCCTTGGGGGTCTATCCCGAGCCAGCAGCAACGCGGAACTCGTTAGCGCCACCAATCTGTGGCTTTTGGCCGCTCTGACAGCGGGGGGATTAGTGATCTACCTCGTTGCTGATGGTGTTCTCTCAAAGAGAGAAGCCACCGTGGCTTCTGGGACTATCTCTGCAGCTACCGTTTCCTAAGCCCGCAACCGGCAGCGCGCTGCGTGGCTATAGTGGGCGGTATGAATTTATTGTCCACAGTTAAAGGCTCCGTGGCCGCCGGTGTCGGCGCCGCTGTTGCTACCGCCGCTGGTATTGGTACCGCCCTGGTCAAGACCGATAGCCCTACCTACACCAGCTTGTCCAAGCCGAAGTGGCAGCCTCCAGAGACCGTCTTCCCCTTCGCGTGGACTGCTCTCTACACAGATATTTTCGCCACACAGAGCTATGCAATCTCCCAGCTCCACGAAGAGAACCGCACAGATGAGGAGAAGGCCCAAGCAACTGCTCTCCTGGTGAACTTGACTTTGAACGCTGCCTGGTGTGGTGTGTTCTTCCGTTCTAGGAAAACCTGGCTTGCAGCCGCATGGGCTGCTGTCCTTGCTGGTAGCTCCTGGGATCTGGTTTACCGAACCTCCAAAGTAAGCCCTCAGGCTGCACTGGCACTGAGCCCCTATGGCGCTTGGACTACCTTTGCGACGGCGCTGTCCACCGCCATTGCGTGGATGAACAGGAAGTAGAGTCCACGACTTTTTTCAAAATTTCTTGTGCTGGTTCACTCCAGTACAGCTCTCTCCCAGGAGGCCACCGGCCCAGGTACTACCCGAAAGAGCGGATGAGCCGGCACCTGCATGTTTGTGCTAGGTTGCTGAGGCAGTGCGGGGTCACTGTGACGTGGCTCAATAACCTGGGAGAACCACTCAGGGTTTCGCGTGGCAACCTTTTGTGAGAGGACAGTGTATTCCAGTTCAATCTGTCCGACAGTGACAGGAATGCTGTCCACCTCGGCTGATCCCCCAACAATGAGCGAGGAGTTGAAGGAGTATCCGCGGGTATCGGCTTCCTTGGCTAACCCCGTCAGATATACACCAATGGCGGCCATTGGGTCAGGGCAGGCTCGAAAGCGCTCGAGCTGGGGGTGATGGCGATAGCCGCTGGTGTGGCCGCGCAGAACTTTCTGAGCTAAAAGAGCCTCACGCCAGCAGGCCACCAGCCCCTTCGGATCCAACAATTCTGGGTGGATGCTCCATAACCTCATTGCTACCTCCTAGGAGATCATGCCACAGTGCAGTTTCCAGGTACAGTGGTGTGGGTTGACCCGACGAAAGGAAGAGGATGATTCAGTTTGTGGTTGGTGCAGCCGCCGGATACGTGCTGGGCACCAAGGCCGGGCGCAAAAGGTATGCGCAAATTAAGAAGGTGACGCAGACCGCTATCAACTCTCCTGTGACGAAGAAGACGGTGTCAGCCGCACGCAAGGCCATTGCCAACAAGCTCGATCCTCAGCCCCGAATGCGAGAGATCAAGGATCTCAGCAGTGATACTCAAAGCGTCTTGGAACCAGACGAAGAATAGCTAGGATTTGAACACGCGCGCAGAAAGCTCGCGCTTCGCTTGTTCCAAAGCCAAGAGATCCTCAAAAACCTCGTTGTAGTTAGGGTCTGTTGTTCGCATCCGAGAAAGCTGCCCTTTGAGGTGAGCAATCTCGTTGCTGACTCGTACCGTCTGCAACCGAGACAGAACGCTATCTACATAAGCGGGAAGATCTTCTTCCCGTACCTGTACGTCTTCCACTGCAAGCTCGCTGACAAGTGATTTTCCGATGAGATCCGTCATGCGATCATTGACCGCAGCTAACCAATCCACGCCTGTCAGGCCACTCGAGCACCCGCCGGCATTGGCAATTGCGGTACGAACCACCCGGTAAGCATTGTTGTTGAAGGAATCCTTGGGCAGACCATCGAAGTAGGAACCAACCAGCTCCGGATATTGCAAGGCAAGTTTGAGGCTCTCCCGCTCTGGCCACAGCGTTGGATCCCGAGGATTTGGCAGTTTCAGAGTCGGAGCATGAGAAACCGGTGCTGCCTTCACATCCACAAACTTCCGTGTCGATGACTTCTTCGGCGCCTTAGCTTCCTGTTCTACCTGGCGAACCACCTCATTGACATCATCCCAGCCCAGCCACCCGGCTAGGCGCCGAGCGTATTCTCGCCGCAACACGCGATCCCGGATCGAGGCCACGATGGGAACTGTCCTCCTCAATCCCTGGAGACGTTCCTCAGGGCTAGAGAGCGAGTAATCCTCCAACACGCCCCTGAGCACAAACTCCACGATGGGAATCCGCGAGGCAACCAGATCCCTGACAGCGGCGTCGCCACGGTGTTGCCGGAGCTCACAGGGATCCATATTGTCGGGAGCTACAGCAACGAAAGACTGTCCAATAAAGTTCTGCTCACCAGAAAATGCTCGCATAGCGGCTTTGCGGCCGGCTTCATCACCATCGAAGGTATAGATCAGCTCGCCTCGAAAAAAGCTATCGTCCAGCATGAGGCGACGCAGCTGCTGGAGGTGTTCCTCTCCGAAGGCGGTCCCGCACGCTGCTACGGCTGTGCGAACCCCCGCTGCGTGCATGGCCATGACATCGGTGTAGCCCTCCACCACCACGGCTTGATGCCCCTCCGCAATGGAACGCTTGGCTTTATCCAGACCGAACAGCACGCGGGATTTGTGGTACAGCATTGTCTCCTGGGTGTTCATGTACTTGCCCAGGTTGTCATCCTCGAAAAGCTTGCGGGCTCCGAAGCCAATGACGTCTCCGGCAAGGGATTTGATAGGCCAAATGAGACGGCGCCGAAACTTGTCAATGGGGCCGCGCTTGCCCATGGAACTCAGACCGGCATCCTGAAGCTCTTTGACGGTAAAGCCCTGGCTGAGAAGGTGTTTTGTGAGAGTATCCCAGCCATCGGGGGCATAGCCGATCTCGAAATCATGGATCTGATCCTTGGTGAAACTGCGGTCTAGAAGAAAAGTGCGACCTACCTGAGCCTGAGGAGTCTCCAACTGTCTGCGGTAAAACTCGTGGGCTGCTTTGTTGGCGGCAATGAGACGCTGACGAGTTCCTGCTTCCTCTCTACGGCCTGGCTTTCCGCCTTGGTAGTGGATCTGGTAACCGATTCTATCGGCGCACATTTCCACGGCCTCGGGGAAGGTGACATGCTCCATCTCCATGAGAAAGGTGAACACATCCCCGCCCTTCCCCGTGGAAAAGCAGTGGAAGTAACCATGGTTGGGGCGCACGTGAAAAGAAGGGGTCTTTTCGTCTTTAAAAGGAGAAAGACCCTTAAGGGAGTCCGACCCAGCAGAAGTGAGCTGGACATATTCACCCACGACGTCCTCGATAGGGGTTCTGTCCCTAATCTCCTGGATGTCGCTTTCTGGAATCCGCCCTTTAGCCATAGTCCACACTGTAGCAATCTGCTTTACCGGGTGGCAGACACCTGACTCTCACCTGCGCGAGCTGGTGAAACCTGTGCCTCTATGGAACGATAAACTCCATGTCTCAAGGGAAATGGTGGGTGTCTGCGCTAGGTACCGTTGTCTTATTGCTTGCTGGTTACACCGTCTCTACCAGTGATAACTCCAGCGATGATGCTGCTTCCACCTCTAACTCCACAACCACGCGGCTTAGTACCTCGACCTCGTCCCCGGCAAGTACCTCCGCGAAGAACCGAAAGTCTCCGGATTCAGCCGGGAAGAGCGGCGTCGCTACGTGTGAGCAGATTCCCGAGGAAGCCGAGGATGTTGTTGAGGACATTGAGCGGGGAGGCCCTTTTGATTATCCCGCCAATGACGGCAGCCACTTCGGTAACTATGAACGGCTCCTGCCCTCACAGTCCTACAACTACTACCGGGAGTACACAGTGACCACTCCGGGCACGCGAAGCCGCGGGGAACGGCGCATTGTCACCGGCGGGGGAACTGAGCGCAATCCGGTGGTGTGGTACTACACCGATGACCACTACGAATCTTTCTGCGAAATCCCGGGCCTGTGATACTGATGGCTGTCTAGCCGATGAAGCCGTAGGTCTCGCTGGCGCGCTTGGCTAAGAGATCCAGCCGGGACTCCGTGAGAGAGGCAATCTGATCTATCACCGTGCGCTGGGGGTTTTCCTCCCACCACTGGCGGAAAAGGGGGTCCAGAGCGCTCGGCCCCGCAGAGGTGAGATACTCATGGACGCAGAAAATCCGCTCGCGCTGACGCGCTTGGCGTGCCATGTGATCCGGCTGATCCATCACGAACAGAACCGCCATAGCTTTCAGCAAGGTCACTTCCGCAACGGCCAGAGCAGGAATGTGGAGTGTGCGGCGGCCAGTGTCAGGATCAGTAACTACCGTGGTAGCCCCCACATAGCGGCCCACCAGCTGCGACGTCATAGCTTTCAGGTTCACAAAGGATTGCAGGCTGCCATCGAAATCTGCTGCACGGTTAACCACCTCCAGTTCCCTGAGCGACGCCGCTGCCTCCATAAGGTCTTCCACTGACCCGCCAAAGGCTTTGGAACCGCGCTCAGCTAGCTCAGCTAAAGCCACCAAGTCCCACAGGCGTTTCAGAGACACCCTTCCCGCAACAATGCCGTCCTCAACATCGTGAACACTGTAGGCGACGTCGTCAGACCAATCCATGACCTGCGCTTCCAGGGAAGGCTGGCGATCCGAACGCCCATTGCGAATCCAGGCCAGTACCTGCGCCTCTGAGTCATAAGCGCCGTATTTGCGGTTGACAGATCCGTCTTGATTTGTCCTGATCCAGGGATACTTACAGGCCGCGCTGAGGGATGCCCGCGTGAGATTGAGGCCGTAACTTGCCCCCTGAGCGTCTAGGATTTTAGGCTCCAGGAAGGTCAGAATGCGCAGAGTCTGGGCGTTTCCCTCGAAACCACCGCAATCTTCCGCAAGCTCATTGAGAGCGGTTTCCCCATTATGCCCATAGGGAGGGTGGCCGATATCGTGGGTGAGCCCTGCCAGTTCGGTGAGATCCAGATCTAAGCCCAAGGAATGACCAATACCGCGAGAAATCTGAGCCACTTCAAGGGAATGGGTGAGACGAGTACGGGGGGTGTCACCGTCATGAGGACCCACCACCTGAGTTTTATCAGCCAGACGGCGCAGAGCAGCCGAGTGTAGAACCCGCGCGCGATCATGGGAAAACGGTGAGCGAACGTCCTCCGTGGCTGCGTCAAACGCACTGCCCTTAGGAGGTTCTAGAAGACGTCGTTCGGTGTCCTGAGAATTGCACGTCACCATGTCTAAGTTAGTCGCTATTGTGATGACTATGAGCAAACTCCTTCGTGCAACCCTTGCTGCCGCAGCCCTGGCTGTGGCGATTCCAACGCCGTTGATGTTCTCCCCCACAGCACTTGCCACACCTGTAAGCCAGTACACCACTGCGGTGGTGGATCACACTGGGGTGTTGTCTGAGGATACGAAGGCAGAGGCCACCCAAAGGTTGCAGGAGTTTAGGCAAGAGGAAAAACGTGCCCTGTTCATCGTTATCGTGTCCGACTTTGGGGAGCAAAGCCCGAAGGATTGGGCGAGTGAGGCCGTAGCGATGAATGGCGGCGGGAATACTGGCGTTCTGGCGATTGCCTCTGGTACTCGGAAGATGTGGGTGGCTGGTGGTAACCAGTGGACGGATAGTGAATTAGAGGCAATCTATAACGCCGCCTACGAAAAGCTTGCAGCTAGTGACTATAACGGCGCTGTTAGTGCCGCTATTGATGCTGCAACCGGAACGATGAGCACTTCCTCTAAGGTGTGGTTAGCTGGCGGAGCTGGCGCCCTGGCGTTGACAGGAGCCGGAGCGTATGGGGCGTCGAAGAAGAGGAAGAAGAAGGTTCTGGCATCCTCGAGGTCTATTGCTCCGGAAAACACACAGGAACTGTCTAGTCTTCCGACCCAAACCCTGCGGGATCGTGCGGAAGAAGAGCTGGTGGCCACCGATGAATCCATCCGGAGAGCTGAGGAAGAACTACGTGTTGCTCGAAGTGAATTTGGTAGCTCTCGCACACAAACACTTGCTCAGGCGCTGGCGAAATCTCGGGCGACCTTGGAACATGCCTTTGAGCTGCATCAGAGGATCTACGACGCCATTCCGGAGTCTGAGGAAGAGCGGCGAGGAATGTTGGTGGAGATTATCTCTAGCACAGGTCAGGCGAATGCCCAGCTCGATGACCAGTCGCAGACCTTCGCAGACCTTCGCACGCAGCTTATCAATGCCCCCGAGCGAGTGGATACGCTCACTCAGCGGCTTGTGGAAATACGGTCACGAATTCCTTACGCCGAAAGCACTCTGCAACACTTGGTGAGTTCTGGGTACCCCGTGAATTCCCTGACCGACAATGTGGATGTGGCTCATGCCAGCGCCCAGGAGGTGGAAAAAGCCCTGGAGCAAGCCCGGGAACTCTTGAGCAAGGGGGCCGGCCAGCAGGGTGGACTGGTGGATATCATGGAGCTGGCTACACGCGGTATTTCCAGTGCCGACGCCCAGCTTTCCGCCATTGAGCACGCCGAGGAGAATCTAGCTCTTGCTCAGACTCGGATTCCACAACTGCGCACACAGATCCTCCAGCAGTTAGAGGAGGCGAAAACTCTTCAGCTTTCTAGCCCCGTGGTGGAGGACGCCAGAGGCGTCCTCCAGCGAAACGAAACAGAAAGCGATATTCACGAGGGTGAATCGGATAATGCAGCAGCTGATCCGCTGGACACTTTAAGCTCATTCACTCAGATCAGTGAGAAACTGGAACAAGAACTGACCACACGACGTATTGCGGCTGCGGATAAGGCACGTCAGGACGCCATTGTAAATCAGCAATTGCAACAGGCAGCAGGGAAGATTCAAACAGCCGAGGATTTGATCCGCTCCCGTGGCAGCGTGATTGGCCCTGATGCGCGATCTCTGCTTCATGATGCGCAGAATCTCTACCAACAGGCAGTCCAGGAACGGTCTATTCCTCTTGCTCAGCAGGCAGCCCGCCGAGCTGACGCTGCCATTGATGCCGCGAATAGTGACTATCGCCGGTACCGCAACCAAAACCGTGGGGACAGCTCCGGCGCCTTCATAGCCGGAATGGTGCTCAACAGCCTCCTCAACAGTGGAAACGGCTTCGGTGGAGGCTTCGGAGGAGGCGGCTCCTTCGGTGGGGGTGGATTTGGTGGCGGCGGAGGATTCAGCGGAGGCGGTGGAAACTCTGGCGGCTTCGGTGGAAGTTTCTAGAGCGCAACCGCCCACCTGCATAGGACTCTGGCTACTCGTGCACCTATATTCATGACGAGAAGAAATCTGTTAAGCAAAAATTCAGTTGTCCCCATTGTTAATCCACTCAACGCGAGAGTACAGATAGCTACTAAATCTACTTTGGATTTTCTCTACTAAGAACAATCCATGATCCCCATAGCAATAGAAATATTGGTGGCAATAGAGAGGACAATGAGGGGTAAGTAATTGCAGACACTCCTGAGGCTAGCTCCCATTCACAGGTATGCCCGAATGGGATTATACTCCAACCTGATTTTCCAAAAATTGAATCACTGGAGGTCGGACAACCTAGAGATAAAATGTTATACTTAACAAATTCAGCAAAAACTGAAATAACCCACAATGATGCACATATTAAAAATAGAACGATATTGAGTCTTCTTCTCATTCGATAGCTCACTTTCTCTATATAGAGGTTTGAAGGCTCTTCATAATTTAGGGTGTAGGAGGGGCGGAATCCTCCGCAGTCGAGCATTTCTACCGTTAGGCTTTCACTACCCGTCAACAGGTGTACGAATCGATCGCGGAATGGTTTGAAGTGTTCTATAACCGCACTAGGATCTAGACCTCAATCAACGGCTACTCGTCGCTCGAATACGAACTAAAAAGTACGGCTACACTTTCGGAAACCGTCTAAAAACTATCAGAAACTTGTGGTCAAGCCCAAAAGACGGCTACCCAGTTTCCCAGGGCAGTCCGACTGACACCAAGATCTCGGGCAATCTGCCTCAACGAGGAATCTCGAAAGCTCTCATACATGGCCACAGCATCACGCTTAAACTCCTCCGGATACACGTTACAGAGCCATGATGAAACACTAGCTTTCACCAGCTACACGCCGAGGTTGACCGTTTTCTCCAATTAGGGGTCAGCTACGACCAAAAACTCCTACAGCACAATGATGAGAATCCCCAGGATTGTGAGAAGAATCAGGGAGCCCAAGAGCGGCCAGTTGGTTTGAACCAGACGCTCTTCCATAGCCCTGCGCGCAAAGTAGCTCAGCCCAATGATCTCGTCCTCGGGCACAGTGGTTTCGCCCTCAAACTCGGTGATGGCCTTCCTCAACTGCCCGCTAGCACCAGAGAACTGAGCCACTTTCTCACCGTTTAAATCATCGATCACCCACTCCACGCGGGTTTCCCGAATGAAGGTGTAACCCTTATCCCCCAGGTGAACCTCCAAACGTGCGTCCTTGCGGGGGTTACCCTCCATACGGAAGACGCGGGCGTCGTCAAGGGTGATGGTGGTGGGATCAGACAACGTCCAGATACGCTCCCCTACCCGTACATCTTTCTCAGTGAACTCCGCCAGGACGCGTGGGCCGTTTTCTTCATAGAGGCGGGCGACTTCGCCGGTGCGCGGCCCCCAGGAGGTGTAATGCATTAGCAGCCCGCCAATCGCTCGGCCAGATAGGGCTTCAGCTCAGGGATGGCAACACGCTCCTGAGCCATGGTGTCCCGCTCACGCACGGTCACGGAATTATCTTCCAGAGTGTCAAAATCATAGGTAACACAGAAGGGTGTGCCCACCTCGTCCTGGCGGCGATAGCGACGCCCGATAGCACCAGACTGATCAAAGTCCACATTCCAGTATCCGCGCAGTTCTTGAGCCAAAGCCTGGGCTGGCTCAGAGAGCTCGGGCTTCTTAGACAGCGGCAACACCGCCACCTTGATGGGCGAGAGACGATAATCCAATTTCAGGACTACGCGCTTATCCACGCCACCCTTAGCATTCGGGGCTTCATCCTCGGTGTAGGCATCAACCAGGAAGGCCATCATGGAACGGCCAAGACCTGCGGCCGGCTCAATCACATAAGGCGTCCAGCGCTCATTGGTCTGCTGGTCAAAGTAGCTGAGATCTTCACCAGATCCCTTGGTGTGAACGGACAGATCATAGTCCGTGCGGTTGGCCACACCTTCTAGCTCACCCCACCGTGAACCGGTAAAGCCAAAGGCATATTCCACATCCACCGTGCGCTTGGAGTAGTGGGACAGCTTCTCTTTGGGGTGCTCATAGAGGCGGAGGTTATCCGGGTTAATGCCCAGGTTCACGTACCAGTTGAAGCGATCCTTAATCCAATAATCGTGCCACTCTTCGTCCTCGCCCGGCTTGACGAAGAACTCCATCTCCATCTGTTCAAATTCGCGGGTACGGAAGATGAAGTTTCCGGGAGTGATCTCATTGCGGAAAGACTTACCGATGTTAGCTATCCCGAAAGGTGGCTTCATCCGAGAAGAAGTCAGCACATTCTTAAAGTTGACGAAGATACCCTGGGCAGTCTCGGGGCGCAGATAGTGCAGGCCTTCCTCATCATCCACAGGACCCAAGAAGGTTTTGAGCAGACCGGAGAAAGCACGAGGCTCTGTCCACTTTCCAGGCTGACCAGTTTCAGGATCATTGACATCCGCAAGACCGTTGGGAGCCGGATGACCGTGCTTTTCTTCGTAGGCCTCCAGAAGATGATCCGCACGGTAGCGCTTGTGGGTATAGAGAGATTCCACCAGAGGATCGGTGAACACCTCCACGTGACCGGAAGACACCCACACCTGGCGCGGGAGAATCACTGAGGTGTCTACTCCCACGACGTCGGCACGGGAGGTGACCATATGACGCCACCACTGCCGTTTGATGTTCTCCTTGAGTTCCACTCCCAGAGGCCCATAATCCCAGGCAGAGCGGGAACCGCCGTAGATTTCGCCCGCTTGGAAAACTAAACCGCGCCGCTTACACAGGTTCACAACGGTGTCGATGAGCGACTCCTGAGCCATGGAAACTCCTTGATGAACGAAGACGATAGTGATTCGGAGGCTATCTTAGCGGTTAGCCTTGAGGAATCAGAAGACAGTGGAACACAAGATTCACAACAACTAATTGATTTGTCACTTAAATTTGCACCCAAAAACATTCCTCAGATGAGCCTCAACCTCATGTGAAGATGAAGGAGAAGCGCAGGTTTTTATTACTGCTATCATTTGCCTATTACTGAATTACGTATCCAGAATGAGGTGAGTTGAGAACAGTGTTCCAGCTGATTGACCCGATCCACGCAGCACAGACGTTTAGGGCTCTTTCCTCTCAAGTGCGGATTCAGATTATTCTGCTCCTCGAAGAACGCGATTACTGTGTGCATGAATTGGTACGAGTTCTCGACCGAAGCCAACCACTGATTAGCCAGCATCTCTGCATCCTTAAACAGGCTGGTCTCGTGGAAGCCACGCGCCACGGGCGCTTAATAAGTTATCGGCTGAGCAATAAGAATGTAGCGCGCATCGTGGAGTTAGCCTCTGAGCCCATGACTACTCCTACAGACGCTGCAAACGCGGATAATCCGCTCAACTCTCCAGAAGGCTGTCTATAGTAGTGGGCATACCTCAACTACTTCCCTGTTTGATGTGTATCTGCAGAAGGGATGACCGATGACTCAAGACAATGCCCCTATTCCTCAACTGGGAGTACGGAAAACGCGCCAACGCGCAGCAGTGGTGTCTGTACTTCGCCAGATGGACAACTTTGAGTCTGCGAAAGGGATTTACCAGGTACTCCTCAAGGAGGGGTACAAGGTGGGGCTGACAACGGTGTACCGAACACTGCAGTCTTTAGCAGACATTCATGAAGTGGACACCTTGACGATGTCCAATGGGGAAACTCTGTACCGGCATTGCTCACAGGATGGGCATCATCACCACTTGGTGTGCACAGAGTGCGGAAAAACTCAAGAGATTGAGGGTGGCCCAGTGGAGACCTGGGCTCAGGACGTAGCCACCAGCTTTGGTTATTCCCTTACGTCTCACGACGCAGAGGTGTATGGACAGTGTCCCGAGTGCCAAGAAAAAATGGCCTAAGGCGACTACACCTTCAGCTCATGCAGTAAACCCACCATCAGTTGTCATCTCGAGTTAGAGTGGAGGCGCTCACTATGACCGCTAATAAATCAACAGCATGGATTCTTCTTGCACTGACGTGGATTGCCACGCCCTTCCTCAATGACCGAACCCCGACGATTTTCACTGCTCTCTATGTTGTGCTTCTAGCCTGTGGATTCCTCTATGGGATCTACACGGCATGGCGCACGAAGTCCTGGCTCCTAGGCATTGCCTCTGCCCTCACCGCGTTCGCGTGGCCCATCATGCTCTTTGTCATCTTGAGGTTCTTCGGTATCTAGATACCTCCACCGAAGATTCGCCCAAGGGCAAAGGTGCAGAAAGCAGCTATCATTCCGATTGCCCACTGGCGTAGTGCTCGGCGAACCGGGGGTTTCCCAGACAGAATCCCGGTAATTCCACCTGTCATCATGAGCGCCATAGAGACCAAAACCAGAGTTATTACTGCTCCAATCTCCAGAGGCGCCCCCAAAGTAAAAGGAATCACTGGAATAGCTGCCCCAACGGCAAAAGCGCAGAAACTGGAGGAGGCAGCACCCCAGGGATTACCAATTGCCTCATGTTTGTTTCCAATTTCTTCTGAATCCGCCAGGTTGCAATTGTCCAGAACCAGTTTGCTGCGCTTTTCGGCTTCTTCCTGACTCATTCCCCGTGCGCGATACACCAAGGATAGTTCGTTTTCATCGACGTCGATAAGTGGAATAACCCTGGCGGCATCTTTACTGGGCTGGCTGGCTTCCAAGAGTTCAGTCTGAGAGCGCACGGAGATGTACTCCCCCGCCGCCATTGAAAGGGCACCGGAAAGAAGCCCTGCAAGACCCGTGATAAGGACCATGCGTGGCCCCACCCCGGAACCCAGGACCCCAAGAACGAGAGAAAGATTAGAGACGAGACCATCATTGGCACCAAAAACTGCGGCACGAAAAGATCCCGACATTTTTTCACGGCTGCGCTGAGCGAGGCTTCGCACCACTTCGGCATGGATTTTCTCATCAGCCGCCATTGCAGGCGGGGCGTCCTGGTCTTTGAGATATGAGGAGTGGGACTCCGCGTTCTGGAGAAGAGCCAATGTAAAGACCGAGCCAAACCACTTCGCCATGATGCTGTTGAAACGGGTTTGGAGATCGGGGCGCACATCCTTGCCCGCAGCAGGTCCTAGTTTCTCACGCCAGTGACGCTCATGGCGAAGCTCAGAATCTGCCAGCTTGTTAAGAATGTCGCGCTCTTCACCCGTTTTATGGCGCGCTAGAAACCTGTATGTTTCCGCCTCTGCACGCTCATTGGCAAGGTATCGGCGCCACTGCTTAATCTGCCTGGGAGTGGGCTCACCGTCTGGAATTCCTGTGAGCTCAGCATCTAATACCACAGGCGAGGAGGATTCAGATGATGACGACGAAGTCATGGTTATTTACTGCTTTCTTCTTTCCCAAAGCGACGATCCCGCTTGGCATACTCCAGGACGGCGTCGTACAGGTGTTGTTGCGTGAAATCCGGAAAGAGAACATCTTGGTACACCATCTCTGCATAGGCAGATTGCCACATCAAGAAGTTTGAGGTGCGCTTTTCACCAGAAGGTCTCAGGAAGAGGTCCACATCCGGCATATCTGGATCATAGAGAGCGGCCTGGATGGTCTGAGGAGTGATCTGATCGGGACGTAACTTCCCGGCCGCCACCTCAGCGGCAATGGTACGGGTGGCATCTACAATCTCAGCGCGCCCACCATAGTTCAGGCACATAGCGAAGGTCATTGCCGTGTTGTTGCGGGTCAGCTTTTCGGCGTCCTGAAGCTCCTTGATAACGGAACGCCACAGCCGAGGACGCCGTCCCACCCACACAATGCGAACATTCTTGCGATGCAAAATATCCCGTTGCTCACGCAGGAAGGTACGGGAATACCCCATGAGAGAGCGAACTTCCTCATGGCTGCGACGCCAATTTTCCGTTGAAAAAGCATAGGCGGACAGGTACGGTACTCCCAGTTCCAGGCAGCCATCCACCACATCCATGAGAACTGATGTGCCAGCGGCGTGCCCCTCAGTTCGGGGAAGTCCCCTCTCTGTGGCCCAGCGCCCATTGCCGTCCATGACAAGGGCTATATGCTTCGGAATGAGCTGAGCTGGAATCTCTGGTTTAGTCACGGTACCTATTGTGCACGATAGGACACTCTACGAGGAACCATCCAGAATCTTCATTGCCGGTATTTTTTGTTCCAGATGCCACTGTAGATACTCCACCAGCAAGTGATGAGCTGCGGCTTTGACACCTGGACGAAATCCTGGAGCAGCACCGCGTTCTGCTAACAACCACATAAAATGCAAAGCAGCTGTATCCACATCCTCTGCTCCTACAGGACGACAGTTCTGGCACACAGCACCTCCAGCACCAGGGTGAAAGGAATAGTGCGGCCCAGGAGCCCCGCAGGAGGCGCAGTTAAAGAGGGAGGGTTTCCAGCCCGCCCAACTCATCGCCCGCAGAAGAAAATAATCAAGCGCCTCTGTAGGGTCTGCGCAGTGTTGAAGATCATCCAAGCGGGCAACTGCGCAGTCAAACAGCTCTTCAGCATTATTGGGCCCGGCCAGACGTTCAGCGACGTCGAGAAGGGCGCAGGCGCAGGTGTAACGGTCGTAATCATTAATGAGCTTCCCGTACCACACCAGGGTATCTGCCCCGGTAATGGTTGAAAGATTGCGCCCGGGATAAATCTGCACATCCACCTGTACCAGGATTTGCAGACGAGAGCCGAATCGCGATTTTCCTTGACGTACTCCCTTGGCCACACCGCGCACAATGCCGTGTTCTCGAGTGAGCAGGACGATAATACGATCAGCTTCGTTGAAGTCATAGGTGCGCACAACCAGGGCGCGGTCCCGATAACTTCTCATCTAAAACCCAAGCCTCCGAAGGGATTTGGGATCTGTTTGCCAGTTCTTCAGCACCTTTATCCGCAGATCCAGATACACGCGCTGTCCCAGGAGCTTGTTAATTTCCAGGCGAGCCTGGTGGGTGATTCGGGACAGACGTTTCAACACAATATCCTTCTGCCCTGGGCGCTCCACATAGATCACAGCGTGGACCTTGTTGCCAATTATCTCATCAACCTCCACGGCCACCGAGTGCGGAAGCTCCTCACGCAGCCCTCCCAAGGCGGCTTCACGGATCAGCTCAGCAATGCGAGTGTTCTGATCCTCGTCCGTGACATGATCATCCGGATAAAGCTTGGGCCCTTCCGGCAGATGAGACACAATCACATCCACAAGATCATTGAGATCATTGTTCACCGCGGAGACAGGAAGAACCTCTGCCCCCTCCCCCAAGAGCTCATAGAGGGCAACCAATTGGGCTGCCACCTGATCTCGGCTAGCTGTGTCTGCTTTACTCACAATCCCGATGATGGGAGTGTGCGGCGCTATCTCACGTACAGCATTGACAATCCACCGATCCCCCGGCCCAATCTTTTCATCTGCGGGAATAAGCAGGCCAATGACATCCACATCGGCATAGGTATCCTTCACCTCTTCATTAAGACGCTCCCCCAGGAGAGTGCGGGGACGGTGAAGACCTGGTGTATCCACCACAATAATCTGGGCATCCTCACGGTGAACAAGACCGCGAATAGCATGGCGAGTAGTTTCAGGCTGATTAGCAGTAATAGCAATTTTTTCGCCCACCAAAGCATTCGTCAGCGTGGACTTGCCTGTATTAGGGCGCCCCACAAAGCTGATAAAGCCAGAGCGAAAGCCCTCCGGAGTATCAGTAAAACTCATGCTCAGGCTCCTTCTTGGTCAGTGGCATTGTCAGTGTTTTCTTCCACCTCTACCACAACACTGGTAATTCGGTTCCGATGACGCCGGTCTGGCCCACCAAAGGCCGTCAGTGTCAAACCATTGACCTGAGCAGTAGCTCCTGGCAGGGGAACCCTCCCCAATTCCAGAGCGAGCAACCCACTGACAGTGTCGGCTTCATCATTGAACTCAATGTCCACATCCAGGTCATCTTCCAGGCGCTCCGCCAAATCCACCAAGGGTAGACGCGCCACCACCCGGTATCGACGTTCTGCTTCCTGCTCAATGGGAGCTATCTCACTGTCGTCATATTCATCAGCAATTTCACCGACAATTTCTTCCAGGATGTCCTCCAAGGTCACCAATCCTGAAATCCCCCCGTACTCATCCACCAGCATGACGATGTGATTGTGATCCTTCTGCATATCATGGAGCAGTTCATCACAGGGCTTGGAATCCGGTACAAAGGTAGCTTCTCTCACTACCTCAGAAATCTCCTGAGAAGCGTCGGCATCTTCTAAGGTGTGCTGAACCAGATCTTTCAGGTAGAGGATTCCGACGATATCGTCTGTGTTCTCACCGACAACGGGTATCCGTGAATGTCCCGAACGCACAAAGAGGCCAACAGCTTGGTGGATAGTTTTGTCGGCCTCTATCCAGATCATCTCTGTGCGCGGAACCATAATTTGACGAGCTGGAGTGCCCGCCAAATCAAAAACGTTCTGAATCATACGGCCTTCGTCAATTTCCACAATGCCGTGTTCTTGGGCAATATCCACCATCTCCCGAAGCTCTACCTCGGAAGAATAGGGGCCGTCTCTGAAGCCAGGTCCCGGCGCAATCACATTGCCAATCCAGATGAGAATTTTCAGAAGAGGGCGGAAAAAACGGGTGGCAATGCTTAAAGCAACGGCACTTTTCAGCGAAACCGTGTAGGGGCTTCGCCTGCCGAGAGTCCGGGAAAAAACACCCACCACTGCGAAAAGAATCAGAGCCACCGAGACAATGGCAGTCAGAATAGCCCAGTCAGGAACAATCTCTAGAGCAAGGCGCGTGGCAAACACGGCGGCACTGACTTCCAGGAGAATACGGGAAAGCACCAAGAGGTTGATGTGATCTGCACGGTGATCCAGGACCTTCAAGAGTGTGCGAGACCCTGCCACCTCATCTTTCACTAGTCCCTCTACTCGAGCTCGGGAAATGGTGGAGATTGCGGCTTCCACAGTACTTAAGAGACCACCCAGAATGAGGGCCCCAACAGTAACCAGGGCATAGATAAGTGCTGCACTCATAGTTGTTGTGAATCTCGTTTCTCAGGAATGCGAGAATCCTGTGGGGAAAACTCGAAGTCTTGGTCCAATTTCTCCCTTTGCGACGCCGTGGGAAATGCCCCAGGCCCTGTAGGTTTCGGTTGATACACCACACCGCGGATATCACAATCGTCATACCAGTCCGCCAGAATCTCATTCTGCATGGCAAACATCCTGTATTCCTCATGGGGAGTAGCGTGATCGTATCCCAGCAGGTGAAGACACCCATGAACGGTGAGCAGAGCCAACTCATGAGCCAGACCGTGACCTGCTGCCTGGGCCTGTTGCTCAGCAAAGTCTGGACACAAAACTAGATCCCCCAAAAGAGAAGGTACGGCTGGGGTTCCACTCATACCAGGAGTGAGCTCATCTACGGGGAAACTCATCACGTCGGTGGGGCCTTCCAAGTCCAGCCAACGCTCATGTAAATCAGCAATGGTATCCAAATCAACTAAGTAGATGGACGCCTCAGCGTCTGGATTGATGTCCATGCGCATGAGCGCGAATGACAGGACGTCGATAAGCATTTCCTCATTGACATCCGCACGCCCGGACTCGTTAAAAACTTCAATGCTCACTGTTAGAGCCCCATCTCTTCGTAATGGTCATAGGCATCCACAATACGGCTCACCAATTGGTGACGAACCACATCTGTGCTTTCCAACTGGGCAAAGTAGATGTCAGGGATGCCCTCCAGAATATCCTTGACCACTTGCAAGCCTGAGCGCTGACCTCGGGGAAGGTCTACCTGCGTCATATCTCCAGTAACCACCATTGTGGACCCAAAACCCAAGCGGGTAAGAAACATCTTCATCTGCATGGGAGTGGTGTTTTGGGCCTCGTCTAAAATCACGAAAGCATCATTGAGGGTACGCCCGCGCATATAGGCCAAAGGAGCTACTTCCAAAACCCCAGATTCCATGAGTTTAGGCAGCATCTCCACACCAATCATGTCTTGGAGGGCGTCGTACAGTGGGCGCAGGTAGGGGTCAATTTTGTCTGAGAGAGTGCCAGGCAGGAAACCCAGCTTTTCTCCGGCCTCCACAGCAGGGCGCGTCAAAATAATGCGGTGAACTTTCTTACTTTGAAGAAACTCCACAGCTTTTGCCATAGCCAGATAGGTTTTCCCTGTTCCGGCCGGGCCTATCCCAAACACCACAGTATTGGCATCAATAGCATCCACGTAATCTTGCTGACCTTTGGTTTTTGCGCGAATACTGCGTCCTCTGCGGGTGAGAATCTCTTTGCCTGACGGACGTCTCTCCTGGCTCACGATGCTAACCACGTGCCGAACAGTCTCCGTGGAGATAGGCTCATCAGCTCGGGCGAGGGCTTGGAGTTCCCGAATGGTGTTGATTGCCTGGGACACCTCAGCTTCTTGTCCACTCACCGTAATGTGGTTGCTACGAGCAAAAATATCAGCTCTCACATGGTTTTTTAGTTCTCTGATGTGAGCATCATGAATACCTAAGACGGCGGGGGCTTGCTGCGGATCCAGTGTGATGGTGCGGGATACTATCTCAGTCACGGCTCTACGTTATCTCCCATAGGGGTTCAATCTACCAGCGCCTTTACCAGCGCGAGGTTTTCATATCAATGGCCACAATGGCTGCAAGGGCAGCGCTGGCGCTGCGGAAAATCTCCGGGCCCATCACCACGGGATGCGCCCCAGCCTGGCGAAGTTTTTGGGATTCTTCCTGGCCTATGCCCCCTTCCGGACCAATGAGAACCCATACGTCATTCACATCGGAGGGAAAAGAGAACTCCTTGATAGGCGTGGCGGCTTCCTCATGAAAAAGAAGAACCTGCGTTCCACCGTGAGCCACAGCCTCTACGATGGATTGACACAACTGAGCTGTGGTCTGGAGGGCACCAATCTCAGGTATCCAGGCTCGCCTGCACTGTTTTGCTGCAGCCACTGCCGCCGCAGACCACTTCGCTCGTCCCTTCTCCTCCTTGTTCCCCCACTGCGCCACGCAACGCTCAGCCTGCCAAGGAATGATGTAATCCGCACCCGCCTGGGTGGCCAAATCTACTGCCTGCTCACTGCGGTCTGCTTTAGGTAGTGCTTGAACCACTGTGATACGTGGGTGGTGAGGTGCTTCCTGACCGGACTCTTCCACCTGTACTGTCACCGTCTTCTTACTGACGGCCGTCACCGTTGCACGTGCCCAGCCACCGCGACCGTCGACAAGTCTAAGCGGTTCCCCCACGGACATTCGCTTGACGACGGCGTGGTGCCCTTCGGCACCGTCAAGGGTCACTGTTCCAGTCAGGTGCGAAGAGAGGAAAACGGGCAGTGACATAGTGCGGTGTCCTTCTTTCTTAACGGGTGAAAGAATCGCGCAGCTTACCGAAAAAAGACTTATGCCCACCTTTACGGTAAACAGAGGCGCTCTCTTTGCTCCGAGAACGCAACTCTTCTAGAAGCACAGTGGACTTGTCATCCAGATCAGTAGGAACGGTGACATTCACGCGAGCAATGAGATATCCAGCACCATCACTGCGTAAATGAGGAATACCCTTCCCCTCCAAGCGGATGTCATCAGCAGGCTGAGTTCCTGGTTTCACGGGAATGTCCAGGTGCTCGCCATCCAGGGTGTCAATGGTGACGGTGGTGCCCAAAGCTGCATCCACCATCGGCACAGTGAGAGTGACAAGCAGATCATCATTGTCTCGGGTGAAAATAGGATGAGGCTCCACGCTAGCTTCCACATACAGATCACCGGCAGGACCACCACCGTGCCCTACTTCGCCTTGGCCAGCCATACGCAACCGCATTCCCTCACGGAAACCAGCCGGGAAGGTGGCTTGAAGTACTCGGCGCTTAGCCATGCGCCCTTCACCAGAGCATTTGCTACAAGGATCCTTGATAATGTCCCCGAAACCTCGGCAGACGGGGCACACACGGGTGGTCATCACATTACCCAAGAAAGAGCGCTGCATTTCCTGGATATGCCCGGTGCCGTGGCAGGTTTCGCAGGTGCTGGGCTTAGCTTTGGACTCTGAACCCGTGCCCTGACAGTTATCGCACAGTACGGCGGTATCAATGGTGACTTCCTTCTTCACTCCTGTGAACACCTCTTCTAAGGTGAGAGAGGTGCGTAGAAGGGCGTCGTTACCGGGCTGGACACGGGGAACGGGACCTTGAGTACTCGTTCCCCCGCCACCGAAGAAGGCGTCGAAAATGTCTCCTAAACCACCTGTGGAGAAGCGCATTCCACCTGAACCGGCACCTGGCTGTGCCATTGGGTCACCACCCATGTCCACAATGTGACGCTTCTCAGGATCGGTGAGAATTTCATGGGCCAAACTGATTTCTTTGAACTTTTCAGCAGCCTCAGCAGAGGGGTTGACATCAGGGTGATACTTGCGAGCTAGTTTGCGGTAGGCCTTCTTAATCTCCTGATCACTGGCATCTTTATCTACCCCAAGGATCGCGTAGTAATCCCTCATTCATTGCCTCTTTCCATTATTCCAGCCGAAGTCACATTACCCTGTCAGGAATTGACTCACATAACGGGCAACAGCTGAGACCTTAGAAATAGTCCCGGAATAGTCCATAAATGTAGGACCTACCACTCCCATAGCACCCAATGGGGTTTCCCCGGCCCCATAGGCAGTTGTCACAATCGACGTCTCTTGCAGCTGCTCATCTTCATTTTCTTCGCCGATGAGTACCGAGACATTGGACATATCTTGGATGTTAGCCAAAAGCTTCAGCATGATGACTTGCTCTTCAAGAGCCTCCAACACCACAGAAAGCCCGGGAGTAAAAAGATAGGAAGCTCCTGCTAAAAAAAGCCGATCCGAGGGCTGCTCTACCAATGTTTCAATGAGCACCGTGGCGGCACTTCTGGCGGCATCCCGAATATCAGAAGGAACGTGACGAGCTAGATCTGCCAGTGACTGAGAGGCATCTGCCATTGTCTTGCCCACCAAGGTGTTATCCAGGATCTTGCCCAAACGGTGGACCTGATCCTCGCTCAGCGTCTGATTCAGATGAACATTGCGCTGTTCTACGCGCCCAGTATCTGTAATGAGTACTAACAGCAGACGTGAGGCAGTTAAAGCCACCACTTCGCAGTGCTTGACATGGGAGACCTTCAGGGTGGGCAACTGCACCACAGCGGCCTGGCGCGTGAGCTGGCTGAGAAGCTGGACTGCACGACGCAAAACATCTTCCAAATCCACGCTACGATCCAAAAATTCCATGATGGCTCGCCGCTCAGCGGGGCTGAGCGGTTTGACCTCATGGATGGAGTTCACAAACTCTCGATAGGCCTTCTCCGTGGGAACTCGTCCACTGGAGGTGTGCTCCTGAACGATGTACCCCTCACGTTCCAAAACGGCCATGTCGTTGCGAATAGTGGCAGCGGACACCGACATCTGATAACGCTCTCGAAGGGTTTTAGAGCCAACGGGCTGCTGAGAGGCAATGTAGTCAGCAACGATAGCTCGAAGAACCTCCTGCCGACGTTGTTCGGTTGATGCGGCCATAGTGTCCACCTTACCCACCGAGAAAACAGAGGAGGCAAGTGTTTATCTCCTATGGCCGGATGAAGGGATGGAAGAATCGACAATCTGTCCAGCATCTGTGGGGTTGCCTACCCCTTAGCGGGCTACTGGGAGTCCTCCGCGACAAGGAGGTCAGTAACGATGCCATCGGCAAGCAGACGCCCAGCATCGCTGAGACGCAAACGTTCAGCGTCCTCATAGAGCAGACCATGTCTCACGAAACCAGCAATCACGGGATCTGCAGCAGCACTAATCCAGCTGCGAGGGATACCTTCCCGCAAACGCATCCCCAGCATGACCCGCTCCATGTGATGATCCTCAGCACTGAGTTTTTCCCTACCAGCAATGGGTAAATCCCCACCCTCCAGAATCTGGGCATACCGGGCGGGATGTTTGGCGTTAAAAAAACGCTCATCATCTATATGGGAGTGAGCACCGGGACCTGCTCCCCACCAGTTCCCATCTCTCCAGTAGATCAGATTGTGTTGGCACTCCCCACCGGGCTTTGCCCAGTTAGAAACCTCATACCACCTATAACCAGCCTCACTGAGCGCGGCGTCGATAAGTTCATAGCGATGCGCCATGACGTCCTCATCTGTGGCAGGCAACTCTCCCCGACGGATTTTGCGAGCCATAGCCGTCCCCTCCTCCACAATGAGGGAGTATGCCGAGACATGATCCACCCCAGTGCTGAGAATGGCCTCCAGGCTCTGGCGCACATCCTCGTCTGTCTCTGTGGGGGTGCCGTAGATGAGATCCAGATTGACGTGCCGAAATCCTGCATCCAGTGCCTCACGAGCAGCCTCCAGAGCTCTTCCGGGGGTATGTCGGCGCTGAAGCACGGCGAGAACCCGCTCTGAGGCAGACTGCATACCTAGGGAAATACGGGTGAACCCAGCCTGCACAAGCTGTGCAAAGAATTCAGGAGAGGTGGACTCAGGGTTGGACTCCGTGGTGATTTCCGCATCCGGGGCAATGTCCCAGCGGGAGGAAATGGCACGCAGGATACGACGAAGCCCGGTCGCGCCCAGGAGAGATGGAGTACCACCTCCGACAAAAATGCTACGCACAGGAGAATCCGGGGTATAGGTGACAAGGTCAAGCTCCCGCTCAAGGGCGTTGAGGTAGCTGTCTGGGCTACTCGATGAGCCCAGTTCACCGGCGGTGTAGGTATTGAAATCGCAATATCCGCAGCGTGAAGAGCAAAAGGGGACGTGGACGTAGACGCCAAAATCTGTCATGAGCCGTAGCAGCGCCCCTGAGCATCCCAGACATTAAAAGCAATAGCATCCGCCCAAGCGCGCTCACCGAGAAACTCCGGAGGGTGAGATCCACGCATGGTCCGGGTGTAGGCCGTATTCGAGGCCACACATTCCAACCACGAATCGACAGCTGCACGCGTCTTTTCCTCGGCACGCCGGAAAACCGCCGATAAAGAAGTACCTGTGAGTGTATTAGCTACAACATGAGTGGAATCCAGAATCCACTCCACCATCGTTTCCAGATGACTCCTCACCAGCTCTGCGCGAAGTTGGAGAGTTTCATGGAGATCAGATACATCCACTGGAGAGGCAGAAAGCGGATAGGAATCCGTAATTGTTGCGGCAGTGAGCCTTTCCGGCTCCTCCACTGTGCGCTGAGCGCCCCTCCAGGAAATCGTTCCGGCGAGGAGTCCTGAGGTCAGAGCCTGACGAAGCCCTGACAATTCTGAGGCAGTAGCCCTGGCATCTTTTCGATCTTCCAGCACAATATCGTGGAGCTCTTCAAGGCAATCTTCAACCAGTTCCGTATCCCAATCTGCAATGGCCTGAAGCACGTGCTCCACATAGTCGGCCACTTCGTCGCCAAGGTCATAGAGGTGCTGAGTCAGCTCGTAATGACGGAACTCGGCGGCGATTGGGTGCATCAGGCCGCTCCTTTGAGAAAGGTTCAAGTGCAACTTGAAGGTTTATCGTGACTCTCAAAGACTCTAATAGAACCGAGAGATGCTCCCGAATGCGACTCGCCGGAGCCTCAGAGGAGACGCAGCAGATGCCAAATCCGACACCCAGATTAGGTGTAGAGGCGATCAATAACCTTGGCGTATTTTTGCACCACAACATTGCGTTTAATCTTTAAAGTGGGGGTCAGCTCATTGCTTTCCTCAGTGAGATCAGTATCCAAAATATGGAACTTCTTGATGGACTCCGCATGGGAGACCATCATGTTCACCTGGTTAATGGCGTCCTGAATCTCGGCTCGCAACTGCGGATCAGAGCTAAGATCTTTCACCGACTTATTCTCCGGCATATTGTGGTCTAGTTTCCATGTGCGCAACATATCCTCGTCCAAGGTCAGCAGCACTGAGACGAAGGGTTTTCCGTCCCCCACCACCAGAGCTTGAGAAATGAGAGGATGCTCCCGCAGACTTTCTTCCATAGGAGCGGGGGAAATATTCTTTCCGCCAGCAGTGACCACCAAATCTTTCTTGCGGCCAGTCACTGTGAGGAAGCCATCCTCGTCAAGCTCCCCGAGATCCCCGGTGTTGTACCACCCGTCTGTAAAGCTGGTAGCAGTTGCTTCCGGATCATTCCAGTAGCCTTCAAAGACCATAGGCCCCTTAATGAGAATCTCACCATCAGAGTTAATACGAACGCTTACCCCACCAATCGGCTTACCAACAGTACCGATCTTGGTGTCCTCCCCGAAACTAATCAAGGCAGCACCCACTGTTTCAGTGAGACCGTAGCCTTCTGCTATCGGAATTCCCACACCCCGGAAGAAGTGAAGGAGATTGGGGCTCATAGCAGAACCACCAGTGATTCCGTAGACAACAGCATCACCCGTAGCAGCGCGAAGCTTGGAATAAATCAGTTTGTCAAAGCCTCTGAGACGAAGCTTTAACCACATACTCGGCCCTTCTGGGGTGTCTAGAGCCTTGGAGTAATCAATGGCCGTCTGCTCAGCCTGCTTGAACACGGCAGTGGCAATAAGTCCACTTTCCTTGGCGTTGTTCTGAGCAGCAATCCGAATTTTCTCAAACACTCTGGGCACGCCCACCACCATGTGTGGGTGGGTGCGCTGAAACTGAACCGCAATACTCTGGAAGTCAGACCAGTGGCTTTGCAGACCTCCACCTATCGCAAACGCAATAGATACAGAGCGAGCCAAGACATGAGCCAGAGGTAGGAAGGTGATTGTCCTTCGCCCTGGCACAGCAATAGCCCCAATCTCATGTGTGAGCAGCGCACGAGCCTCGGACAAGAAATTGCGATGCGTCAGCATACATCCCTTAGGACGTCCAGTGGTTCCCGAGGTATATACCAGAGAAGCCAAGTCAGAAGACTTCGTGGACTGAATTCTCTCCATAATTACGGAATCATCCAGCTGACGGCCTTCAAACTTCAAAGTATTCAAGGCAGAAGAATTAATCTCCAGAACTCTCCTGAGCTTTGAGCTGACACCTTTGATACACGACACACCAGATTCATCCACAACAAGATGTTCCATGAGAGCTGTGTGCTCACGAGTTTCGGTGATAGCCAGCACCGCATCGGAGTTAGCAACAATCCACTGAACCTGGGATAACGAGGAGGAGGGATAGATGGGCACAGACACAGCCCCAGCAGCCCAGATGGCGTAGTCCAAAACAGTCCACTCGTAGCGAGTGGCTGACAGCAACGCAATGCGATCCCCTTGCTGAACCCCATTGGCAACCAGTCCTTTGGCCACGGCAAAAACTTCCTCAATGAACTCACTGCCGGTGACATTGACCCACTCATAGTTGGCTGGCCGAGTGTAGAGAACCACATTTGGAGATGAGTGCACCGTATCCATCAAGGCAGTCAAACACGTCTCATTCGGCCCGACTTCATAGGAGGCTGGAGTTGATACTTCTTGCATAAATCTCTCCTTCTTCACGGTGTACTCAGGAAACACCTTAATAGTGCTCCTGATAAAGCCCACCCGAGTTCAGTAAACCTGAGGCAAACACTGAGCACCGACTTTCAATGGCACAATGGAAAACTATGATGACGCAGGAACGCCTCCAGGAGTTAGCCACCACCTACGATATTGCCACCGGATACTGGTCTGTTACCGGGGAATGGATAGCCACTCCGGACGATACCCTGCTCTACACCCTCGATGCGATGGGAGTGGATGTTTCTGAGGGCTACGAGGCTGCTCTCACTCGTTACCACAACGCCGCTTTTACAGCAGCTTTGCCTCCCTGCGTGGTTCAGCAAACCGGGCATGACTATGTGGTTAATGTTCATGTTCACGCTGGAGAACCTGCCACACTGACCGCCTCTTTGGAAGACGGCACAACATTTACCGTTGCTCAGGTGGACAATTGGGTACCTGATCGGGACATCAATGGCACCTGGTGGGGAGAGGCCAGTTTCAGACTTCCCGAGGACGCCCCCCTCGGCTGGCATGAGCTGCATCTGAGCTCCACTGATATTGATGAATCCTGCACCTGGGTGGTCACTCCCCAGCGTGTCAGCACCGTGGATACCTACCTGGAACATCCAGTGTCGGGCGTGATGGCACAGCTGTACTCCATCAGGAGCTCATCCTCCTGGGGCATGGGAGATTTCCATGACCTGGCCACACTAGCTGGCATTGTTGCCGGTGAAGGCGCTGACTTCCTGCTCATCAACCCCATTCACGCAGCAGAGCCCTACCCACCTGTGGAGGATTCCCCCTATCTTCCCTCTACCCGCAGGTTTATAAACCCCATCTATCTCAGTGTGGAAGACACCCCCGAGTTCAGGGTTATTTCCGACAAACGCCGAGAGAAAATCTTGCGCAGAGCGCAAAAACTAAAAGACACCAACACCTCTGCCGACAACATTGAGCGCAATCCGATTTACCGCGCGAAGCTAAAGTCTCTGTGGACCCTGTTTAGACAAGGCCGCACGCCTGAGCGCATTGCAGCTTTCAGGGAATTTGTGGACAGCCAAGACCAGCACCTGAGAACCTTTGCTCAGTGGTGCGCAGACGGGGTGGTTGCCTCAAATCCCAAGCGGGAGGGGCGTCGTGAAGAGCTCATCGAGTTCTACTGCTGGCTTCAGTTCCTCTGCGATGAGCAGCTGGGCTCCGCTCAACAGGCCGCGAAGGATGCAGGGATGACAATCGGGATTATGCAAGACTTGGCCGTGGGTGTGAACCCCGGTGGTGCTGATGCCCGCAGCTTTGCGCAATTCCTGGCCCCCGCGGCGTCGGTAGGTGCTCCCCCGGACACGTATAACCAGCAGGGGCAAGATTGGTCCCAGCCACCCTGGAATCCTTCTGCCTTGGCTAAGGCAGGGTATAAACCCTGGAGGGATTTGCTGCGTGCGGTGCTCAAGCACTCCGGAGCAATCCGGGTAGACCATGTGCTTGGCCTGTTCAGGCTGTTTTGGATTCCGCGGATGCAATCTCCTGCGATGGGCACCTACGTGAACTATGACTACAACGCTCTGGTAGGCATTCTGGCGCTGGAAGCTGAGCGAGCAGGCTGCCTGGTAATTGGTGAGGATCTGGGCACCTTTGAGCCCTGGGTGCAAGACGCTTTGAGCTCACGAGGGATTATGGGCACGTCCATCCTGTGGTTTGAATCTGAGGGGTCTCAGCCTAAAGCTCAGGGCAGCTATCGCGCCCTATCTCTTGCCTCTATCACCACGCATGATCTGCCACCGACGGCCGGCTACTTAGCCGGAGAGCACATCGCGCTGCGTGAGCGCCTGGGACTTCTCAAAACTGACCCCGCCGCCGAGTTTGCAGAGGATCTTGCCTGGCAAAACAAGGTTTTAGACCTGGTTCGAGACACTGGTTGTTTTGAGGGCACTTCCCTTGCCGACGCCGAGTTCCTGAACGCTCAGCGCGATGAACGCGGAGAGGCAGTTGACCTTATTGCCGGTCTGAGTGCCTTTGCCGCAGGCACTCCGGCAGCCCTGGTGTGTGCAGCCTTAGTGGACTTGGTTGCGGACAAGCGGGTTCAAAACCAACCCGGAACCTGCAAGGACCTCTACCCCAACTGGTGTATTCCCCTTTGCGACGCCACTGGTACCCCCGTGCTGTTGGACGATCTTGCGCAGCACCCCATTTTCCGAAAGCTTGCCCCTGTAGCGTTGCACCGCTAAGGCTGGAGGTGAGGCGTCATGATGTTTGTAGGCGGTAAAACCTGTAACAAGAATCATGGCGCCTCAGGCAGATTTGGCAGGGAGTGCGGGAAGGATCACTCGACCGTAAATAGATCACCCGGTTGACAATCGAGAGCTTCGCACAAAGCGATAAGCGTTGAAAAGCGAATAGCTTTAGCTCGATTATTTTTTAGTACTGACAGGTTCACGGGAGTTACTCCCACTTTGTCTGCAAGAGCAGCCAAGGTCATATCGTGGCGGGCCAGTAGCTTATCAAGATGGCACACTACTTCGGGCATTTAGATAAGCCCTTCCTGATCTTTCTGCATACGGGCAGCGCGGTAGAGCATGACACTCACCATAGAGATTGCCATCAACATTACGCACCAGAAAGGGTAAAAGGACTCGAAGACGCCACCTGAGCGATCAAACCACACATCGAGACCAAAGTCAGCCGCAACCGAGTTTTCCCCCATGCGCTGGAAAAAGATTCCCAGGGGGTAGAACGCGATCAACCAGCTGATCACAGCGACTCTTCGCGCGGTGCGGAACGTGAAAAACTCTCCCTGTGTGTAGGAGCGCACCACCCAGATAAGGAGCAAGGCGATGATAGCTACACTCAGTGCTCTTATCGCCTCACCCGCGATAAATAGGCCCATCTGTGCGCCACTCAGTACTTCGAACGGGATTCCATCTCCATCTACTGCATTCTCCGGCATCAACAACGCCAGATCAGTATTGAACTTCTGATCGAAAAGGGCATCTTGGAGTGCCAGAAAAATCATGAAGAAAGCAACGACACCTCCCAGCAACGAAGCATTCATATCGCGGCGCCCTTTTTTCGGATTGCGATAGAGGTCTCGGTCTTTTCTCCCCTGCTGTTCCCTCATGCTTCTCCCTTGCGAGATCGTCGGTTCACTGTCCAGATTGAGCGGGTTCGTATCCATATCCCATACTCCTTTCATATCGAAATTCGATGTATCGATTGTCGATACTATATCGATTGTCGATATATGTCAATGGGTAGTGGCTAGGTGGGTCATGTTGCGTGGATAAGAAAGCTCACAGTGCTTGCGTGTGAGGTCAGGCCACCTGGGCTTTCAATTGAGGTGGCCTCTCCAGCGTGCACTGAGGCCGATCAACCCGGCACCGCTTTCCTCAGGACACCTCACGCGCCGGCGCAAGCGCACCTTAGAATCCGAAATGCTTATCTACCAGGGGACGAGTGAAACCAGCCAGGCGCCAAACACCATCACAAGCAGGACAATGAGGGAAACGCGAACGTACTGGCTAGGCAAGGCGCGTTTGCGATGAGGTAGCTTCTTGTCCTCTTCCATAAGATCATGCGGATTAGGCACGGTCAGCTTCCCTTTCTAATTCCTGCAACGCTAATTCCTGTGACGCCGAAGCATGTCCGGAGTGAGGAGAGGTGGTCTGGAGTTGTCTCTCCTGCCCGGGCTGCTCCCCTCTGGCTGTTCTGCCAGCGATAGAACGTATCCATCGCCTGAGCACCGCGGCCGTCACATCAATCATACGAAGAAGAACCACGGCCAAAACCGAACACAACGCAATAGCGCAGATCATGACTATCGGCATCTGGAGCCATAGTGGCAATCCAGCAATCCAATCCGTCACGCTATCCATGCTCGCCCAATCTATCACTACGCTGGAGAACTATGGTTACTGCCTACCACTCCATACCCTATGCCAGCTTCCCGGAATGGAAGGACGCCGAGCTTCTGCCCTTCACGCCGGGCGACTACTCCCAGCCGCACCCGGAGCGCATTGCACTGAGTGTGTTTACCCCCGACGAGGAGACGAATTCCGGACGAGATCTCCCGGTGGTGGTGTATGTACACGGTGGCGGGTACATCAACGGAACGCATACAGAGGCGGATCTGAGTTCCCTGGCCAGCAGTGGAGTGGTGGTAGTTTCTGTGGGGTACCGGCTCAGCTTGTCTGGTTTCGCCCCGTTTTCCGATGAAGAACCATTCCACTTCCGAGGCGTTGATGATGTGGCAGTGGCTCTGGAATGGGTTCAGAACAACATCGAGTACTTTGGCGGGGATCCCACCCAGGTAACGCTGGCAGGGCAATCTGCCGGAGCTGGAATTGTGCTCTGGCTATGCAGGCGCGACCACTACACCGGACTGTTTCGACGAGCCTGGGCGCACTCCCCCGCCTTTCCTCGCACAAGTTTCGAGGAGAAAACAGGGCGTCTGCGAACACTAGTGGGCAAACCGCTTACCCGCGCAGGGCTGAGCAGTGCCAACCCTCGGAAAGTTGCCTGGTTTACCCGCAGCTACCCGCTGGATTTAGCTCTAGGCCCCTACCCTTTCGACGCCGCGGAATTGGCGGAAGTACCCATTGTGGTCACCAGTACTGACCGGGAGGTATGGAACAATCCCGCAGCACAGAAGCTCGACAATGCGCTGGGACGCTGGTTGCTTCGACGAGGAGAATCCGTCTTGGGGGTAGATACGATGACGTCCTACCTTGCCTCCAAATTAGACGCTGAGCACGCTGCACAGGGAGCAGACCTCCGGGAGAAGGGCGTCGATAAGGAAAGGGAGAATACCAAGACTCCCGTTACTCGAAACACCCTTGTCAGAGATGCGCTCTCAGACGTATTCATTAGGCGCTGGACCAATGAGGTTGCTGAACAGGCGCCTGGCCCTGTGTGGGTGATTGGCTTCACACACGCATATCACTGTGACGAGTTACCCCTCATGTTTAGCCAGCACTCTTTGTGGACGCAGGCTCCTGACTGGCCACAATTCCGCCCTGGCCGCCAAGCTCTACGTTTTGATATATCCACTGGAACACGCAGTCTGGAGACAGATCCCCTCCGAAGCGTCCGGCTCTATCTCAGGTAAGTACCGTGCTGTGAGCACTCAGCGTCATTGTTCAGGGTGAGCGCGTGAGTGACTGCTGGAACCCTCGCTGAATACTATAAAGAAGTTATTATGAATTGGACTGATTTTCTTGCCTCTAGCCGTTTCTTCCCCTCCAGCCACGTAGATAGCGTGTCCGTGGTGGATTCTCAGGACCTCCCCTGCGGAACCTGGTATCTTCTCCGTGCCGACGGCGCGCTGACCCAGGTGATGCTGGATTCTCACGGTACAGAATGCCTAGGCTCACCCGAGGCAGGCGCGTGGGCATATCAGAAGGCCACAGGACTTCCAGCACAGCATTCCCGCAGTTTAGGCATGGAGCAGACTAACGCTTCCATTGTGGTGGACGGCGCAATAGTCAAGTGGTATCGAAACCTGGAGCCGGGGCTTAACCCCGATGTCGAAATCCATCGCGCCATTTCTCACCAGGCCCCGCTGGCACCCCTCCTCGGAACGGTGGATCGCTGTGTGGAGGGTACCGAAACAACCGTGGCTATTGTTCAGGGACTAGTAGAGGGGACCGATGGTTTTGAGCTTGCTCAAAAGGCCACGGACTTCTCAACACAGATGCATAGCTTTGGTGAGGCACTCCACCAGATTCACCATGCACTCGCTGAGGCCTTTGGTACAGACACCATTGATGGCGCAGCAACCTTACTAAGCCGCATTCCCCAGGATCCTTCTGTTCAAGACTTCGTATCCCCCGCGCGGGCATTGTTTTCCTCCTTGGGGCAGATACCTGTGCAGCGTATTCACGGGGATCTCCACCTGGGTCAAGCGCTCTACTCAGAAAGATCCCATCAGTGGACCATCATTGACTTTGAGGGAGAACCAGACCGCCCCTTGACGCAGCGACGCGCGATGGGAAGTGTGGTTCAAGACCTAGCTGGGGTGCTACGTTCTCTGGATTACGCCGGACGGGCTTCTACCTCAGAGGGGGAGGATTTCCTGGCTGGTTATGCCGATACAGTACGTCCCGATCTTCTGCGCGCCTACCTGGTGGATAAAGCGCTTTATGAGTTGGTGTATGAAACCCATCATCGCCCAGACTGGAGTCACATCCCTAGGAATGCTCTCATATCACTCCTCAACCTCTGAGTGCTCCTCAGTTTTCTGGGACCTGCTCCACAAGTACTTCACTGAGCACTTCTTTGTGGCGCAATTGCTCGGCCATCCACGGGCTGAAGGCAAAGGGAGTATGACGGACTGCCTTCACAACATCCTGTGGATCAGCCCACAGAGCTGTGACCACTTCTTCAGGCACAGGAACAGGCTCAGAGTCTGCCACAGCCACAAAGACAGGGCACAACTCATACTCCACAATCCCGCTTGAATCCACAGCTCGATAGCGAAAATCTGGCAATACACAACGAATATGAGATAAGCGAAGGCGCAATTCTTCATCCGCCCGACGTTGAACTGCGTGAGTGAGTTCTTCACCAGGAGCAGGGTGCCCACAAAAGCTATTTGTCCACACTCCCGGCCAGGTTTTCTTGGCTAACGCCCGGCGCGTGATGAGAAGTCTTCCCAAAGAATCTCGAACATAGACAGAAAAGCCGAGGTGAAATGGCGTTTCCGTGGTGTGAACGGAAGACTTCGGGGCAGCACCTCGAGGGTTGCCGAGATTATCAAGAAGCACCACAGATTCCGTCATAGGCTCAGTGTAACGAGAATGTGCCCGTGAGCTGGCTAGTGCTCAGCACCTCTTCACAGAAGCTTTTTCACGCAACGGTGCTATCCACGCACCCAGGCGCCAATAACTCCAGGAACCACGGGAGTTCTTTTACCTAGTAATGCGGCAATGTTCTCATTTTCCTCCACAGAACTAGTCACCGTCTTGATCTTGTTCTTTGAGCGAGTTGCCTGCTGTGGATGCATACCACCCATCATGCCCACGGGCCTGTCACCACCTGCCCCTCCAGTGGAAGCTCCAGACCAGAACATCCCCGAGGCCGCCTGGGTCAACGTGCCGCTGTGAGCGGAACTGGAACCAAGTCCCGTGGCAGCGCCCAGCCCTACTACTCCACCAGCCCCTGCAGCTCCAGCTGCCAGCCCCTTCCCTCCCACAGGAGGTAATCCCGTGCCCAAGGATGTCCCTCCCGCACTCGCCCTCGGAGAGATGTCACCGACGCTGCTGGAGGCCAGATGCGTATCTGCAGTTCGGAGAGGTATCGCTGATCCAGCACTGACCCCTCTGTGAGAACCCGTGCCGAGGGCTGAAGATTGCCCGGCACCGCTGTTAAGGACTCCTCCCAAAGCGGAGGGTGCAGCAGCCAAAGCACTGTGGCCTGCGTATCCAGCGCCAGAAGAAACTCCTGAAGCTGCTGATCCCGGAATCCCGGTTGACGCCATACCGCTAGGAGCAACACTGCCACCAGGTGCGGATGTTTGATAGCTTGCTGCCTGGGTAGGAGTGGCAGAAAGTGCTTGATGCACCTCCCCTGCCTTCGCCCCAAGCTCGGGGACCTCCGATACTATTCGCTCAACCTCAGCTCTGTGGGGTGCTACCTCATCTAAAACCTTTGTCACCATCGCTTCAGGCGATACATCAATAGCGCTCGGCAGATGACCACCCGTCACGGTATCCATCCCTGTACTCACAATGCCCCCTCCCTGACACTCAGCCCAGTTCATCAAGAGACGAATTGAGGGCACAGCGGTTATGGCGATGGGCGTGAACTCGGCCGGAAAGGCAGCCACAAAAGCTGCTTCACTGGCCGCACGAACCGCCGAATCTGTCTGAGCATCCAGCATAGATTGCGCTGCTGTCACCTTGGCCAGCCCAATCTGGTGAATACCCAACAGCTTGGCCACCTGCGTTGCCATAATCCCTGCATTGGCGCTAAAAGATCGAGCAGCACTAGCAACACCGAGTATCTTGGCGACGGCCGCTGTAATAACCTCTCCCCTATTGTCACTGCCAAGACGCCCAGCAACCGCACCTAGGCGAACCGCTACCTCACCAATTCTGGTGGCCAGGGACGTCCACGCTGCCGCAGCAGCAGTGACCGCAGCAAGGTTCGTGCCAGAAAACGCTGCCACCAGTGCCGCTACACTTGGCAAGCTTTTTGCCACCGGAGTTGGGAAGGGAAAGGGAAGCGGAGTCAGTGGTGGACGGACGGGAAACACAACCGTAGCCGGTGCAACGCTTCCCCCTTCCTCTGCAATGGCCAGCGCATGAGTACCGGCATAATTCTGCTGCTCCAAAACCTCCGCTGAGGCCAGGACTGCTTCCCTCAACCACGCCACCTGAGCTGCCAAGGCTGTCAGTACCTGACGCGCAGACCCTGCTGGACCTGCCAAGACATTTCCGTGAGCTGACCCCAACATATCCAGAGCTGGAGCTGTGGAAAACGCCCCACTTAAACCTGCTTGCCCAGCCGTGGCAGAAGCAGTCATCACCTCTGCGTGGATAGCGGAAAGTTCAACTCCTACTGCAGCTAAAGACCCAGTATCAACCTGTAAATCCATGAAATATCCCCCCTGAAGGATATGAAATATGACTGCCTGCACCACTGAAAGCAGACCAGCTCATAGGTGAACAATGGCACTGATACCGTGAGAATCCCTCCGAACAACCTCATAGTGGACAGAATCGGGAGGATTCTCACGGAATCAGGGTTGAAGAATTCAGCGTTGTGATCAGAGATCTCGGTGGTGTACCCCCATACGCCGAAACCCCAACAGTGCGGCACAATGACAACGCTGAAAAGCAAGTACGGTTGCTGGATCTGGAAGCAAAACCATGAAGACATCCTTTCGGTGTTCATGACGGAGCTTTCCCCCAGTGCGAGTCTCAGTGACTCAGCTCCGGAGACGCTGCCTGGGCTAAACGGAGAACATAGCGCGTCTGCGTTCTGCTTTCCACGGCGGGAAGTCAGTCAGCAACCGTACTCACTTAGGGTTAGACCTAGGTACGCCGTCGGTGGTTCCCGGTGGCGTTCAGAAGTATTCTGAAGAGCTTTCTCACCCTTCAAGCAGGGATTTTTCTGAACTGAACCAAGCGCGCTGCTGAGTATCTCCTGACTATTTAGCGCAGCTTGCCTTTCCAGACCACATTCCCGGTGGTCAACTCTGCGCTCCACAAATTAGCGGAGGATGTTTTGAAGGCATATTGGATATTCGTAGACGCTCCAGCACCTAATGGCAAATCCAAACCATTGGTAATACCCGATGCCTCATTGGATTCTGGCTCCACTTCTGTGAGACTGTTCTCATCTGATCCCTCCGCAACTTTCAAAATTGGCTGAGGAATCTGCTCTGGAGAAAGCGGGGCATCATTGTCATTGCGCACAAGCAGATTAACCACAGCATTCCCACTAATCGGAGCGTTGGTCACTATCTGCACTGTCCAGGTCACATTGAGACCCGGATCTTTCTCCGGTTTATCGAGCTGCTCCGGATACACCGGATCAACGTCCTTCACCTCAGCAAAAGGAGTGGTCATAGGAGCCTCTGTCACAGATGTCTCTGATGCCTGGGTATCAACATCATGGGCACTGCACCCAGCAAGCAACACAGCACCAGAGAAAGCAAGAACACTCAACCCTTTTTTGAACACGAAGGCGCTCCTTCATAGCAGAAAGCAGGAGATCTACAACTGCGATCTACTCTAGCTGAGAAGCTATCTCCTGCCCTTTCTTATCCCTGTCATCGTGTCTAGGCCTACACCCTTTGGCGTTGTGGCTGTACGGCAAGGTAAGTTAATACCCACTTGGGGCCTGTGCATAAAACTGGTCAATCACCTGTCCCTGCACAGCCCCCTCTCTATAGCCGTAGGTGCATAAAGAAAGCTCTGACTTCCCGATACGCTCGGGCGTCGTCAAGGAAATCAGAGTGAGAAAGGGAAGATTATGGCATCCTCGTCCTCCGGAACGCGAAAGGCCGGAAACTTCAGCCTCATCCTGGTGACAGCCTTGATGCTGTTCTCCATGTTCTTCGGGGCCGGAAACCTCATCTTCCCGCCCATGTTGGCAGCAGAAGCGGGAACCAATTTCTGGCCAGCTGTGCTGGGGTTCCTCCTTACAGGAGTGATGCTTCCTGTTCTGGGCATTGTGGCAATTGGCATCACTGGACACCATCTGCGTGACCTGGCCACCCGCGCTGGAATGATTTTTGGCACCATTTTTGCCATCCTCAGCTACCTGTCCATCGGCGCGTTTTACGCACTTCCCAGGACGGGTGCTGTCAGCTACGAGATGGCTATCCAACCTCTCTTCAACACCTCAAACGGTTTCCTGCCCCAGGCTGTGTTTAACGCCATCTTCTTTGGAGTAGCGCTCATATTGTCCTGGAACCCGAATTCCATTGTGGACAAGCTGGGCAAATTCCTCACCCCCGCGCTCATCATCCTGCTTGCTATCACGGTGATTGTCTCAGTAATCAGCTTCACGGAAACGCCACAGGAACCACTTGAACCCTATGACGTGAACCCCACAGCAGCAGGTCTCCTTCAGGGTTACTTGACGATGGACTCCATTGCCAGCTTGGCCTTTGGCATTGTGGTGATTACTGCGCTTCGCTATAAGGGCGTGGCGGAAGGTAAACCAATGGTCCGCGGAGTTACCATCTCAGGGCTGATAGCTGGCGTTTTGCTTGCCATCGTGTACGTTGGTTTGGCATTTATTGGTCGCGTCATGCCTGATGCGGTGAGCTTTGACAACGGGGCAAAGCTCCTCTCCTCAGCGTCCCTTCAGACAATGGGATTGCCTGGCCAAATCATTTTCGGTTTGGTTGTACTCCTTGCCTGTATCACCACAGCCGTAGGCCTTATTGCCGCCACCAGCGAATTCTTCAATACCCTGACTCCCGGAATTTCCTATAAAACCTGGGCTGTCATTTTCTCGGTGTCCTCTTTCCTCATGGCCTCCCGTGGTCTTGACTCTGTGCTAGCAGTGGCCGCACCCGTAATTGGCTTCATCTACCCCGCCGCCATCACACTCATATTCCTGCCTTTGCTGGAAGCCAAGAGCCCCATCCCCTTCAGGTGGGCTTTCCGCCTACCCATGTGGGTGGCTGCACTGTACTCTGCCATTGCATCTCTCGTGGGCCTCAAGTTTGAAAACCTAGAACCCCTCGTATCCTGGTCCCTGCTCTACGATTCCCAGTTGGGCTGGGTGGTGCCCACAGTGATCGCCTTAGTCATCGGCTTGGCTCTTGACACCATGCGGAAGAAATCTACGGCGCAGTAAGTACACTACCGTCTATGCCTAAGCCCCTGACTGCCCTACTTACTAGGAGCCTAGCCGCATCAGTGCTTGCATTATCTCTGTTGCTGAGCTCCTGTAGCGCCGGTCATACCGCTACTCCTGCACAGCGCAGTGCAGATAGGGACTCCATCGTGGTTGGCACAACCGGAGTGCCAGCCTCAATGGATTTCACCACCTCCTCAGGTGCTGCTATACCGCAGGCACTCATGTCTAACATTTATGAAACCTTGGTGCGCATCAACCAAGACGGTCAGATTGTTCCCTGGCTGGCAACCCATTGGGAGGTCTCGCCAGATCAACGCCGTTACACCTTCCATCTTCGCCACAATGTGCGCTTTTCTAATGGGGAGGCTTTTACTGCAGAAACTGCCAAGTTTTCCATTGATCGGGTGAGATCCAACGCCTGGACTAATGGACTCAAAAAGGGCATGGATGTGGTGGAAGACACCAAGGTGGTGGATACTTTTACACTGGCCGTCACCCTGAGTCACCGCAGCAATAGCTGGCTGTATTCGATGGGCACCCTCATTGGCGCCATGATGACGCCCACTGGGGTAACCACGGTAAAAACCAACCCGATTGGCACCGGGCCGTACACCCTCACGTCGTGGGCTCAGGGAGAATCGGTGAGTTTCACAGCCCGCTCAGACTATTGGGGTATAGCGCCCGAAATGTCTCATGCCACCATCCGTTACTATGCAGACGCTATAGCCTCCACAAATGCCCTGCGTACTGGGGATGTTGATGTGGTGTGGAATATGCAGTCTCCAGAACTCCTGGACACTCTCTCAGAACGTTTTGGGGTTCAAGTGGGAACCACCAACGGGGAACTTCTGCTGTCTATGAATAACAAGCGTGCTCCCTTTAACGACGTCGCTGTGCGTCAGGCTGTGCTCTATGCGCTGGATCGGGAGGCTCTCAACCAGGTGGTGTACGAAGGATTAGCCACCGATACTGGCGGGGTTCCCGTTCCACCAACAGATCCGTGGTATTTCAAGGCACAGCGCTACCCCTTTGACCCCCAGAAGGCCAGGGAATTACTGGCCGGACGTACCCCCAGCATTACTATCTCTGTACCCTCCCTGCCCTATGCCCAGCAGGCTTCGGAACTGATTTACTCCCAGCTTGAAGATGTGGGCTTTCAGGTGCGTTTAGAGTCCACCGAGTTTCCGGCCGTATGGCTGGCGAAAGTAATGCAGCGCAAAGACTACGATATGTCTCTCATTGCTCATGTGGAAGCTCGAGATTTCCCCACCTTCTTCGGAAGCCCTGACTACTACCTCGGAGTGGATGACAACTACCTTCAACAGGAACTCCGAGCGGCAGACTCAGGGCCAGCCAGTGAGGAAATTGACCACATGAAGGTGGCGGCGCGTCGTGAGTTAGAGATTGCAGGTGCAGCTAATCTTCTGAACATTCCCAACATTGTGCTCACTGCCCCTGGAGTTACCGGCGTGAACGCCAACGCCATTACGGATGCTCTCCCCCTCGCTGAGATGGGACGTGCCCAGTGAGTATATGTCCACGGATTCTGCGTCTCATCCTGCGCTATTGCTTGAGTCTCCTGGCAGCCAGCATAGGTATTTTCATCCTCATGCGCGCCATTCCTGGAAACCCTGCAGAGGTGGCGCTGGGAATCTCAGGAACTCCCGAAACCATCGCTCAACTCTCTGCGCAGCTCGGCACAGACCGCACCCTCCCGGTGCAATACCTCTCCTGGATGGGTGACCTGCTCACAGGTCATTTCGGGGTGTCCCTTTCCAGTGGCCAAGAAATGACTCCTCTGATCTGGGATAGAGCTGCGGTATCCCTCATTCTCTGTGCCAGCGCCATTATTGTGGCCACCCTGCTTGCGCTTCCCTTGGGAATGTGGGCTGCTCACCGTTCTTCCCATGCCGACGGCGTGGCGGTTTCTGCCCTCAGCCAAATAGGCGTAGCCGTTCCCAGCTTCCTTGCCGGCATCTTCTTAGTGAGCCTCTTTTCGGTCCGCCTGGACTGGCTTCCTGCCAACGGCTGGGTGCCTCCCGCAGTAGATTTTTGGGGTTTCCTCAGTAGACTCATTCTCCCCGTCATTGCACTTGCCCTAGTTCAGGCGTCGATTCTCTCGCGCTATGTGCGCTCGGAAATCATAGAGATTCAGTCTCAACCCTTCATGCGCACCGCGCGCGCCAAAGGTCTCTCGGAGTGGCACACCCTCACCCGCCACGGTATGCGTGCCGCCGCACTCTCTACCTTGACAGTCACCGGAGTGCAACTGACCTCGCTCATTGTGGGAGCGGTGGTCATCGAAAAAGTGTTTGTTATCCCTGGCTTAGGTACTCTCCTTCTCGACGCCGTGGCGAACCGCGACCTCATCACGGTGCAGTCCACAATCATGCTCTTGGTGATGTTTACTCTCACCGTTAATCTCATCATCGACATTCTCTACACGGTGTTAGACCCCAGGGTGGCTGACCAGAAAGGGAGCACGAAGTGACAGTTGAAGCTGACCAGGCTTACCCCGCCAAGGACACCCGTGTATCACCCGGTAGCCGTAAACGACGAAGCACCCGAGGACCACGCGCAAACGTCATTATTGGCGGGAGCATAGTCTGCGCGGTTCTTCTCCTTGCTCTCGTCTCCCTGGTGTGGTTGCCCTATGACCCTAACCACGCCGTTCCTTCGGAGCGTCTTCAAGGAAGCAGTTGGCAGCATCTCTTCGGAACAGACCGCTACGGGCGTGATGTGTTTTCTCGAATTATGGCCGGTTCCAGAATCACTCTCTTCGTGGGTGTGGTTGCGGTAACAATTTCTGCCCTCTTCGGAGTGCCTCTGGGAATTGCAGCTGGAATTCGTCGCGGATGGTTAGACACACTCATCATGCGTGGCGCAGATATACTCTTGGCCTTCCCCGCACTTCTCCTGGCTATCGTCTGCGGAGCAGTCTTCGGCCCCTCCACACTCACCGCCATGATTGCTATCGGTATTGCAGGAATTCCGGCGTTTGCTCGCGTAGCTCGTGCCGGAACACTCCAGGTGATGACGCAGGACTATATCCGTGCAGCTCGCCTGGCACACCAGCCCATTGCTATTCCCCACGTTCTTCCCAACATCATGGCTCTCATTATTGTGCAGGCCACAGTGGCTTTTGCCTTGGCTATCCTGGCGGAAGCTGCTCTCAGCTTCTTGGGGCTCGGAACTCCACCGCCAGACCCCTCCTGGGGCAGAATGTTGCAATCCGCCCAAACCTCCCTGGGCTCTGCCCCTCATCTTGCTCTCTGGCCGGGACTGGCCATCGCGCTCACCGTTTTGGGATGTAACCTCCTGGGAGACGGTTTGCGTGACATTCTGGATCCCACCACCCAACGGAGGTCACGATGACTCTTCTCAACGTCCAGAACCTCAGCGTGGCAGATATTGTGCTCAACGAGAGCTTCCAGATTCAGCCCGGTGAGCGTGTGGGTTTGGTGGGCGAATCCGGCTCAGGCAAGTCCATGACTGCCCTGGCCCTCATGAAGCTCACCCCAGATACCCTGCCCCTCGGCGGCTCGGTAGAGCTGGGGCATTCCGGCAATCTCCTGGTGCAGCCAGACTCCGTGTTGCGGAAGATCCGCGGGAAGAAGATTGCCATGATCTTCCAGGAACCCATGACTGCTCTGCACCCCCTTCACCGAGTAGGTCAGCAGGTGGTGGAGGCGATGACCATTCACGGCGTCGATAAGGGAACCGCGCAGGCCAGAGCCCTGGAGCTGTTGAAGGAGGTGGGCGTTGATAGGCCGCGGACATATCCGCATGAACTCTCCGGCGGGCAGCGTCAGCGAGTGCTGATTGCGATGGCGCTGGCCAATGACCCTGACCTGCTGATTTGTGATGAGCCCACCACCGCCCTGGACGTGACGGTGCAGCGCACAATTGTGTCTCTAATTGTGGACTTGACCCAGCGCAGCAACACTGCGGTGCTGTTCATCACCCATGATCTACCACTGATTTACCAGGTGACACAGCGGGTTTTGGTACTCCACCAGGGAAGGATTGTGGAGCGCGGGGATACCAAAGAGGTTCTTACTCACCCACAACACGAGTACACCAAACACCTTCTGGCGGGAGCTCGGTTAAAGCCTCGCACCCCGTCTGTGTCCACCTCAAAGGTGCTCCTGGAAGCACACTCAGTAAGCAAGTCGGGACGCATATCGGATGTGTCCGTGGCAGTCCACGCCGGACAACGCCTGGGCGTGGTGGGGGAATCTGGCGCCGGGAAATCCACGCTGCTCAACATTCTCTCCGGGCTGGAGACTCCGGATTCTGGAACTGTCCACCGTGACGACGCCGTGCGTATCAGCGCGGTGTTCCAGGATCCGGCGGGCTCTCTAGACCCCCGCATGACGGTTGAGCGGATAGTTGCTGAACCGCTGGGCAGTAAGGGTGGGGTTCTGGGTGGCCTTGGTGCCTCGGGGTGCGGAGGCGGCACCCCGAGGCGAGGCGGCACCCCGAGGCGAGGCGGCAGGGGACTGTGGCAGAGAGCTGGACGTGATGACGTGCGGGCGCGGGTGAGCGCCGTTTTAGCCGAGGTGGGCTTAGATGATTCCGCCCTTCAACGCTACCCGCACGAGTTTTCCGGCGGGCAGCGCCAGCGGATCTCCATTGCGCGCGCGCTCATCTCGGAGCCAGACATTTTGTTGGCGGATGAGCCGGTATCTGCCCTTGACGTCTCGGTGCGCGCCACGGTGTTGGACTTACTGGCAAAGTTGGTGGCGGAGCGTGGTGTGGCGCTGCTGTTTGTGTCGCATGACCTCATGGTCACCCAGCACTTGTGCGAGGACGTCATTGTGATGCAGCACGGTCAGGTGGTGGAACGCGGGCCCATTGATGAGGTGTGGGCACACCCTCACAACCCCTACACCCAGCAGCTTCTCGACGCCGTCCCTCGCCTGCCCTAGAGGGCGCCCGTTGAATACACAGGCAGCGATTGTGTCCCATTCTTCGAGGCTAGCTATTTAAACCAGCCATTGCGGAGGGTGCCTCGCAGTATTGGGAGAGCTACCCAGCACACCGGTAGTGATAGAAGTGCCATTCTACGGCTAGACTAATCGATATACGAATACCCCCATAACACATATATCCACACACAACATGAAACAATGAAGGCTAGAAAGTACGAAATGTAAAATAACTTACTGATAGCTCCATGGATTTTCTTTCGGAACCAAGCTAGAATGAGTGCAAGACATCCAGCCACAATAAAAGATATAGGCAGACCATAGTAGAAAAACAAGGCTGGGGTTGTTATTGAAATTAAAATACCTACATAGAAAGCTGCCACGCCTAGAATAATTCCCAAAACAACGGCAACTAACGAATAATGTTTACTTAAACGCATTTTCTACTCTTTACACTATAGTGATCAACTCACCATTTACAGCCTTGTAATAACACTCATTGGCTGCGCCAATCTCATCCCCCTCATGTCGAAGACCTACGCTCCGACCTATTGAATTATTTACTTGATCCATATGTGCGGCTTCAGCCGTTCCAGGATGGTCTATTTCATGTGCATTGCCAATTTCAAGTGCAAACTGAGCATTTGCTCTTATCGTGGTTAAAGCTTGCCACAGGCAATGCCTATAAGCATCCTGTATATTATCATTAGTTACTGCTGAAGGAAATCTCTGAGCTGCAGTTTGAGCAGATTCATGACTTGCCGACTGGGCTCGCAAACAGTCATACGGATTTAGAGCACAAGTTTTCGCTTCATTAAATCCAATATTCAACCCATAGATCTCTCCAGAGTCACGAAGGGTAGAAAGATCAGTACCACCGTAATTTTCCATAATACGATTCACTATATGATCAGGAGTCTCTACACCTGGATCCACATGCTCCTGCTCTCGAAGTCAATCGTTGCAAGTGCAAGTTCTCTATAACTAGTATATCCCTCAGTCATTGAAAATGCATTCGCTACAGCACTTTGAGATAAACAAAGCATCAAACTACTTGCCATAATTTTGATGCACTTCAATTTAGATACCGGCCTTACAATACAGTTTTTTCCTTAGATATTTTTATATTAACTTTATCTTAAGTATTTTATACACAAGCACTGTTGTAAGTGGTGTAAGAGCCCATGTATCTCTGGAGAGCCAACCATGTGAGAGTGTCACGCCCATACCGACCGACTGGAGTACCACGGTAACCAATTCTGCCACCGCGTTCACGTAGCGAGGAAAATGACGACCTATACATTGACAACCACCAACCGTTCCGTCAGGCTGCAACAGTTACGAGGAATATACCTGGGTGAGAATCTCGGCAGAAAGAACGTGCTCCTGGGACACCTCAAACTGAGAATCCCAGAACACAATATGCTCTCCGATTTCCGCTGGAGTCATACCGACAGCCTACTCTCCCTCGCTGAGCTCACCGGCCAACTGATCTAAGCGGGTAAAGATGCGCTCCCCATCACAGCGGATACCATCATGTTGATACTCATTAGTAATCCATGTTTTCACTCCGAGAAGGTCAGCAACCTTGACGGACTGCTCACGTGGCACGAACATATCATCCACATAGATCGCCGCTGCTGCCGGAATTTTCACCTGCGCCAGCACCTCCGGGCAGTAGAGCGCAGGCCACTTCTCTCGCTGAGCTAATTCCTCAGATACCTGCCGAAACGGTATGAGCGCTGGGTCTTCTTCAAACTGCCAGGGGAAAATATGCTCACCCGTAAGTTCCGTCTCGAACTCCTCCCGCACTCGCGCGGCCGCCCATGCAGTAGGCCCAGGCTGATTACCTCCATAGATGGACTCGTGAAGAGCAGCATAGAGAGGGGCGTCAGCAAAGGAGACACGCTGAGCGACGTCGTTCAGGAAATCGCCGCGCAGACGGTGCTCACCCCGGCAACTGGTGAAGGGGGCTTCAAGAAGATAGGCGAGGTTTTGGAGGCCGTAAGTTCGTCCAAGCTCAATACCGATGGTACGAAAACGCCGAGAGCTTAACCGCTCCCCTGTCGGA
>JAEYUQ010000022.1 GCA_023432405.1 Actinomycetes bacterium | reverse complement strand
AATACCCCCCTGCCTCCCGAACCGTCTTTATGCTCTTCCGTACGCTTGGCCCGTACCCCCCTGCCTCTCCAAGGTTGTACTAGGGCTGGTTGATGATAACTAAGGTGAGGTCACTGGGGTTCTGGTTTGCGGCACCTACAGTGCCATCATTAGCGCGAGCGACACCGCCCACTTGATCTGCAAGAACCCGAGCACGCTCCTCGGCGCCAGGGGTGTTGGGATCAAAGAACACAGTGTTCTGCTGGAGATACACCTGGCACAGGTTACCGGGGAGACATCCCTCAAGCGGAGCACCCAACTGCGCGTTTTGACCTTGCTGATTCAGCTGATCCACCATCGTCTGAGCTAAACCGGCAACCCCACCGTTATTGAGTACATTGACTTTCCCTGCGCCCTGATCCTTCTGCTCGCCCTCAGTGGCGGCCTTGCCTTCCTCCCCAGGTTTCCCATTGGGGTTTTCAGCAGGTTGGCCCTGTTCAGCAGGATTGGCACCAGGTTTCCCTTGGTCAGCAGCATTATTCTGGGCAGCTCCAGGCGCAGTCTGCGCAGTAGAGTTACTTGGAGCGGAGGATGCGGACTCCTCTTTGTCCCCCTGGGTGGACACGTAAATCCCCCACAAGCCCAGCATCAGCGCCACAGCAATAAGCACCATAGCTATGGCGCGCAAAGGTAGTTTGGCGGCCGGAGTTTGAGCGGCGTCGTCAAGGGAAGAATTCTCGTATGTTACAGACTCGCGCCTGGAGACATCGTCGGAGTAGGCGTAATCATCCTCGTAGGGCACGCCATAATCTTCATCGTCAAAGTCAGCTAAGTTATCTGAATCATTAATATCGCGAGGCATAGCCCCCAGTCTAAACTCCCACCTACTCAATACCAGGTTTATTACTACCGCGCCGCAGGCGAAGTCTGCGCAAACGCACCACCAGGGCGGGATAGAGCTCCCCAGCCTCAGGGGTGTCGATAAGGCGGTTAAGGCGCTGGTAGTAGCGGATGGGAGTCATGCCTAACTGGGTGATGATTGCGTCCTCTTTGACGGCACGACTCCTACTGGCGTGCTTCTCGAACTCCAGAATCTCGCGGTCCTGATCACTAAGCACCCGGATACCTCATTGTGATCATCTCTTTAGCGGTCTCCTCCACCACACGCTGCCAGGAGCCGCCCATCTCCCGGTAGTACTGACGCTGACGGTCACAGCCAGCACCGCGACGCAAAATATCCACCACCAGCTGCAAATCCTTCTCGCAACCCAGCTCCTGAGCAATGGGGTACAGCTCATCGAGCAAATCGGCGGTATCGTCGCGCACCCAGCTCTCCTGCGTGTCCCGCGAGGTGATAACCAGGGCATCCAAACCGTACCGCGCCCCGCGCCACTTGTTTTCCGCCACATGCCAAGGCTGGAGAGTGGGCAGAGACTCACCAGCCTCTGCCAGGCGTGCGTAATAGACCACCAGGCAATGCGTGAAAGCCACCACGGCGGCCAACTCACGCAGGTTGGAGGGCGCATCACAAATACGAACCTCAATGGTGCCCAATCGAGAGGCCGGGCGGACGTCAAAGTGCATGGATTTGGTATGAGAAATCACGCCAGAACGTGTCTGATCGAGCATGAAATCCTGCCACTGCTGCCAATTTTGGAACTGATACGGCATTCCGGCGGTGGGCAACTGCTGGTAAAGCATGGTGCGGTTCGAGGCGTAGCCGGTGTCCATTCCTTCCCAGGCCGGGGAAGAAGCGGTGAGAGCCAACAGATGCGGGTACTTCGTCATCACCGCGTTAATAACAGGCCACACCACATCCTGATTGCTGATACCCACATGGACATGGACTCCCCAAATCAGCATCTGGGAGCCCCAGTACTTGGTGCGCTCAATAATTTCCCGGTAGGAGGGCTTATCCCCTAAGGGCTGCTCCCGGAAATCAGAAAATGGGTGGGAACCAGAGGCCCACAGCTGTCCCCCGTGGGACTCCACCTGCTGACGTACCGCGCCCAAGGTCTCCGAGAGCTGCGCCATCGCCTCCGAGGTGTTGGTGCAGACCCCGGTGACCAGCTCTACCGTGTTCTTGAGGAACTCCAGCTTCACACGCTGGGCGATGGCATCTGCGGCGGCGTTGCGAGCGGCGCCGGCGGCATCCTCCGCGGCGGCGTTGCAGGCGGCGCCCTGAATCTCAGACACCACCTCGGGGCCCAAGGCCACCAGATCCTTCGTCTCAGGATCAATAATGCCAATCTCCCACTCCACTCCCAAGGTGGGACGCTGAGAAGGCATGAACTGTTCCAGCGAGCACTGCGCCGGATCCTGTGGATAACTCACCCCACTATTTCAACACACCCAACCACGGTCTTTAGACTTAACCCCATGACCATCCGTCCAATTGTTATTTTTGGTGACCCAGTTCTCCACTCCCCGGCTGCACCCGTCACCGAATCCCCAGAGGACTTGGCTGAACTCATTGCCGATATGTACGAGACTATGGACAAAGCCCACGGTGTCGGACTGGCAGCCCCGCAGATAGGGGTGGGCAAACGCCTTTTCGTGTATGACTGCCCTGATCTCACCGGGCCGGGCGGCACCCCCCTGCCACCTGAGCAGCAAAAGAACCGCCGGGGTGCGGTGATTAATCCGGTGCTGGAAACCTCTGAAATCCCAGAGACCATGCCCGCCGATGACGGCACCGATGACGAAGGCTGCCTTTCTGTTCCCGGCGAGTTTTACCCCACCGGCCGAGCAGACTGGGCGCGCGTCACCGGGACCGACGAGCACGGCAACCCCGTGGACATCCAGGGTTATGGCTTCTTCGCCCGCTGCCTTCAGCATGAGTGTGGCCACCTAGAGGGAATTGTTTACACAGATACCCTCATTGGACGCTGGCGACGCCAAGCCAAGAAGGACATCAAGCATAACGGCTGGACCACGCCCGGTCTGACCTGGCTTCCTGGAGTGGACCCGGATCCCTTTGGGCATGAAGACTAGTCTGTTTCGCGGGGCACCGCCCGTGGTGGGAGATCGCGTGAGCGTCCTATGGGGAACCAGGGAAAAGATTGGTGTTGTCACGCGGCTTACCCCAGACACCATTTTCCTTGACGACGACCCTCTCCCCCGCCGTGAGATTGACGCCTTACGGGTGATGCCACCTCAACGGGTGCGCAACAGCGAGATTCGCGCGTTGGAAGTGGCAACGGCGCAGGCTTTTCCAGGTATTGAGCACCGCTGGTCTACAGATGGGCAGTGGTTGCTGCGTGCCGGAGATGGGATTACGGAGCGCTCCAACTCTGCGGCACCGCTTGGGCCTTCGGCAGCATTTCATCCCATTCCCCTCTCTGAGATTGAGGAGTTCTACCGGCGTCACCATCTTCCGGTGAGGCTGCTCGTGCCGGAACGGCTCCACAAACCCCTGGCACGCTTGGTGACGGGGCCAGGATGGACCCTGGGGCAGGAAATCATTGTGATGAGCAAGTCTCTTGCCACAGACAGCGCAGACATAACAGCAGCTGTAGACACCTCAGAGATTCACGTGGAGATTGCAGATCAGCCCGACGAAGCCTGGCTCCAGCTGTACCACTTCAGGGGGAGAGCCCTGCCCCCACAGGCGCTGGAGCTTCTGCGCACAGAAATCGACGGGCAGATGGTCTTTGCGCGGCTGCGAGATAACACCGGCGCCACCATCGCTATCACCCGAGCCACCATCACCAACGGCTACCTCGGGTATTCGGCAGTGGAAGTGGCGGAAGGGCGGCGTCGCCAAGGATTAGGGACCTACCTGGGCAGTCAGGTTCTGGATTGGGGGCGAAGCCAGGGGGCCCACACCGCGTATCTCCAAGTTATCAGCAGTAACACTGCTGGGCTGGGGCTCTACCAACGTCTAGGGTTCCAGGAACACCACCGTCACCGCTATGCGCAGAAGGTAATCTAGAGCCCATGCGCATTGCCACCTGGAACGTCAATTCCGCGCGTAGCCGTGTGGAGCGAATGACGGCGTTTCTCACACGCCACCGCATTGACGTTCTGGCCGTGCAGGAAACTAAATGCACAGATAACAATTTCCCCACCGAAGCCTTCACCGACCTGGGCTATGAGGTAGCGCACTGCGGCTACAACCAGTGGAACGGCGTGGCACTCATCTCACGAGTGGGAATAGAGGGCGTCGCCAAGGAATTTCCCCACCAGCCGGGGTTTGATAAAAAACCCCCGGCCCCTCAAAAAGTGGAGGCGCGGGCATTGGGGGCGCGCTGCGGCGGGGTGCAGATCTGGTCCCTGTACGTGCCCAATGGGCGCGCCATCACAGACCGTCACTATGACTACAAAATCCGGTGGCTATGGGCACTGCACTCCTATGTGCAACAGGAGCTCAGGCGCAACCCTGAGGAGAAACTGCTCCTGGTGGGGGATTTCAATATTGCCCCCAGGGACGAGGACGTCTGGGATATGACCGCCTTTGAGGGGCGCACGCACGTCACCGAGCCGGAGCGACAAATGTTTGCGCAACTCCTGGAGGATGGCCTGGTGGACACCGGAGCGCCAGGCTACACCTACTTTGACTACCAGCAGGGGCGCTATCAGCGCGGCGAAGGAATGCGAATTGACTTCCAGCTGGCCTCCCCAGCGCTGGCCTGCAGTGTGAGGGACTCCTTCCTGGACAGCGCTGAACGCTCCGGGAAAGGCGCCTCTGATCATCTTCCCGTCATCGTGGAGTATCAATCATGAACAACTGGGAAATGATTCTCCCCGTCCTGGACTACGGCATCAAAATAGCGGCCATTGGGCTAGTCCCCGAAGGACGCCGCCCATCGTCCTCAACCGCTTGGTTGCTCATCATTCTGCTAGTTCCCATTGTGGGACTGCCCCTCTTCCTACTCATGGGCAGCCCCTACATCGACCGTCGGCGCCACAGGATTCAGCAGGAAGCCAGCGACCAGATTGATGACATCCACGAGAACATACCGGACTATCCCGAGGGCATGACCCTGGATAGTTCTGTGGAAACCTTTGTGCATCTCAACCGTCAGCTCACGCAGATGCCAGCGGTCACCGGCCGCTGTCAGGGGCTTATTGGGGACTACACACGTATCTTGCAGCGCATGGAGGAAAGCATTGACACAGCGCAAAGCTACGTTCACCTTGAAACCTACATATTGGCGTGGGATGAGGCCACCGATGGTGTGATGCGAGCACTGCAACGTGCAGCTGCACGCGGAGTGGAAGTGCGTGTGCTCTTTGACCAGGTGGGAAGCCTGAAATACCCCGGCTACTTCTCCCTGGGACAACGCCTTCGCCACGCGGGAATCCCCTATCGCCTCATGCTGCCGCTGGCGCCGTGGCGCTTGAGGTGGCGCAGACCTGACCTGCGCAACCACCGAAAACTGCTGGTGGTGGATGGGAAAGTGGCGTTCATGGGCTCGCAAAACCTCATTGAACGCAGTTATCTTCTGTCTAAAAACAGAAAGAAGGGTCTGCAGTGGGTGGATGCTATGGCGGAGCTCACCGGACCTATTGTGGGCTCCATCAATATGCTCTTCGCGGTGGACTGGTTCACCGAATCTGGTGAGGTGCTGGAATACTCCGCTCCGCAGGGTACCCTCCCTGTTCCCCGTGACGACGCCGACCAGAACAATGTGGTGCAACTCATCCCCTCAGGGCCGGGATTTACCACCCAACCGAACCTGAGAATGTTTAACTCCCTGGTGTATAACGCCACCGAGCAGATCATTATTTGTAGCCCTTATTTCATTCCTGATGAATCCCTGCTGGAAGCTATTACCACCGCCTGTTACCGCGGAGTAGAGGTGATTCTCCTGGTCAGTGAAAAGGGAGATCAACTCATGGTCCACCACGCACAATCCGCCTACTACCAAACGCTTCTGGAGGCGGGAGTAAGAATCTTCCAATTCCCCCAGCCCTATGTGTTGCACACCAAGTTTGTGCTCATTGACCCGGGCACAGACAACTCCCTGGGGGCTTTTGGGTCCTCCAACCTGGATATGCGCAGTTTTGGCCTCAACTATGAGATGACACTGCTGGCTGTGAGGGGCTCCCTTAAAGGTGAGCTACACACACTGGCACACAACTACCTGGCGGTCAGTCAAGAGCTCACCGTGGAGCGCTGGGAGAAGCGCGGTATTCTTCGGCGCTATGTTGATAACGCCTTCAAGCTCACCTCCGCGCTTCAGTAGGACTAGCCGGCGTCGCGTTGCTGGAGAACATACATACTCACGGCAAACACCACCACAGCCCAGGCCGCAAAATAGGCCAGACTGCCGTAGATAGAGAAACCGTTGTACTGCGGAACACCAGTGAGAAAGGCGTACATATTCCGGAAAGGAAGATACTGGGGAATGTTATCCCCAATTTTAGGAATCAGCCCACTTGCCGGCTCCACCACGAAAGGCATGGCCACAATCAGCAGCAAAGCCCCACCTTGTTTCCGAAGGAGCCAGCCCACCCCCTGCACCAGCGCAACATACAGGGACGTCGCCAAGGGAAGTCCCCATAGTGTGCGGACAATGTCTTGATCCTCGGAAAAACTGTAGCCATCCATGATGTCTGGGGCAGCAAAAAGCTTGAACACAAGAAGCCCTAGAAGATAGCTGACACAGACAACCAGAACCCACCACAGCACTGCCACCAGGAGCTTAGCCAACGCAACTCGATAGCGACGGGGAGTGGCCAAGAAAGAAGTTTGCTGATACTGGTAGCGGTACTCCTGGGTAACCATCGCCAGTACGGGCACAGCCACCACCACAAAACCGAAGAGCTGCATATAGCCCACCAAGGACTGACCAGAGATTACATACTGTGGGGAGGTCTGGTCGATAAACCGGCCCATGACGCCCATCACCACGAGATACAACAGCAGGAAAACACCAGTGGACACCCACAGACCCTTTGTGGTGGACCACTTCAGCCATTCAGAACGTACAGGCAGCATTGGTTACCTCTCTCCTGCTCGATATTGCACGGCCGTATCCGTCATGTGCATGAACGCCTCTTCCAGGGAGGCTCGGCGCTGTGTGAGCTCACTGAGCGGAATGCCCGCACAATACGCCAAATCCCCGATCTGATCTGGGTCAATGCCGTTGAGCTCAAAGGCCGTTTTGCCATTGGCGTCCTGGACTAGCTGGAACATAATGCCATTGTTGGCAAACAGGTCATGAAGGCGCTGGGGTTCAGGGGTGCGCACCACCACGGTGGACTGAGAATTACGCGCCACAAACTCCTGCGTGGGCATATCCGCAATCAGGCGCCCCCTGCCAATGACCACCAGATGATCTGCCGTCATGGACATCTCAGAGAGCAGATGAGAGCTCACCAACACACCGCGGCCTTCCGCTGCCAGGGAACGCAGCAGGTCCCTGACCCACTTGATACCTTGCGGGTCCAGCCCGTTAATCGGCTCATCTAACACCAGGTACGCCGGATCCCCCAGGAGCGCTACCGCCAACCCCAGACGCTGTCCCATACCCAAAGAAAAGCCCCCTGCAGGTTTACTGCCCTGATCTGACAGCCCCACCAGCTTCAGCACCTGGTTCACACGCCGTTCTGGAAGATTGTTGGCCGCAGCAATCCACCGCAGATGATTACGGGCGCTGCGCTTCGGGTGGCGCGCCCCAGCGTCTAGCAAAGAACCCACTGTGGTCAGTGGTTTTTTCAGATCCACGTATCGACGCCCGTCAATAAGCGCAGACCCAGAATCTGGGATGTCCAAACCCAACATCATGCGCATGGTGGTGGACTTCCCAGCACCGTTGGGCCCGAGGAACCCGGTCACAATTCCTGGGCGCACATCGAAGCTGAGGTTATCGACGGCAAGAGTAGAACCAAATTTCTTGGTCAATCCGCGAACGTGAATCATGCGCCTTAGTGTAGGTCAGTAGATTCCACTGCGGCGAGCAGACGCGGGAGGGCCTCGGAAAAGCTGGGAAGAAGATCCAGAGACGCCACCTGGTCCAACGGCACCCACCGTAACTCCGCGGACTCCTCATTTGGTTGCGTGGGCAGCGGGGATTGGGCACGGGCAATCACCGTGGTGTACGTCCATCCGCTCGACAAATCCGGCCGGGTGGGATCCCCAGGATACGGCCCCGCCGTCACAATCTCTTGGAGGGGCTCCACCAAGGTGGTGTCCAAAGAGGTTTCCTCCCGGGCCTCGCGCAGGGCGGCGTCGGTAGGTGATTCATGGGAATCTCGCGCCCCACCCGGCAGTGCCCAGCGTCCACCACCGTGAGTCCACTGCGCACGATGTTGCAGCAAAACCCGTCCTGAGGCCACCAGGAAAAGACCGGCGGCGCCGTATTTCCCCCACCGCACAGTGTTTCCCGGACCAGCAGACCACCCGTTCCCGTCTCCTAACACAACCCCCAGCCTATACCGACTAAGACGGGTGAACTTCGCTATGGTGAAGGTGTGCAGGCTCAGCAACCGTCTTCCGGGGAAAATCGTGACGCCTGGGTGGACCAGTTGTACGATACCGCCGAAGCTCACAAGCGCTCGCGTGGCTGGCGTGGACTGCTGGATAGGCAAAAGCCGATGCAGAAGCTTCGTAGCTCTATGTCTTTCCTGCGCACCACTCCAGGCTTGATGACGCTCATGTGCGTCCTGCTCAGCCTTATTATTGCTGGTAGCGGATTTGCTATGTCCGCGCCTACGGCTCTCAGACAGCAATCTCTCAACACTCTTCTGAACGATACCGAGCCCACCGCCAGTTCCGCGTTGACGCTCTACTCCGCACTCTCCTCTGCTAACACGCTGGCCACCTCCGGAATTGTGCAAGCCGGGGCGGAATCCGCGCAGTCGCGCGCCGACTTCCAGGAAAACATGGATCAGGCCATGATTGCGCTCACAGAGATTGCGGTGGTACTGGCTGACAAGCAGCACAATGATCTGCTCACCATTCAACGCTATATTCCCATCTACAGCGGGTTGGTGGAATCAGCCCGTGCAAACAACCGCGCAGGCAACCCCGTGGGCGTGGCGTATATGGCAGAGGCTGCTGAGCTGATGAACAGCACTATCCTGCCCACAGCAGACAGGCTCTTCAACAGCACCAGCCGGGAGGTGTTCCAACAACAACGCCGACTCACACGCCCCCAGCTGCTGCCCTTCGCTGGTCTACTCTTCGCCCTAGCCATGCTGTTCTTGGCGCAATGGTGGCTGTGGCGTGTCACCCGCCGACGTATCAACCGAGGTTTCGCCGTGGCCACCATCCTGCTTGCAGTAGGCACGCTGTGGGTGGCCACCAGTAACATTGCCACCTGGCAAGTAGGCTCCTTCAACTCCGCCCAGGTACCGTGGCAATCCCTCACTGCCGCACGCACCGAAGCGCAGCGCGCTCACACAGATGAAACAATGGCCTTAGTACGACGTCAGGCCATCACTAACGCCGGAACATCCTTCTCCCGGGCCTCCACTTCCCTTGACGACGCCCTGACTTCCGCAGCCGAGGAGTTCCCCAACCCGGTCAATCACGCCCAGGAGGCTCTCAAGCAGTGGACAGCGGCGCACAAGAGTTTGGCGCAGGCGCTGGACGCCGGGAACTATGAGGAGGTTAACGCGGCGTCGATAAGGACATCGGAGAGTTTTTCACAGCTAGACCAGGCCCTAGAAACACTTGTTGACCAGATTAGAAGCTCCATGCGATCCTCCATTGCCGCTGGCTTGGGGGCGTCCTCGGCACTGTCGGGGGGAATGGTGGTGCTCTCTGTGCTGTCCGTGATTAGCGTGTGGCTAGGTATCCGTCCACGTCTCCAGGAGTACCTATGATGCGCTGGTGTGCTGGTGAAAGACAACGACAACACCGCAAGGCTGTGGTGGCTGTTATGGCTGCTCTGGCTACGGTGGGCTGTGCGGAATCCGCACCGGAATCCACTCAGCAGGTAGCTCCTCTGGTTCAACCGCTACCACCGGGGGCATATCGTGAACCAGCAGGTCAGCCTCCCCACAAGCAGGCGTTGGAGGTGGCCACGGCACGCTCCTTGGCACCTCAGGGGTGGGTGTCCTTGGACAGCGTGGCTCCAGAAATCACACAGCGCGGAACGCTCCTGATAGGAGTGGATCAGTCCCAGAACCTCACAGCCTATAGAGACGCCGTCACCGGGGAACTCACTGGATTTGAAGTGGAGCTGGGCAGAGAGATTGCACGGGATTTACTGGGAGATCCAGACAAAGCAGAATTCCGGTTTCTAGACAGCAGTGACCGTATTCCAGCACTCCAAAATTCCAGCGTGGATATGGTGATTCGCTCCATGTCCGTATCCACTTTGCGGCAACAACAAGTGAACTTCTCGATCCCCTACCTGCACACCAGTATGCGTATTCTTACGCTGCGCAACTCTCCCATTACAGACTTCTCCAGCCTGCCAGGGAGGACAGTGTGCGCGGTGGAGGGCTCTATGAGCGTGGACACGGCACGCACCTATGCCCCGCAATCTCCCGTCCTGATTACACGTAGCTGGTCAGACTGCCTTCTCGCGCTCCAACAACACCAGACAGAAGCCATTATCACGGATGACATCATTCTCACTGGATTTGCCGCCCAAGACCCCACCACACATATCGTGGGCACCTCCGTGGCCAGCAGTGACTGGGCCATAGCCACCGCCCACAACACAGACCGGGCCAACGGGGATGACCTTATCCGGCAGATTAACGCCTCCCTTGAGAGAATCAGACGGGACGGCACCTGGTGGCGCCTCTACAACAAGTGGTTCTCTGCCTACCTACCCACCTCCGGGCCGCCCGCCTACCAGTACAGGAGCTGAGATGACTGACACCGGCACCACAGCGGTACGTTTTGACCCCTTCGCGGAGGATGAGGACGAGTTCCCTGTGCTTCTGACGGAGGACCCCTCCACGAGGTCCCGACGCCAGGCACTCTCCACCTTCCGGGAGCGACGCAACACCCAGCGCAGCGGGCGTAGCGTGGCTGACGGTATGGTCACACTGCCATTTGTGAGCATTGTGGAGCCAGAAAGCAGGCTGAAGAACCCGGACACGGACTTCAACCTAGGAACGCCGCAACTCACACCGGGGGACATTGTAGGAAACCAGTACGAAATCCTCGGCGTTATTGCCCACGGTGGAATGGGGTGGGTGTACCTGGCGCATGATAGGAACGTCTCTGGGCGCACCGTGGTGCTCAAAGGAATGCAGGAAACCGCCTCCGAGCATGACAAAGCTGCCGCCACCGCAGAACGTGAATTCCTGGCAGATATGACCCACCCAGGAATTGTCAAAATTTATAACTTTATCGACGACCCCCGCCAAGAGGGCGGATTCATTGTGATGGAGTACGTGGGAGGGCCGTCGCTCAGGGATAGAGCAGCAGAGTATGACGGCGGAGTACTGCCGGTGGACTTGGCCATTGGGTACATCCTGGAGGTGCTTCATGCGATGGAGTACCTGCACTCGCGCGGGGTGGTGTATAACGACCTCAAACCGGAGAACATCATCCTGGCAGAGGATCAAGTCAAGCTCATTGATATGGGTGCCATCACTGGAATTGGGGCGTTTGGGTACATCTACGGCACGAAAGGCTTTCAGGCCCCGGAGGTGGCCACTGAAGGACCCTCCGTGGCCAGCGATATTTACACCATTGGGCGAACCCTGGCGGCTCTGACTGTCCACCTCAAGGTGGTAGACGGGGCGTATGCCAGTGAGCTTCCAGATCCACTGGACGAGCCGCTGTTTCGCCACTACCTGTCCTTCTTCCGTTTCCTGCGACGCGCCACCAACCCGGATCCGAAGCTACGTTTTAGCAGCGTGGCGGAACTGCGCACCCAGCTCTACGGGGTGCTAAGGGAGATTCTGGCTATCCGAGATAACCGGCAGTTTCCTCCGCAACACTCCCTGCTCTCCCCGCAGCGCTCCACCTTTGGCACTAAACACATGGTGTTTCGCACAGACCAGCTTTTGGACGGTATCCAGCGTGAGGCACAGCTGACGGCGGCAGAGATTGTGCCTGCCCTATCCATACCTCTCCCGGACACCACGGATGTCGCGGCCAGCATGATGAGTGGCACTTCTTATGTGGAGCCCCAGGAGACACTTCACACCCTGATGCACGCCATGCCCACCTACCCAGGCTCGGTGGAAATCCCTTTGGGGATTGTGCGCTCCATGCTGGACGTGGGAATGCCAGAAAAGGCGCGGGAGTGGTTGGAGAAACTACGACCCACCATTGGACATGACTGGCGCTTTCACTGGTACTACGGGGTGGTGGACCTCATGATGGATGATTCCGCGGAGGCCCAACGGCACTTCAACAAGGTGTTTGCCATTCTGCCGGGGGAATCGGCGCCCAAACTGGCGTTGGCGGCCGTCTCTGAGCTCATTCAACAGCAGGATGGATATGCCTCCCAGCCCCTCCTGAACGACGCCACTGTTCACGCCGCCGCGCTTTTGGACAGCAACCTGCACAACCTGGATCGGGAAACCTTTGCCGAATTGACGCGCTGGTCTTATACCACCCGTGACCCCGAGATTTTGCGGTTCCACACCATCCGTCTCTACGGGCTGGTGTGGCGAACCAACCCCACAACTGTCTCCTCTGCCTTTGGGTTAGCGCGAATGCTCATGGCCGAAGGGCAGGTAGAAATGGCGGTGCGAGCCTTGGATAAAGTGTCCGTCACGTCTAAGCATCACAGGCTGGCTCAGCTCACCAGCATCATTCAGCTGGTGAGTGACACCCTGACGGAACCGAGAATTCGCCGGGCTGCGCGACGCTTGGAGGAAATCCCCACCAATGAGTCCCGCTTCTGGCAGATGAAAATTGCGGTGATTTCCGCCGGACTGAACTATCTGAGGGAACACCGCTTAGAGCAGGCCGCAGCAAACACCAACCTCTTTGAATACTCCTTTACCCAGCTGGGCTTGCGGGAAGGCCTCTCCGAAAACCTGAGGATTCTGGCGCGCCAATCCCCCTTCGCGCGGCACCGCTATCAACTGATAGACATGGCCAACCAGGTGCGCCCGGTCACCTGGCTATAAACCCCTCGGCAGCCTGGGCTGCATAGCGGGCAATTGCCAGCTCCTCATTGGTGGGAACCACAAACACCTTGATGAGGGAGTCATCCGCCGAGATCTCACGCGGGCCGTCGTTAGACTGAGCATTGCGCTCCGGGTCTAGCTTGATACCGTACATCTCCAGGCCAGCGAGGGCGTCGGCACGGACACCGGCATCATTCTCGCCTACCCCAGCGGTAAATGTGATGGCATTGACGCGCCCAAGCTCAATCATGTAGGACCCAATGAAACGCCGCAGCTGGTTGATGTAAATGTTGTAGGCCAACCACGCGTTTTGATTATCTTCCTCAATGAGAGCTCGAAGAGCTCGGAAGTCATTGACCCCAGAGATACCTTTTACGCCCGAGCGTTTATTCAACAGCTCATCAATCTGGTCAATGCTCATACCGGCCTGGCGCACCAAGTGGAACACAATGCCGGGGTCAATATCCCCCGAGCGGGTGCCCATAGCCAGCCCGGCCAAGGGGGTGAGCCCCATCGAGGTATCCACCGCCGCACCGCCGGAAATGGCTGCCGCAGAGGCCCCATTGCCTAAGTGGAGGGTGATTTGATTGACAGCCTCCGGGGGCAAATCCAGCAGACCCGGGACCTGCTGGGACACAAACTCATGACTGGTGCCGTGGAAACCGTAGCGGCGAATCCCATATTCGGAGGCCACCTCCGCGTTAATCGCGTACAACGCCGAGGCTGGGGGCAATGTGTGGAAGAACGCCGTATCAAACACTGCCACGTGCGGAATATCGGGCAGAATCTGCTGTGCCACCTCAATGCCCTCAATGTTAGCGGGATTATGCAGAGGTGCCAGCGGAATGAGTCCCCGCATCATATCGAGAACAACGTCATTGACCACTACTGGTTCAGCAAACACCAGGCCACCGTGAACCACACGGTGTCCTACGGCCACAATATCCACCTGTGTTGGCCCCACACCATGATCTGACATGAGTTCAAAGGCCATTTTTAAGCCCACACCGTGATCTGGAATGGGTGCGGTGAGAGTAAAGGCCTCCCCGCCCGTTTTCAGCGTGATCTGCCCTTGGTCCTCGCCAATCTGTTCCACTAAACCGGCGGCCAGGGGGGCATCCTCAGTATGGGATTTCGGATCTCTCACCTGGAATTTCAGGGAGGAAGACCCGGAATTGAGTACCAGCACATGAGTCATGTCTTTACCCCTTTGCTTGAATAGCGGTCACCGCAACTGTGTTTACAATGTCCGGCACCGTCGCACCTCGGGACAGGTCATTGACGGGTTTGCGAAGCCCCTGCAAAATTGGGCCGATGGCCAGCGCCCCGGACGTGCGCTGCACTGCCTTGTACCCGATGTTACCGGCTTCCAAATCCGGGAAAACAAACACCGTAGCCTGCCCAGCCACGGGGGAATCCGGGGCTTTCTTCTGCGCCACCTTCGGGGTGACAGCGGCGTCGAACTGGAGAGGCCCGTCCACCACTAACGCCGGATCTAAGGTACGAGCCTGTTCCAGGGCCTCCAGCACACGGTCCACATCAGGACCAGAGCCGGAATCAATGGTGGAATAACTGAGCATGGCTACCTTGGGATCAATACCAAAGCTGGCGGCGGTACGCGCAGATACCACGGCAATTTCCCCGAGCTGCTGGGCGGTGGGGTTGGTGTTTACTGCGCAATCCCCGAAAGCCCACAGCTTGCCTGGCAACACCATAAGGAAGATGGAGGACACAATAGAAGCCTCAGGCACTGTCTTAATCACCTGCAACGCTGGGCGAATGGTGTGCGCCGTGGTGTGGGCCGCCCCAGACACCATGCCGTCTGCGTAGCCCAGCTGAATCATCATGGTGGCAAAGTAGGAGATGTCTTTCATGGTCTCCCGAGCCTGCTCTAGAGTCACCCCCTTCTTCTTGCGTAGCTCAGCAAAGGCCTTAGCAAACTCCTCGGCGCGCGGGTCCTGGGAGGGATCCACCAGATGTACCTCTGACAAATCCAACCCCAGCTCCTGCGCACGGGCGGTAATAGCGTCCACATCCCCTAAGACAGTAAGCTCCACAATGCCTTTAAGGTGTGCGGCAGCGGTGAGAATACGGTCATCCTCGCCCTCCGGCAAGACGATATGTGCTCCCGAGGCCGCAGCCTTCTTGGTGAGGAAACGCTCAAAAGACTCCGGGGACACCTGCAGGGTAACAGTGGTTTCTTGTACTTCCTTAACGACGTCGCCCTCCGCCGGGATAACTGTTGCCCCACGGCGTTCAGCTTCCTGACGATTCAACTGCCCAGTCACACCAGTGGTGTCAAGAACGAGGGGGGCACCCAGGGCTGCGGCCAGAGCGGCGTCGAAAGGGATGGAGCCGGTGGCTTGAATGAGTGCGGGACTATCCTCATAGGCTGCGAGGAGCTGACTAAGATCAGGGTGCTCTATGGTTACCGTGGGCAGCCCGGTGGCAGCCTCGAGATCCGGAATCTGAGCTTCAGTACTGACAACAGATTTCTGCGACATCCTGATCCTTTCTGAGGGTACATTCTCGTTTGATAGTAGCGGGTTATCATACGGCTGTAATGTATTTCGGTTTTGAGAAATCTGGAATAGACCGAGTAGACTACTTTTTCCATACCGATCTGTTTACAACGTTAGGAAGACTATGCCTCAATCACCCGTGCGCGTTGCTGTTGTAGGAGCCGGCCCAGCTGGGATTTATGCCTCCGAACTGCTGGTGAAATCCTCCCTCGATGTCCAGGTAGACCTTATAGAACGGCTACCCGCCCCCTTCGGACTCATCCGCTACGGAGTAGCGCCAGATCACCCGCGCATCAAGGGAATTATTAAAGCCCTCCACCGAGTGATGGATCGGCCCGAAATCCGCCTCCTAGGAAATGTTGAGGTGGGCAAAGACGTCACCGTGGAGGAACTCCACGACTACTACGACGCCATTGTGTTTGCCACTGGAGCCACCCAAGATCGGGATCTGCAGGTTCCCGGCACAGACCTTGAAGGGTTCTATGGCGCGGCGTCGCTTGTGGGGTTTTATGACGGCAATCCAGATTTCCCGCGTCAGTGGGATCTGAGTGCTGAGAGAGTTGCCGTGGTGGGCGTAGGCAACGTGGCACTAGATATTTCACGTGTGCTGGCAAAAACAGCCGACGAACTCCACGTCACTGAGATTCCGGACAATGTGTACCACACACTCCAGAAGAACCAGGCAAAAGAAGTCCACATTTTCGGACGGCGCGGACCGGCGCAGGCGAAGTTCTCTCCGATGGAGCTCAAAGAGTTGGATCTCCCCGAGTCTGTCCAGGTAATCGTGGACCCGGAAGATATTGACTACGACGAAGCTTCCATCACTGCCCGGCGCGAATCCAAGTCAGTGGATTTGGTGTGCCAAACCTTGGAGCACTACGCCATGCGGGACGAGCAGAACAACCCGCACAAGATTTACATTCACTTCTTTGAGTCCCCGGTAGAGATTCTGGGAGAGGACGGCCACGTCATCGGTTTCAAGACCGAACGCACCCAACTCGATGGGAAAGGATCGGTGACCAACACCGGAAAGTACACAGTATGGCCGGTGGAGGCAGTGTACTCCGCGGTGGGCTACAGGTCAGAGCCGCTCTCCTCACTGCCCTGGGACACCCAACTCAATGTGTTCCCCAACGACGGCGGCCACATTATTAATCCAGATGGAACTCCACTACCGGGGCTCTACGCAACAGGCTGGGTGAAGCGCGGGCCGGTGGGCCTCATTGGAAACACCAAGTCCGACGCCAAGACCAGCATTGAGATGTTGGTGACCGACTGGGACAACGGCGCCTTGACACCTGCTTCAAAGCGTGACCTGGAGGATTTCCCCGCTCTGTTGCAGTCACGCGGAATTGAGTACACCACCTGGGAAGGCTGGCACAACTTGGACGCAGCAGAGCGCTCAGCCGGTGAGGCTGAGGGCCGTGAGCGCAAGAAGTATGTGGAGTGGGAGGATATGCTGAAGCACTCCCGTGAGCAAGAGTAGAAACACCGTCTCGGCAGGAGCCAGCGTGGCTTAGGTGGCAAGCCCCCATAAACGGGACAATGCCTCGCCCCTGCCGAGGATGAGAGCACGCATCACTCGCCTTGGAGGACGTCGTGGATGGTAATAGTCTGATCCCGGCGCGGCCCAACACCCACATAGGAGATACGGCAACCGGAGAGCTCTTCTAGACGCCGCAGATAGTCCTGTGCCTTGGTGGGCAAGGATTCAAAGGTGGTGCAGCCGGTGATGTCTTCATCCCAGGCAGGCATAGTTTCGTAGATGGGCTTAGCGTGGTGGAAATCTGACTGGGAGGCGGGCATTTCCTCGTAACGAGTGCCGTCTACGTCATAGGCCACGCAGATGGGGATTTCACCAATGCCGGTGAGCACGTCCAGTTTGGTGACAAACAAATCCGTAAATCCATTGACACGGGTGGCGTAGCGGGCCACCACGGAGTCATACCAGCCGGTGCGACGCACACGCCCCGTATTCACACCCACTTCACCGCCCACGCGCTGAAGATACTCACCCCACTCATCAAAGAGTTCTGTGGGGAACGGCCCGGCACCCACGCGGGTGGTGTACGCCTTGATAATGCCCATAGAACTGGTAATACGAGTTGGACCAATTCCCGCGCCGACGGCCGCCCCTCCCGCAGTGGGGTTAGAAGAGGTCACGAAGGGATAAGTGCCATGATCCACGTCCAGCATGGTGGCTTGGCTACATTCCATGAGAATGGACTTCCCCTCATCGAGGGCTTTGTTCAGCTCATACTCGCTTTCAATCACCATAGGGCGCAGTCTGTCTGCAAAACTGAGGAGGTGATCTGCCACCTCGTCGGGGTCAATGGCCGCGCGGTTGTAGAGCTTCACCAAAATCTGGTTCTTCACGGCCAGTGCAGATTCCACTTTCTGACGAAGGATGGATTCGTCAAAAATGTCCTGGACGCGAATACCAATGCGGGTGGCCTTATCAGCATAGGTAGGACCAATACCGCGTCCCGTGGTGCCCAGGGCGCGCTTGCCTAAGAAACGTTCCTGAACGCGATCCATCGTTTGGTGGTAGGGCGCTACCACATGGGCGTTGGAAGAAATCTTCAGCCGGGAAGCATGGGCTCCGCGGGCTTCCAGGCCGTCAATCTCTTCAAACAGCGCGTCGAGGTTAATAACCACACCGTTGCCCAGCACGGGAGTCACATTCTCAGAGAGAAGCCCTGCGGGTAGTAGCTTGAGCTGATACTTTTCACCACCTACGACCACCGTGTGTCCGGCGTTGTTACCGCCGTTGGGCTTAACCACGTAATCCACCTTGCCACCGAGAATGTCGGTAGCTTTACCTTTACCTTCGTCACCCCATTGGGCTCCGACGACGACGATGACAGCCATGAGTCTCCTTCAAAAGCTGGGCTTATCCGGTGATGACTTTACTCTCGACTAACATCACGCCCATGGAAACGCTTGTCTTAGCGTGTGGGACTGAGGTTCCCAACAGTATTCGCCTCCCCCAGATCCCGTCCCGTCAGGATCTCCGATTCCTGGACGAGGCTGCCACCCGTCACCTCCCTCAGGATCCAACGCCCTCTCTTGATGAAATTGCTCGACAGCCTGAGGTACGTCACCTGGGCGCTCCTCAACCAGCACCGCAGCACCCCGAGGAGATGCTGCGTGTAGTAGTTATAGGCTCAGATGCAGCACTATCGGCGGTGCTCACACGCATGATGCGTGCAGATTATCTCTGGGCGGAGGTGGGTTTTGTGCCCACGGGTTCCTCCGTGGCAGCTATCACCTGGAATATGTCTGCGGATCTGGAGGGGGCGCTAGAGTTCGCCTGCACAGCCCCTGCCCGTCCCACCCCCCTCATACGTTCAGATTCTGCCATTGCTGTGGCAGGTTCAGCATCTCTCACCGAATTTTCAGGACGCGAGTTCACTGGAGAAATCGTGGTTGATAACACCCAGCTTGTCTGCCATGAAGCCACCGACGCCCGCTTCTTCGGTGCTTTCGGAGTCCGCATTGTTCCCACTACCGACGCCCCTGGTCTCGCTGCCCTGCGGCTTACCTCACCCCTGGAATCCGAGGACGCCCCCCACGGACCTTGGCGCGTGGCACCTCAGCAGCTCCAGAGCTGGTCAGAGCACCCAGTCTTGCGTCACCTGGTGCGCTTCTCCCAGCTCCAGCTCGGCCAGGCGGATCCTTCCAGCCTGGCTGAAGGGCGAGCCGTCCAAGCTGGAGGGCGGGATATTGCTCTTACTATCGACGGCGTGAAGCACAAGCGCCCTCTTAAACGTGCGGTGCTCTACCGTCATCTTCGAGACGCACAGATTGTACGTCCTTAAGAGGTTGCCCAGCGGCGTCGAAAAGTTCTGGTGGAAACGCCGGATGTGCGGAGGTTGGCGCTAACACCGCTACAGCGGATTCTCGTGACATCCCCAGTGTCTGAAGAAAATCCACCACAATGGAGCGGCACTGCCCCAGAATCATCCACTCAGAAAGCGTTGCGCCTTCCACTACCTGTGGGGTGAGTCTGGCACCCAGACTGCGCAGCCTTCTTACTACTTCCGGCACTCTGCTGGCTTCGGAGATGTTGTTGGCGCCGTAGATTTCAGACATATAGTTGGCAATCCCGGACAGTTCCTCGATGATCTCGATTTGAGCCTGACTGGCGGTGTTGTGATCCTCGGTGAGAATAACCGCCCGCCGCGCCAGCACACGGGCGTTGCGAATGGAGTTATCCACGGAGGAAAGCATCCGATTCAGGGTGTTCATCTTCGGACGTATCACCCACATCAGCGGAGAAATGGTGATGCTCTCTTCTCCACTTTTGGCCGCCTCGATCATCGTATTAATGGTGGCCTGGGTTCCGCGCACTGCCCGTAGGGCTTTCCATAGTTCCTCAGAATCTTGCTTCCGCAAGGAGACAGCGACGTCGTGAAGGACTGAGGATGCTATGCCTAGGACGGTGGAGATTTCTTTGCGGCTTTGCCTCAGTGGGGAATCTGGAATCAACGCCACAATGATGAGCCCTACAACACTGCCGATGAGGGCGTCGAGGGCACGCTCAGGACCTTGAGTAGTGCCCGGGGGCATGATGGTGGCGATGAGAATTCCACCAATGGCCATCTGGTTGCTGACTAAGATTCCCGAGCTCACCAGGGGCGCTAGGAAAAGTGAGATTCCCACCACAAGCATGATTTGCCAGATACCGGAGCCCACGTTGGCAATGACTAAATCTCCTACGGCCACACCCAGAGTGGCGCCAATGGACAGTTCGACGCCGCGCTTGAGTCGCCCTGCGGAGGTGGCACCAATCATGATGAGTGCGGCCATAGGAGCGAAGAAGGGCTGCTGGTGACCAAAGAGGTGCCCTGCTACCCAAAAGGCCATGCCAGCGGCGAGGGTGCCCTGAATGATGCGCGGCCAGGAGTGAAGCGCGCGTAGAACTCGTCGGGAGATGGGCTGACGGTTGAGGCGTTCCAGGGTGCTCATCACTGGGTGGGCAGGCATGGGGTCTCCTTTCATCTCAGCCTGTCTGTGAGCCGAGAAACACACCAAATATAGGACTCCAGAGGGTACGTGACAATTGCCACACAACTAAACCTTCACACTTCAAATGTTTCTAAATTCACCGTTTCCACAGCTCATAGTGCATTGTGACATTTTCCATATTTTTCACAACAGGCCGCGAGAAGCCACACACGGTGGCGAAATCCCTCCGCGTCCCCTTAGCGTGTAACTCGTAAGCAAAACCGAATAATCAGCAAAGGATGATTGAAAATGGCTAACGAACATCAGATCCGCGAACTCCTGGACGCCACCGCCTACGACGTCAATGGAGACAAGCTTGGCAGTGTTGAGGACGTCTACATCAATGAGGCCAGCAAACAGCCTGACTTCATCAAGGTGAGCCACGGCCTGTTCGGCATGAACTCTTCCCTCGTGCCTTTGCGCGGTCACTCCTTCGACGGCGAGACGGTCACCCTGGCTTTCGCCAAGGATCTCGTCAAGGATGCCCCTCAGATTTCTGAGGACACCCTCCTGGAGCCGGAAGACCAGAAGGAGCTCTACACCTATTACGGACTGACCGAGGTTGAGTCCAAGACCAGCTACGTGGACGCTGAGCAGACCACGGAGCAGCCCGAGGAGCGCGAGGAGGTACACACCGCTTCGAACACGACCTCTGCCGACAATGAGCTCATCCTCTCCGAGGAGCGCCTGACTGCTGACACTCAGCGCGAAGCTGTTGGCAAGGCTCGTCTGCGCAAGTATGTGGTTCACGAAACCCGCACCATTGAGGTTCCCGTCAGCCGTGAAGAGGTACGCGTTGAGCGCACCCCCATTTCTGAGGAGGAAGCTGCGCAGCTCGGTGAGCACACCATTGCTGAAGACGACGCCTCCGTCACCCTGTATGCAGACAAGGTGAATGTGACCAAGACCTCCGTGCCGGTGGAGAAAATCTCCCTGGGCAAGGAAACCGTGGAGGAAACCCGCAAGGTTTCTGCAGATGTTGCTCACGAGGAGCTGGACACCGACGGCGTCGTTGTGGATGAAGAGCATAAGTAAAACACAGCATTAGCAGATCGAAGAACCGTTCACCGCGTGGGAGCAGCGTGCTTAGCTGCGTTGCCCTCCAGGTTCTCAAGAGGGATTCTCTCCTGTTTGGCTTGGAGCGCTAGCTGGAGAAACTCCCAGATACAAGAAAGGCTCGGAACTCACCTGAGTTCCGAGCCTTAATTCGTGGACTTACTGGGCTTTCAGAGCATCCCTAATGGACTCTGCCACTACCTGATGCCCATAGGCAGTGGGGTGAACCATCAAAGCGTCATCTTGAACACCCAACATAGTGGTGGTGCGAAGATTCTTGGGAGCACAGGAACCATTATCGCTGTGAGGAGCAACATAGATGGTGCCGGTGTTCTTCGCGGCCTGAGCCACAATGCCATTTAGGCGTCCGAGGGCTTCTTCCACGAAAACAATGTCCTCGTCTTTGAACTGCCCATAGTTCTCGCATCGAGCCTGATTGGTGACAACAGGCTTGAGGTATCCCACAGCCATGATCTTGGCGTGGGGAGCGCGCTGATGCGCATCACGATAGATAGCCTCAAGTTTCTCCTGAAGGCCAGCCATCCGAGCGTTGAGAATAGGGGTGGTGGTGTCACGGCAGGAGGGGCCCAGGCCGGTTGCAAAACGAGTCACCAAGCAAGCAGCAAAACTCTCGGGCCCCATGTCGTTTCCGCCCAGGGTGATTGTGACCAAGTCTGTATCCGGGGTGATAGCTAGACGCTGTGGAATGCGATCAGGCATCAGAACCGGATAAGTCTGAACGTTCCAGTACTCATTGCTCCGAGAGAAACCACAGGTGACGTCGTTGAGTTGGTATCCCATCATGCCTGCAAGGCGCTGGGCGTAGTTATCCCTGCTAAACCCGCACAATGGGTTACGGCTCACTGGATCCATCTTGCTCAGTGAACCAACTGCCGCAAAGGAATCACCGATGGCAACGTATGTGAAATCCGAGGCAGGAGCTGCCGAAGCCTGTGAACCAGTCACCGCGGCGCTAAGAACACCCAGAGATGTCAAAACTCCTACCAATGCCTTTTTAAGGCGCATGATTGCTCCAATCACTGAAATGTGGCTGTAGTGCCAAAAACTGCTTCTTACAGCAGAAGGCAACAGGCCGAAAGAATTGTATTCATACCATAGCAAGCCTGTTAGCTCCAAGTAGCACTACCTTCCGATGGATGCAGAATTTCCCCACCCGGGCGAACTGCGCGCAAAACACAAGTACCGCAACACCTGAGTGCTGCGGTACTTTGGTGTGCTTCTCAGAAGCGCACGGCTTATCTACTTGGACACAGTGTGTCCCACGGAGTGCAGATCCTGGGCTGCCTCAATCACGCGGTCAGTCATGCCCTGTTCTGCCTTCTTCAGGTAGGAACGCGGATCGTAGGTCTTCTTGTTGCCTACCTCACCGTCAATCTTGAGCACACCGTCGTAGTTGCTGAACATATGCCCAACGATCGGACGGGTGAATGCGTACTGGGTGTCAGTATCCACATTCATCTTGATAACGCCGTAGGTGAGCGCCTCCTCAATCTTCTCCTTCTCGGAACCAGAGCCACCGTGGAACACGTAGTCAAAGACCTTGATGCCCTCCTCCAGGCCTAGCTTCTTGACAGCAACTTTCTGCCCCATGTCCAGAACCTCGGGACGAAGCTGCACATTGCCTGGCTTGTAGACGCCGTGAACATTGCCGAAGGTGGCCGCCAACATATAGCGCCCCTTCTCTCCTGTGCCAATGGCGTCAATGGTCTTCTCGAAGTCTTCTGCCGAGGTGTAGAGGTTAGCGCCGTGCTTGGCCTGAACGCCGTCCTCTTCGCCGCCTACAACGCCGATCTCCAGCTCAAGAATGATGTGTGCTTTGCGCGCCTTCTCCAGGAGTTCCTGGGCAATAACCAGGTTCTCATCAATCGGAATAGCGGAACCGTCCCACATATGGGACTGGAACAGCGGCAATTCGCCCCGGTCCACACGCTCTTGGGACACCGCAATCAACGGACGGACATACTCGTCCAATACTTCTTTCTGGCAGTGATCGGTGTGCAAAGCAACGTTGATGTTGTAGCTCTTGGCTGCTTCATGGGCAAATGCGGCCAGTGCAAGAGCACCCTTGACCTTGTTCTTGACCCCAAGACCAGAACCGAACTCGGCGCCACCAGTGGAAAACTGGATGATGCCATCGGACTCGGCCTCCGCAAACCCGCGCAGGGCAGCGTTGATGGTTTCCGAGGACGTGCAGTTAATCGCGGGCAGGGCGTAGGAGCCCTCTTTCGCGCGATCTAGCATCTCGTTGTAGACCTCAGGAGTTGCGATAGGCATTGATGTAGAGCCTCCAAAAAATTGGGTTTACTTTTACTCACCTAGTATGCCGTGAAAAAACTATTCTCGCCGTAGATTCTTGAGATCTGAGCCGCCATTTCCAGAAGCATCCATCCCGAGAGCTGGACGGAGAGATCTCGTTCATCAATGTTCACCACGCCTAAGGTTCCGGTTAGCGATCCGTTCTTGACTCCAAAGTTGTGGGGCAATACTGCATCGGTGTTCCAGTCCGCGGAAAAAATGGGCAGCCCATCTACTTCCAGCCTGTGGCTCCAGAGAGATTCCGCAGAGGCCATGACCATGCTGGCAGCGGTGCGCTGGGTGTGGGGGTGTCCTTCAAAACGCAAGGCCACCTGTGCCAGGTAGCGCACCAAAATCCCTTTGAACAGTCCGCCGTCTCCATCTCCGGTATCGGCGGTGATAACCCCCTCAGAGTTTGCAAGATGGCGTTCCACAGCCTGCACAAGGGCACGAATCCGATCCTCGAAGCGGTCCCCCTGCCCCGCCAGAGCTAGCTCCAGACAGGCCCCCAGCGCTACTCCTTGGCAGTACGTGTAAATCCTTTCCTCATACTCACTGCCCTCTGGACGAATATAAACACCATCTCTGATGAGCCCATCTGGGTTGAGCAGGGTTTCAAACATCCAGTCTGTCAGCTGTGCGGCTTCCTCATAGCGCTCGAGGCGCGCCAGCATGATAGCCGCCGGACCATTGGTGGGCGCGTTGTAGAAAAAATCCCCCACCCGCCACGGCACTGCACCTACTTCCTTATCGACGGCCGTCGATACGGCAGCGTGAAGATCTTTCACCTGTGCAGAAAAGAATGGGTTAGCCACCTTCTTGAGTGTGAGAGCTCGCCCCATAGCTAGAGCCAACCAGGACTTATCGTCATGATAGCGGTTCGTGGAGAGGCGCCGGAGGTTTCGGATACGTATGCCACGGAGGGTGTCTTTAATGCGGTAGCGTCGCTCGCGGGTGGCAGTACGAGAATGGGCATCTACCAGGCAGTCTAAGTAGTGAGCCTGCCACCAGTAATCCCATCTGAGGTAGAGCTGCTCCTTGATGGACGGGGGCCACGCCACCACTGCAAGATTGGTGCGTGGCAGCGCCCAGAGTTTCCGCGCATGGCGCTCATTGATTGCGCGCTCAGCGAGGTCTGCTCGGTGATCCCATATTTCTTCCACAGCTACCACGCCTTTCCCAGATCTGCGTGCTGGCGTACCCATGTGTGCATGGCAATTCCGGCAGCCACTCCCACATTGATGGACCGCGTGGAGCCAAATTGTGCAATAGAGCAGGTCATGGCCGCCCCACGAGAGGTGTCATCGGTAATACCAGGCCCTTCCTGCCCAAATACCAGCAGACAGTTGCACGGGAGGTGTGTGCGCTCCAGGGGAACCGAACCAGGAATGTTGTCTATGGCAACTACAACCATATTTTCTTGCTTGGCCCACTCCAGTAGGTCTGCCACAGTCTCATGATGAAGAATATGCTGGTAGCGATCTGTCACCATAGCTCCGCGGCGGTTCCACCGTCTTCTACCCACAATGTGTACGGCCTGGACGGCAAAAGCATTCGCGGTACGCACTACCGTGCCTATGTTGGCGTCATTTTCAAAGTTTTCAATGGCAATGTGGAGGGGATGACGTTTGGTATCCAGGTCTGCCACAATCGCCTCGCGGGACCAATACCTATAGGCGTCCACCACATTGCGCCTGTCTCCCTCTCGCAGGAGCTCAGGGTCATAACGGCTATCCTTCGGCCACGGCCCTTCCCAGGGGCCTACACCGTGGCGACCTTCTCCCCATTCCGTAGGGCCAGGCGCCTGCAGATTACTGTCAGGCAAGTCCAAGATCTTCCAAACCGAAAATAGATCGGTAGTCCACACCGGCGTCTTTAATCACCTGGTCAGCGCCCGTGTTGCGGTCCACAATAGTGGCAACCCCCACAACTTCCGCACCAATCTCCCGTAACGCTTTCACAGCGGTCAGCGGAGAGTTTCCTGTGGTGGTGGTGTCTTCCACCACGAGCACCCGCTTTCCTGAGACATCGGGGCCTTCCACCTGGCGCTGCATACCGTGATCTTTGGCAGCTTTACGCACAATAAAGGCGTCGATAGGTCTGCCCTCAGCAGCCATCACTGCCGTTCCCACAGGATCTGCACCCAGGGTCAGACCGCCTGCTGCCACATAGTCCCAATCTGCCGTCAATTCCCGAAGTAGCTCCCCCACCAGTTGAGAACCACGGTGGTGAAGAGTGACACGGCGCAAATCCACGTAGTAATCAGACTCCTGACCGGAGGAGAGAATCACGCTTCCCCGCACCACGGCCAGTTCCTTGATGAGCTCGGCTAGTTCCTCACGCTTACTCTGATTCAGCATTGTGTTCTCCTGATTCTGCGGTGTCCACGGCGCTATCTTCTGCGGTGTTCTCTCCCGTGTCCCCGGCGCGACTGCCTGCAATGTTGTCTGCAGTGTCCTCGCCCGTTTCCACGACGGTGTCCACGAATCCATCCTCTGCAGTATCCTCTGCGGTGTCCTCAGCAGTGTCCACGGAGTCCCAGTCTGGAAGCTCCATGCTGATCTGAGGATCTCCCAACTCTGCGGCAAGATCCTCAAAAATGCTGGCTCCGCGGGAGAGTTTCCGAACCACGCGCGTGCCTTGGTAATTCTCCAGAGGGGTTTGTTCTTCCCCGTCAGCAATCGGGGCAACGTCATCCCCGCCAAGAGGCTGAGGATTCACTGGACCGAAGGTGGCGTTCTGTGCCCGAGTGGGCGCTGGCACAGGGTGCTCAGGGCGCAGGAGGCCCGGACGCTGAAGGACTGGAATCTCATCTTCCTTATCGACGCCTTGACCCCCCATGTAATCCTCTCCTGGATCTGGGAGTGGCATGGGGCGGGATATGTCTAGGTCCTCTTCCGAAAGTACCTGGGCCACGGAGGGAGCAGGAGGCAGGAGACGCGCAGCGTCGGCAAGTAAAGCCAGGGGCGCAAAGGTGGCTTCCCACACTTCCGGCGGGGTGCCCTTCGGCATATCCGCCACCACCCAGTCTGCTTCAAGCCAGACACCTTCTACTTCCTCAGGCAGGGTGCTGAGAGCCTCGGTGACACGGGAATCCACAAAACGCTGGGTAGGCTCCGGGTCGGAACACGACAGCACAAACCCCTCAAGCTCTGCAATCTCAAGGAGGTCATCAGTTTCAGTGCTGTCCTCCGCAGAGATTTCCGTTCTCACCATGTCCACAATGATGGGGCTGGCCGCACCTCGGCGCATGGCAATAACGGTGGAACCCCCAAGATCGGAGATATAGGTTTCATATCCCTCAATCTCACCCTGGAGGATGTCCCGAGGTCTCACGTTCTTGCGGGCTGCGGGCCCTCGTGTCCATTCATTGTCCAGGAGGTGTTCCTCCTGGAGCTCAGAAAAGCCGTGGGCACTCACCCAGGTGACCCGCTCACGGCGTTTCTTACCGGGGAAGCGGAACCATCCTCGACTCTCCTGCTCGCCGCGGGGCCGGCCTGCGTCCTGAGTATCCTGAGGGCGACGCTCGGCGCCAAGGTCTCCGTAGACATCGTCATAAGCATCAAGGCTGTCAGGGTGTTCAGGGGAATAGTCAACCTCCGGCACAGCGTAATCATCGTCCTCGAACGAGGCGGAGGAGGTGACTTCTTCCTCCGGCGAGAAGTAAGGGCGATTCACATCAGCATCAATAAGAGCGGGTTGTTCAGCGGTGACCTCGGTGCTGGATACGGAGAACGGGCGGTTGCTTTGAGCGGCGGGGAGAGCATCTTGGGCGAGATTCTCCACAGCCCAGGTATCCCGCGCCTGGCTTTCTAATGCGGCTGTGCGGTTGCGGCTATCCATAAACCACAACACCACGCCACCCACTCCTGCGATTGCAGCGAGGGTATATAACACAACAGTCACTGACATCTCCACTAATGCTTTTTATTCTCTACTGAGAAGAAACCTTACATCCCACTTTCCACACGATTGTGAACATCCGCCGACCACCGGGACCATTCGCCCACATCCTGAGCGCTCCCAGATAGTGCAGCAAACTCCATCGCAGCCAAAATTACCGCAGAATGTGTCCCTGACCCGGAGTACACGATGACTTTGCCCGGATCAGTCACTCCTCGTGAGGTAAAACGCTCCCGCATAATAGCAGGAGTGTCTGAGCTGGACCAGGGCGAGGAGTATCACCGTCCAGCGCAGGTTAGGCGCCGCCGTCCAGCGCAGGAAGGTTTAAGCATCCAGGTCAACCCCAGAGATACTGAGGTGTTCACCTCCGTCTGCCACATCCACATTCACCTGGTAGCCGTCCCGAATATCCCCGGCCAAGAGGCGTTTAGCCAGTTCATCTCCGATGGCCTGTTGAATGAGCCGACGCAACGGGCGCGCGCCGAAGGCAGGGTCATAGCCACGGTCTGCCAACCAACCGCGTGCCGAATCCGAAACATGCAGGCTCAGGCGACGCTGCAGCAAACGCTGCTCCAACTGCCGAATCTGAATATCCACAATTCCGCGCAGTTGCTCCCCTGTGAGGGCTTTGAACTCCACAATGTCATCCAGGCGGTTGATGAACTCCGGCTTGAAGGCGTGCTTGACAGCCTCCATGATCTGCTCATGGGTCCCGCCAGACCCCAGGTTGGAGGTGAGAATCAGGATGGTGTTGCGGAAGTCAATAGTGCGGCCCTGCCCGTCAGTAAGCCGACCGTCGTCCAGGACTTGAAGAAGGATGTCAAAAACATCCGGGTGGGCCTTCTCCACCTCATCAAAGAGCACCACCGTATAGGGACGGCGTCGCACAGCCTCGGTGAGCTGACCGCCCTGGTCATAGCCCACATATCCGGGAGGAGCTCCCACCAGGCGCGCCACAGAGTGCTTCTCGGAGTACTCCGACATATCAATGCGCACCATCGCGCGCTCGTCGTCAAAGAGAAACTCTGCCAACGCTTTTGCCAGTTCCGTTTTCCCTACACCAGTGGGCCCCAGGAAGAGGAAAGAACCCGTGGGCCGGTTGGGATCAGCCACTCCGGCGCGAGCACGCCGCACAGCATCCGACACTGCCACCACAGCTTCTTCCTGGCCGACAACCCTCCTTCCCAGCTCAGCCTCCATGTGCAGGAGCTTTTCGGTTTCGGCCTGCATCATCTTGCCAGCAGGAATACCCGTCCAAGAGGAAATGACCTCCGCGATCTCACTAGGGGTCACCTCCTCGCTGACCATAGCGTCTTCCTCAGCATTGACTGCCGCCTCAGCCTTCTCCATCTTCTTTTCCAGCTCTGGAATTCTCCCGTAGCGCAGCTCAGCCACCTTGGCATAGTCCCCATCCCGCTCGGCAATCTCGGACTCATTGCGCAGCTCTTCCAAGGTGCTCTTGATTTCGCGCAAGTTATCAATAGCCTGCTTTTGGTTCATCCAGGTGGCGTTGAGTTGGGTGAGCTTTTCGCGGGCGTCGGCAAGTTCCTCCCGCAGTTTCACTAGGCGTTCTTTAGAGGCATCATCGGTTTCCTTCTCTAAAGCCACCTCCTCAATCTCCATACGACGCACAGTGCGCTCAGCGGCATCAATTTCTACTGGAGAAGACTCGGTTTCCATACGAAGACGGCTAGCAGCTTCATCCACCAGGTCAATGGCCTTATCTGGCAAGAATCGGGAGGTGATGTAGCGATCCGAGAGCGTGGCTGCCGCCACCAACGCGGAATCCTGGATACGCACGCCGTGGTGGACCTCATAGCGCTCCTTGAGCCCACGCAAAATACCGATGGTGTCCTCAACATCTGGCTCACCCACATACACCTGCTGGAACCGGCGCTCCAGTGCGGCATCTTTTTCAATGTACTTGCGGTACTCATCCAAGGTGGTGGCACCCACAAGGTGCAGTTCACCGCGCGCCAGCAGCGGCTTAATCATATTGCCCGCATCCATCGAGCCATCCCCGCTGGCACCGGCCCCCACGATGGTGTGAATCTCATCAATAAAGGTAATGATCTGCCCATTGGCGTTCTTGATCTCATCCAGCACGGCCTTGAGGCGTTCCTCAAACTCCCCGCGATACTTGGCCCCAGCCACCATAGAACCCAGGTCAAGATTGATAAGCTTCTTATCCCTCAGGGAGGAGGGGACGTCTCCTGCCACAATGCGCCGAGCCAAGCCCTCCACAATGGCAGTTTTCCCCACACCGGGTTCACCGATGAGCACCGGATTATTCTTGGTGCGGCGGCTGAGCACCTGAATCACTCGACGGATCTCAGAATCACGGCCGATTACGGGGTCAATTTTTCCGTCGCGGGCTCTCTGCGTGAGATCTGTGGAGTACTTGTCCAGGGCCTGAAAGGTGGCTTCCGGATCTTGACTGGTCACTTTCTGCCCACCACGCACCGACGGGAAGGTAGCAACAATGGCCTCATAGCTGGCGCCGTTATCCTTCAGGAGGCGCCCAGCATCAGAATCCCCCCTGGCAATACCGGCCAGGAGCACCTCCGTGGAAACGTACTGATCCCCCAGCTCACCGGCTAATTCCTGAGCCGCCGTCATAGCGTTGAGGGTGTCACGGTTAAAGTTTGGGTTCGCCATCCCCGTCCCAGAAGCCGAGGGATAGGATTCCACCAGGCGTTTGCCCTGCCGCAGAATCTCGTGCGGATCTACTCCTACCGCCTTGAGCACTGGAGCTGCAATACCGTCTTGCTGCTCCAGAATGGAAACCAAGAGATGTGCCGGGCTAATATCAGGATTCCCCTGGGCGGAGGCATAGCGCAGAGCAGCCTGCATCGCCTCCGCTGTTTTTGTGGTGGCGTTAAACGAGTCCATGCCACTGTCCTTTCATATCCACAGGTTGCTTTGTTGTACGTCCTCTGAACACCCGTGGTCTTGGGTATTCGGAGGTCACTAGCTTCAACACAGTAGAAGTTGAGTGTATTCCGCTCAACTGAAAGAATCTTGATGCACGGTACTTCTACTCTGTGGGATGAAAGTTTAGCCCTTATGGCTCAAGTTTCAGTGGCGCCACCAACAAGGTTTCACATAGGGACGCAGGGCTCAACTTCCAGCCTGGGCTGGTACCTCATGTTGCTTGCGCCAGCCGAAAAGGAAAGAACCAATGAGTATTCCTAGCGCAAGTACCAGAGTCACCCACCCCAGAGCCGGAACAAAACCAGCCAGGACTGCAATAGGCGCAATGATGGTCATTCCCAGCTCAAAGGGAACGTAGGCCACATAGGCCACGCCGTATTCGGAGAGAGTCCCACTCTTGAGCTTGGGGTCCACAATTTTCAGCAGCGCAATTCCCGTGGCGACGGCCGCTGTGGCCCAACCCCAACCAAAAATGGCGCGTTCCAGGAACTTGGGGCCGAAGAAGTGCGGTGCCACCCAGAAGAAGAAGAAACAGCAGTAGATGGTGCCTAGGACGAACATGACTGTCAGCGGCACCCAATAGGCGGCCACTGCAGAAGGCACAATGGAGGCAATACCAAAGGCAATGAGGTAATCCGTGGCGGCACCAGAGACGGCGTTCATGGTGTCACGGTCAATGATGGTCATTCTGGTGGCAGTCAGAATAAGGCGCCCAACTACGCCCACCACAAAAGACATGGCAAAGAGGGGAATACTGACCGGGAAGTGATCTGCCACGGAGGTATTAATAAGGTATGCCACCAATACCGTGAGCGCCACCACCCCGGCATGGAGGGAGAGCGGCTCGATTGCCGAGGGGTTCGTGGTGGCTTTACCGATGGACGGCCGCTCTTCTTCCTTGTCAATGTAGCCGCTGAGCATATCCTTCGTGAGCTCGCCTCCAATGCTCACGCCCTTTTCGTTTTTCAGTCCCCACCGGGCAAAGGCAATGCCACCCACAATAGCCACCAAGGTTCCCACTGTGGCGGAGGTAAAGCCCAGAGAGCTCGCCACCTCTGCGCCAGGAACTCCGCTGCCACTGAGAGCTCCACCCACGGCGGCCGCAGTGCCAAATCCCCCTACGAAACCGATGGGCAACACCATGCCAAACCAGTTTTCTGTACCCCAGATAGGCACAAAGAGGAGAAGCCCCAGAACAATAAACAGTCCCCACTGCCCCAGGAACATTCCCGAGGAGTAGGCCCACATTGCTTTAGCCCCTGTGCGTACTCGCTGGTCAAAAACCATCGAGTAGGGCATGGCGGCAAACACGGCTGCCACCAGAAGGGTGGAATAGTCCCCTACTTGCTCGGAGAAGGGAATCCAGCCTAGAACCTCTGGCCCTAGGATCATGCCGATGAGACCTGCCGTGATGGATGCAGGAATAAGGAGTGTCTGGAAAATACGAATCTTCCGGCGAAGGAAATTCCCCACCAACATGAGGGCAGAAATAAAACCCACGTCTACCAGCAAGTCGAAGGGAGTGTAGGTTGCATCCATCAGCAGATGCCACCTGCCTTTCTCTCTAAAAATCAGCACTATGCATAAGAACTCTGAATTTTTCTCGATTCTACTGAGACTGCTTCACTCTGCCTAGACAGCGAAAGCTGTGCAGTTGCCTGAAATAACCCCCTGTCGCTACCCGCAAAAAGACATCCTTAGGGCACAATAAGCGATGTGAATACTAGCGAGACATTGCATGATGTTGCCCAACGTATCCGCGAGAACGCGGATACGTTCACCACAGTGACACATGAATCACTGTTTTCTCGCTACCCCCAGGCGCGCTCCATGTTTCCCCACCGGGACGCCCCCATGCACGCGGATCTCATCGAGTCTGTGGCCGCCATCTTGGATCAGACTCCCCTCTCAGGACGTGTGTCCACTCATCTTCTTCGTCAGCTGAGCAGTCAGGCAGCAGCGCATCGTCGCTATGGGTTCTCCACAGATGCCTATGATCTTCTCGCAACTGGTATGGAACGCGCCCTGGACGCCATTGCTTCTGATCTCCCCAATCTCCCCACAGCCAAGAAAGCTCTCAGCAGTATTGCCCACCGCATGAAAACGGAGCAGGAACGCCTAGAGATTTCGGGTATCCCACCGGCTTATATAGCAGAGGTTGTGAATGTGGAACGCCGCTCCCGCCGAATTTCGGTGGTGCGCGTGGAAACCCCTGTACCCATCCACTTTGAACCTGGTCAGCATATCGCCATGACCACGGATTTCCTGGGAGGCAAGTGGCTCCACTTCAGCCCGGCTATCCCCAGTAATGACTATGGTCAGCTGGAGTTTCACATCCGTCACATCGAGCGTTCCTCGGCCTCCCTCATTTTCGCCAAACCGCGTATCGGGGATCGGTGGACTTTGGCAGCACCTCAGGGAACCTTCACTCTCTCCACCATTCTCAGTGGCGCCTCTGCCAATTCTGATCTGCTCCTGGTGGGATGTGGCACAGGCTTTGGGCCTCTCAAAGCTATAATCCTCTCTATTTTTGAGCGCACCACCTCAGACCCTTCCTTTAATCCGCCCAAGGTTCACCTTGTAGTCTCCACCGATTATCCAGGTGAGCTCTATGACATCATCTCGGTGGCTAACCTGGCCCAGCTGTGTGACTGGCTCACTGTGGGGGGCATCGTCAAGGAAGAAAAGACTCCACCTCTTCTGGGTGGAGTCAAGGAAATTCCTGCCAATATCTCTGTGACTGTGACCACAAAGCTGGGCGATTACCTGGTGGAGGAGGCTCCGTGGAAGGACCGCTCCATTCTGGTGATTGGTCCGGGTTCCGATGTTCTACCAACGGTCAATCGGCTCTACCGTACGGTTCCTATTACCTCTGTTACCTATGAGGCCTGGTAAGGCTCAGAATCATTCTCCAGCACAGGCAGTTGGCGACGCTGTTTCTCTACCTCAGCGCGGTCAATGCTCCCATAGAGCACCTCCGGCGCGTATCCCGCTTCCACTTCTCGACGCCCGTCCGGCGCCACCAGGGCTGAATGCCCAATGCCCGTAGGCCCGGAGTCTGTCCCATAGATATGTTCCGGCTCCTGCCCCTGGGGAACTGGGCGAGCCTGCCCCACTGCAATAACATAACTGCCGGTATCTAAGGCCCTGGCAGAGGTAAGAATCCGCCACTGCTCCAACTTCCCCTCACCATCAGCCCAACTGGTTGGCAGAATAAATGCATCCACTCCGCTGCGCGCCAGTGCCTTGAAATGCTCGGGGAAGCGCACGTCATAGCAAATCCCCAGCCCAAAGGTAATACCCCCGTAGGTGAAGCTCACGGAGGTACCACCTGGCTTTACGGTGTCTGACTCCCTATAGCCAAAGGCGTCGTAGGTGTGGATTTTGTTGTAGTACACGGGATTGCCCGGCTCGCGCTCTGGCAACCCCACCACCACTGCGGTGTTCCAAATTCTATTGATACTTCCGCGCGTATCAGCAGGCCTAAAGGTTCCACAAACAGTCACCACACCTCGCTGCCTGGAGCGGGCGTCCAGAGCCCTAATGAGGGGGCTGTCCAGCTCCTGAGCGTTTGTATCCAGACGCCCAGTTCCGAAGGCCTGTGTGGATGCCTCAGGAAAAACAACCAGTTCAGCACCCTTTTCTGCGGCTTCGTCCAGAGTGCTCACCATGAGGTCAAGGTTCTCCCGGGGAGAAGCAGTGCTCAGAATTTGCGCAAGTGCAATTTTCATACACCCTAAAATACTGTGGATAACGCAGGTTACCCACAGTTCACCGAAGAGGGTTCTTGGTGTAGACGTCACACTCTGCAAGTCTCAGAACCATGACATTCATTGACAGCTTCACCCCTTCCCAGGACCTCTTCTTCCTTGACGACGCCGCTGTGCCCACTCTCCAGCGCCTTGGCGCCGAGAGCGCCTTTAGCGCGCGAGGCCTTCTTCAGCACACTGGAAACTCTCGCAGCAGAACAGGCCAGGCACTGCGCGCTGCTAACGCTCAGTGGCTACAGATTCTTGATTCCACGGCGGAGACCTTCAGCCATCATCTCAGTGAGGTCACAGATTTTATTCACTCTGCTTTCCGCGCTGACTCCGACCTCAAGGCCGCGCTATGAGTACAGCTTCTCATGGCGCTCGCAGTATTCCGGGAGTGATTAGTTCGGCCGAGGCATACGCCTGGAGTTCCCTCTTAAAAAGCGCTGCTGAAAGCCTTGACGGCGATATCACTCAGCGTTCACGGCGTCTCCAGAACATACCAGGCTCAGGAGCTGGAATTCGTGCAGGGCTTGCCCTGGCCCAGGGTTTACTCAGTCCAGCTGGCGCCACCGTCGTTTCCTGGACAAGTGCTGCCAACATACTCGCTTTTAGTGCAGCGCTTCTCCTTCCGCTGGAAAAGACCTACCAACGCGCCATTGCCTTACTTAATTCTGCTGGTGAAGCCCTCCCGCTGTTGGATGCCATTCTCCTAGATATCTCCACGTTCGGTGAGGCGTTGGATTGGGCGTGTGCCCAGGCTATCTCTGGGTTGTGTACCCCCACAGTTCCCACTGGGGGCAGCACCTTGAAAGACTTTGACACGCTCCCCAGCAGGGCAATTCATGAAGTCCTCTATCCCCAAGCTCCCCAAGAGCTGCAAGCACTCCTAGACAGTCACCCAGAAGCACACCTTGTAGAACTGGGGCCAGGAGTAGCCACAGTCACCATTGGAGATATTGATACGGCAGAGTCAATTACTACTGTGGTGATGGGTGTCGGTTCAGCTGACCAGGAGTCCTGGGCGCAGCGCTATGACCAAGCAAAGGCAATCGCACACGCCACAGGGCAACCAACAGTGTTGTGGCTAGGATATCGGGCCCCAGATTCCCTCATTACTGCCACAGCCCACGAGCCAGCCCGTCAAGCAGCACTCGCGCTGAATGAGTTTCAGACATCTTTAGCTGCCCGCAATCCCGAAGCACACACAACTGTAGTGGGATACAGCTACGGGTCAGTGGTGGTGGGAGCTACGAAAAATCTTCCAGTAGATGACATTGTGCTCATCGGCAGCCCCGGAGCCACGGTGAACTCCGCACGGGAGTTAGGGCAACCCGAAACCAGAGTCCACGCCCTCACCTTGCCTTATGATCCCATCGGGGCGGCAGCCTCTCACCGTTTCGGGGTACATGGTATTGATCCCACCTCCCCAGAATTTGGCGCCGATGTGTGGACATCCTCCTCCACCGGAGGCCATGACGATTACTGGCGTGATCCTGAGTTCCTCTCCCACATGGGAGATCTTCATCCCTCTTAGAACGCCACGATTAACACTCCAACCCGGGCTGAATTAAATAAAATTCCAAAATTTTCCGCCTGGTGTTGAATTAAAAGATTTCCTTTCCTACAATCAGCACAACCACGCTGATGTGTGGTGAAACCACGCCGAAAGGATACTTTCTATGTCTAACGCTAAGTCTAAGCTTGCCGCTCTGGTTGCTGCTGGTGCTATTGCCACCTCCGCTTTCGCCGCCCCCGCTTTCGCTGCTGAGGTTGAGTCTGTGGAAGCCACCCCCGAGACCACCGTTGTTGAGGTTGCTCCGGTTGAGGCTGCCCCGGTTCAGGTTGCTCCTGTAGAGGAAAAGGAAGAGAGCGACTTCACCTTCAATGACTTCGTTCAGGGTCTCAAGGACCTCATCCCCGTCGTTGTCAGCGCTGTCAAGGCTTTCATCTAATAGAGTCTTTCCACTGACCGCGCTTTCCTGCAACCTTGGATAACGCGTTCCTTTCGGGACGCAGTATTCCCCGATTTAGCTACTGCTATAGAGCAGTTAAGCAGGAAATATAACAAGCGCTATTCTCCGCTGAGATCTGGCCTGATTAGGCTAGGTTTCAGCGGTTTTTTCTTCAAGGAGGAGTTCGCATACACCCTATGACCACTTCCGATGAATTATCCTCTCAAACTTCCCAGGCAGCAGATACCACGCCTCCGGCATCGACACCGCCTCAGACTCGGCGTCGCGGAAAAGAGCGAACAGTCAATAGACGTCACATTCTCTTCGTGGTCCTGCTTCCACTGTCCATGTCGCTCTTGCAGGTTAGCTCCGTGAATGTTGCGCTCCCTGTGATTCAAACATCCACTGGCGCGTCCACCGGACAATTGCAGTGGATTCTTTCTGGCTATGCTCTTGCTATTGGTTTGACCTTGGCTCCAGCTGGGCGGGTGGGAGATCTCATCGGGCGTTCGCGTGTGTTTGTTGCCGGGGTAACGCTCTTTACTCTGGCCTGCCTGGTCTGCGGAATGGTGAGTCATGCGACTGCCCTTAACGCCTGCCGCCTGGTTCAGGGGATAGCTGCTGGTCTTTTCTCTCCCCAAGTCACGGGTCTTATCCAGCAGTACTTCTCTGGCCAAGCTCGCGCTAAGGCCTTCTCTCTCTTCGGCTTTGTTGTGTCGGTATCTGTGGCAGCAGGGCCACTCATGTCAGGTCTTTTTATTCAGTGGCTGGGGCCTGACATCGGATGGCGCACCTCCTTCCTCGTCAACGTCCCTATTGGAATTGCAGCCATCATCGGCGGCATCGTTGTCCTACCCCGAGGCGAGATACATCGAGGAGCAGGAGGAAAGCTGGATCTCGATCTCCTAGGCTCCATTCTTCTCATGCTCAGCGTTCTGAGCATTATGCTCCCCTTCGCCACCCACGGCTCTCGCGCCGTCTGGCTTCTTCTCCCACTCGCCGTTGTTTTCGGTGTTGGTTGGGTGTTCTGGGAGCTTCACTATGCCAAGCGTGGCCATGAGCCAATGGTGGATATGCGACTGTTTAAGCTGTCCTCCTTGAGCTTCAACATGGCTATAGCCACCCTCCAATTCTTCGGGGTTACCTCCGTCTTAGTTCTGATAGCTCTCTTCCTCCAAGAAGGCCTGGGCAAGGCGGCCATCGTCGCTGCCCTAGTAGGCTTACCCAACGCTATTGCCTCTGCGTTTTCTTCCTTGTGGTCAGCGAAATACGCTCTTACTCACGGCCGCGGAATGCAGGTTCTAGCAGTAATGGCAATGGTGGTAGGCATTATTCTCGCCGGAATTGCAGTAATCATGGTTGCTGGAGGCTACCCGATCTGGCTCATCTCTATCGGGGTTTTCATCGAAGGTCTTGGTCAAGGCGTCATGTCTGCTACCAACCAGACCCAAACCATGCAGGACATTCCCCCTGCACAAGGAAGTATCGTTGGCGGAATCACCCAAACGGTTCAACGTATGGCAACTGCCATTGGCACCACGGTAACCACAGGTATTCTCTTCCGCACTGTTCAAAGTGGTAACGGTACCGTACTAGAGAATTGGTCTCACGGAATGATGTACTCCTTAGCGGCCATCACACTCGACATGACAATTGGGCTTGTGGTCGCCTACTTCTATTGGAAGCTCGGCCGAGGTTCAGGTATGAAGTCGCTGACCGTATCCAAGCCTTAAGGCACAGCTCCTAAAACGTGTATAAGCAAAGCATGACTGCTGTTGGAACCTTCATAAGCCACAATCCCACTTTCCCGTTACTTAGAGAAACTTAGAAGAACTTAGAGAAACTTAGAAGAACTTAGAGATTATCTGCAATACTGGAAGCGTCCTTGACTCATGTGGATTTCGCACGAAGGGCGGGAACCGTCAAGCTCTAGGCTCGGCACCCCCAAGCTCTCCGCTCGATCCTTATCGGTGGGACTGGTTCTCTCAAAGTTCGGCCCCTTCAACTCAGGCGATATAACCACATTTCAGAGCACACGAAAGGAGAGTGGATGACTACCCCATCACCACATCAGGAGAACCCATTTACTCCCACTTTCGGAGAAACTCCAACCCATGTGGCTGGACGCACCCAACTGACATCCGCTCTTGAGCGTGCCTTGACCTCGTCAACCCGTCGACCGGAACTTACCTCAGTATTCTACGGCGCCAGGGGAACAGGAAAGACAACGCTGTTATCCGTTGCTGCGCGTCTTGCACAGGAATCGGGGTGGATACCTGTGCGTGTGGCAGCTCTTCCTGGAATGCTCAATGACATCGAAATTACTGCCCGACGCTCTGCGGAGCATCTCCTCTCACATCCACCATCAGCTCGTATATCTCATGTGGGAATCGGCAGCATGCTGGATATCGAACTTGAACGTAACCAGAACGAGGTGTCGAACTGGCGATCCCGCATGGCAACACTGCTCGATGAACTCGATACTTTCCACAGCGGTGTGGTCATCACTGTAGATGAGATTGATCCCACTCTTGATGAGCTCACTCTTCTCGCATCCATCTACCAAATTTTTGTCAGCGAGGGGCGTCGTGTCGCTCTGTTGATGGCTGGACTTCCTGGAGCTGTCTCTCAACTCCTCAGCAACAAGCATGTTTCTTTTCTCCGTCGCGCTCAGCTTCATCGCCTCGGCAGAATTGCTGACTATGACGTCCGAGAAGCCCTCATCAGAACCATTCTGGACGCGGGAAGAACTATCACTGATGAAGCTCTCGATCTCGCCGTTGAGGCCATCGATGGGTTCGCCTATCTCATCCAATTGGTCGGCTACCGTGCTTGGGACATCACTCCCTCCGCCTCGGAGATCACTGCAGACGATATGCGTCTAGGTATTCAAAACGCCCGGGCAGAGATGGAAGACCACGTTATTGCTGCAACATACCGAGAGCTCTCCTCGGGAGATATTAAGTTCCTGGAGGCCATGACTCACGATCGCGGTGATAGCACCATTGCAAACATTACCGCCCGCCTTGGATGGTCCACCTCCCAAGTGAGCCAATATCGACGTCGCCTTATCGACGCCGGGGCTATCGGCGCTCGACGCCGAGGCGTCGTTGGCTTTGAGTTGCCATATTTAAAGAGCTACGTTGCCGAGCACGCTGAAGAGTGATGTAGTTCTTCATCTACAGTCCAGCTGAGAGAGGGACTCTCTGCAGTTCAGGAAAGAATTACTTTCGTCGGTTCCTATTGCCTCGATGCGGCTCCCACATCACCACAGCAGTTGAGCGGGGAACATGGACAATTTCCCCACGGGGGCGCTCACTGCGGGAGCGTACGTGGTCAAGCTCTCCTAGAAGGTCCGCAATTCTCTGTTCCATCGCAGACACCCTGTGTTCCAACTCGTTATTAGTCCGAGTCAGTTCCAAAATGGCCTTAATTCCAGCCAAATTCACACCCTCGTCCTGGCTGAGATGCTGAATAGTGCGCAGCATTTCAATATCGTGCAGGGTGTACCGGCGCCCACCGCCTCTCGTTCGCTTCGGTGAGACTAAACCAATGCGGTCATAAGTGCGCAAGGTCTGGGCGTGAAGTCCCGAGAGTTCGGCGGCCACAGAAATAACAAACACCTGGTCACGCTCGGTATCGCGGGATGACGCTGCCACATCCGCGCGCTGAGGTACAGCCTTCTCGGGCTGGTCCTCTTGTTTCCTCATCATGGTCTGTCACCCCTTTCTAAAGTCTCATCCCTAGATATTTCCAGCCCACCCCAACCGCGGATCAAAACCGGAGTCTTTTTCCGCTTCGGCGTAGGTTTTGAGTGCCGCCTGTGCCGCGGAGCTTAGGTGCGTTGGCACCTTTATTCTCACCGTTACCAACAGATCCCCATGCTCCCCACCGTGTTCCACGCCTTTACCGCGCACACGTAAGGTGCACCCGTCAGGTGTCCCAGGAGGTATCCGAACTCCCACAGTCGTTCCCATTGTGGGCACCCGCAAGGTGGTTCCTAGGGCAAGCTCCTCAAAGGAGACAGGCACCTCAATTGCTAAATCATTGCCTTTGCGCGTGAACACAGAATCTGGACGAACATGAACTGCAACAAACAGGTCACCAGCTGGCTTGCCATTGTGTCCGGCCTCGCCCTGACCAGCCAGCCTTACTTTAGTTCCGTCCTGCACACCTGCAGGAATTCGCACTTTCAGGGTTCGCTGGCGACGAACGGTTCCTGATCCGCCACAGTTCTGGCAGGGGTCTGCGATTTTGAACCCCGTACCATCACAGTTCTGACAGGGCGCAGAGAAACTAAACGCGCCGTCGTCACGGCTTGTAAAACCTGTTCCGTGACAAACCTGGCAGGTAGGAGCATTTCCAGAGGAAGACCCTGACCCGTGACACCGGCTACAGGGGCTCTCCCCGGTAAGACGCAACTCCACGGTGGAACCTTTAACGGCATCTCGGAAGTCTAAGGTCACTTCCGTTTCGACGTCCTCCCCCCGCGACGGCCGAGTCGATTGGCCACCACCGCGACCAGTGTTGAAAATGCCACCGATGAAGTCACCAATACCGCTGTTTTCAGGACTTCCTCCGCTGTGTCCAGCTTGTCCTGCATGGTTGAAGATGTCCGAGAAGCTCGAGAACCCTGAGAAGTCCGACGATGAACGAAACCCGCCCGGAAATCCGGAACCACCCCCTTGTCCACCGAATCCAAAGCCACCACGACCGAGTGCTGCTTTGAACTCGTCATACTCTTTCCGCTTCTTCGGATCTCCTAGTACGTCATAGGCTTCCGCAGCTTTCTTGAAGCGCTCCTCAGCTGCCTTATCACCGGGATGTTTATCGGGGTGATTATCCCGAGCCAACTTGCGGTACGCCTTTTTAATATCCGCCTCCGCGGCTGATGAAGAGACCCCCAGATCCGCGTAATAGTTCTTTTCGGCCCATTCACGCTGTGCCATTGAGTCTCTCCTCCTTCCCAGACGTTTTCAGTGAAACTGGTATAAAACTTCTCGCTAACAGTTATGACATTTCCTTGGTACTCACTACGGGTAGCGAGCGCCTCACTGTGTTTCTTGTCTATGTAAAATTATGCCAAACCTGAGCTTGCCTCGCTCAAGGCTTGCTCTAAGCTGCAGGATCCTTCTCCCCACTGACGGCTGCTTCCTGGCCACCATGCCTCTCAGCTGGGTACGCTTACACCAACACCCCGTAACCGAAAGGTGATTACCGTGCCTGATGTATCCGAGAACCCCGCTAGCCAGAATTCTGTGAGCGCTATTCACCTCACTCGCTGTGAGCCAGATACTCCCGGAATTGGAGCCTATTACTGGGCTTTTAGCGGGCTGGATGTCACCGTCGTTGCAGAGAATCTGGAGGCTTATATCATGCGCTACCTCCCAGAAATCTCTCTGGAGAAGGGCTATGTGTGTGCTCAGCCACATCGCCGGTTGCTCATGGTCAGGGATGTCACCACAGGTGATGATTTTTTTAATGGCGTTGGGCTGATGGCCCCCTACTCATTCCGGCAGTTTGACCAGGCAAAGCAGGAAGATCGCGTATCACCCCATGTTTACCTGCACCGCAATAACACGACGGTGCAGGTCACGGTGGCACCCAAGGATGGTGCCCCGGATCTGGCAGATCTGGGATTAGGTTTTACCTTCACCCAGGATCCCCTCTTCCAGGACCTCATCAACCCCTAGGACTGCCCGGCGTCAGAATCCTCGGTGGGATCACCCACAATGACCATTGCTGTTCTGAGCACACGCTCGCCAGCTTGATAGCCCTTTCTCAGTACCACACCCAGTGCCTTTTCGTCACCTGTGGAGGTATCCTGAACGGCTTCATGCAACTCTGGATTGAACTGATCACCAGCGGCACCGAAGGCAGACACGTTGAGCTCTCGCATGACGGTGTTCAGTTTGTCAGCCACAGCTTTGAGCGGCCCTTCCATGTCACCGTGCTGCTGCGCCAAGTCCAAGTCATCCAGGATGGGCAGAAGCCTGAGCACCACACCGTTTTCGGCGTATTCCTTAATCTGCGTCCTCTCACGCTCAGTACGTTTGCGATAGTTCGCATACTCAGCGCTTAGACGTTGCAAATCTTCGGTGCGCTCAGCCAACTGCTTTTCCAAAGACTCCGTGGCATCAGCTTCCTCAGGGGAGGATTCGCCTTCAGATAGCTCAGTATCGCCATCAGATAGCTCAGCATCGCCGTCAGATAGCTCAGTGGCCTGGGCGTCTGTGTCATTCAGAGCATCCGAGGCACCCTGGATGTCTGACACATCCTGAGTATCGGTATCTGCTTCAGTAGCTTTCTCCCCGGAACTCGACTGCGCGGCAGTAGCATCCGGCGGCACAGACTCCGAGAGATCAGACTCCGAGGGCTCCTGAGGTTCTGAAGAATCTCCAGAAACCCCCTGAGCGTGGCTGTTTTCGGACATATCCAGGTGAGTACTCTCAGCAGTATTCCCAGTGGAGTTCTCCGCGGTGTTCTGCTCAGATTCCGGCGAGCCGGAGCCGAGGTCTTTCGGCTCGGTTTCGTCTGGACGTTGCATGACTACTTGCCACCCTTGTCCTCATCGTCCACAACCTCGGCGTCAACCACGTTGTCCTCAGGCTGAGAGGCGTCAGCTTCAGTGGTGCCTGCGTCAGCTTGAGCAGCGTAGATCTGCTTACCCATCTCCTGAGATTCCTTGGTGAGGTTTTCTACTGCAGACTTGATAGCTTCCAGATCGTCGCCCTTGAGCGCCTCATCCACTCCCTTGGCTGCCTCTTCCACCTTGGTCTTGACATCTTCAGAGACCTTGTCAGAGTTTTCCTCCAGGAATTTGCGAGTCTGGTATGCCATGTTCTCTGCAGAGTTACGGACCTCCTGCTCCTCGCGGCGCTTCTTGTCCTCATCTGCGTGAGCCTCAGCGTCCTTGACCATGCGGTCAATCTCTTCCTGAGACAAACCGGACCCATCCTGAATTTTGATGGTGTTCTCCTTGCCGGTTCCCTTATCCTTGGCGGTCACATGCACAATGCCGTTGGCGTCAATGTCAAAGGTGACCTCAATCTGCGGAATCCCACGCGGTGCAGGAGCAATACCGCCCAGCTCGAAAGAGCCCAACAGCTTGTTAGCGGCTGCCATCTCGCGTTCACCCTGATATACCTGAATCTGAACTGAGGGCTGGTTGTCCTCGGCCGTCGTAAAGGTCTCGGAACGCTTGGTGGGAATAGTGGTGTTGCGCTCAATAAGCTTGGTCATCACACCACCCTTGGTCTCAATGCCCAGGGACAGCGGAGTGACGTCGAGAAGGAGAACGTCTTTCACCTCGCCGCGCAAGACACCAGCCTGCAAAGCAGCACCCACAGCCACAACCTCATCAGGGTTCACACCTTTATTGGGCTCACGGCCGCCAGTGAGTTCCTTCACCAAATCCGTCACCGCTGGCATACGGGTAGAACCACCCACCAGAACCACGTGATCAATCTGGGACACAGACAGATCAGCATCCTTAATCACCTGGTTGAACGGAGTCTTGGTGCGATCCAAGAGATCCTGGGTAATGCGCTGGAACTCGGTGCGGGAGAGGGTTTCATCCAGGAACAGCGGGTTCTTATCAGCGTCCACCGTGATGTACGGCAGGTTAATGCTGGCCTGCTGAGAGGAGGAAAGTTCAATCTTCGCCTTCTCAGCTGCCTCACGCAGACGCTGCAGGGCCATCTTGTCCTTGGTCAAGTCAATGCCGTGGGCAGCCTTGAACTTATCGTTGAGCCACTCCACAATGCGCTGATCCCAGTCATCGCCACCAAGCTTGTTATCACCGTTGGTGGCCATTACCTCTACCACACCATCACCAATCTCCAGTAAAGAGACGTCGAAGGTGCCACCACCTAGGTCAAATACCAGGATGGTCTGTTCTTTTTCACCTTTCTCAAGCCCGTAGGCCAAGGCAGCGGCGGTGGGCTCGTTCACAATGCGCAGCACATTGAGTCCGGCAATCTTTCCAGCGTCTTTGGTGGCCTGGCGCTGGGCGTCGCTGAAGTATGCGGGCACGGTAATCACGGCGTCGGTGACATCCTCACCCAAGTAGGCTTCGGCGTCCCTCTTCAACTTCATGAGGGTACGAGCTGAAATTTCCTGCGGGGTGTACTTCTTGCCGTCGATGTCCACGCTCCAGTCCTCACCCATGTGGCGCTTGACGGAGCGGATGGTGCGGTCAACGTTTGTTACCGCCTGGTTCTTTGCGGACTGCCCCACCAGAACTTCGCCGTTCTTGGCAAAAGCCACCACGGACGGGGTGGTGCGGGATCCCTCAGAGTTAGCGATAACCGTGGGCTCGCCACCTTCCAAGGCAGCAACCACAGAGTTGGTGGTACCCAAGTCAATACCTACAACGCGTCCCATTGTGTTCCTCCTGAAGAGTCATTCTGTTGTGATGAAGTGATTAATCATGGCGTCAAGTTGACGATGCTTAGCTCAACCCCGGGGGCTAGTGTAGCAGCCCCCTTGAGTGCATCTCACGCAACCTGTCACTTCCTCTAACGCACCATCTCTCAAAGTTGTTCCACCATGACTCAACTTTTTTTAAAAAAGAGAGAAACGCACTGGTTACATCCACACAATTTTCCTTGACGACGCCCGTCTGAGCACCCTTAGCTCGCACCACACGGCGTCCGCTGGACGCACCACACGGCCCCTACCGGGCACACTCACTGCTCAGTACTACGGTCGGAACCGCCTGGCAATGCGAGAAAATTGTGACCAAAGTGAACAATGAGGTGTGGACTTTGGGGAAAGCCTCAGGCTATGCTGTGACATACCATATCGAGTGTTGCGGAATTATCTTCGACACTCCAGGAATCGTGACCCCCACCAGGAGGAAAGAGAAAAGCTATGGACGGTTTAAGTGACATCCTCGGTAATCTCGGCGGCGGCAGCGGCGGACTACTTGGTAAGCTCAGTGGTCTCCTCGGCGGCGGCAGCGGAGGTCTGCTTGGTACGCTCGGTAACCTTCTCGGCGGCGGCAGTGGCGGAAGCCTCCTGGATAAACTAGGTGATCTCCTGGGCGGAGACAGTAATGGTGGCGGTCTGTTAGACACCCTTAAAGATCTCATCTCTGGTGGAGACGATGCTGGACAGTCCTCCGGCGACACCACACCTAGCACTGGTGCCGCTACCACTCCCACCACTCCTGGGGATACCTCGGGAGCAGGTGCCGATAGCGGTGCGGGCAGTGCCACCACCGATGAGGAGCCCGGCTGGTACATCAACCCACCGACAAACACCACGGGGGACCCCAACCAGCCCCTCACCTTGCCCCCAACCACAATTGATCCCGAGACTGGCCTTCAGGTGGTTGAACCTCTTATCGGTGGTCCTGAACCAGGGGATGCCGGGGATCAAGCTGACATTGCCCAGGGCGCCTACCCTGATTACATTTTGGAGCTGCCACAGCGTGTACCGGAGGACGCCTCTGCTGACACCTCAGACACTGGCACCTCTCTGGGGGAGGCTATCAATGCAGCAGTCCAAGAGCGCATCCTCGTGGAAACCCAAGAAATGAATGAAGGTTTGAAGTAAGAGCCTCTCAAGCCACTCAAGCCTTGTGGATGTATCGCCGCCTACTACATCGCCTATGGCATAGTAGGCGATGTGACTCATCACCAAGAACCGCAGAAAACTTCGGGAGCTCCCTCGGGCTCCCCTACTGCACGCCCTGATTCCCAATCACGAAGCGTCTCCTCCGATCCCATTGATTCCGCCGTGCTGGAATCCAATCTCACTGGCTCATCTCACTCGGAGAACAATCTCGGCGCCACTCGTGCCCCTCATCTCACGTCTCCAATTCCTTCCACCCGTCCTGGTTCCATAGGGGCAGAGCACTCCGAGCCTGTGGATCGTGCCACGGTTCTTGGTCAAGATGGACGGTGGCTGGCAGCGTGGTCCTTGCGCTTCATCATCATGGTGGCCGCAGGCTTTATTCTCTGGAAAATCTTGGGCATAGTCTGGGTGGGGCTTTTGCCTGTTATCTTGGCCGTCTTGGTGGCCTCTGTACTTCAACCTGCTGTTAGTTGGCTGAACTCTAAGAAATGGCCGAACGCCCTTTCTGCAACCACGGTGCTGCTGGGTTTCTTCCTCATCATTGGCGGGGTGGTTGCCGCTATTGCTCCTTCTGTGGTCAATAGTTTCCCCACTCTTATTGACCAAGGTAACCAGGGTGTGCGTCAGGCTTTGGAGTATCTCCAGAACTCCCCCATCGCTCTCGATACGGAAACAATCCAGCGTGCCTTTGATGAAGTCACCACCTGGTTGCAGGGACGCTACTCCCAGATTGCTTCCGGGGTGTTCAGTGGAATTTCCACCGCCACCTCTATTGTCATCACCCTGGTGGTGGTTCTGCTCCTTACTTTCTTCTTCCTCAAGGATGGCGGCGGCTTCCTTCCTATGGTGCGCCGCTACACTGGCCCCACTGTGGGGTGGCATCTCACCGAGGTGCTTTCGCGCACCTGGGTAACCTTGGGTGGTTTCATTCGTGCTCAAGCCACTGTGTCCGCTATCGACGCCGTGATTATCGGCATTGGGCTTATTATTCTCGGCGTCCCTTTGGCCTGGGCTTTGGCAGTATTCACCTTTTTGTGCGGATTTATCCCCTACGTGGGCGCGTTCCTCTCCGGGGCGTTGACGGTTTTTGTGGCCTTGGTTTCTGGCGGAGTCACCGAAGGTATTTGGGCTTTGGTGCTGGTGCTGGCTGTTCAGCAACTGGAAGGAAACATTCTCTCCCCCATCATCCAGTCCAAAGCTATGAGCCTGCATCCGGTGGTGGTGTTGCTCTCCGTCACTATTGGCGGCACGCTCTTCGGGGTGTTGGGCAGTTTCTTGGCTGTTCCGGTGGCAGCCAGCCTTGCAGTCTGGCTTCGCTATCACGCTGAGCTTGTGGGGCTTCGCTCCGGTGATCTTTCCCTGGACGATATTGAGATGAAGTCTTTGGAATACACCAGTTCTGATAACAAGAACACCCTCAACGCTCTCAAGGAAAACCTGGCTAAACTGCGTCCCACAAGAGCTTCAGGGGCTCATGCAGGATCTCATAGCGAGAGTGATTCATAAGGAGAGTTACATGTGGGTTCCGTGGAGTACATCCTCGGAGCCCTGCTTGCACGGGAACCAGCCTTATACGCGCCGTAGATGGTGAGCAGGATTCCCAGCACAGCCACCCCACACTGCACCCAAGTCACGGCAGGAGCAGTGCTAACCCGTGACAGATTGGTCACCACAATCACGGTTCCCACCAGTCCGCCCAGGACGGTGGGGTTTATTTTTGTCACCAGCCACGCCCCCAGAGGCGCGCCAATCATCCCACCACTGAGAAGCACCAGAATATAGCCAGCATTGCGAATGATCTCCGGCCACATCCCAATAATGAAGCCCACGGTGGCGGAGAGGGTGACCAGAAACTCTGCCGCATTGACTGTCCCAATCACTTTCCTGGGTTCCTTGTGGCTCAAGGTCAAGAGGGTGGAGGTTACCACCGGCCCCCAGCCACCACCTCCGGTAGCAGAGACGAACCCTCCGCTAAGTCCCAGACCGTACAGCCCTAGCTTCTTCCACATCGACGCCTCAGAAGCTGAGGTACCTGCAGGCGACAGTCGCCTGAGGGAATCATGTGGGAACGCCAGCCGCCGAACAGAAAATCTCCACAGAAGGTTGAGCCCTATGAGAATCAGTAGTGTTGCGGTGATGGGGGTGGCTGCTTTCAGAGAGAGGTTGCTCAACAAGAGTGAGCCAATGAGGGCACCCACGGCTCCAGGAACTCCCAGGCTGAGCACAACCCACCAGTTCACATTGCCGAAACGATAGTGAGACCACCCCGAGGCTGCGGTGGTGCCTAACTGTACGGCGTGAACCACAGCGCTTGCCTGCGCAGGCGCCAGCCCCGCTATCAGTATCAAAATGCTGGTGGAGGTCACCCCAAACCCCATGCCCAATCCACCGTCTACAATCTGCGCGCACAGCCCTGCCAGCGCAATGAAGAGGTACACGCCCACTGCCGCTCACACTCCTATGCTGGAGAGCCGAGCAGAGGTGATCTGTGCTAGGCGCGCACTCAGTGGCCCGGAGTGGGTAATGCGGCACCCTGTTGCCTCAGCAATGTGAGGCAGGTATGTGAGCACTTTCTCTAGCAGAAGCCCATAGGTAACAAAGAGGGGCACCAGGTGCAGGGCTTTACTTATCGACGCCCGCTCTACCAACTGTGCTCCCGCATCCTTGCGCCCAGAGGCTCTCAGGGCATACACCTTGCGCCCAGTGGCAATCCCTAGAGAATCTGCTACGTCATAAACAGCCTCGTCAGCACCTGGAACGCTGGAGCCCACAAAGTAGAGGACTATATCTGCGCCCTGGGGAGCATCCTCAGCCACCACCCTCTCAAGTATGTTCAGCACATCCTCGCCCGTGCCAATGGTGTCGGTGACGGACATTGTGAGCCCAGTTGAGGAGGATACTTCTGCTACTTCACGAGGAACATCCACCCTGTTATGGAAGGCGTCTGTAAAGAGTGCGGGAGTGAGCACGGCGTGCGTTTCTCCACTGCGCACTGCTTTGTGTGCCACCTCCAACAGGGAGGGTTCGGCTAAGTCAAGGTAGGCCACCGCAACTGAGGTGTTCAGAGCACGGGAAGTGGCGTCGGCAAGGGCAGAAAAGCCGGAGCTTGCCCACGGGTGACGGGACCCGTGACCCAGGAGTATGTACTTCATCATCCACGCAGCCTTGTGCCCACAAAACCGGCTGCCAGAGTGTTGCCGTTGGAGTTATCAACCAGCAGGAAGGCACCCTGGGCGCCGCGCGCGCTGTACGGTTCCAAAGGCAAGGGTTCGGCCACTTCAATGCTCACATGGGCGACGTCGTTAAGCTCAATGCTCTCAGGATTGAGCCTGTCGTGCTCACCATCAATGTCCAACACGCGGTCAATAGAGAGCAGACGGCCACGTACCAGTTGTGTACCGTATCGAACCTTCACCCGCTTGCCCGGAGTGAGGGGTTCCTCCACCATATCCACGATGGTGCCTGTCAGCTGGCGGCTCTCCTGAGGGCGATCTTCTCCTGCGATGAGGTCACCACGGATAAGATCAATCTCTTCCTGTAGGCGCAGCACCACAGAATCCCCAGCTTCTGCTGAATGTACTTCACCATCTGTGGTATCAATATGCGTCACGGTGGTGGTTCTGCCACCGGGGAGATACACCGTATCCCCCACCGCCACCACCCCTGAGCTCACTCGTCCAGCGTATCCACGATAATCCTGGGAGTGCTCCCGAATGACGTACTGAATGGAGAAGCGGAAACCCAAGTCCACTGCGCGCTGACGCTGCACCGGGACTGTCTCTAGGTATCCCAACACCGTGGAGCCCTGGTACCACGGCATCTGCTGAGAGCTTTCCACAACGTTGTCTCCGAGGGTGGCAGAGATTGGCACAGCAGTGACCCGTGAGATACCCAGGTGGGTGGCAAAGTCGGTGAACTCGCGCTCAATATCCCGGAAAACCTCCTCGCTGAAGTCCACCAAGTCCATTTTGTTGACGGCCAAGAGCACACTGCGGATACCTAAGAGGGCTGCCACGGTGAGATGCCGACGAGTCTGTTGCACCACACCATGTCGAGCATCGACCAGGAGAACTACCACCTGCGAGGTGGACATTCCCGTCACAGTGTTGCGGGTGTACTGGACGTGACCTGGGGTGTCAGCCAAAATGAAGCTGCGCTTATCCGTGGCAAAGTAGCGATACGCCACATCAATAGTGATGCCCTGCTCACGCTCGGCCCGAAGCCCGTCTACCAGCAAGGAGAGATCCAGGAACCCTTTGTCCTGAGAACTGTGTTCTACAGCGGCAAGCTGATCTGCCAGAACAGATTTCGTGTCATGCAAGAGACGTCCCACCAGAGAAGATTTCCCATCGTCCACGGAACCTGCGGTGCAAAGCCGGAGAGTCTCGCGGGTATCGAAGGTGCGGGCAGTGTGGACAGTGCTCACAGCTGAGTCGGTATGAGGTGCATTGGTGTTTTCCACATCAGCAGCGGAGTTAGTGGGGGCGCTGAGAGTCATCAGAGAAGTCATCAGAAATACCCTTCCTTCTTGCGGTCTTCCATAGCGGATTCAGAGAGGCGGTCATCGGCACGGGTAGCTCCACGTTCTGTGAGCCGTGAGCTGGCAATCTCGGTAATAATCTCGGGAACCGTACTGGCTTCCGAGAGCACTGCTCCGGTACAGGACATATCCCCTACCGTGCGATAGCGCACCCGTGTGGTGACTAGCTCTTCTTTCTCTGTGGGGCCACCCCACAGACCTGGAGTAAGCCACATTCCGTCTCGCTGAAACACCTGGCGCTCATGGGAAAAATAGATGCTGGGCAACTCGATATTGCGGGCACCGATGTATTCCCAGACATCGAGTTCTGTCCAGTTAGAGATGGGGAACACTCGGATATTTTCCCCGGGCAGATGTCCGCCGTTGTAGAGATCCCACAGCTCAGGACGCTGTCTGCGCGGATCCCATCCACCGAAGGAATCGCGGACGGAAAATACGCGCTCTTTAGCCCGTGAGCGTTCCTCGTCACGGCGAGCCCCTCCCAGCACGGCGTCGTACCCTTGTTCTTCAATAGTCTCTACCAGGGGAATGGTCTGTAATGGATTGCGCGTTCCATCTGGACGTTCTTGAAGCTCACCGCGATCAATCCAGTCCTGCACAGCAGCAACACGCAGTCGAGCTCCCGTTGTGGCAACCAGCCGATCCCGAAACTCAATAACCTCAGGGAAGTTGTGCCCAGTGTCCACGTGGAGCAGTTCAAAGGGAACAGCTGCCGGAGCAAACGCACGGCGCGCGAGTTCAAACACCACCACAGAATCTTTCCCGCCGGAAAACAGAAGAGCCACGCGCTCAAACTGTCCGGCAGCTTCCCGCAGGATGTGTATGGATTCGTTTTCTAATTCACGCAGGTGGGGAGGCAACATCGTTATTTTCTCTTTTCACGGTGCGAAGGGGTGCTTAGGTGGTGTGCAAACCACACTCGGTTTTGGTGAGTCCTGCCCAGCGTCCGGAACGCGGATCGGCTCCAGGCTCCACGGGCAAGGTACAGGTGGCACAACCGATAGAGGGATACCCCTGGTGGGTCAGAGGGTTCTCAATGAGATGGTTCTGTTCAATGAAGCGCTCAGTATCTTCCAAGGTCCAGGTGATGATGGGGGAAATCTTCAACCTGCCGGTGGCATCCACACTCAGCGCCGGTGCAGAGGCCCGGGTGGGGGAATCGACGCGACGAAGCCCTGTAATCCAGCCCGCATAGGGGCTCATAGCAGCAGCCATAGGTTCCACCTTGCGCATTCGGCAGCAAGCTGTGGGGTTGCGCCGATACAGTTGGGGGCCGTACACCTCGTCTTGTTGCTCAGGGGACAACAGAGGTTTCTGCCACACCAGACGGTTCGGATAACGCTGGCTTAGAGCTCGAGCGGTGTCAAGTGTCTCTGGAAAGTGATAGCCGGTGTCTAAGAACAGAAAATCAGCTTCCGGTAAGTACTGATGTGCCAATTCCGCCAGCACAGTGTTTTCCATCGAAAGAGTGGCCACCAGTTTTCCTGGAGCATACTTTCGCGCCCAATCCATAATCTCTGCAGCAGAGGCGTAATACAGCTGATCTGCCCAGATGTCCACCAGCTCAGCATTGCGCTGAGCAATATCCTCAGGCAAAGGCTGTGTGCCTTGGGTACCTTCAGGACTGATAGAGGGGTCCTGCCCTTGAACGGCAGTGCCCATCGCTAACGATGAAGTTTCTTCACTACTGAGAAGAAAACGCACCACGTTTTACACCTCCAAGGTGATGCCGTGGTTACGGAGACTGCGCTCCACGGCGTCGTGAGTGGATACTGTTGGGGTATGAGGAAAAGCGGGATCATCCTGCCCGTGGAACTGAAGAGAGAACACACGCAGACACTCCGCACACTTCCACGCAAATTCCGTTTCTTCGTGCGGGGATAGGTCAATGCCTGCGCAATAGGGGCAGTACTCTGGGAAGTTCCTGTTGGGATTGGGGATGCGTCGGAAAGCCATCGTTACTTCAAATCCTCCTCATCGGCGCGCACAACCCAGTCCCGGAACTGCTCACCCTCGGTTCGCTGCTCGCGGTACTTGGTCACCACCCGCACGATGTAATCCCCAACCTCTGAGGCCAATACCTTGTGACCTCGCAGTTTTCGCCCAAAGTTGGGATTGAAGGTGGCTGAACCACCCAGGTGTACCTGAAATCCCTCGGCGTATCCGTCCTCCGTGGGGATGGTTTGCCCTTTGAGCCCAATGTCCGCAATCTGCGTGCGGGCGCAGGAGTTGGGGCACCCATTAATAGCAATCTGCAAAGGGACGTCAAGCTCCCCCAAGCGCTGCTCCAGTTCATCAATGAGCTCAATGCCCAGCGTCCGCGTGGTGGTGTGTGCCAGCTTGCAGAATTCCAGCCCTGTGCAGGTGAGAATTCCACGCCGGAATTCAGAGGGGTTCTCCTCTAAGCCCACAGCACGCAACTCCTGGCTTAGCCCATCTAGCTTGTCCTTATCGACGTCCAGGAAAAGAAGTTCCTTGTTTGTGGTCAGGCGAATCCGTGTGACACCGTAGCGCTGTGCGATGTCTGCAACACGAATGAGTTGTTCTCCTGGGATATGCCCCACCAGGGGCTTCACTCCAAGGTAAAACCGGCCGTCCTTCTGCTCATGGCGCCCCACATGATCCCTGTAACCTGGGTTGATGGGGTTGTGCGGGCCAGGAGTAAGGGGATGGCCTAGATACTCCTCCTCCAGAATCCGGATGAATTCAGGTAAACCGATGTCCTTAATCAGAAACTTCAAGCGCGCACGCTTGCGATTGCGCCTGTACCCATAATCCTGAAACAGCTTCACTACCGCGGCCCATATTTCGGGAACCTCCTCTAAGGAGCACCAGTTTCCGAGAGATTGCGCCAAGGTGGGATTGGTGGAAAGCCCCCCGCCCACAAATGTTTCAAAGCCGGGTCCGTACTCTGGGTGGACACTGCCAATAAAAGCTAGATCTTGAATCTCGTGGGTAACGTCCTGCCTGGAATGCCCCGAGATCGCGGACTTAAACTTCCGGGGAAGGTTCACAAATTCTTCAGTGCCGATGTACCTGCGGTGGATTTCCTCAATTGCAGGAGTGGCGTCAATGATTTCGTCCTTGGCTACTCCCGCCACAGGAGAACCCAGAATCACGCGAGGAACGTCTCCAGCACCAAAGGTGGTGTTCAAACCAACTGTTGCCAGTTTTTCCCAGATAGCAGGAATATCCTCCACCTGAATCCAGTGAAGCTGAATGTTTTGCCTGTCTGTGAGATCTGCTGTGCTGCGCGCATAGTCTCGGGAGAGTTCTCCAATCACCCGCAGGCGCTCTGGGCTAGCAATCCCACCATCCAGACGAATCCGCATCATAAAGTAGCGATCTGACAGCTCGTAAGCATCCGCATGGCCGGTGTGTTCTGTTCCTAAGTCCTGACGGCGCTGGGTGTAGAACCCCATCCACTTCATGCGGGGAATGAGGTCTTCTTTGTCGAATGACTCCCACCCCTCCTTGGAGTAGATTTCTGTCACTCTCTGCCCCACGCTCAAGCCCGAGCGCTCTTGCTTGATTTTCTCATCCTGGTTCAGGGGCTGCGTACCATCAACAGCCCACTGCCCCTCGGACTTCTTGGGACGCTTCACAGCCTTAGAAGGCGAGCTCTGTGGAAGCACCTGCACCGTGGTAGTCATTTTTCATACCGACCTGTCTACTAATTTTTGTTTTACATAAACATAAGCGAACAGTTCTGTCTATGCAAGTGATATGAAGATACACAGGATTAAAACCTGCTCCTATATGCGCCTTTTCATGCGTGAATAGATTTCTTCGACGGGCGTCGCCAAGGAGCTAATAGACATCTCTGTCCAGTTCTGTGAGCACAATTAATAGACCGCTTAGTCTTGAGATGTGCGAGTGTGTAGGTATGAATTCCCCACCCCGGCTAAGATAGCTCCCAATACTGCTGCAAGAGAAAGGGATCGTGATGCGTCGTATCTTCGATCAATCCGAGAAACTCAAAGATGTTCTCTATGAAATCCGGGGTCCCATTGCAGCAGAGGCTGACCGCCTTGAGGCTGATGGGCACAGAATTCTCAAGCTGAACACCGGGAACCCTGCATTGTTTGGTTTTGAGGCTCCGGATTCCATCGTGCGCGACATCATTGCCGCCATGTCGGAGTCCCAGGGGTACTCCAACTCCAAGGGGATTCTCTCAGCTCGGCGCGCCATTGTGACGCGCTATGAGATGGTTCCCGGGTTCCCGCGCTTTGACGTCAATGATGTCTACCTGGGAAATGGTGTTTCTGAGCTCATTTCCATCACCACCCAGGCGTTACTGAATGACGGTGATGAGGTTCTCATTCCTGCTCCGGATTATCCTCTCTGGACGGCCGCCACCACCCTTGCCGGAGGTAAAGCCGTTCACTACCTCTGCGATGAAGAGAATAACTGGAACCCCGACATTGAGGACATTCGTTCCAAGGTGACGGATAAGACCAAAGCCATTGTGGTTATTAACCCCAACAACCCCACGGGAGCGGTGTACTCCAAGGAGACGCTTCAGCAGATCGTGGACATTGCTCGGGAACACCAGCTGCTTGTCCTTGCGGACGAGATTTATGACCGCATTCTCTATGACGACGCCGTTCATACCAGCATCGCCACCCTCTGCCCGGATTTGCTGTGCATCACCTACAACGGTTTGTCCAAGACCTACAGGGCTGCCGGGTATCGCTCAGGATGGATGGTGCTCACAGGGCCAAAGCGGCACGCGGCTGGTTTCATTGAGGGGCTGGAACTCCTCGCAGGTACCCGACTGTGCCCCAACGTCCCAGCCCAGCACGGAATCCAGGTTGCCTTAGGTGGGCACCAGTCCATTGAGGACCTCATCAAAGGCAACGGACGTTTACTTCGCCAGCGCAATGTGGCCTACGAGAAGTTAAACGAGATTCCAGGTGTTTCTTGCGTGAAACCGATGGGCGCCCTTTACGCATTTCCTCGACTAGATCCCAATGTGTACGAGATTCACGATGACACTCAGCTCATGCTGGATCTTCTTCGAGCAGAGAAGATTCTCTTGGTTCAAGGAACAGGCTTCAACTGGCCAACCCCAGATCACTTCAGGGTAGTAACCCTGCCACGGCCCACGGATTTGGCGGCGGCTATTGAGCGCTTGGGCAACTTCCTCGCCAGCTACCAGCAGTAACACCGCGGTGGGAGGATCGAGGGCAGTGCCACGGGACTCCCCACGGGCGGTGCTTTTCGCCGGGGCGAGGCGTTTCTACACGTTCCCGCGCCCCAGGGCTTTGAGATCCCAACCGGCTGCTTTCCACTTTTCTGGAGGAAGCACATTGCGCCCATCAATGATTCTCTGGCGCGCCACCAACCTCCCCGCCCACGCAGGATCAAGTTCCCTGAACTCAGACCACTCCGTTGCAAGTATCACCAGTTCTGCACCTGATAGGGCTTCTTCAATGTTCTCCGCATAACTCAAGGTAGGGAATACTTTTCGCGCATTGCCCATAGCCTTGGGGTCATAGACCGCCGTCGCGGCCCCTGCCAGGGACAAGGTGCCAGCAACCGCCAGAGCCGGGGAATCACGGACGTCGTCAGAGTTAGGCTTAAAAGCCGCGCCCAGAACCGTGATATGGGCACCCAGAACGGAACCACCACACGCTGCTTTCGCCATTTCCACCACGCGGTCACGGCGGCGCATATTCACCGTATCCACCTCACGCAGGAAAGTGAGCGCCTGGTCCACGCCAAGCTCTCCAGCACGAGCCATAAACGCGCGGATATCTTTGGGGAGACAGCCGCCACCAAAGCCCAATCCTGCCCCCAGGAATTTGTGCCCAATTCGGTCATCGTAGCCAAGGGCTTCTGCCAAGGTGGTGACGTCTGCACCCACAGCCTCGCAGACCTCAGAGATGGCGTTAATGAAGGAAATCTTGGTGGCTAAGAAGGCATTAGCGGAGACTTTCACCAGTTCAGCCGTGGCGAGGTCTGTCTCAATAAACGGAATGCTGGCGTTTCCGTGAGCAGCACACACGCCTGCGGTTTCCTCTGTAACAGCTGCGATCTTCTCACTACGGGCTGCAATTTCCGCACTAGAAGATGCAGGTTCCCCAGTGTTGTCTGGAAGTGCTCCCCCGTGAACCTCTGACTGACTGCCCACACTATTTTCTCTAAGAATCTCTGCTACTTCCGGCACACCGTAGATTTTTCGCGCCGTCGACGCCGCAGTGCTCCCCGGCCGAGTTCCCACCACAATGCGATTGGGTGTGAGGGTGTCTGCCACGGCGTGCCCCTCCCGCAGAAACTCCGGGTTCCACGCGATTTCCACTGAAGCGTCAGCAGGCGCACAAGCGTCTGCTCTCTCCTGGAGCCGAGCCGCCGTCCCCACGGGCACCGTGGATTTCCCGAAAATGACGTGGTTCCCGTGAAGAAGCGGAACAAGCTCATCAATTACCGCATCCACGTAGCGCACATCCGCCGCATAGGATTCCCGCTGTTGCGGGGTGCCCACTGCCAGGAAGTGAACCTGCGCAAACTCGGCAGCTTCCGCATAATCTGTGGTAAATCGGAGCCTGCCCTCAGCAAGATTGCGCTCCACAATCTCCTGAAGTCCAGGCTCAAAGAAAGGTATGTTTCCAGAGGTCAGAGCCTCAATTTTTTCCTTATCGACGTCCACTCCCAGCACATTGTGCCCAAGTTCCGCCATACACGCCGCATGGGTGGCACCCAGGTATCCGGTGCCAATTACTGTGATGTTCATTGGAAATTCAGGTACGCCTTTGAAGGAGTCGGGCCACGCTGCCCCTGGTACTTGCTGCCTATGGAATCAGAGCCGTAAGGCACTTCCGCCGGTGAGGACATAGAGAACAAAGCCAGCTGACCAATTTTCATCTCAGGCCACAGGGCAATGGGGAGATTTGCCACATTTGAGAGTTCCAGGGTGATGTAACCATCAAAACCAGGATCTATGAATCCGGCGGTGGAGTGAGTGAGAAGGCCAAGCCTTCCCAGGGAAGACTTGCCTTCAAGCCGCCCTGCAAGATCATCTGGAAGCGTGAAACGCTCCAACGTGGATGCAAGAACAAACTCACCCGGGTGGAGAATAAAAGGCTCATCGTCGGGAACCTTTACCAAGGTGGTGAGCTCCTCCTGGTTGAGTTTGGGATCAATATGTGTGTACCGCGAACTGTTGAACACACGGAAGTAACGATCCAAACGCACATCAACACTGGAGGGCTGTACGAGCGCAGAATCATAGGGATCAATTCTTAGGTGCGCCGACTCAATGGCACTGCGAATATCACGGTCAGATAGAAGCACGGGGATTAGTGTAGTTCAGGTGGGGGAATCTGGCGCGCCGGATTCCCAGAGACGAAGAGAGCTGACGCCTGGTTGGGTTGCGAGAACTCAGCCCGTCTATCCAGCGGTTTAGGAGTACACAGCGCCCACAATGTATGATGTGGACAGCAGTTTTAGAAGAGATGCCAGTGTTAGGCACCTGTCAGGCTGTGCCGATGTAGTTCAATGGTAGAACATCAGCTTCCCAAGCTGAGGACGCGGGTTCGATTCCCGTCATCGGCTCTCGTTGGCTTCTAGTTGACTAAAAGTCACTGGCTTTCACCAACCTGCAGAGACATTCCGATTGCCGAGCTAAAGTACTTAATGCTATCTCCTTGGACTGGAAGGTTTTCCAAGGAAGTTTATCCTCAGGATTTTACAGAAACTGCACCTTAAATAATAGCCGTTGTAGCATAATATCAATTGGAAATAGAAATTACAGCATTATAGACAAAAACCTAACCGACTAATTAACACCGAATAACCCTGAAACTTGCAAAGTAAACAGTAATACCTCTCACCGTTCAAACAGCCGCTAAAACCTTTGCAAAACTGGTAAATTAACTCTAGTATAGTAAATATTGACAATAATAAAACACTTAAATAAAACATTTAAATAATTTAATGGGGTGAAATTCATCTTTAAAAACTGTATACTCAAAATTACAAAAACTAACTAACAAAACTAAAGGACGCTATGAAAATAACAAGCGGAAAAACAGTATTAAAAAAACGAAACGGAAATCTAAAATGCAAAGTCAAGAATCAGACAGACACCCTCAGATTAACACCGTAAGAGAAACATTACAAAACCTTTTAAAATTCTATTTGACGGTAATAGGGACTATTGCAATCGTCTTCATTATATACATCCTATTAATGAAATACTTATTCAAGCCAAAAGAATTCATTCAACTATCACCGGCGCTAGTCCTTAGTATACTCAACACACTCAGCCAGAAAGAAGCTATTCTTTCCCTAATAGCAACACTAGTTTCGGCATTAGTCTGGACAATCAAGAATAAAGAAACTACATCTAATAGATATAACTATCCTTTACTAGAACTCATAGATATTGCAGACAAAATAATAGTTTATTATATAGTAACTATTATCTTAATCACAGGTCTATCGATTTTGTCAATAGCTATGACTAATGAAGGGTTTGAGCGATACTATTCAACATTTACAGAGGCTACAATGAGCCTAGTTTTACTATTTTTTTGCTCGGGAATTGCAACTTACAGCAAAAAGCAAATAAATTTGGAATTTCAAACGCTGACAAATAGGATCGAAAACCAAAAGATGAGGGAGGAAATAAAGCATTTTATAATATCGGCAAACGAAATGGAAGAAACTCTATTTAAAAAGCAACGTCATTACTTAGTTCTAATCCTTATAATATTTGCCGCATTTTTATTACCAATTATCATTAAAGAAAGCTATTTAGCACTAAGTATATTTACAATATGCACTTATTTGGCCATATTTACTTTAGGTGGGATTATTAGCAACTTAAAATTTGCACATGTGGTAAAATGCAAAGGCATACTTCTATCAAAACCTCACATAACTAAAAAAAATAATACAACCAAAAATATCAAACGGAGAATCTATTTCACAGGGCGGAGACATACTATTGATCCTTTCTTTGGTAATGTACTTTGTTTAATTCAATTTGCTTTATGTACTTGCGGAATCCAGGCAATCATTTTGATATCAAATTCCGGTGAAGGCAAGTATCTTATTATTACATTAGTACCTTATGTCTTAGGAACAATATTATTAATAATTATTAGCAATTGGAAATACCCAATTCCTCTATTAATCTCCAAAAGAAAAATTAAAGAATACGTTGCCCAATCAGAAAATAACATAAAGTCTTTTATCTTAAGCTCTTACGAGACCTAGATTTAAATTTCACTCTTTTATTAACAAGAACCACTAAAAATGAAACCTTGTTATAAAGTAGCCGGCTTTATTCCGTCAGTCAATCATAACTAGTTCACCTTTGCCTGATAATCGACGTATTCCGCAGTATAACAACTAAGAAAAGTTTAATTGGATTATTATAATTGTTTGAACAATAAAACCCTCTACCTATACTATTGGCTGCACGCACATCTATAGTTTATTTTGGCAATATTGTAGTTTAGGTGAAGTTAATAGGCTCTTCCGGTTTTTAGGTGCGTAGGGTGATGGCTTGTGGGGTGGGATGTGGCTAGATAGGTGGGGATCCTAGGTGGCGAATAATAATGGTGTTCGAACAAACATCCACAACCTAGGATCCTGTGATGACGTCTACAGACAATCATGTAGCTGACACTATTTGCCGTACCACCGAACTGGGTTTAGCTATCACTCACGCCTACGCCGAGGAAGCGATCACCCATATTTGTGCTTATCCCGTGCGTGTGGATAGCAGGTGTCCTGCGTGCAGAAAGGTTAGAAGGCTTCGGGATCACAGGGTAAAAACCGTGGTGGATATTCCCGCGTTCGGTCATCCTGTGCGCTTGCACATCAGATGCCCCCGATACTGCTGCACCAACGATGCTTGTGGTAGGAAGATTTTTCAACCCCGGCTGGCTTGTTGTAGTTCTACCTGTAAGCTGACGTGCCGGGCAATAGCCTGGATCGAAAAGAAGCTTGCCTGTGATCATCACAGTATTAGCGCTATCGCCCGAGCCTTGGCTATAGGCTGGGATCTGGTCAACCGTATAGCCGCCCGCCTGGTGGAATCCCGTGTAAGGGACAATCCGAACAGGTTGGATGGGGTCTTCTACCTCGGGGTTGACGAACACGTGTGGAAACAAACCCACAGGGTAGGACAGCCGTCTAGTTTCGTCACGATCATGGTAGATATCACCCCGACGGTGACCAACACCGGCCCTGCCAGGCTTATTGATATTCGTCCTGGTAGAAGCGCCCAGGTGTTTGCCTCATGGCTTGGTGAACAAACCCCACAGTTTAGGGATCAGGTCACGGTGGTGACCATGGACGGGTTTCAAGGCTACGCCACAGCTACCACCACGATGCTGCCTCCGGCTACTAAAGTCATGGATCCTTTTCACGTGGTTCATCTCGCCGCCTTAAAGCTGACCGCCTCACGACAGCGTATCCAGCAGATCACGACAGGAGCACGCGGGAAGAAAACGGATCTTCTCTACACATCTCGACGACGTCTTTTAACCCGGAAAGCTTTACTGACCGACACACAGAAAAACGCTCTCAAAGCCCTGTGGCTGGCCGATGAGAATCATAGTGTGGTGGAAGTCACCTGGCATTTTACCAAGACCTCATCAGCGCTTACGAGCATCCCGATAAACATGCTGGCAGAAAACTGATGGAGAACATCATGGAATGCCTGAAATCTGGTGTTCCCACAGATCTTGTCGAGCTTGCCCAGCTGGGGCGCACCCTGTGGAAAAGAAGAGACGATATTTTCGCCTATTTTGATGTGCACGCCTCCAACGGGCCTGTAGAAGCCATCAACGGCAGACTCGAACACCTCCGCGGTATAGCCCTCGGTTTTAGAAACCTCACCAACTACACCAACCGATCCCTCCTCCACTCAGGACACCTCACCCCCACCACCAACGCACCCTAAAACCGGAAGAGCCACTTATTGAACTACGACAGCCCCCCCCCGCAACCTTTTCTTCTTATTTAGTACGAGCAGCCCTGTTAGCTTGGTGAGTTCACCTTTGGGCTTGTCATTCCCTACAAGCAGCCCAAGTTCTCAGCCCATTCAGAACTTCACGCGGGCCACCGACTCTGAGCTTCTCGCATTCAGCCCGCTCATGGTTTTTAACTCGGGTTTTTACACCCCGCTCCACATCAAAACCTTGTTATACGCAGGGATTCCTGTACTGACCCTGGACATTGGTCAGAGTGCGTACATCACCATGATCGCCCTTAGTGCCATACGCGGCACACACAGCATCGAGATCAAAGCCGTAGTCGTAGTAGATGGGGTAGATTCTGCCACCAGTGTTCAGGTCAACTGCTCGAAGAGAGGGGCACGCTCCAGGGTTTGCGGCTACAGCCCCAGGATAGTCTTGGAGCCGGGCGTACACCATTGCGGTTGCGTCACCCCCATCAGGAACAATTACACTATCCGCTATTAGAATATACCGTCCGTCACACGAAGGGTTTTTATAGTCAGACAGAGCAGATATGTCTTTTGTAGAATCCTTCGAGGGTGTTTCAGAATTACCGTACGGGTAATTCTCCGAGTTACCTGCTGAAGAATTTTCTTGATCGGATGAATGAGAAGCACACAGCGTGATTATTCCGGATTCAATAAGCCCCTCGGAAACTCCCTCCCGTTCCAAAGTTGCTCTGTTATAGCAGGGATATCCGCTTACTTCCGCCCTTCCGTCAGGTTCAAGACCAACGTCTACCCATTCGCTTCCACTCCAATGCAAGGGTGCAGAGATAGCATCGGTACCCCAAGGACCCCACACTGCCCACTCCCCATCACAATAAGGAACCCCTGTATCGTCTGGAGACGGATCTTCAGCGGTTTCCTCCTTGAATATCAATCTCTGCCCAGGCTTTACAGGGAAACTAAGGCAAGGGTCACCAGAGGTTTTCCCCTCTGTTCCACTGTCCTTAGGTGACAAATCCATTCCCGAACTCGATACTTTTGCACTGGATTCAGTTTCTAATGAGGCTTGACTTAGGGACTCGTCCTTATCTCGCTGTTGAAAGATAACAACTGCGCCAACCACCACAATGGCAATGAGAAGGCATAACACCCCCACAAGAACTGGAACGAGCATAGAGCTCTGCTTCTGTTCTTCGGACACAGTCCCAAGAACGTCTGCGTTAGCTGTTTCACTGGGAGCAAACCAATCATAGTTGCTGTTTTCAGCCTCTGAATTCTTACCCTCACCCACAGAGATTAGCCTTTTCAGTCTGATTACTTAGCTTTCGAACGTTGCCCACGTTACCGTTGTTTTGACGTCCCACACAGGCAGAATTCAGATCAAATCCGTAGTCATAATAAATGGGATAGATATCGCCACCGGAATCTGGATCAACAGCTCGCAATGATCCGCAGGCCCCTGGTGTTGCGGCACTCGCGCCTGGATAATTTGCCAAACGCTGACTTACCTTCGAATCAGGATTTTCTCCTGACGTCACAATCACGCTCTCCACAATCAGGATGTACCGGCCATCACACGCGGGACTATCGTACATTCCTGAACTGGAAGCTCGAGAAACTGTAGAGACTAGGTTTGTGGTTCCTGAGTCAGTTCCGGAGCCAGAACTACTAGAGTCCCCCTGCTGGGTAGCCACATCTTCACAAAACACTACATTCATACCGCTTAATGCTTGTTGAGGCGGGTTATAGGCCATGAGATTACTTTTATCGAAGCAAAACACTCCTGGCCCAGTTCCATTGTCAACATTACGGCCTTCAATGGTTATCCATTGATGGCCATCATAATAGTTAACGTCTCCTGCACCCCATTCTGCGTTTACTATCTGCCCCCATTTTCCATCACAATAAACCATGTACGAATCCCACGGCTTAACATCGTCGTCACCCTTATTCTTGAGAGTAATTTGATGCTCTTGTTCATATACCTTCTTTAACTCGGTACAGGTATCAGCTGTGCTCTTTGCTGGAGCACTCTGCACCTTAGTAGCGGTATTAGTGACGGTAGTCTGCCCAGCTTTCACCTTAACTGTGGTCAGAGGCGCGCTCTGGTGAGAGCTGGTACTAGCAGACAACGCGGCGGCGTCCATCGAATCATCTTTATCCTTGTGAAGGAAAAGAACAAAGGCCCCCACAGCCACCACCACAACCAAAATGCAAATTAACGTGATGAGGATAGGTACCGCTACAGACTTTTTCCGCGAACTCTGAACATGGGCGGTGTCAGCTTCCTCACTACTGGGCTCCCGTTGCTCTGTCCAGTCATGCGGAGTCTGCTGAGGTGAGGCCTCCGCCCATTCGCCATTCTTATCCTTATTCATCTTGCGCTCCTCACAACCTTCACTTATCTGGATTGAACTACTAACGCAGCGTCTCTACCCCGCCCACAGTTCATGAGGATTCATGCTCAAACTTCGATAACTACCGGCACACCGTTTTCCCAAAGCACTCTGTACTTTTTGTGAGTTTACCTCTCTGATCTCTGGCATAGAGGTCAGTTACCGTTGCATGGGTCCCTACTTGGCACCCTATATAAATATGTGGAAGTAGAACAACCGCGCCACCTCACCTCATCCCCTTTAGATTGTCTGAGGGGCCGTGACACGGAGTGGCTAGCACCATCCGCACTTACAGCAGAACACCGTAGTTTGCTAGCCTTGACCAGCATGGATGGCTATCTTCAGATGCGTTCACACATCACCCCTGTTCCAACTCCCCCAGTAGTACAAGTGGGCGCGTCAGCGCTGACCGCTCTTGCTGTAGCAATACTGACCACGGAACTCACGCGAGGGTGGCAGCTTCTTATTGCCGTGGTAAGTCTGGCGGGCGCTATCGTGCTCACTCTTGCGCACCCTTACCGACGTCGTTTAAGGGAATACGCCACTCAACGAAATGTGTCACGGGTTCCGCGCCTGGGACAGGTTATCCCTCTCTTTATTCTGTGGCTAGTACTCATGCTGGCGCCGCTTCTTGCCCCCGCGTCCTTATGGATTACCGTTCTGCTTGGACTAGCAGTTTTTGGGTGGACAATGCTGACCTTCCCGCACTTCGACGGCTCACGCGCACTGGCATACGCCTAGAGAACGCCACCTGTGAACTGCGGGCCACTGCCGGCAGTCAGCAGAGCACGCCGACCCTGAAAACTCAGCACCTAATGGGCAAGCCCGGGATCTGCAATGGGAGCAAATCCGGCGCCAATGAGTCTCACTAAATCAGGTGGTGCCAGCGCTATTGAGAGGGAGCGTTTGCCTCCAGAAACAATCATTCGGTCGAGGTGTTGGGCGCTGCTATCTATCACTGTGGGGAAACGCTTACGCTGGCCGATCGGTGAAATACCACCTGTGATGTATCCAGTAAGACGCTCTGCCTTATCGGCATTCATCATCTCGGCTCGCTTAGCCCCCATAGCTTTAGCCAGAGACTTCATGTTGAGATGACTGTCAGCTGGCACCACCGCCACCACGGGCTTTCCATCCGCCTCGACCAGCAGAGTTTTAAACACTGTTCGAGGGTCAAGATGCAAAACCTCCACGGTATCCAGCGCAAAACCGTGCTCCATACTGGCAGAATGTTCATACTCCAAAAGCTCGTACGTGATTTTGGCTCGGTGTAACTCCCGCAGAGCGGGTGTTGCTCCAGACGCTTTTTTGGCCATGCCTCCACACCTGTTTTCTTGTTAGCTAGTCACACGAACAAAAACTGCCGCTCACCAAGACTATTCCTGGCACCTAAGGGCAGTGATATCTAGGGGCACTGGCATCCAAGGATGGTCACATCGAAGGAGTCATGCGCAAGCGGCGCACACTGCACCAAAACCTACTTTCACCTACGACCGTGAAACTAACTCCATGAGAACCTGTGCTACGGCCCGCTCCCGCTCTGCGTCGCGGAAATCTCCCTCAGGGGTTCCTAAACCCCTCATCATTTGCCGTTCCAAGAATGTGTGCTGACTGGGAATATAGCGCCCAGGCAAAGCCAGATTAGCCTCCGCGTGAAGTCCCACACTCTCCATAGTGTCTGAGCTGTAGCGCTCAGAACGCTCGTAAGACCCCGAGGACACCATGTTGAGACACACGGATACAGCCACCAAGGGGTGCTTGGCCAGCTCATCATGCTGCTGGGTGGCATAATCGCACAACGCAGAGTTCCATCGGCCCGCCTTCACACCACCAATTAGCGCAATCACCTGCCCATCTGCGGGGTTAGGACGGGCGTCGGCAAGGCAAACACGCGCAGAGAATCCCTCTCCCCTACAGTATTCAGCTATCCCATTGGCCACATCAGTGCTGGTGCCGCTGTTTGTTCCCACGACGAGCAGAATATCCACTGGGGATGTCATGTTGAGCCTCCAGTTCAGTAGGGGAATCCGCCGGAACGGACGCCCGTTCCAAAGATATGATCATAGACTGGCGGAATTCCGCACCCTAAAGATTAGCCCTGCCTATGTACCTGACAGGTTTACTTGTCGACGCCGCTTCTTCTCGGGCTGGCTGAACGGTGTTCCACTGCGGCTCGCGCCCCATTCGTCTCTGGACGGTGGCTACCACAATGCACACAATGAAAATCACAAGCATGGTGGGAATGGAGTTGCCGATGGGGAGGTCAAGGTGAGCGAAAACCTCGTAGATGAGTCTGCCAATCACCCAGATGATGATGTTGGTCAGGTTGAAAGCACCTGCAAAACCACGGCGCCTGAGCAGGTAGTAATCAGCCAGGATAATAGCCACCAGTGGGGAAAATACGGACCCGATGAATATTAAGAATGGCGAGATGTTATCCATGTTGAAGGTCATGGCCAGCGCGGTTCCCACAACCACAGCGCCTATAGATACCCAGGTGTGACTGAGTTTGGACCAAATCACCTGTGCAGATACGCCGGAAGACCACGCATCTAAGTAGGTGTTCACCACCGTAGAAAACACAATCACCACCAGCCCCGCAGTGCTAAGGCCAATCTTGAGTAACACCTCGGAGAAAGTGGAACTAGCTGTGTAGATAGCTGCACCCAGACCAATAATGAACATCCAGCAACTGGTCACTCCATAGGACACCACGCTGGCAAGAGTAGCGGGGAAAGGCCGCTCCGCCTCGCGGGTGTAGTCAGAAATGAGAGCCAGGAAGGAGAGGGGCATAGCAACTGCAAGCTCCACCGCAGCCCCAAAGGAGAGCATTGTTTCCGTTCCGCCTGTACCACCCGCAGAGGACGCATCCGTGGCGCCAGAGGCTGACGCCGCAGAGAGCACGCCTTCGGCGCCAAAAATACGGAAGGAAATAATCGCCGCAAGAATACAGAGCGCGGTGATAGCCACAGCGTTGAGCTTGCCCAGGCGGGTAATCCCCACCAACACCCAGATCAGGACCAGCACTCCCACCACAATGGCCCATATCCACGCGCCGATAGGGGCAATCCCCTGGGCAGCCACTGATGAGTCATACACCATGATGGAAGTCCAACCCACCAGCTGAATCAGGTTGATACAGGCAAAGATACTGGCGCCAATACGCCCGAAAGAAAGCCCCACCGTTTGCATGGCGGAGCGCCGCTCATAGGCACCGATAAGTCCTGCGAAGAAGAGAAGCGCGCACCCGAATATATGTCCGAGGACAATCGCCTCAACGGCTTTCCAAAAACCTAGCGGGGCTAGGTAAGTGCCAGTTTGGATTTCTGCCACAGATAGCGCAGCACCGAACCAGATGAGGGAGTTTGCCCTTATCGACGTCCCTTTCCTTGGCGCCTGGGTGTTAGTTTCCGACGAGTGAGTAGTACTGTTGCCAGGGTGAGAGCCCCCATTGTTGGCGTAGGCACCGTCTGGAACACGACTGCTGGCGCTGGTGTTAGTACTGGTGTTGGGACTGCTGGTGGCACCGCTGTTGGGAGTGCTAGATGAGGACACGGTGTACCTTTCGGGCTAGTTCCTGGGTTGCTGTCACAATGTTCGGCGCTGCGAAAATAGCTGAGATCACGGCCACCCCGGCGATTCCGGTATCAGCCAGGTGCGAGACATTGTCCGTTGTAATTCCACCGATAGCCACCACCGGAATACTGACAGCCTGACAAATCTCAGCTAGCTCTTCCGGAGACAGTACCGTGGCGTCATCCTTGGAGCTGGTGGGGAACACTGCACCTACCCCTAGGTAGTCCGCCCCCGCAGCCTCGGCGGCAAGAGCCTCCTCCACAGTTGAGGCTGACACACCCACTATCTTTCCTGAACCTAGTTCACGACGCACCTGATCGGCTCCCATGTCAGATTGCCCCACGTGAACACCGTCGGCATCCACGCGGCGCGCAAGAGACACGTCGTCGTCAAGGACAAAGGGGATGTGAGCATCTGCGCAGAGTTTCTTCAGCTCCACTGCAAGCGGGTATCGCTCCTGGCTGCTAAGGTTTTTTTCACGAAGTTGCACAAAGGTGGCACCCCCATCAATGGCTTCCTGTACGCACTCAGCAAGGCTACGGCCCGCCAACCAACGACTATCCGTAATGGCGTACACGGCGAGGGATTCTTTAGAGAATCTCATAGTCAGCACGCTCCTGGAGGGTTGTGGAGGTCAGGTTATACAGGGCGTCGATAATGCGATTGCGGTACGTGGCATTGCCGTCAGTGGGCGCCATATTCTCCCACCCAATCTCGCCGGCCACACCCATCGACGCCACGGCGGCAACGGCGGCATAAAAAGGCGCGGTGGGGTTGCCTCCCAGGAAGGCTCCCATCACTCCAGAGAGCTGGCAGCCTGTGCCTGTGATACGGCTCATCTCGGGGCGACCATTGCGAATAATCACGCAGCGCTCAGAATCCGCCACCACATCGAGGGCGCCCGTCATGGCCACAACACAGTTGTAGCGGGCAGCAAAGGCCTTGGCGAAATCCGCTGATTCCTCGAGGTTCGCCTCAGAAACAGTGTCTGCCTCATTGGCGTCCACTCCCAGCGTGTGCCCGGTACCTGCCCAGAGAGCTTTGATCTCTGAGGCATTCCCACGAACCACTGCCGGTTTTAATTCCTGAAGTAACTTCACTGCTGTATCTGTGCGTAGCTGCGACGCCCCCGTGCCCACCGGGTCCAGGTTCAGCGGACGGTTCAACTCCGCAGCCTTGGCTCCGGCAGCCCTCATGGCCGCAATAGAAGACTCATTGAGCGTGCCGATATTAATGTTCACCGCTGCCGCCAGAGACGCAATCTCCGGCACTTCAGCAGCGTCGTCCGTCATAATTGGTGAGCCACCAACAGCCAGAATGGCATTGGCGACGTCGTTCACCGTGACGAAATTTGTAATGTTATGGACCAGCGGTGCCACTGTCCGAACATTCTTAAAAGCTTCAATAGCGTAAGAAAACACACATTCCTCCGTTGGAATTATCCACATCAGGTTCAACGGTCGGGGCGGTATCAGCCCCCTCTCAGCCCACTACCATGAGCTCCCGGTGTATTGCACTATACGCGCGGGAGCGCCAACGCCGACAGCGGGCTCCGGGTAACGGGAGGGGAACGGCTTGTAGCAGGGTTTCAGATTACGGCAGGGTTTGAGGCTATGGCTGGCAACGGGTCTGTGCGAGGCTGGAAGGGGTCTGGGGGTGGGGAGGGCGAAGGGGGGGGAGCCAACGGACGGTTGGCGAGGAGGGAGGAAGGGGGTTCCGGGTTACGGCAGGGAAACAGGTCTGCCGGATAACAGATCTACTGAATAACGGGCGTAGGTTCTGAGTTGACGGGCGGTACTTTTGGAGTATCGGGCGTGCTGCGGCAGACGCTAAGTAGGTGCGACGGCCGTGGGCCGGGTTGCCGATTGTAGTCGTAGGAGAAAAAGCTTCAGATAGGAACGAGCCGAGGTTCATTTTGAACACACGAGGACGCTTAGAGACGAGCACCGGCGCAAGAGCTACTACTCTCTGTGTTCGAGTAAATACCAACTGTTAGATTTATTCATGCTGGCAGTAAGCCTGAGTAGATACTTATGGTAATTTTATATCGAACGGACTTGCTATTTAAGTAGTAGTTAGGTAAAGTGGGTGACAACATACCGTCAGGGGGACGGAGAACACACCAATAGACATTGAGGGGGTGGGTGTGATGCCACTAGCAGTAGCTGACGAACTTGACCAGGCCGTAGTTTTGATGCGCCGTGCTGTAGACACCATCACCCGGATCATCACCCCACACATGTCTGCTCAGGACTTCCATGCGGTCGCAGACAAGATTAGCCAGTTGGATAGACTGTTCCATACCCAGCAAACCGTACGCACCACCGCAGGATTCCTGGCCGATAAACATCATTCAGGGGACCGAGTAGGCTCGCGTATCCCCGAATCCTATATAACGAAGCTGTTTACTGTCAGCAGCTTTGAGGCTCGCAGAATCGTAACCCGAGGGCGAGACACCTATAAAACTGTAAAACTTGCCGACATCACTTCACAATTAATCCAGAGCGCCAAACTCACACCAGAAGACCCTGCCTGTGAGACAGCCGAGGACCGTGCTGCACGCCTCAAAAAAGAACGTGACCTATTCGAGGAAGCCAAACGAGTTCAAGAACAACAACAGAAAGCACAACAACACGCTGCCCGACTCATGGAAATTCAGAAACCTTCAGACGAATACCTGAGGATTTTGGATCAAGAACTACGCGCGCTAATAGGCACAACCCAAAAACAGTCCATCCGTGCTCAGGCCTTAAGCTTGATCGGACACATACACCCGGAGGACTTCAAACACCACGTACGTAACCTTGTACGCAAAGCCAATGCCAGCAACAAAGATCCAAGAAAACAGCAGAAGAAACGCTTTATCACTCTTGGCAGAACAGACTCGTCTGGTGGAGCACACCTGTCCGGATACCTGCCTGCGAGCTCCGTAGCCCTCTTCCAAAACATCCTGGGAGCTACCAGACCCGCCCCCACAACGGAGGGGAAGACAGATGACAGGACCGTAGGACAACGTCGCCACGACACACTCATGACCATTCTCGCCAGCAAAGCACGCTACGACAGCACCAATAATAAAGGCGGAATAGGAAGCATCCTTCTGTCCATGACCACCCACGAACTTCAAGACATTCTGGACGAAACCAACTCGTCACGCCTTCAAGAGCTCATCTACCGGCCGCGTCCCACCAACACAGAGGCCATGATCAGCTTGATCGAACTCATGGATATGGGGCTTGCCCGCTACGACATCACCTGTTTACACGACCAAAAAACAGGAAATGCTTTGTACTGTGGGAGAACCAGCAGAAGTGCCGCCCTCATGCAGAAGATAGCTTTGGTTGCCCAAGAACTGGTCTGTTCACACCCGGGCTGCGATGTACCCGCCTGCCTGTGCGACGTCCACCACATACAACCATGGTCTGAGGGTGGCAGCACCGATATCGCCAACCTCACCTTCCGGTGCCGCAATCACCACATGGACAACAACGATCACAAAAACCCTGCCCTCCCCAGAGGCTGGGCAGAAAAAGATCCCAACACTGGAAGAACAGGACACCACACCCCACCAGGATCCGATAAACCCAGGATAGAGATCAACCACAGCATGAAAGCCAGACAAGCAGCAGGCTACAAAATCTACCGCTACAAAGTGCAACAAGAACACCAAGCACGACAAACGCTACAAGCACACCAAGCACGCCGAATAGAACAAATACAAACCGAAGACCAAGCTGGAAGCCTGAACCCACGTCCGACCCCTACACCTAGAAACCCGAGGTCTGCGACCAAAAAACTATCTCACTATCACACTAATCTCACCGAAAACCTCGATTAGAACTTCAGGAGAAGTGCGCCCCCAGGGAGGAGTGGGCTTCATAATTACACACCTCCTAATTATCACCCCTCACCTAGGAGGAGTCTGCCCGGAGAAAGAAACGAGGACATACGAACAGGTGCATCCCAGGGAGAAGTGCGCCACACCAACAAGCACGGCTTCAGGAGGAGTGCGCCCCCAGGGAGGAGTGGGCCCCAGGGAGAAGTGGGCTTGATGACAGGTGTGTGCAATGAACAATGAGAGCTCTCGGAGAGAAACATGGCCTAGGACTCCTAACGAGCTGAATCTCCAGACAAGGACAAGCACACTTCTCGAAAGAGAGCGGCAGCCAGTATTGCGGAATCTAGGGGATAGGGAGTTACACAAAATGCTGAACGCCGGTTCCATCAGTTGTGACATCTAGTTAGCCGTGTGAACCCAGTACACGGCCTAACCCAGCGCTCCCCCTCCATTACGCTCTTAGTAGTTCCTATACAGGGCACCGAGTATCCATACCGCATCCCCCTGCTTGCGGGGTACGGTCATAACGCATCCCCCTGCTTGCGAGGTACGGCACGGTTACTTCCGTTCCCGCCCCATGCTCCGGCTCCAGCCCTCAGCTCCAGCACCCCCCCCGGCTCCAACTCAAGCCACTACGTGCAAGTAACTTTGGGGGAAGGGTCATACACCGTTGTTGTGGTGGTACGGCTGAGCTCTGTGCCATCTAAATCAGAGATAATCCGCGTATCACTGGTGGTGAAACCATTGGAGCCGGAGGACGGGGAACACTCATCTCCGCTGAGAGTAATGGATTCCGGAGTGGTCTGTGCCCAGCGCCCTCCATTGACGGATTCCACGTTCACCGTTTTCACACCGCTGAGTGACACGGTGATGTCTGAGGCAGTTTTGTTGGTGGTAATCAGCACCGGGTACGGGGACGTGTTCTTGAATTTCAGGTCAATGGCACCCTCATACACAGTGGCTTCCCTACCAGCCGGATAACGACTGATGTAGTAGGAGTGCGCTGTGTGTTCCACATCTTCCATACCCGCAAAGTAGGCGGCGTTATAGAGAGTGGTGGCAAACTGCGAAATCCCGCCACCCACAGCCTGCCCCGAATGCCCATCAATGATGATCCCGGACTCCACATAGCCCTGAGCACTGCCTCGCGGGCCGGTGTATCCGTTGAGGGAGAAAGTTTCCCCCGGCGCCACCACGGCACCATTGACGGTTTGCGCCACCAAACCAATGTTCTTCCCAGACGCTGCGCTGAAACCACTGGTGGTGAAGGTGCCAATCACTGTGCTGAAGTCTGCCTGCTCTGCCTGCTCCGTAGTAAAGCTGGCAGGCTCCTCCTTATACACAACGTCGAAAGTGCGAGGGTCGTCGCCAAGGATACGCAGGTCAAAGTCCCGGAGCGTTTCCTCCCAATCAATGACAAAACCATCCACGGAAGGAGTGATCTCGCGTTGGGAGCCGTTCATCACCACCGTGGCGTTACGGCGCCGAGTTTCCGTCCCCGCCAGCGCCTGCCCCAGGATAGTGCCCACATTCTCCATGTTCAGCCTGGGTTGCAGCTCCCCTTTCTCGGGCACAAAAGCCACCACATCCTTGAGCTGAGCTGGCTCAATAGTGGCGGTCACCCCCTCCAAGCCGCGCGCCGTAATAGGCTCCTTGAGGATGTTGTGCGCCACCTGAATTGCCTTATCGACGTCCTCCTGGGCAATGTCTGGCTCCTGAACTTCTACGGGCACATCGAGCTTCTCTGGAGTGGTCCAGTACCTCTGGAGAGTCTCTGTCAGCTTCTCGGAATTCGTTTTCTGGCCAACGGTGGCATCACGAACAGCTATCTGCCCCTCAGGGTCAAAACTGACATCACCGTTCTCAGGGGCGCGGTTGAGCTTCTTGAGGAGGGGCTTCAGCCCGGCAGAGAGTTTCTCCTTATCGACGTCGCTCACCACATCCACCGTGCGATGACTACCGAAACTCCTCACCCAGGCGAGAGGGTTCCAGGAGGGTTTTCCAGCAGCACTGAGAGTTTCGGAGTAATTCACGCTTAAGCCTAGGTCACGTGGCACAAAACGCGCTTGCATATCTCCTGCGCGCACCTCCACAGGACGCTTCTCCACACCCTCCAAATGCTGCTCAAGTTTCTCCTGAGCAGCAGTGCGCGTCATGCCCCCTATTTCTGCACCCGCCACCGTGACTCCCCGAGGAATACGGTTGCTCTGCAGAGCCATGTCCACCGCAATAACTAAAGCAATAGCAAACACCCCAATGAACAGTCCCAGCAGAACACTCTTCACGCTCAGACGACGCGAACGATGGGAGGTGGGTTTAGTTGGGGATGTCGACGTTGGGGACGAATTCACAGACATAACTATTCCTCTTTGGGTGCGGGAACAGCAACATTCTCAGCGTCAGGTGCCGGCGCTGGGGCGGGAGCGTCGGCCGATTTCTGGGCTGCAGCAGGAGCTTCAGCGGGGGCAGGGGCACGGGCGGGGTCCGGGGCGTCGGCACGGGCGTCGGCGGGGGCGTCACCAGGAGCCGGAACGTTAGCTTCCGCAGGAGCAGGCGCGGCACCTTCCGCAGGAGTAGGAGCATCTGCAGCAAGCGGGGCCTCCACAGGAGCCGGAACCTCCGCTGGGGCAGGGTCGTCGGCACGGGTGTCGGCACGGGAAGGTTGGACAGAAGCCGGAGTTGCAGACCGTGGCGCCACCGTCACTGTGGCTAGATCCTGCTGTTCAGCACGGGGAATCTCCGGAAGCTGGGGAATAAACCGCAGTTGGGAATGCAGGAGGGCGTCCTCAAAGCGCTCAGAGGTCAGAGAGCCATCTGCAAGCTTGGCCAACACGGCGTCTATCACGGCGTCGATAGGGACATCCGTGGACCACAGCACCTGGTCAGCTCCAGCAGCAATTGCGCGGGCAGCAGCATCTGGAGGAGTGGTGACATCCGTAATGGCTTTCATTCCGGAGATGTCATCTGTGTAAATGGTTCCATCAAAGGGAGAGCCACCGGGATAATTGCCGCTGCGCAGAAGGTTATAGGTATCAGGGTTCAGCGATCCAGGAATACTCTGATCCCCCAACCCCGGAACGATAAGATGCCCCACCATCACATCCCCCGCAGCCCCACTTCCGGCCGCACTACCCTGCTCAGCACCGCTTCCCTGCTCAGCACCGCTTCCCTGCTCAGCCCCAGCCCCAGCAGCACCGCTACCGGGTGGAGGTTTGAGCAGCTGAGCGTAGGGAAGGAGATCACGCTTTTCCAACTGATCCAACGGTGGAGTAACCGCAGCCCCCTTGTGGGTATCCCCATCAGCCGCACCGTGGCCAGGAAAGTGTTTGAACACAGGAGTTACCCCGGCGTCTTTGAGCCCAGCGGCGAACTGTCCAGCGTAATCCGCCACCACCTGCGGATTCTGTGAAAAAGCACGATCCCCCACCACATCTGTGGTAGCAGAATCTACGTCCAAAACAGGGGCAAAATCCGTGGTAATGCCGTGGGTAATAAGACTGCGGCCAATCCGATAACCCTGCTCACGGGCTTGCTCAGGGCTCATCCGCTGAGCCATCTTGCGCGCGGAGGGGAAATCCCCCAGCACCTGCTTATGCCTCTGCACAGAGCCACCCTCAAAATCCACAGCCACCGCAAACGGGCGCTTAATGAGGTCACGGAGGGCGTGGATATTGCGCCCTTCTTCCGTAAGAATGGCGGGGTCTGCCCAACTGGTGATAAAAATCCCACCTACACCCTGCTTCAACTTGGCAAGAGCGTCCTCAAAACTATTCACACCCACCATCAGAAGAGAGGCGACTTTCATGCGCTCATCAGCAGGGATATTTCTCCGCGCCAAAGCCTCACGGCTGGGCATAGTGGTCTTTTTGTTCCCACTTGACGACGCCCCCTCGGAAGAATCCTCCGAAGCACCGTCACTCTCACTAGTAGCAGAGCCATTCTGATTCTCTGCGTTCTGGGCATCAGCGCCGGACAATGCAGAGCCCTCAGCAGAAACACTGTCCTGAGAATTGGAAGAACAGGCCACAGCAGAGCACAGCAACACCGCCGATCCGAGAATCGCCATCAAGCGGCGCACCATCAGCAGCTGTGCGACGTCGCCAAGCCTGCTCAGGTGTTTGTCAAACCTGCTCAAGTAACCGTGTACGCGCTTAGGCATACGCATCTGCACCAACACACCCCTTTCTGTGTCCTGCCCTCTATTCCTACACACTTTTATCTGTTTTTTGCTACCGACTCAGCCTCATGGTCTGGCAATCCAACCCCACACAGCACAACCACAACACGCTCAGCGCAGCCATACAATCCCGCTATAACAGGCAAGCCAGTCAAGTCACTCAGAGCAGAGAGCTCAGAATTCTACCGCGCTGGCTACCCTTTTACACCCAAGGCTGTTAGATTAAGCACTCATGGCCTTCGAATTTCAATCCCTCAACCGCCGCAGCCTCGGTCCTGCTCTTGCCAGCGCCGTAGTTGGTGTTGCGGCTGGTGTGGTAGCGGTAATCGGAGTGGCCACTCTCTCTGGCACGGAACAGATTCCCAGCAGCACTGTTATTACCAGCGATCAGGCGCTTCTTGGTGGACCAGAGTACGGCACGCGGAACTAACACTCCCAACACTTTCGGGCGCCCCACAACGCAAAGCTCTACTCGGCGCCTTTTCCGGCGCCCCACAACGCAAAGCCCTACTCGGCCTTCCGCAACGCAACGCGTTACCCTGCGCCCCACCCCGCGCCCCACAACCCCGCGCCCTTTCCGGCCTGGCTGGCACCCGCACCTCCTCGGGTGGGGAATTTTGTTTCTTATCCTTCTGGTGCAGCCCTGGGGGCAAGTGTCCACAGATACCAAACTTGATCTTCTTCTTAATCCTGCGGGTTTCCTTCGTAACGCCCTCCATGCCTGGACAGACACACTCACCCTAGGACAGCTTCAAAACCAGGCTTACGGCTATCTCTTCCCCCAAGGCACTTTCTTTGTGGCCACGCAGTTTCTTCCAGATTGGATTGCCGAACGCTTCTGGTGGCTGATTGTGCTGGGAGTTGGGTACTCGGGAATTATTCTAGTGCTCCAGCGCCTTGGCTGTAGCCACACGTGGATACCCATCCTGGCGGCTTTCACCTACGTTTTATCCCCACGTACCCTCAGCACGCTCACCACTATCTCTTCAGAAACCTGGCCCACAATGCTCGCCCCCTGGGTGGTCTGGGCGTTCTTAGGGCCTTTGAGCTGGCGAACTGTGGCCACGGCCGTTATCCCCGTCGCGCTTATGGGTGCCGTGAACGCCACCGCCACAATGATGGCCTGCCTGCCCGGGGGCGTCGTCCTGGTGTGGCGCATAGTTCATCGGGAACCCCGCAGTCTTCGCACCGCCCTGGGGTGGCTGACTGGCTGTGCTCTAGTATCTGCCTGGTGGATTGGGCCACTTCTGGTTTTGGGCAAATACTCGGCGCCATTTACGGATTACATTGAGTCCGCCTCCGTAACTACCCGCTGGCTCAACCCTCTGGAGATTCTGCGAGGCACTACCAGTTGGACCCCCTTTGCAGACACGGAACGAGCCGCCGGTGTTCTGCTTACCCGAGAACCCATCTTTATTCTGCTCACTGGAACCGTTGCTGCTCTCAGCCTTGCTGGTTTGGCCCTTTATCGACGCCGCGGTCTCTGGATCATGATGCTTCTTACGGGAGTGCTCATTCTGGGTGCTGCCCACGGAGTATATGGCGCCGAGCTGATTGACTTCCTGGACGGGGCTGGAGCCCCTCTGAGGAATCTTCATAAGTGTGATCCACTCATTCGGATTCCTCTGACCGTGGGCTGTTTCGTGCTCCTAGAAACGCTGGCGCTCAGGGGGAGTAAGAGCGCTCAGGAGCTTAGCACTTCCCCCGGAGAGCACCCCCTAGCGACGCCCCCCAGTTGGTTGCGCTGGAACACCTGGTCTGAGTTGGGAAAGCGGGAGGTTCTCGCAGGTCTGGTGGTTCTGGTGCTTATCGGTTCTCTGGCACCGGCATGGTCCGGGCGACTGCTGCCTCTGGGCACCTGGACTCATGTGCCCTCAGACTGGTATCAGGCGGCCGAGTTTCTCAATTCCTCTGCTTCAGGTACACGCACCCTGCTCTACCCGGAACGCTCCTTTGCCCGAGATTCTTGGGGTTGGACTCGTGACGAGCCAGCTCAGCCCCTGCTCGATGTGCCCTGGGCAATTCGAGACGCTATTCCACTGATTGACCCAGAAGCCACGCGCGGGTTGGATGGCCTCATGGCTGTCCTGGACAAGGATCCAGAACACGCCACCGCCGCCTTGGCGAGCTTTGGGATTGGGGCTATTCTTCTGCGGGCCGAGGACAAAGATGATGAACCTACCTCAGCTCTTTCTGAGTTGCCTGGGGAACGTCATGTCTTCGGTGATCTGGAGGTGATTCTGCTCAATGCCTCAACAAACTTACGAATCACCAGCGCCCAACCCATTCGAATAGCTGGCGGTGGAGACGTTGTTCCCCTGTGGCAATCTGAAATTGCCCAGCACCCAGTAGAGTTAGTCTCCGAGAATGCTCAGGTGGTCACGGACACCCCAGCCCTGGTGAACCGAAATTACGGAACGCTCATAGGCCCTACCTCGGCATATCTAACCCCCTCCGAACTGGGGGACCACGTGAATAATCCCGTCCCGGACTATCCCTCGGTAGGACCTTTGGTGGGGATCACAGAAACTGGGGCCCGTGTCACGGCGTCCTCATCGGCAGATAACGCCGATAGTTTCGGCGGTGCTCGTCCCTCACGCTCAGTCACCGCAGCAGTAGATAAAGACCTCAACACCGCCTGGTGGCCTGCACCTGCCCCCTCAGAAGGACAGTGGCTCCAACTCAGCGATAGCTTTGAGGACGCCCAGCTACGCCTGCGCGTCACAGACATTGTGGATGCCACAATCTCCTCAGACACGGCGTCGGTAAAGGTACGCCTTAATCCGAAGTTCACCAAAGTGATTGCCGTCCCTGGACGGAAAACTTCCACCATTCGAATCACACTTCACGGGAAGGCTGGTATTCGGGAGGTGTCGGTGATAGACCACCCGATTTCCCGCGTGGTTACTATTCCCGATACCTCACCGAACGTCAGGCAATACTTCTTCCAACGCTGGCTGGTGGATACCGGGAATCTGATTCGCAGATTCACCGCACCCCGCGACATGGAAGTTCTGCTGGATTCCCCGGAGGCTGTTCGCCTGGATGGGCACACCTACAAGCCGGGAGACACAATTCACCTCACCTCTGGAGCACATACGGTGATAGCAGATGGGGATTGGCTAGCACTGACAGAACCTGCTTTCGCAAAGCAGCTGGCACAGGCAGGTGCTGTACCCAGCGAAGAAAGCCACACTTCCACCCATGCCGAGGTAAGCGCGCCCATTCCCGCTTCGGGGAGCACCCCGCCCAGCACAGGAGTCACCGCACCGCTGGACATACACACCGCTTTGTCCCCAGCCACGCAGGATCGACTCATCATGACCGGACGCTCCTTCAACGAGGGGCAGCAGGCATTCCTAGGAGATACACAACTTATAGCTCAGCGTATAGATTCCGGCCTGCAAGCGTTTCAGGTTCCTCAGGGGGCCTCCGGAACTTTGCGATTCACCTTCTCTGGAGAAACCCCCTACCAGCTCAGTCTCCTCTGGGGCGGGGTACTGGCCCTCCTGACGATGGGAGGATGTTTCTGGTTACTTGGTTCGGCACAGCCGCCGGTGCGGGGGCGTCGCCAAGGAAAAGAAGCGCACGCGTCCTTGCAGATATCCCCACATACATCTTCACAGGTATCCTCTGACGCATCCTCGCACACATCGTCGCAGGTACCCTCACAGGTATCCCCACATACATCCTCGCAGGTATCCCCTCACACATCCTCACAGGTATCTTCGCAGGCATCCTCACAAGCCAAGACAGTGGAATGCGCCAGCACAGCTACGGTGATGGAGAACACCGCCGAGGACACCGCCGTAAATTCTGACAGTTCTTCTGAGTCTCCCGTGCTCAGTTTTTTGGGGTACACAGGTACTACTGGCGTGCTCACCCTGGTAGGCGGGATTGCGGGAGGCGCCAGCGTTCTTGTGGCCTGGGCTCTTCGACGCTTCACCCTCATTCCCGTATGGGCTTCCACTGCCGTTCCCGTCCTCATTGCTACCATGTGGCTCTCGCGGTCACCGTGGCCTGATGTTGGACACGTCTATGGTGGAGATGTCTATATGCTCGGATGGCTCGTGCTCCTGGGGATGGCGGCAGCACAAGGCGCATCATCACTGGCGACGCCGCGGGACAGCTCAGGTGCCGCACCGCAAGACAACCCACCTGCCACGCCACAAAACAACCCGCCTGCCGCACCCCAGGGCAGCTCACCTGTCAGGCCTCAGGACAGCTGACCTGCCACGCCACAAAACAGCACAGGTGCAACACCCCATGACAGCGCAGGTGCGACGCCGCGGGATAACTCACCTGCCACGCCACAAAACAACTCACCTGCCACGCCTCAGGACAGCACGACAGGGCTGCTCCACGAAGATGAAGCTAGCCGCAGCCACGGGAATGGTGACCAGGACCGTCGCAGTCCACAGAATCATAGTGTCCAGGGGGTTTCCGCTGAACAAACGCAGTCCCAGCACGGGGAACATCAGCCCCATGATGGGTAGGTGCCACAGGAATATCCCGTAACTCCAGCGTCCCAGAGCTCGAAAAGGCGGTGAGGATAACAAGCCTGGACGCGGACAAAGAGCATACGGCCACACCACTGCAATGCCAAAGAGCGTTCCGGCAGCAATACGAAGGTTGAAGTCTGCCGGTGAGGGGTGCTCCAGCCCCAGCGGGCCATACCACTCTTGACCCGCGACCCAGGCTGTGAACATGGCAACCAACCACCACAACCAGCGCATTTCCAATAGGCGCTTCCAGGATTGTGACCACTGGGCGCTCTCAAGTTCGGCAGCTATCATCCCTGCACCAAACCAGGAGGCGTAAGAGATAGGGAAAATCTGAAAGTTAGCCCAACCGTTGTCAGGCGTGGCTTGTACCAAGGGCAGCCAGGCCCAACCGTAGGAGAGCACAGCCAGAGCGCAGATGGTTCCTATCCGGGCGGATCGGCTACGCAGTGGGCGCATAGCCAGTGCTATCAGGGGCAGAAACAGGTAAAAGGCTACTTCTACGCAGAGAGACCAGATATGGCTCAAGCCTGGGAGTAAACCGTCTGGAATGTAGAGCTGCGTCAGGGTAAGCGTGGCGAGAGCTTTCCAGACAGTCACTCCGATGGTGTCCGGGTAGATCAGCAGAACCACGGTGGCGAAAACCAGGTAAGCCGGGAAAATACGAATCAGCCGACTGAGGTAATAGGCGCGGTAGGAGGTGTCCTGGGCGTGTCGCCTCCACAGGAGAAACCCAGAAAGAACGTAAAACACAGCCACGAAGAAATCGAAACGGCTAAGCAGGGGACCTACCACAGGCTTATTAATGAGTGCCGTGTCAAAGGCAGCGTGCGTGGCAACAATTCCCAGCGCAGCTACGGCGCGAAGCCCCTCCAGCGGGGCTAGAAATCTGGAGGATTGAACCACCCGCAAGAGTCTACCGGCTCTGGATGCCCACCAGTGCGCGCCGGGCACTGAGCTCCATGAAGGGCTTAGCTAGTATGGACTCCATGCAGCGACGACGCCTTCCACGCTCAGTGCTTTATGTTCTTGTGGCGTCCCTTGTGCTGATTGTGGTGGGGAATGTCATTCCCCCACTGGTCATCGCTTCACTGAAGCCGGTGGCCATTGGCACCGAGTACACCTACCGCACTGCACCGGCTAGCGCTGACCTTTTCGACGTCGCTTCCTACCAGGAAGGCCACATTCCTGCGGCTAATCAGTTGCGGTCGGAGTGTACGGCTAAAGCTGTGTCCACCGTGCCGTTGAGCTGTTTTGTGATTCCCGTTGAGCTCACTGGGGAGCGCACCACACGTACCCTGCCAGGGAAAAACAAGAAGTATGCCGTGGTGGAAACAAACGCCACCCTGCACGCCACAGCGCAAGCCCCTGACCGAAACACCGCACCGAACAGCCAGCCCGAGGGCACAAATCCAGGGAGTACCAAGACCGAGACAAGGAAAGATACCGCTGTAAGGGGCGTCGATAAGGTAGTGATGTCTCTTGAGGACACCGCCGTGCTCATACGACACTCGGGGTATGCGGAGGCAGAGCCTTCCAGCCACACCCGCGTTGAGCTGCCTTTTGTTGGAGTGGAACTGCGCAAAGACAACTACGTGCGAGACGGCTTGCAGTACGTGTTCCCTTTCACTGCTAAGCGGATTTCCTACCCGTACTGGGATGTGATTGCTCAACGCGCTACGGCCCTGGACTATGTGGATCCAGTGGATAAGCCCAATGGATTTCGGGTATGGGAGTATGCGCAGACCCTCACTGCTGTGCCGCTGGATTCCACACTGGAATTTCGCGGACCAGCCTCCCAGTACTTCACAGCACAGGAGCTGAAAGATCGCCAGCTCAGCAAGGACTCCACAGTAACGCTGTCCCCGTTTTACTTCATCACCCGCAGGGTGCAGATTGAGCCCAAGACGGGAATTATGACCGATTACTCTGCGGAGATAACAGTGGCGCTGGATCTGGACCAGAACACGGCCAAACAGACCGCTCAGCAGACTCCGGTGGGCAAGAGCCGCACTCTCTTCCACGGTTCCCAAAACTGGTATAAAGACACCCAAGATGCGGCTTTCCAGAGAGTTCGTCCCATTGTTGGACAACTGAAAATGTTTCAGGTTCTCAGCTACATCTCCTCAACGCTGATGGCTTTGCTGCTTCTTTGGGCTGCGTGGCAACTCATCCAGTGGCGACGCCGCAGAATCCGTGCCCACGCAACCACCCCCTCCGCCGATGACTAAGAGCCACTCAGCGCTTTCTGGCTCAGCTACGGACAGCACTCAAAGCAGTGACAACCGCGCACCCAGCCACCCATTCCTGCGCCGCACAATTCTCGTGGCGTGGTCTACCGCACTCATCGGACTACTGCTAGGTAGCTTGGCAGGTCCGGGGAGCTTAGCTTTACGGGACATGATGGTTCTGGATCACCCCATGCTCACCCCTGCGTCCCTGGGGTTTGGAGATCTTCCCGCTCGAAATTCCCCACAGGACGGGCTCTTGGCCCTTGCAGGAATGCTTGTTCCAGCCACGTGGCTTGCTCGCGCCTGGCTTCTGCTCAGCGCTGTGCTGGCCGCAGGAGGGGCAGCACTTCTCAGCACCCCGTCACTGTCTCACCGCAACTCAGGTTCAGCCTCTCTGCCCGGAGTTCTGGCGGCTATTACCCTGGCTCTGTGGAATCCCCTGGTTGTGGAGCGTCTTCTCCAGGGGCACTGGTCCCTTGTGGCAGCAATCTGGACTCTTCCGCTGCTGGCGGCCTTAAACCTGCGCCAGTATCGCTACACAGTGTTCCTGCTTCTGTGGTTTTGCTCTCTCACCCCCACAGGAGCGTTGCTAGGGATCACAGTGGCCGTGGTGACTGCGCAGACACTGCGGCGTCGTCTAGGCGTGATACTCTTCAGTGTACTGATGAGCGCACCGTGGGTAGCCCCCGCCCTGCTCACCTACTTCTCACCTACCGGGCTCAGCGATGGCTCCCATCAGGCGCTAAGTGCGGGTGCCTTTGCGTTTGCTCCGCGTGCAGAAACCTATACCGGAACCCTGGGGGCTCTTTTGGGGC
>JAEYUQ010000007.1 GCA_023432405.1 Actinomycetes bacterium | reverse complement strand
GCCCCAAGCGATAGCCACGGCCGTGTTGGTGATTTTGGTTCAGCAGATCGAAGGCAACATCCTCTCACCTCTCCTGCAATCCAAAGCTATGGACCTGCACCCGGTTATCATTTTGGTTTCCGTGATTCTGGGCAGTGGCCTCTTTGGAATTATCGGTGCATTCTTAGCAGTACCCACAGCGGCCATGCTGGCAGTTCTTCTACGCTACCTTCAGGACATCGCTGTTTTACGCTCTGGAGAACGCAAGGCGTCGGATATGACTTTTCTGACTCCGGAAGGAACTCTCACTGGACGTCTTACTGAGGAGGCTGGAAACCGCTGGCGCGAAAACCACCAGGAGCTTCAATTCCTGCTGGACGAGAGCGACGTCGTCAAGGATAAAGATCAGCCTTTGAACATACAGCAGGATTCTGAAGCCTCAGAGCAGCTCAGTCGAATGGCGGAAGTATTAACAACGGCAACCCACCAATTTTCGGAGTTTTTCAAACAGTATTCAGCCAAGAGAAAGAACTAGCCAGAGGGTCAGCTTCTACTCACAGACCCGGCTCAGGATTCTTTGAGATTAAGACGCTAAAATGCTGACCTATGCCTGATGAAAACAAGCGGCCGATCACTGGGAAGTCATCCTCACGGAAAACTTCCGCGATCACGTCCGGAAACTCCAACCGCGGGTTATCCCTACCTGTGGCACTGAGTTTCTTTCTTGTCATCATGCTCGTTGCTACAGTGTGGAGCGCTGCTGAGCTCTCACTATCGTGGCCGTTCCTCATTCTTTTTACCTGCGCCAGTCTGGGCGTGATTACGTTTACTCGTTTTGAAGGACTCTTTCTTGCCACCTGCTCGGTGCCGTTATTCTTTGGTATCTTCTCCGTTGCTACAGGCTGGCTAATTAGTGAGCTGCAAACCAGTACGGATTCGCGTGGCGCAACCAGCCTCGTGGCATCCTTTTACCCTTTTGTGCAACACTTTCCAGTTCTTCTTATCACCGCTTTAGGTGGAGTGATTATCGCCGTATTCCGCTGGACAGGGATGTCTCACAAGGTCACCACCGCTGCAGAACGCGGAGAGCGTGAGAGGAGGGATTCTCTCACCAGCAATACTCGTCTCAGCCAGCAGTCTTCCACTGCACGGCGTCTCAATACGGATTCTCTGCGGAAGGAAGCTGCCCAGCGCCCTCCGGAGCGTTTACAGGATCGCGTGCTGAGCCCTGCGCAGACCACACAACGCCCTGCGCAGACCACACAACGCCGGAGCCCGAGTACCGCCGAGGGAGCGCTTTACCGACCCCCCACAACGTCTCGACGAGCCACTCAACCAACTAGCGCCTCAAACTCTGAACTTCTGGGTAGCAACGCTCTGGGGTTGGGAAACCAGCGAAGCCTGCAGGGATCTACTCAAGTGCCGCTCCTTGTGGATGGCAAAAAGCCGAGCCAGGATTATGCAGGAGGGATTGTTTCAAAAATTCCGCAGGTGAGTGAGAATGATTCAAGCTTGCAGCCCAAGGCTTTCTCCTCCTCAGAAAACGGAATGCCTCAATACCCCTCGGGAGGATATACGGGGAATTCTCGGGACCCTCGTTCCATGACTCCTCGTTTCTATTCCAATTCTCCCGAAGCGGAACGAAACATAGACCGCGAGATTGACGACCTAGCCCAGGGAATTTTTGGGGACCTGGCTACACCCCACAGCTCCACGGACACTCAGAAGAACCCGAGCAACGGTTACAGAGATGTCAGCACCCGCAATCCTGAGCCGGTGTATCCAGAGTTTCGCTCTAACCTCATGTGGAGAAGGAAGCCAAGCAGGCACACCACGGATACCGGGCAGATAGATGTCTCTGACATCCTCAATAGGGAAAATCGCGCCGACTAGCAACGTGCTTCTCGTAAAGATGTCTCGATGAAGACATCAGTGGATGAGTATTGCCTACTTTCCCGCACCCTGACATCACTGTCCCGAGTAAGTATGCACAGGTGATTACTTCCCAGAGGTGTATTGATCCTGGTGAATAACTCTCACACATCTCTTGACCCTAGTCTACATAGTGTATATAGTGTCTATATACACAGTTATTTTAGATACAGATTTCAACGCAGAGAGGGTGGTGAGAGTGGATATTCACATCAGGAATTCGAGCGATGATCCCATCTACCTGCAGATCAAAAATCAGCTCAAGGCGGCAATTCTCAATGGAGAGTTCCGCGAGGATGAGCAACTTCCTTCAATCCGGGCGTTGGCAAAGGCACTGCGTGTCAGCGTCATTACCACGAAACGCGCCTATGAGGAGCTAGAGAAGGAGGGCTTCATTGACTCTGTACGAGGTAAAGGCAGTTTTGTGGCAGCTCATAACAGCCAACTACTGCGTGAAGAATATCTACGCAAGTTGGAAACCACGTTGAGTGAAGCACTGAAATTTGCTGATCTCGCTCAGATCAGCAGGAACGAATTAAACCAGATGATCGACGTACTGAGAGAGGAGTCAGACGATGCTTTCACCGACAACTGATTACGGAAACGATGCCTCAGAGTGTGCCATCAGCATGAAGAACGTAACCAAGAAGCTTAGCTCCTTTGAGCTTGGTCCCTTATCCTTGGATATTCCCCGGGGAGGCTTAGTAGGAATCATCGGAGAAAACGGCGCAGGAAAAAGTACAACTATCAAGTGCCTGCACGGGATTCTGGTACCCGATTCCGGTGAGGTATCTGTGCTGGGGCACAATCCGGCTGGTAGCTCTTCCACTTATAAGACGAAGGTGGGCTTTGTCTTTGATGATCTCTATCTCCCGGACATGATGCATCTGAAGAATATAGAGAAGTTCAATAGGCTGCTGTATGGGGCTTCCTGGGAAAGCGCAGTGTTCTGGAAGCTCGCAGATCGTTTCAAGTTGCCTCAGAAAAAGAAGATTAAGAAGTTCTCCCGCGGCATGAAAATGCAGTTGCAACTGGTGTGCGCGCTTTCACATCACGCTGAATTACTCATTCTGGATGAGCCCACGTCTGGTCTAGATCCGATAGTCAGGGACATCGTCCTGGACATGATGTTGGAGTTTTTACAGGACGAGACACACACCGTTGTGTTTTCCACCCATATCACGTCTGCTCTTGACAAAGCCGCTGATTATATTGCGTTTATTCATGAGGGCGAACTGGCTCTGTGGGAACAGAAAGACGAATTGGGCGAGAAGTACGGCCTGCTACAGGCTAGTGCAGAGCATCTAGATGCCCTACCACCAGGAGCAATCCTCGGTCGGCGCCGAAGCCCCTTTGGTGATACCGCGTTAGTACTCAGAAACCGCGTTCCGGCAGATTTTACGATGGAACGCCCCACTGTCGAAGACATCATGGTCTACCTCGTCAAAGGAGCTCAGCTATGAAAGCACTGTTGTACCGAGATGTTCTAGCCAACAAAACCTTGCCATTGAGCGCGCTCGTGATGCTGCTGTTCGCGGTAGTCATTGGGGGCAGTAGCTCTCCAACAACACTCGTTATAAATTCTTCGTCCATTGTGGTGACTTACTGCCTTATAGCTGTTATAACGAATGGCTTTATGACCGATAAAAGATCTCACGCTGACCGCTATTACCTAGCTGCTCCGCTTAGCCCTCACGTCATTGTCGGTCAAAGATTTCTCTCTATTTACGGAGCAACTGCTCTTCTCATAGCTATCTACCTGGTTTTAGCGTGGATCAAACCTCTTCCTTTATCGTCGCCACTCTTCGCAACAATGGCGGGACTGCTGTTCCTCACCATCACTGGTATCAGCACAGCTATTGGGTATGCAACCAGTCCAGTAGGATTCACCACCACCCTCATACTGCTGTGCTTCGGAGGAGTAGCTTTCTTTCTGCTCCTCGTCAATGCTTCATGGGCGCAAAGCTTCATTGACGATTTCATCTCACTGGCCACCACTCACCCCAACGTAATAGCAGGGGGAGCGTTTCTCCTTACAGTTGTGATGGGCGCAGTTCTCTACAAGCTATCGGTCTGGATTTATCGCCACACCGTGAATTAATCTCCTCATGCTTATACAGAACCCGGCCTTACGGCTTGGCCTTACGCCTTATGCGCCCGAGGGGGCCGCAGTTCTCGAGGTAAAGAAAAACTTGTGGATTCGGTGATGGTGACGGATTCTTCTGTGCGGGAAAACCCGTGCTGAGCAAGATAGTCAACCACATCCCGAACCAAAATCTCGGGAACCGAAGCCCCGGAGGTGACACCTACAGTTCTGACTCCCGTCAGCCACGAATCATCAATCTGCTTCGCATAATCAATGAGATGAGCAGCTCCCGCACCTGCCTGCAGGGCTACCTCCACCAAACGCTTGGAATTAGAGGAATTCTGAGATCCCACCACAATCATCAGCTCACAGTGCGGGGAAATACTCTTCACAGCCGCCTGACGGTTCTGAGTAGCGTAGCAAATGTCTCCTGAGGGAGGATCTTCTAAAAGCGGAAACTTCTCCTTGAGCGCCGAAACGATATGCACAGTCTCATCCACTGCGAGCGTCGTCTGGGAAAGCCAGACTAGTTTTTCAGAGGCCAAGGACTCATCTAATGCCTCTACGCCAGCCAAACCATCAACGAGGTGAGTGACCTCTGTGGCTTCCCCAGCAGTGCCTTCCACTTCCTCGTGGCCCTCATGGCCGATAAGGAGAATGTGATAGCCATCTCGGGCGAAGCGTTTGACCTCGTTATGCACCTTTGTCACCAAGGGGCAGGTGGCGTCTAAGGTGTTGAGGTTGAGTTCACGGGCGTGATCGCGCACCGCCGGGCTCACCCCATGTGCGGAAAAGACCAGGTGAGAACCTGGAGGGACGTCGTCCATCTCATCGACAAAAATGGCTCCCCTGTCAGCTAAGGTGTCCACAATATATTTGTTGTGCACAATTTGTTTGCGTACGTAGACCGGCTTTCCATACTTCTCCAGAGCCCGTTCCACCGTTTGCACAGCGCGATCAACCCCTGCGCAGTATCCCCGTGGTGCCGCCAGCAAGACAATCTTTTCCTCTGCAACCATGAGCACCAGAGTAGACGAGAAACCATCTAATCCGGGGAAACAGGGATGTGAAAGGTTGAGGTTTACACTGATAGGGCACGTGAAGAAAGGGTGAGCATGGGGCACAGGAAAGAATCCACGCCAACATCTCCGTGGTCTGTGAAAGAAACCAACGCTGCGGTTTCTCACTGGATTGACAGACTCGGTGAACTGTGGATTGAAGGACAGATTTCTGAATTCAAGTTCAAGCCCACCTGGGCGCTGAGCTATCTCACCTTGCGCGACACCCAAGACGAGGTATCCGTGGAACTGACTTGCGACTCCAACCTGATCAAACACCTCCCTGCACCAATTCGACAGGGAGACAGAGTCATTATCCACGGAAAACCCAACTTTTACACAGCACGTGGTTCTTTCTCCTTCCGGATTGACGAGATCCGCCATGTGGGCGAAGGGGAACTTCTAGCGCGCATTGAAAAGCTGCGCCAGAAGCTCAACCTGGAAGGATTATTCAACCCTGAGCGGAAGCTACCACTGCCCTACCTCCCCCAGCGCATTGGATTGATTACAGGTCGGGAATCAGCAGCTCAACGCGATGTTGTTTCTGTCGCTCAAGACCGTTGGCCCCAGGTGAGATTCAGAATCATAAATACCGCCACTCAGGGCGTGAACACAGTTCCAGAGGTAATACGTGCTCTCAAGGTTCTTGACGCAGATCCCGAGGTGGATGTCATCATTATTGCCCGTGGAGGAGGCTCGGTTGAGGATCTACTTCCCTTCTCCGAGGAACAACTCCAACGTGCAGTAGCCGCTTGCCGCACACCAGTCGTGTCGGCCATTGGCCATGAGCCAGACAATCCCATTTTGGACAATGTGGCTGACCTTCGAGCAGCTACCCCTACCGACGCCGCAAAACGAGTGGTCCCAGACGCAACTCACGAACGTGCGCGGCTAGCCGAGAGTAAAGCCCGGCTGGCCGATGCGCTACGAGGTTGGGTTCTCCGAGAGCACCGTGAACTGCAAGCTCTGCGCAGCAGACCTGTCCTGGCTAACCCCTTCAGCACTATCGAACAACGCAGTCAGGAGCTGACTATGGCGAAAGACATGATGCGTCGTTCCATTACTCGTTACCTCGAACGTCAACTGGACATCGTCCATGCGCTTCGATCCCATGTCACGGCCCTGGGACCAGCTGCCACCTTGCAACGCGGCTATGCCGTGGTTCAGGTAGTACCCCGAGACGGGTCCGCCCCAGCCATTGTCACCAGCATTGAAGCAACACCCCCAGGAAGCCAACTACGCATTCGAGTATCCGATGGCTCTGTAACAGCGGCAGCGATGTCCAGACAGGCAGCAGACTAAACACAGGAGAGACATCCCCCTGACCACGAGGCTTATCACGAACACATCCCAAGCAACCACCGTGAATGAAGAAAGAAAGACAGAAAGACAGCATAATGACAACCGCACCTTTTAGTTCCGATACCGAAACTAGCGCTGAGGAAAGCGCCTTTCCCCCTGCTGATGATCTCACCTACGAAGAGGCACGGCAGGAACTTGAAGAGACTGTGAAGATACTGGAGGCAGGCCACATGAGTTTGGACGACTCTCTTCAGTTTTGGGAGCGCGGGGAAGCTCTAGCACGCCGTTGTGAAGAGCTCCTCGATGGAGCAACACAGCGCGTAGAAAACGCCCTTCGGAGCCGCACCAGCACCGAAAGCGTGCCTCACAGCGACGACGCCGAGGACACACACCCCGACACCGTGTAAAACCCTGGTTTAAGCCCCAGAGTGCGCGGAGGAGGAGGTCAATGCGGAGGAGGGCGTTGATAAGGAAGAGGCCTTAGGCAAAGGTTCCGCCGCAAGGGCAGCATCAATGACAGTGCGCATATCCTGATCTGTACTTACTCCGGAAAACACCAAGCGTTCTCCCTGTACGTCAATGACCCAGAGATCTTCAATCTCGTCATCGGCCCCGCTATAGATAGTCACCTGGTGACCGCTCAGAGTTTCCGATCTGCTCCGTGTGCGCTCATGCTGATCAAACCTATCCACAATCTGATTCTCGGGAAGCCCCGTCTGGGTGAGTTGAACATATCCCTTCTGATCTGGGGTCAGCCACCCCACCACCTGAAGGGACTCACCGTTAATGAGTCTGCGCCGAGCTGAGTTACACACCCACCCCTTCGGAACCTCAGGCAACCGCACCTCGTGGTTAGCGGAACGGGCTTCTTGAGATAAGAACTGAGCCGCATCAGCCACCTGCACAGGGCCGTGTTCGGCACTATCTCGCCCATAGCTACATAATCCTGTGGCACCCACCGCGAGGATCATGATTACCACGACAACGACGATGCTTAGCACCATATCTTTTCCGTCAACCAGGATTCTAGGTTTCTTCTCAGCCACCCGCCCAGTATCTCATGAGCAGCAACTGAGCCTTTCTTTCCCCCAGTGAGGAAGGAGGGAAGCCCGAGAACGCAACCCCAAGCTAACCACTTTCGGGGCATAAACTGGTTATGTCAACCTGGAAAAGGTGCAAGAATAGAGACAGCGTTTGAGACCCTCTCAAAGTGCCTTTTTCATCTCGGGCAGCACCAGCCGCCCTTGCCGATAAAACCTTCTCAGGAGGCTATACATAATGACCGATCAACACATGAACCTAGATCGTAACCTGGCGATGGAGCTGGTTCGCGTGACCGAAGCCGCTGCTATGGCATCTGGCCGTTGGGTGGGTCGTGGACAGAAGGAATCCGGCGATGGTGCTGCCGTTAATGCCATGCGCAAACTCATTAACTCTGTCACCATGGACGGAGTCATTGTTATCGGGGAAGGCGAAAAGGACCACGCCCCCATGCTCTACAACGGTGAAAAAGTTGGAACTGGGCATGGCCCCCTCGTGGACATTGCCGTTGATCCTGTGGACGGCACCACTCAGATGGCTTATGGACGTCCGAACTCTATCAGCGTGATTGCAGCGGCCGAGCGCGGCGCCATGTATGACCCCAAAGAGGTCTACTACATGAGGAAACTAACCTGCGGACCAGATATTGCCGGCAAAATCGACATCACCGCACCTGTGGCCTACAACATTGAGCAGGCCGCAAAAGCCAAACACATCTCTAAACAAGATGTCACCGTGGTGGTATTGGATCGCCCCCGCCACGAACAACTCATCAAGGAAATCCGCGAGGCCGGAGCCAAGGTAAGGCTCATTCTGGACGGTGACGTGGCCGGTGCCGTCTCAGCTGCCTCTGACTCCAGCTCAGTGGATCTGTGCTACGGCACTGGCGGATCCCCAGAGGCCATCATTACAGCCTGCGCCATGAAGTGCATGGGAGGAGAAATCCAGGGCATTCTGCAACCCTACGATGATGCCCAGCGCGAACTCGCTTTGGCCGCAGGACATGATCTTGACCGAGTATTCACTACAAATGACCTGGTGAACTCCGACAATTGCTACTTTGCAGCTACAGGGGTGACCAATGGAGATATGCTTCGTGGAGTCTCCTACCGCGCCAATGGTGCCACCACCCGTTCCTTGGTAATGCGCTCCAAGTCTGGAACTGTCCGCTATGTGGAGGGACGTCACAAGCTCTCGAAACTGCAAGAGTTCTCCATTGTGAACTACGACGCCGTGAAATAGGCTCAGTCCAGACCAACGCTCCTTGCGTGAACTTCATCTTCTTCCGAAAGGTTTCTTTATGACTGACCAGCAGTACCGCATTGAACATGACACCATGGGCGAGGTCAAAGTTCCTATTGATGCTCTCTGGCGTGCCCAGACGCAGCGTGCGGTGGAGAACTTCCCCATTTCCGGACGTGGGCTTGAATCTGCCCAAATCCGAGCATTGGGGCTTCTCAAAGCAGCCTGTGCCCAGGTGAATCTGGATCGCGGACTTTTGAGTGAGGATCAGGCCACAGCCATTATCTCTGCTGCTCAAGAAATTGCTGATACCCAGCACGATGATCAATTCCCCATTGATGTGTTCCAGACAGGTTCCGGAACCTCCTCAAATATGAACACCAATGAGGTTATCGCCTCCATTGCCCACAACAAGGGAGTGGAGATTCATCCGAATGACCATGTCAATATGGGGCAGTCTTCCAATGACACCTTCCCCACTGCCACCCATGTGGCAGCCACCGAGGCCGCCGTCAATCACTTGATTCCGGCGCTGAAAGTGCTTCAGGAATCCCTCAGCACAAAAGCTGAAGAGTGGAAGGATATCGTCAAGTCTGGTCGCACGCACCTCATGGATGCTGTGCCAATTACTTTAGGTCAGGAATTCTCCGGATATGCCCGCCAGATTGAAGCCGGAGTGGAGCGAGTGGAGGCAACCCTGCCTCGTCTGGCAGAGCTTCCCATTGGTGGAACAGCTGTGGGAACGGGTTTGAATACCCCGGCTGACTTCGGCGCTAAGGTCACCGAGGAACTTCGGAAACTGACCGGCTTAGAAGAGCTCCATGAGGCCGTCAACCACTTTGAAGCCCAGGGAGCCAGGGATGGTCTGGTGGAATTCTCCGGAGCCATGCGCACCATCGCAGTGTCCTTGAACAAAATTGCCAATGACATTCGCTGGATGGGTTCTGGCCCACTAACTGGTCTGGCTGAAATTCATTTGCCGGATTTGCAGCCTGGTTCCTCGATTATGCCCGGCAAGGTTAACCCTGTGCTCTGCGAAACGGCCACCCAGGTGGCTGCGCAGGTGATTGGAAACGACGCCGCCGTGGCTTTTGCTGGTTCTCAAGGCGCTTTCGAGCTCAATGTCTTCATTCCGGTGATGGCTCGGAATGTGCTGGAATCTGCACGTCTTCTGGCGAACACGGCTATCCAGTTTGCTCACCGTCTGGTGGATGGAATTGAGCCGAATGTGGAACGTATGCGCACTCTGGCGGAATCCTCCCCCTCCATTGTGACCCCGCTGAACTCTGCTATTGGCTATGAGAATGCAGCCAAAATTGCCAAAACTGCTCTCAAGGAAGGCAAGACCATTCGTCAAACCACCATTGATCTTGGCTTTGTAGACGGAGAAAAGCTCACGGAAGAAGAGTTGGATAAGCGCCTGAACGTGTTGGATATGACCAACTCTGATCGCTCTCAGTAATTCATGAGACAGCGCGCTGTCTGATAGATGTGGCGCGCAATCTCCTCAGTCCGTACCTCGCTGCGAGGTACGGACTCTCTTATTTACAGCAAGCCTTCTGTTTCCCCATGAGAGATTTGCCGCATGATGTACTCGGTAGGGAATATATCCATCTGCTCAGAGAACTCATCTACTTCGGTGAGCGTTTCTATCCGGTTCTCATAACTTAGGTGCAGGTTTTGGGAGAGCGGTAGTTTAGCTTGCTTATACAAACTGGATGTTGCCGCCACCATAGCGTTGATGCCTGCAAAGAGGTCTTTACCTGTGGTTACCTCCCTGACCATGAGCATATGACGGTGGGGCATGGAAAACAGAACACCTGAACCTGTGTAAATCTCTGGAAGCCACAGGTTCAACATCTCTTCTAGGAAAAGAGGAGCACTGCTGACATAACTTGAGTCAGATTCAATGCAATAATAGTGGCCGCCTTCCCCGAACCCTGGCAACTCAATAAGGACACTGTCCACCTCAAGGTTGCGGAGATCTTCTCGTAGGTTTGTGGAAGCAGCTCGACGAAGCGTGGAAAGATCATCAGCTTCTTGGAAGGTTGCCAAGGGCACTGTTCTGATGGAGTACTCCGTGTCGAAAACCAGCCCAACCAGGGTGTCCTCGGTAAAACTTTCCAGGGCGGATTCGTGGATAATCTCAGCTTCATCCGGAGCCAAATTCGCCGTGGGCTGAAGTTGCAGTCTAAGACCGCGGTAGAGCTCGGCGATATCCAGGGACTCAATGGTGGTTTCTTCTAGCAGGGCTTGCACAAAAAGAGGAGCAGCCTCCGCAATGGCTTCCTCGGGCGTGTAGTGGAACATGGTGATGCGCTCACGCACGGAATCCACGAGCACTAAAAGATTGAGACGAATGAGCCCACGGCTGGGGTGATAGACGTATCCGCTCGTCCCCTCAAAACGTATCGTGGCTCCGGCGTCGTCAAACAGCTTCTTTAACTCTGTGCGCAAAGCGTAAGCATGAGCAGCATCCAGCCCTTCAAAATACTGGTCTGGTTGGTCACCTTTTTCCAGCCACTTACGCAAATTCACGTCCTCTACCCTAACATTGCACATTCTTATTATTCAGCTCAGCGTTCCATCACTCCAAGCACTCTAAGCTGGACAATTGCGCTGCATAAAGCTGTGCAGTAATTTTACGCGGGTGAGAATCAGCTCCGCAGAGTAATGATGAGAGTGATCCTGGACAGTACTGTATTTGTCGGAAAAGAGATGACTATGCCACACAGAGATACAACGCCTGACACACAGAAATCTCAGGATAACTCCGGAATCTCCCACAGTATCGCCGAGGATAAACCCCAGCATAAGCGCCATTTGGGAATCATCATCACCATCTTGATGGCCGCTATGCTCATGAGCTCGCTTAATCAGATGATTTTCAGCACTGCCTTGCCGACGATCGTTGGTGAGCTCAATGGTGTATCCCATATGTCCTGGGTTATTACCGCGTTCCTCTTGGGGCAATCCATCTCTATGCCTATCTTCGGGAAACTTGGAGATTTCTACGGCCGCAAGGACTTCTTCCTCGGCGCCATCGGCCTGTTTGTCGTGGGCTCTATCATCGGTGGTCTTGCTCCGTCGATGGGGCTTCTCATCGTGGCGCGCGCTATTCAAGGCATTGCCGCAGGCGCCATGATGATTCTGTCCCAAGCTATCACTGCCGATGTGACCACCGCTCGGGAACGCGGAAAATACATGGGATTCATGGGTTCTGTGTTCGGGATATCCTCTGTGCTCGGTCCACTGCTGGGCGGCTGGTTTACAGACGGTCCGGGATGGCGTTGGGCTATTTGGCTCAACATTCCTTTGGGAATAATTATCATCGCTTTCGGCAGTTTCGTATTGAAGCTACCCCGCCATAAGAACACTTCCTCCGTGGATTACCTCGGAACCCTCTTTATGGCTATTGCAACAAGCTCCATCATTTTGGTTGCTACATGGGGCGGCCACCAATATGCCTGGACTTCACCAGTGATTCTGGGATTGCTAGCTGCCTTCATCATTGCCACCAGTATTTTCGTATGGGTGGAGCGCAGGGCAGAAAACCCCATTATCCCGATGCTTCTGTTCAAGAACCGCAACTTCATCCTCACTACTGTTGCTGGAATTACGGTTGGGCTGTTCATGTTCGGAAGCCTCTCCTACCTGCCCACCTACCTGCAGATGGTGCATGAGATGAGTCCCACTATGGCTGGTCTTCAAATGATTCCTATGACCATCGGTCTTGTGGGATCCACCACCATTGTGGGGATTCTGATTACCCGCACAGGAAAGTACAAGTACTACCCCATCGCAGGAATGATAATCATCATTGCCGCTATGATAACGCTGTCTACATTGACGCCTGATAAGTCACTCTGGTTCTTTGGCATCAGCCTTCTCATTCTGGGAACGGGCGTGGGAGCTGCAATGCAAGTGCTGGTTCTCATTGCCCAAAACTCCTTCCCTATGCGGATGGTGGGCACAGCTACTGGTGCCAACAACTTCTTCCGCCAGGTGGGCGGGTCCTTAGGATCAGCTCTCATAGGTGGCTTGTTTACTGGACGTCTATCTGAGCAGATAACCTCCAAGTTCGAGGAATTCGGGCTGAACCCTCAGACAGTGGCCAGCCAAGGTTTTAACGCCAACAGCATTACCCCCGGAGCGTTTAAAGAACTCAGCGCACCGATTCAGCAGGCTGTGCAATGGGCGTATAACGATGCTCTTACCCCCATCTTCCTGTATCTGAGCCCGCTGGCTGTCTTTGCTCTCATACTGCTGTTCCTTATCCGCGAGGAACGGCTTGCCGAAACCTTTGAAGAGGCAGAGGCACGATAAGCACCTTATAGAGGGAACTAAAAAAGGAGCCTAGCTAACACTAGGCTCCTCAGGTCAGATGAAGATTAATCTTCGATTACTGTGCCGCTGAAGGTCTTTCCATCCTTGGTGGTCCAGGTGATGGTTCCATCTGTGAATTCCTGGCTAAAGCCATTGTCGATCTTCACTTCAGGTGACTTCGGGTCCCCAACCTTGGAATTGAAAGCGCCATCCTCACGCCAGGTGTTGAAGATCTCACCGTAGATTTCCACGGCGCCGGTGTCCTCTGTGTAGGCAACGTTATACTGGTAGCCACCTGCAATGGTGCCATAGTTCACCAGGTACTTGCCATCCTCAACCAGCACGCTCTGAGGATTCTGGCTCTTCAGATCCGTACGCTTAGCTGCCACCGTGGCAATAGCGGCGGGGATCTCCTGCTTGGTGCCGTCCTTGGTGGTGACCTCAGTCATTTCCGTGGACACAGCATCGTCATCGTCAGCGTCGTCATCGTCAGCGTCCACAGCCGCAGACTTAGCAGATTCTGCGACAGAAGCTGCAGAGGACACTGCGGAGCTGGCCTCAGAAGCAGCGGAGCTAACCACAGAGCTAGCAGAGCTACCAGCAGATTCAGACTCGGAGTTGGAGCAGGCAGTAATCGTCAGGCCCAGTCCCAGAGCAGCAGCTACTGCCAGGGCTTTCTTTGTCATAGAACTCATTAATAGTTCCTTTCTTTCCGGTGATTGTTAATCAATGATGGTATCTATAGACGACTATCCTAGCGGAACAACACGATTGTGCGAGAAAACTTTTTACTCCGTCTTCTCCTTCCCCGTGTCGCCTATCTTTCTCCCCTTCTGCGTCGGCCTCGTTTCCTGGGTCGAGTTGCTTGCGACTGGGAAGGTCGAGCCTCTTTATGTCCTCTCGAGCTCGTCCCGCAGGAGGTGCCGCGAACCGCTCTCACATGGGTATTCTTTGTGTTCTGAGTACCCTTAGCTTTCCTTGAGGGAGATGTCTTTTTATTCTCCTGGGAGGAACTGGAGTGAGAGGAATATCTCCCAGAACTAGGGGTACGCCCCTTGGCAATCCCTATAAAATCCTGAATAATTTCTGAATCCTGCTGCTTCTTCCACACTAGGGCCACCTGAGTTACAGGATAATTGGGGTCCTCCAAACCCAGGGCCGTCACCTTTTTCTTAGAAAGAACCTTCAGCAGTGGTCTGGGAGCTATACACACCCCCACATTGGCGGCCACAATCTGCAGTGCCTCTTTCACACGAGGTATATCAACTTCACCAGACTCAGAAATGCGATAGTTAACCGGCTCGCCTGCCAAATCGTTGATCTGGATACTCTGTTCACCCAGCTGCGCGAAAACACTATCGTGGGGTACGGCCACACCTGGTTCCTCCTCATAGAGGTACACGGTGTGAAGATCATCGGTAATCCGCGAATCCGGCAGGCGCACCAGTCCCAGCAAACAGTCACCCGAAAGGACGTCGCCAAGGGGATCAGGAGAAACCTGGTATTTCACCTGCCACTGGGTGTAGCTGGAATACCGCTCTAACCACTTTCCAGGGGCAGTACCCAGGGCAAAGCGAAAACTCAACATTCTCTCACGTGAGGTGTAGAGGGCTCTACTTCTTCCAACTGCGCATGGCTTTTTTGGTGGAGACAGCGCTGACACCCAGCACCAGAATGACAATAAACCCCATAGCCACTAACACCCAGGTGGGTACGGTGCTTTTCATCGAGGCTTCGGTGGGCTTGCTGGTCAGAATCATAGTTATGGCTGGATCATAGGGAATGGGGTTGCCCACGGGAAACAAACTGCCTTGGTTCCCGTACTCCACATACTGAAAAGGTAACAGGTAGTAATCCCCAGAGGTGCCCGTGGTTGCCGAGGCGGCGGCACTCTCGGCGGGAGCTTCCGACGCGGTATCGGCAACAGCCACGGTGCCACCTAGAAGCCCTAGAGTGGCAATTCCCGTGGCTAATCCTGCGGCAATCCGATTCCTTAGGTGATGAGACTCAGACATATTTTTCCTTGGTACAAGCGTCTATGTGGTTCAACATAACCAACGCATCCACCGTTGTTTGGAGTGGCTGGACGAAGTTGGCGAGAGGAGTTTTAGTAGAGCTTCCAATCCTCCAAACCATCGTAGAGCGGGAAGTCCTCCGCAATCTTAGTCACTCGAGCCCGAAGCGCCTCCACATCCGCATTCTTCCCAGCCACCAAGGCAGTAGCAATGATGTCAGCAACCTCCACAAAAGCATCGTTGTCCAGCCCTCGCGTGGCTAACGCAGGGGTGCCGATACGCAGCCCTGATGCCACCATCGGTGGGCGCGGATCAAAGGGGATGGCATTGCGGTTAACGGTGATTCCAATATCGTGGAGCAGATCTTCACCCATTTGTCCGTCAATATCAGAGTTACGCAAATCCACCATCACCAAATGCACATCCGTTCCGCCTGTGAGGACAGAAATTCCAACCTTGGCGACGTCGTCCTGCATCAGGCGATCAGCCAGAATCTGGGCTCCATCCAGGGTGCGCTGCTGACGCTGCTTGAATTCCTCGGTTGCGGCTATCTTCAAAGCCACAGCTTTGGCTGCAACGGCGTGCATGAGTGGACCACCCTGCTGACCAGGGAACACCGATGAATTGATCTTCTTGGCGTACTCCTGCTTGGCCAGAATCAACCCGGATCGTGGACCACCCAGAGTCTTATGCACAGTTGTGGAAACGATGTCCGCACAGGGAACCGGAGAGGGGTGAAGTCCGGCAGCCACCAAGCCTGCGAAGTGAGCCATATCAACCCACAGCTTCGCTCCCACCTCATCTGCAATGGATCGGAAGGCTGCAAAGTCCTCATGGCGCGGGTAGGCAGACCAGCCAGCGATAATGACCTGCGGACGCTCAGCGAGAGCCTGCTCACGGACCTGATCCATATCCAGGCGCATAGTGTGTTCATCAACACCGTAGGCCACCACGTCATAGAGTTTTCCGGAGAAGTTGAGCTTCATACCGTGGGTGAGATGTCCACCGTGATCCAGCTTAAGACCCATGATTTTGTCACCGGGGTTAGCCAGTGTCATGAGAACGGCGGCATTGGCCTGGGCTCCCGAGTGCGGCTGGACATTAGCGAAGTCTGCTCCGAAGAGTTCCTTGGCGCGAGTGCGAGCAAGATCCTCAATAATGTCCACGTGTTCACAACCGCCGTAATAGCGACGCCCTGGGTAGCCTTCCGCATACTTGTTGGTCAACACTGACCCCTGGGCCTGCAAAACAGCGCGAGGAACCAGATTTTCGGAAGCGATCATCTCCAAACCTGTGCGCTGACGGTTCAGCTCTCCAGAAATAGCCTGTGCTACGTCCGGGTCTACTTCACTGAGGGGTTGCAAAAAGAGGCTTTCTACCATGAATCCAACCAATCTTTCAAAAGTGCATCACACAAACGCCAGATGGCACCGTGAACTTTACAGCTTCGCGCAGGAGAATACTGGGGAGATGACGGTAAACTCTCCAACCGCACCGAAACTAGCCCAATAATAAGGGACTCCCCCGGGAACTTTGAACTGGGGCTCCTTCTCAGGGCACAATAGGTGTCATGTCGCGCGTTTCCAGCAGCAGCCCGTTTCTTGACTTTGATCGGAAACGGTGGCGTGAACTGCGAAACTCCATGCCACAAGTGCTCACAGAAGACGAAGTGGTGGCTTTGCGTGGTATGGGCGAGAATGTGGATCTCAACGAGGTGGCAGAGGTATATCTTCCGCTGAGTCGCCTGATTAGTTTGCAATATAATGCCCGGAAATTTCTCACCCACACCACCGAGGAGTTCTTGAGTGAGAAAAATCCCAAAATTCCCTTTGTTATTGCTGTGGCAGGCTCCGTGGCTGTAGGGAAATCCACTACCTCGCGCCTGCTTCAAGTACTGCTCCAGCGCTGGGAGAGCAATCCCAAGGTGGATTTGATTACCACTGATGGTTTCCTCTACCCCACGGCTGAACTGACTCGCCGGAAACTCATGGACCGCAAGGGTTTTCCTGAATCTTATGACCGTCGTGCCTTGCTCCAATTTGTTCAGGACGCAAAATCCGGTCTGCCTCATGTGGATGCCCCGGTGTACTCGCACAAGTACTACGACCGGATTCCCGGTGTGGTGCATACCGTAGAAAACCCAGACATTCTCATTATTGAGGGATTGAATGTTCTTCAGACGGGACCTACTCTCATGGTCTCTGATTACTGTGACTTTTCCGTCTATGTGGATGCAGACCCCGCAGACATTGAGCAGTGGTACATTGACCGCTTCTTGGAATTACGCCACACCTCGTTTAAACAACCTGGGGCTCACTTCTCCTATTACGCAGACCTTGACGACGCCGCTGCCACAGAGCGCGCCCGAGACATCTGGCAGTCTATTAACCTGCCAAATCTCGTAGAAAACATTGCTCCTACGCGCAATCGTGCCAACCTAGTACTGAGAAAAGGACCTAATCACGAGGTGCAGCGAGTGCGTATGCGCAGAATCTGAGAGCTTGAGGATAGGAGATCTCTCAACGCTCATGCCTCTGAAAGCTGAGGACATTCTAGAGGCTCTGAAAACTGCGAGTTTTAATATGGCTATTTTCCGAAGCGCCGTGATCTCTTGGTGTAATCCCTCAAGGCGCGCAGGAAATCTACCTTGCGGAACGCTGGCCAGTAGGTGTCTGTGAACCAAATCTCTGAGTAGGCGGACTGCCACAGCAAGAACCCTGAGAGCCGTTGCTCTCCGGAGGTTCTAATCACCAGGTCAGGATCTGGTTGACCGGAAGTATAGAGATGCTTGGACACTGACTGCACCGTAATCTGTTGCGCGATGTCTTTCGCAGAGATTCCCTCCGCCACCGCGCTGTTTACGATTGCTCGAGCGGCATCCACAATTTCCTGGCGGCCCCCATAGCCAACAGCAATGTTTACAGATACTCCGGTGTTGTTCTCTGTACCTCGAATCGCCTCTCGTAGCCGGGCAGACACATCATCAGGCAGAACATCCAAGGCACCCACCAGGCGAACACGGCAGTTGGTCTCCCCTTTGACGAGCTCGTCTACCACCGAGACGATGATGTCAAAGAGAGGCACTAGCTCCTCGGCTTGTCTACCAAGGTTCTCAGTGGAGAGAAGATAGACGGTGACCAGATCAATTCCATAGGTTTGGCTCCAGTGAACCACCTCGTTGATCTTGCGAGCCCCAACGCGGTGACCGTGGGTCACATCAGCGAACCCGGCTTCTTTAGCCCATCGACGGTTCCCATCACACATGATGGCCACATGCTTAGGTCTGGTACCTGCCGCAGAAATTTCTCTCCGCAGGCGTTCCTCATAGAGCGGATAGAGCAGCCGCGGCAGGAGCTTCACAGTTTCTCCTTAAAACCTTCAGAAAGATGAGCTCCGGAGTACGGAGCACAGACAGGAGCTAGAAATCAATACCGAATCAGTGCTCTATGAACAGCACGCAGACTGCTAGAGCCAGTGTTTCTTATCGTGATCGAGAAGCCCAGCACTTTCCATCGCACGATCAATGGCATCCTCGTCAAAAACATCCAGCCCGTGCTGCTCGGCAAAGATACGGCGACGGTTATAGCGGGAGAAACGACGATGAAATGCGTACCCCAGGTAGAGAACCATCGCCATAAGCAGCACGACGACGAGAAGGCCGATAGGAGAAGCCTTGCCAAACTCCGCACCCATAGGGCCAGCTTTCTCAGCCTGTGCTAGAAGGTATCCGCTGGCCTGGATACTCATCAAAGACAATTGCGACATCATGTATGGCTACTTTCCGTTTCGTATACCTGCGAACAAGTCAGTTTCAGGAAGACTGGTCTCTACCCTAGTTCGTGCTAACTCAAATTCTTCCGTGGGCCACAATCTTTTTTCAACATCCACCGGAACCGCAAAGAACAGCCCCTCAGGATCAATCTGTGTGGAGTGCGCTCTCAGAGCGTCATTGCGCTTCTCAAAGTAGTCCGCCGCATCAATGTGAGTGGTGATACGGTTGTTCAACTCATCCCCGCGACGACGCCGCTTCTCCACGAAAGCCTCATAAGGATTCTCTTTGCCTGCCTGCGAAAGATAGTCGCTGAATTTTTTCACCCGAGCTAGAGGGAATCCATACACGTAATAAAGCTTGAGAGGTGTCCACGGCTCCCCTGCCTCGGGGGCAAACTCCCGGTCACCGGCATAGTCCCACGCCAACATGGACACATCATGAGTTTTGATGTGATCGGGGTGAGGGTAATCCCCGTTTTCGTCATACGTAACCATGACATGAGGACGAAACTCCCGCACAATTTTCACCAAACGAGCAGCAACCTCCCTGTCATCTTCTAGAGCGAAGCATCCTTCCGGAAGCGGGGGAAGAGGATCCCCCTCGGGAAACCCAGAATCAACGTATCCTAACCAGCGGTGTTCCACTCCTAAAGCCTCAGCTGCATGACGCATTTCCTGTTGGCGCAGTTCATACATACTGCTGGTGATATCTGATGGCTTTATGTTTGGGTTGAGTATGGATCCACGCTCTCCCCCGGTACAGGTCACCACCATAACTTGATTGCCCTCAGCAATGTATTTTGCCGTGGTGGCAGCCCCTTTCGATGATTCATCATCTGGATGAGCATGTATAGCTAAGAGCCTTAAACCACTCATATCACCATTCTCCTAGTATCGCTGTCGGACTGCTCTGTTTCTGTAGTCTAGTAATGTGTTACGGTTATCGCTGACCTGGGAATAACCTCGGTTGCAGCCTGGTTTTTTACGATTGAATGAGTGAGGATAATGAGTCAATCTACTGAATCGGTGTCATCATCTATCCGCTCCCGCTACGGTGAAGATCCATCACCGCGTGATAATTCTCGCAGCGGATTCACCGGGCGCATTGTTCTTATTGTGGGTGCCCTCTTCATTATTGTGGGGCTGATTCTCACTGCTTTCTATATCAAAAGAATCTCGGACCAAAGCTCTGGGATCACCGGATCTATGACAAACATTGAGCGTGTCTCTGACCGCGAGATTGCCTTGGATTTTGATGTGGTCAGAGGTGACGCCTCCGTGGATGCGGTGTGCATAGTCACCGCAAAGAACTTTGATATGACGGAAGTGGGGCGTCGTGAAGTGTTCATTCCTGCCGGAGGCGAGGAGGCTGTGCGGATGAGTACCACTATTCGTACTGATGATCTTCCTGTCTCTGCAGATGTGTATGGCTGTTCTACCACCATTCCCGAATACCTCAGCACTCAGACACATGAAGTAGATTAAGTAACCGTTCTTAACGGGCGTCGAAGGGAAAGTGAAGACTTATGGCTGAAGATCGCAAACAATACATCACCCCGGAAATGAAGGCGGCTCTTGAAAAGGAGCTGAAAGCACTCATAGATCACCGTCCCGAAGTGGCCGCTGAGATTAATGAGCGCCGCGAAGAGGGAGATCTCAAAGAAAACGCTGGCTATGACGCTGCCCGCGAGATGCAGGACAAAGAGGAAGCCCGCATCAAGCAAATCAGCGAATTATTGGCTAACTCCACTACTGAACGCGGTGATTTGGCTGAAAACCAGGCAGCTACCGGCTCGGTGGTTCATGTTTATTACAACGGGGATAAATCCCAAAAGGAAACATTTCTCATTGGTACCCGTGCGGCAGCAAGTGAGAATCCTGATTTAGAGACCTACTCCGAACAGTCTCCTTTAGGGGCTGCCCTCATGGGAGCAACTCCCGGTGAGACTCGTGAATATCAGGCGCCAAATGGGAAAACCATTTCAGTCACCTTAGTGTCCGTTGAGCCATATAATTCGGTTAAGGCCGCAACATTGCGGGACAATTCACGGTCCAACTGATCTAGTTGATCTCACACAGTTCAACTTGTTCAGTCTAAGGAAGTCACCTGGTTTCCAAGAACACAAATAGTGCTTGTGAGATCAGGCTTTTACATACGGAGGAATACTATGAGCTTCTTGAAGCATACGAGAGTCGGAGGAAGCGCACTTATCATCCTCGCAGCTGGTCTTACAGCGTGCTCACCAGGTGAAATTGATTCCACTGAGAAAGTGGACACAGCCACGCAGGTACAGGTTCCCGTTTCCACAAGTGCAACACAGGAGACTGATACTGCTCAGGCTTCCGCACTTGCGCAAGACACACCAGCTCTCCTGGATTGTGCTAGTCAGTTGAACTATCAACCCACTCAGGTGGTTCTCGATTGCCAAAACCCATTCAATGCCGTCACGGCTGTGACATGGAATACCTGGGATGTAACGGGAGCTCAGGGCACAGGCACAGTATCCTCAGTGGACGCCTACGGAATGCCTAGCACTCAGCAGGTTAGCGTAGAGCTTGCCAACCCTGTTGTTACTGAACTGGGTACCGTCTTCAACACAGTGAGTGTTAACGGTCAAATAGCAAGCACCGCCGGATTCTAAAAAAGTCCCTGGGGCGTCAACCCCAGGGACTTAAGTTTAATCCCGAGTGAAATAGCTCAGGAACCGCAGAATCTCGGTGTAAAGCCATACCAATGTGACAGCCAGCCCCAGGGCGATACCCCAGGCTGCCGAGGCGGGGGCACCGGAGCGCACAAGCCTATCTGCGACGTCGAAATCCTGTAAGAAGCTCAAAGCAGCCAAGACAATACAGACCAGCGAGAATACGATGGCAATCATCCCGCCATCACGCAATGGGTTAAACCCAAAGAAAATGCTGGTGATGAGATTGACCAGCATGAGGGCTGCTACACCCACAATCATTCCTGTCATTACACGAGTGAACTTAGGGGTAACTCGGACAGCTCCGATTCTGTAGACAAAAAGCATTCCGATGAACACACCAATAGTTGCTACTACTGCTTGCCCCACTATGGCTCCGTTGAAGCCAGCTACTCCCGACGTGGAGGACACCCCAAAGATGAAGGAAATGCCACCGACAAGCATTCCCTCAAAAACGGAGTAGAGGATAGTAATCACCGGAGAACCGTAAGACTTGGAGAAAGCGTTGACCAAGACGGTAATGAATCCTGCGATAGATCCAACTCCAGCCAGAATCATTCCTAGCCCAGGATTCTGGAGAGACAGGAAGACTGTGGCAGCTCCCACTGCCACGATGATGGCAATGGTGATGGCCGTCTTACTCACGACGTCGTCAATGGTCAGTGAGCGCTCAGTCTGGCGGAGGGGAGTTCCGAAACCTGCATCAGGGAAAGGAGCGGTATTCTCCTGATAGTTTCTGGGATCTGCCAGTGAGATGAGAACCGGGTTACTGCTTCGCACGGTAGGTTGTAGTCCTTTCAGGTCACATCCGAAACACTGCCGAATGTGATGGTGTCAATAATCTGATGAGCACTCCTCCACAACGTACGGCGGAGCCCTCGCTTCTTTTACGTTCATATCAACGTGAGAGGCGTTCATTTAGTTCCCACTGGAGCAGGAATATCTCAAAGCCACCAAAAATAGACTCTCTCAGGAGAAGGAATCTTCAGACGAAACTCCAGTATGATGAGGCTGAACGTTCTGGTAGCTATGAGCGAAAGTGACACAGCTTTCGCCGGTTTTAGCACAGAGCTTCTGCTTCGTCTCCACACAGAGATTCCGTCAGCTTAAGTACAGAGAGGTGCCTCGTGAGTTACTACACACCTCAACCGCTGCCCGACACCCATGATCCGAAGGAGAAATCTCGACTGGCCTGGGCTTGCGGAGGGTTGACCTTTGGCATCATCATGACAATTGGCTCTGTGGCCCAGACAAGTGCGAAAGATGTGGTGGGATCTGCAACTTTCGGTCTGGCTCTTCTCATTCCCTCTATATGGTGGTTGTACTGCAATAACAAAGATAAACAAGCCCTGGCTCAGATTCGTCGAGAGCGCGACACCCATGCTTATCTGAGTTCGGTACTTTCTCCTGAGGATGCCCCAGTGAAGCGTGGAATGGGTGCTCCCCCGCAGTATGAACCCATGCAACGTCACTGGATCATCGTCATCGCCATTAGCGCTATTCTCTTCGGAACAGGAACGGCTCTCGGCTCCTCCACCACGAATGCCCCAGACTCTTCCCCTTCAGGGAGAAGCGGGGTTGAAGAGTATGCCACCTGCGAGGAGGCATGGAAGGAAGGACAGCAGAACATTCCTGAAGACAATGAAAACTATGACATCCACTTGGATGAAGACAAAGATGGAATAGCCTGCGAAAAGTAGAAAACCAGAGCCTGTCTGGCACTTTCTTGAGTACCCCCGGTGGGACTCGAACCCACACTGAATTGATTTTAAGTCAACTGCCTCTGCCGATTGGGCCACGGGGGCGAACGGTGTTCTAGCTTAGCAGCACTTCTGCTCAAGCTTCCAGTTTGTCGGCAAGACCAGCTACGATACCGTCCAAGATGTCCTTTTCTGAGATCACAACGCAGTCAGCATCTGTCTGTTCTTCCAGAATATTGATGATGGCTTCCATAATGGTGACTCCGCTCCCCATCACATCGGCACGCCCAGGATGAACCACAGGAAATTGCGCCCGCTGGGATGCCGTCATGGATCTCATCTGCTCAATCATCACCCGCATGGCTGAAAAGTTGAGGTGAGAATTGTGAATGGCCGCAGAATCGTACTGTTCCAGCCCCAGAGCAAGAGCCGCGAGCGTCGTAAAGCTTCCAGCGCACCCCACAATGGTGCGAGCTTCTTTGAGAGGAACTACCTTGAGCACCTTGTCCAACTGCTCATTAACATAATCCAGCCCCTCGGCAATTTCTGAGGCAGTAGGAGGGTCAGAGACCATAATGCGCTCGGTGAGGCGGACTGAGCCCACTTGGGTGGACAATGCCGCGTGAATAGTGCCGTCGGCATCCCCCAAAACATACTCAGTGGATCCCCCACCGAGGTCTATCACCAAGAAAGGCTCTCCTTCTGCAGGAAGATCCAAGACGGCTCCTCGGAAGGACAGCTGCGCCTCTTCCTCGCCCGTAATTACCTCAGCACAGGCCCCAGGCTTGATTCTTTCTAACAGCTCAGCCGTCATGGAGAAGAATTCATCTCGGTTGCTGGCGTCTCGAGTGGCGGAGGTGGCCACCATACGCACATCTTCTACTTGCTCAAAAGCCATCGTGTCCACGAAGCCAGCCAGGGCTACCCGAGCTCGTTCAATGGCCTCTGGAGCCAGCTGCCCTGTGGCGTCTACACCCTGCCCCAAGCGAATGATTTCCATATCGCGATGGAGCTCCCTGAGCTGGCCATTCTCATAGTCGCTGACCAAAAGCCGAATAGAGTTTGTGCCACAATCCACCGCAGCAATTCGAGTCACCGTGCCGCCTCCTGATAGTGCTGGTCAAACGCATGGGGATCGATACCGAGAGACAATGCTGTTGGCCATTCATCAGGAATGGCGCTTCCCCGCAAGCCACCCCTATCGGCAGCCAGGGCTACAGCTTCGGTACCAAAGCGCACACGCCCTGGACCTTCTGCTAAGGCATAAGCCATAAGAACGTGCAAGCATTTCACACGATCAGGCATACCTCCGGCCGAAAATGAGGTTCCCAGATCCTCCAGAGCGTTGCGCTGCCGAAGATAGTGCTCATGGGCTGCCAGATAGTCACGCTGAAGATTCTCCTCAGTGTGAAGACGAGATTCCATCCACTTCATCACATGCGCTACTTCTAAACGGGAAGCCTCAGCAGTCAAGCGAGGATCTGTTAGATAGTACAGCGTAGGAAAGGGGGTTCCATCGGGAAGCCGAGGCTGAGTTTTAATCACAGCTGGCTGCCCATCCGGCGTCGTGTAAGACACCTCCACAACCCCGCGCGGAGTACGCCCAAGCTGCTCAGCGATAATTGCTATATCCTTGTCGGCAACGCTCATGGAGCTATTCTTCCACACTCCCAGCTTCATTCACGACAAACTGCTCAGTGGTCTGCTGATCTGGCGCAACAGTGATGGACTTCCACAAACTGCTGTACCAAGGTGCATCTGTCTCCTGCGCCCGCGCCGAGGTGACCTGGTTTTCGCCCACCATCGCGGGGTCTATGATCCGGTAGGACTTCTCCCCCTTTTCCACAAGCCCTAGACGACGCCGCGCCTGCTCGCGCACGTAGGCGTCTGAGGAGTATTTCTTCAACTCCTCCTGCAACTGAGCCTTTTGTTTCTCTTTGGCCGCAATCGACTGTTCAAGACGCTGTTGTTGCGCCCACTGCTGGCGCTCAATCTGAACTGGCCGCCCCACCATAAATACAGAGGCACAGATCGCCACGGCAACGATGGCAATTTCTTTCCCCCCAAAATTTGGAACCACCTTCTTCAGGGTGTTCCTGGCAGCAGCCGTGCGCGCCCCAGGGGTTCGTACCCGATCCCCCACGGGCACCTGATACCGGCGGAGCCCTGGCTCGCGCTTCTTCTCTGACTGCTTATCCCTCATAGCCGCCCCAGTTTACAATGCAATCGCACGGAAACCAGGGCAACACTGAGGCGATGGGTCATAAAGACCTCATCGGCAAGCTACTGCTGAAAACGCGGAAAAGCTGCCCGTCCCGCGTACACAGCGGCGTCGCCAAGTTCCTGCTCAATGCGCAGCAGCTGGTTGTACTTTGCCACACGTTCAGAGCGAGCAGGAGCACCTGTCTTAATCTGCCCACAGCCCAGAGCAACGGACAGATCCGCAATGGTTGTATCCTCCGTCTCGCCGGAGCGGTGAGACATCATGGTGTGATACTGGTTGCGATGCGCCAACTCCACGGCGTCAAAGGTCTCAGTGAGGGTACCAATCTGGTTGACCTTAACCAGAAGTGCATTTGCGGCCTTCTTATCAATACCCTCCTGGAGACGAGCCGGATTGGTGACGAAGAAGTCATCTCCCACAAGCTGCACACGATCACCAATTTGTGCCGTGAGCTTGGTGTACCCCTCCCAGTCATCCTCTTGAAGAGGATCTTCGATGGAGACAATGGGGTACTCAGTGATGAGTTCTTCGTAGACCTTAGCCATCTCCTCGGCAGAGTGCTGACCGCCCTCAAAGTTGTACTTACCAGACTCATGGTCATAAAACTCAGAAGAAGCAGCATCCAGAGCCAAAGCTACGTCCTTGCCAGGCTCAAAGCCAGCTTTCGTGATGGCCTCAACAATGAGATCCAGAGCAGCCTTGGTGGAATCGACGGAGGGAGCAAAGCCTCCTTCATCACCAAGCCCCGTGGACAGCCCCTTTTCCTTGATGACGCCCTTGAGGGTGTGGTACACCTCGGAACCCATGCGCAGAGCCTCCGAGAAGCTCTCTGCGCCTATCGGCGCAATCATAAATTCCTGAACATCAACCCCTGAATCAGCGTGTGCGCCGCCATTGAGGATATTCATCATCGGAACAGGCAGGACGTGAGCATTAGGACCGCCAATGTAACGATAGAGAGGCAGTCCGGCAGACTCGGCAGCAGCTTTTGCCACAGCGATGGAAACACCCAGAATGGCGTTAGCTCCAAGACGGGACTTGTTCTCTGTACCATCCAGCTTGATCATTGCTGCGTCGATGGCGCGCTGATCATCAGCCTCATAGCCAGCAATCTCATCTGCGATTTCTTCATTGATGTTCTTGACAGCCTTCAGCACGCCTTTGCCTTGGTAGCGCTCCCCGCCGTCTCGAAGCTCATGGGCTTCATGGACACCTGTTGAAGCACCCGAAGGGACACCGGCTTGACCGTGAGCTCCATCCTCCAGGAACACCTCCGCCTCAACGGTGGGGTTGCCGCGGGAATCCATGATTTCACGACCAAAAACGTGCATGACCTCAGCCACAATGGCCTCCTCTGTCTTGACTAAATATGTACGCCGGGCAGCTTGTGCCCATAGCTCTTCCAATTCTTTCACGAAAACCGTCTCAGCGCCCATATTCCCTGGATTTGCTCAGGCGAAGTGAGTTATGTGGCGGGCTGTCGCTGTGCGTAGGCGTTGGCTGCGTTGCGCACCTTGACGAGGTACTCCTGGGAGTTGTTGTAGCGTCGCACTGCCGATGTCCAGCCCTCAGCAGTGGAGAGATCTGTATCGCTGCATAGTAGTTGCGCTGCCGCAGCGGCAGCGTCATCAATCTGATTGATGTCCGCCACCCCATCTCCATTGGCATCTAGGCCATAGTGAGCCCAGGAACTCGGAATAAACTGCAGAGGGCCAACAGCGCGATCTAACTGGCTATCCCCATCCAACGCACCTTGATCTGTATCCGGAATGTGTTGGTTACCTGCGGTTCCATCCAGGGGAACTCCCACAATAGTGGGACGCACAACCCCATCAGGGTCTATGGAAGATCGCCTGAAATAAGAACCGTTGTAGGAGCCGTGCCGGGTTTCTACATATCCGATTCCCGCCAAGGTAGTCCAGGACAGATGACATTGTGACCACGTTTGTTGCGCGATGAGCTGCGCGTTGGCATAAGCGTTGAGTGCTGGAACGGGGATACCTGTGTCTTGAAAAATAGGCTCACTCCACTGAGTGAAAGCGTCTGCTGTACGGCCTGCTGCTGAGGTATCCACCCACGGAACTACTTCGCCTTCTGCAGGGGGTATCTGCGAAGGAACCTGTGGATAGGAACGAAAAGGGTTAGCTACTCCCCCAAAGACACTCAGGGACCAGCCCACAACTACCACAACCATCACAATGGCGAGGACAACCCCCGAAGCACACCCGGCTGCTCTCCCTGCTGTCCTTTTCACAACGGGCTAGTGTACCGATTCTTGCGCTCGCGGCGTTTTCCGGCTTGCCATAAGCGATCTTGGGTGGCTTCGTCAATGATTCCGGTGGAACCGTCAAAAAGGTAGGGAGCCCTGGAATGTAGTTTGTCCAGGAAGGATTGGGCAACATCTGAAAACTCAAAAGCCCCACGCTCCGCAGCGAGCTCACTGTGAAAGAAAATCTGAAGGAGAAGATCTCCTAGCTCTGCTTTGAGAGAGGCTTCATCCTGGTCCTCTTCCCAGGCGGCAACCTGATTGGCAAACTCCTGGGTTTCAGACCATAAAAACGGCAGGAGCTTGTTGTGAGTCATTGAGCGCTCAAATTCCCCGATCTGGCGGGCATGATGCATAACTGCTACCGCCTGATGTACGGGATCATGAAGGCTGGGGACGCACAGAACACTCCCCTGCCATGTCCTCGCTAGATCCTCATCTAAGGTGACGAATGTACCCTCGCCGGTACTCAGAGGTATCTCCATAAGCTGCTTCTGAAGCTGCTGAGGAACGTCCGGGCTGAAACGCACAGGGGCAGTCAGCACGGACAGCATCTCCAGGGGGATCTGGCTTGGCCACCGCGCGTCAAGAAGGAGTAGCTGCATACAGGAATGATAAGCGAAAACAGCACCTTACACGGCGTCGCGAAGTTTGAGGAGCATAAGGCCACGCTGCCCGTCACCCTGAGTGGATACTGCGCAGTGCTCAACTGCCAGACAGCTACTACACCCACCAGCAGCACAGGTGCTCAGAAGCTCCCGATAAATCTCCCCCGAGCGTTCCAGACGCTCAAGAATCAGATCCACCGTCCCGGAATGTAGCTTGGTGCGCCGAGCGATAGCCTCACGGGAGGCTGCGCCATGAGCCATTGCGTCTTTGACAAGAAGCGTGGGCGAGGTCATGACATCACAACTGCTAACGCTTGGAATACGCCCACTGCTAACAGCCACGACCCCAGAAGTTGAACGACGAAGCCGAATAGCGTCCACCTCAGCCCAATCTCCTTACGCTGAGCGGCCAGAGTGGCAACACAGGGAGTATATGCCAGCATGAACACCATAAACGCCCACACAGCGGGAATAGCACGCCCGTCTGAGGCCTGGTTGAAATCCTCACGAACCTTGTGTGCAAGGGCGCTTTCAGCCTGAGCGTCAGCAGATTCATCAGTCACGTCGGCCACTCCGTAGGTTTGAGCCCAGGTGGAAATCACCGCCTCCTTGGCAACAAAACCAGTGATGAGAGGACCTGTCAGAGACCAGGAACCAAAACCAGCCGGTTCAAACACCGGAGCCATCGTCTTTGCGACGGCGCCGTAGGCGGAATCCTCTACCGGGAGGTCGTCAGAGCCTAGGGAGTGATTACCTGTAACCGGGATAGACATGAGAAGCCACACTGCCACAACCGTTATCACGATGATGCTACCGGCGTCTGCCAAGAAGGCTTTAACCCGAGTCCACACCACAGAGGAGGTGAGCTTCACTGTGGGGAACTGATAGGTGGGAAGGTCAATAATGAGTGGCTCATCCGGAATGGAGCGCCACAGGGTTCTGCGCAGGAAAATACCCACCAGCACAATCAAGGCTATGGACAGCACATACATAGAAAAGACCACCGCCCCGGCGTGTTCAGGGAAGAACACAGTGGCCAACATGAGGAACACGATAAGGCGCGCTGAACAGCTGGTGAAGGGGATCAGAATAGAAGCCAGCACTCGATGACGGAAATTTCCTAAGACTCGGGTGGCGGCAATTGCGGGAACATTGCAGCCAAATCCCACAACGATAGGAATGAATGCACGCCCGGGAAGTCCGATGCTTTTCATCAGCCTATCCGTGACGACGGCCGCGCGAGCCATGTACCCAGAATCTTCCAGAATGGCCAAACACAGGAACATGAGCGCTATGAGCGGAGCGAAGGAGAGCACCATGCCCACGCCACCGATAAAACCGTCAATCACCAATCCCACAACCAGCGGGTGATCTAGGTGAAGCGTGGTGAGCAGCCATTGGACTGCTGAGGCTACAGGTCCAGTGAAAATCCCCTCGAAGAAATCTTGCAGTGGTGCGGCCACAGTTGTAGTGATGGCAAACACCACGTACATCACCGCCAGAAACACCACAGGTCCAGCGAGAGGATGCAGCACCACCCGATCTATCTTGTCTGTGAGGGTATTGGTGGCCTCGTGCCCACCTTGGGCCTTTTTGACCACGCTATCTACTGCACTAAAGCGCAGATCAGCAGCCTGATCTGACCACCGATCCACCCCTTCAGGAAGAGAGCGAAGCAGTGGTACAGGCTCTTGGAGTTGGGCTACCACGGCATCGGAAAGCTTCTGAATACCCTCACCGTGACGCGCGTCCACGGGGATAACAGGAACACCGAACTCCTGGGATAAAACAGCTGGATCAATGGTGGTATTGCGCCGCTGTGCCACATCTACCTTGGTAAGGGCGATGATGATTCGATAGCGATGCTCTGCGAGTTGGGCTGCCAGATAGAGACCACGGGACAATGTCGAGGCATCCACCACCACGATGATGGCGTGAGGGCGTTCATCGGCTGGACGCTCCAGCAACATCTCACGGGTGAGAGCCTCATCTGGACTCATGGGTTCCATAGAGTACGTACCTGGGAAATCAATGAGATCAAAAATCTCACCATCAGGTACTGGGCGCCAAGCGCCTCGAGCAACCTCCACGGATGTGCCGGGCCAGTTACCTGTTTTCACGTTGGAGCCAGTTAAAGCGTTAAATAGGGTGGATTTTCCGGCGTTAGGGGCCCCTACCAAAGCAATGGAGCGAGCACCCTGAGGTGCTGCGGTGAGATCTGCGGCGCAATGGGCGTAGCTGGGCGCCGCTTTAATGTCCGCAATGTCTACGGCAACCGCAGTGGTGCTGTATGGGGTGGACTGATCAGACACCCTTACACCACCTTGACAGCTCTCAGAGTGTGATGGTCTAAGGCGTAGCGCATTCCGCCGATGGATACGACGCGATCGGAACCCACAGTGCGGTAACCCACGCGAATCTGTGTGCCAGGACGAAAGCCTAACTCGCGGAGACGTCGGTTCAAAGGAGGCTCAGCTTCCAAACCAATGACAACGACGGTTTTCCCTGTCTCTATATCAGAAAGCGTATTCGCCTCGACAGGTTTCATAGCCAGCTGCGGTTGACCCTGGGCCGGACAAGCTGGGGCTGACACCGATACAGGAGCGGGGGCATGGTTAGCCGATGTGGAGTGAAGCATCATCCAACCTCCTCGAAGAGTTAGAATGAGCGCTCTCACCTCATGAAAAGTCTCCAAGGAAAGGCCGCAACCTTCTCCCAGAAGCCCCGGAAGGCTCATTCCATCCGTTCTTTATAAAGGCTCACCTTACCTAAGCTGTTTCTCGACTGTCAATCACATTCAATAATGTTAGATTTACCTAATGAATCTGGGGGTATTCATGGGCTGTAACGCCCATAGTTCTACCCCTGCTCGCTCTCCTGCTTGCGCTTTCCTGTGGTGACATCAAGTCGCTCAGTACCACAGAGCGCGGCCAAAAAATCCACCAACCATTGCACTAACTGTGCGTCTCGTAACACAGGGGCTGAAGATTTCCGCCCTGCCCGTGGAAGAGCCACCTGGATAGCCTGGGCAGCTGCACGATAAGTAGAGCCTGGATACAGGCGTCGCAAACGCACTTGTTTGGAATCAGGCAAGGCAACAGGATGAATTTTGATTCGCGTTCCCTGCATCACCATCGTGGATATGCCGACTCTGCGCATCTGCTGGCGCAGACGTGCCAATATCACCAACATTTCCACAGGAACGGGAAGCTTGCCATACCTGTCTTGCAACTCGCTGAGCACATTCTGGAGGTCTTCTTCCTGCTTAGCCTCAGCAAGCTTTCTGTAAACCTCGAGACGAAGACGCTCAGAATTGATGTACGACTCAGGAATATGTGCATCAACAGGAAGATCGAGACGAATCTCCTGGGGCTCCTTGTCAGTGGCATCCAGAGGCTCACCCTTCATCATTGCCTGGAATGCTTCAATAGCCTGTCCAATGAGACGAACATAAAGGTCAAAGCCCACTCCAGCAATGTGTCCGGACTGCTGAGCGCCCAGCACATTACCGGCACCGCGAATTTCAAGGTCCTTTTGGGCTACCGCCATACCGGCGCCTAGATCATTGTTTTGCGCGATCGTCGATAAGCGGTCATAGGCTGTTTCCGTCAAGGTAGTTCCAGCGGGATAAAGGAAGTAGGCATACCCGCGTTCTCGCGAGCGCCCTACCCGACCGCGCAACTGATGAAGCTGAGATAATCCCATCTGATGAGCATTTTCCACGATGAGCGTATTGGCATTGGCAATGTCCAGGCCTGTCTCCACAATGGTGGTACAGACCAACACATCAAACTCACGATCCCAAAATCCCTGAACAGTACGCTCCAGCTGATCCTCGGACATTTGCCCATGAGCCACCACAATGTGAGCCTCCGGCACGAGGTCTCGGAGGTTGCGAGCCACCTTCTCTATATCGGAGACTCGATTGTGGATATAGAACACCTGCCCATCTCGCAATAGTTCACGGCGAATGGCTGCCGCCACCTGCTTATCTTCCTGAGCGCCCACATACGTGAGAACAGGACGGCGGTCTTCCGGAGGAGTCAAGATGGTGGACATCTCACGAATTCCCGCCATCGACATCTCCAAGGTACGCGGTATGGGCGTAGCCGACATTGTGAGCACATCTACGGAGGACTTCAGCGCTTTGAGCTGTTCCTTGTGTTCAACACCGAATCGTTGTTCCTCATCAATGATGACTAAACCTAGGTTCTTCCACTGGACACCTGTCTGAAGCAGGCGGTGGGTTCCAATAACGATATCCACGGAACCATCAGCCATACCCTCGAGAATCTGTGTGGATTCCTTAGCAGTGGTAAACCGAGACAAACCCCGAATAACAATGCCAAAACCATCCATTCGCTCAGTAAATGTGGCTAAGTGCTGCTGAGCCAGCAAAGTGGTGGGCACTAAAACCGCCACTTGGGTGCCGTCCTGCACAGCTTTGAATGCAGCACGCACCGCTACCTCAGTTTTCCCATATCCCACATCACCAACAATGATGCGATCCATTGGCACCGGACGCTCCATATCCGCCTTCACAGCGTTGATAGCAGCCATCTGGTCTTCGGTTTCTACATAGGGGAAGTTATCTTCCATCTCGTTTTGCCACGGAGTATCCTCGCCAAAGGCGTGGCCAGGAGCTGCCTGGCGTGTGGCATAGAGCTGTACTAATTCCTGAGCGATATCTCGAACTGCAGCCCGAGCTTTCCTCTTAGTATTCTTCCAATCCGAGCCACCCATTTTCGATAGTGACGGCGCATCACTACCCGAGTATTTCGACAGCAAATCCAAAGAGTCCATCGGAACCCAAAGCTGATCCGGAGGCTGATTTCTCTTGGAGGGCGCATACTCCAACACCACATATTCACGCCGGGAGGTCTCGCCTCCTGCCTTGATGCTGCGCTCCGTCATCCTCAGGAAACGCCCAATGCCGTGGGTTTCATGTACCACATAATCACCAGGCTTTAACGCCAAAGGATCCACACGATGACGTCGTTTAGCGGGGCGTCGTTTGGCTCCTGTGATGTCTCCTACTCGATTGCCTGTGAGATCAGTTTCTGTGATAACCACCAGCGGCAGCGCAGCAGCATCCTGGTGCTTGCGCACCTTGGGAAACACAAGACCACTATGGGAAAACGCCTGGTAGAGGGTAACTTCTCCTGGCTGAGGCGAGTCTCCGAGCTCTGCCAATCGGTGTGTGATTCCAGTTTCCTTCAGCTTCCCGGCTGTACGCTTCAAAGCCCCCTGAGACGGGGCGATAAACGCCGCTCTGCCACCGTCTACAGTGTGTCGGAGCAACAGGTGCATAGTGGATTCAATCTCCGCGGCATCCCCACGAGGAGCAGGAGCCGGCTGATAATCCAGCAGGAAAGTGCGAGATTCCTCTGCCTCAAACATTCCGGGTGGAGAAAATGTCCACCAGTGCGCCTTGTTCTTGTCGGCCGATACCCGCAAAGAATCCCAGCTTCGGTAGGAGCTGGCGGATAAATCCACGCCCCTGACATCCACCGGAGCCTCCCCACCAAGAGCGGCGACTTCCCAGCTGGCTGCCAAAAACTCCTCATCGGTGGCTTGAAGATCTGTTAACCTCCGACGAATTTTCTCCGGATCCATAAGCACAATATGACTGCCTTCTGGAATAACCTCCGGAAGCGTGGTCATCGGAGAATCGGTCAGGAGAGGAATGAGTACTTCCATTCCGTCCTCGGCGCGCTTCTCGGCAAGTGCGGTTAGCAGTTCCACTAACCGCGGGTTACGAGGCTTTGTGGCAAAAATATCTGCCGCGCGGGTAGCAATGTCCTCCGTAATAGGCAGTTCCCGGGCAGGATAAATCACTACACGCGCAATCTCTTCATCTGACAGCGCCCGTTGATCTGCCACGGAAAACTGACGGATGTCTGTAACCTCATCTCCCCAGAATTCCAGACGGAAAGGGTACGTGGCGGTGGTGGGAAACACATCGACAATGCCCCCGCGGACAGCAAACTCACCCCGACGAGCCACCATATCCACATTTCGATAGCCTCGAAATACCAGGTTGGAAGCAAGCTCGGTGAAATCATAATCGTGCCCCACCTGAAGAATAAGAGGTTCCCTGCCTACAACATCTCTGACAAAGGGCTGAGAAAATGCTCTAGCAGCAGCAACCACAACCTTCAGCTCAAGAAGCCGTGCCAAAACCTCAGCGCGAGCTCCTACTCCCTCCACCCCCGGGGATAAACGCTCATGCGGGAGAGTTTCCCAGGAAGGGAAGAGAGCCACGGCGTCGCCAAGTAACGCTTTCAGCTCAGCTGTAAGATCTTCTGCCTCACGGCCAGTAGCGGTAACCACAAGCACACAGGAGCGTTGCGCTACGGTTCCTACCGCCCACGGGCGAGTGTGGTCATTGCCTTGAAGGTGAAGCTCTGGCTCTTCCAAGTTAGCAAGCAGGCCCTTCAGTTTCGGGTCACTGCCTGCCACTTTCAACAGGCCAGCAAGTGGCGCTAAGCCGTGCTCAGCCGTCACATTTCCTCCTGTAACTCAGTGACTCGGCGCACAGTGGATTCCGACAGCTGCGGGTCCTTCTCAAGACGGGATAACCCATTCCAGCACAGGTTCACAATATGGGAGGCCACAATGGTTTTTTCCGGCTCTTTCTCATCAAGCCACCACTGTGCAGTCATGGATACCATCCCCACCAAAGCCTGGCCGTACATGGTGGCCAGGGAGGGATCAAATCCTTTGGACTCAAAAGCCTGCGCCAAGATATGAGATACCTCCCCTACAGCCGTATTCAGAAGCGTGGAATACCCCTGATCCCCGCTGGGTCGCATATCCCGAGCCAGAATCTGAAAACCTGCTGTGTTCTCCCCCATGTATGTCAGCAGCGCCATCACAGCCTTTTCAATGCGCTCACGGAAACTGCCCTCTGCTAAAGACTCCGTGATAATCCGCTCCAGCCGCAGCATCTCTCTATCCACAATGACGGCGTAGAGTCCCTCTTTCCCACCAAAATGCTCATACACCACAGGTTTAGAAACACCCGCCCGAGCTGCTATTTCCTCTACTGACGTGCCTTCAAACCCCCGCTCAGCAAAGGCATTGCGCCCAATGGAAATGAGTTGCTCCCGGCGCTCACGTCCGGACATACGCTGTCTGACCATGCCCACTACCTTAAACCTTTCCTTCTGGCTTCTTGACTCCTCTGAGCGATTCGATGTTCCTCTCAAGTATGCGCTAGAGTGTTCATGTCTGAACCTGAACAACCTCATCGCTGACCAGAGGCAGTTCCAGACCTTTCCCTGTGGTGTAATCGGCAACACTTCGGTTTTTGGTACCGACATTCAAGGTTCGAGTCCTTGCAGGGAAGCTTTTCTTATCTCTTGCTATACGTTCATGCCTCCATTACCTCACACTCTCCGCTCAACGCCCTCTCCTAGCTCTTCTCGACGAGTGGCTCCCCCCAGAACCCTGTGGCTGTGGATTCTCGCCTCTCTCCCGGCCTTGACCACCTTGGGCGCACGTGGCGCACTCTCCGACTACATCTCCCGTATGGCTCCCGTGCTTGGTTTTGTTGCCGCAATGGCCATTGTTGTGGACTGTGCAGAATCAGCCGGTGTTCTGCGCGGTGTGGTCAGATTCTTGCGTCGAATCTCCCACTGGAACACCCGTCCCTTCTTTGCCTGGCTGTCCATCGTCCTTCTTGCAACTCTCTGCACGGTCTTTTTCTCCCTGGACACCACCGCCATCGTGCTCACTCCCCTGGCACTTCTCATTGGCCGCGATGTCGGTTTTCGAGCCGAATACATAGTTCTCAGCATTATCTGGATTGCAAATCTGGCCTCGAGCGTGCTGGTGGTTTCCAATCTCACCACACTGCTTGCGGAAAGAACAGGCCTCATCACCACCGCTGACCTCATCCTCCCTGGACTCACCTTGGCTGCTCTCGGGGTGCTCGCTTCAACACTGATTCTGCTATCACGGACATCCCCTACCCAGTCCCTTGACGACGTCCCCGCCTCCACTCCTCGCAGGACTCTCAGCGGTTTGGTTCTTCTTCTGCTCATGGTGTCTCTGACAATCCTCACCCCAGTCTGGGTTCCAGCAGCTGTTGCTGCAGGGCTTCTCTGGCTTCTCTCAGAGAAACGCTGCGTGTCCCGCCTTCTTCTGGAGGTGATTCCGTGGAACGCTCTGGCCCTGGTGGTGACGGCAACCAGCTGGGCTACACTGGGTTTTCACCTGGGCATTCTCAACTGGCTTCTCACTGCCCTCGAAGGACACAGTTCCTGGCTTCTCATGCTGGTGGCTGCCTTCGGCGCCAATGTTCTCAATAATCTTCCCGCCTACCTGGTGATGGAACCGGCCGCAACGTCCACTGCAGATCTCCTGGGCATACTCATTGGCGTAAACGCTGGATGTCTGCTCACCCCCTGGGCATCACTGGCTACCATGCTCACCCTGGAACAGGCACGTCTGAGGGGCGTACGCATCACGTGGCGCCGAGTACTTCTCCCATCAATAGGGATACTGGTATTTGCTTTGGGGATTGCTAGTCTACTGTTCTTGCTATGACCTCCTCCGCTGATGATTCAACAGATTCACAATTGCCACGCTTTCCTGAGTATCCCGTTCCTAGGGAACTGAATCAGGAGCCTGATTTCAGGCAGTTAGCTCACATCACCTTGTCTGAGGACATTTCTGGAGGAGATCCAACCACCTGGGCTATTGTTCCTGACCAGGCCACCTTGACAGCCGATATTTGTGCCCGCCAACCCGGGGTGATATCGGGGTTAGATGCCGCAGAACAACTCATTGCTCTCGCACCCAAAGCCTTCCCAGAGTATGTGAGCGGCAGCATCACCTTTCAGAGGGCTGTATCCCCTGGGGATCGTGTCCAACCGGGAGATATTGTCGGCACACTCTCAGGGCACGCTCGCAGCGCTCTGATTGTGGAGCGCAGTGTTCTCAATATCATCTCCCATGCCAGCGCAGTGGCCACCCAGACTGCTCAGTGGGTGGAAGCTGTGGCTGGTACTGGAGTTGTTATTCGAGATTCCCGTAAAACCTTGCCGGGGTTGCGTCTCCTCCAAAAGCGTGCTGTTCGGGATGGAGGTGGGGTCCCACACCGCTATAGCCTCTCCGATCAGGTGATGGTGAAAGACAATCATGTTTCTGGAGTAGGAGTAGTGGAGGCCTATAGGGCCGTGACCCAGGCACACCCGCAATTGTGGTGCGAAATCGAAGTGGACACGCTTGGGCAACTCAGGGAACTGTTAGATCTGCACCCAGTGCAGATTCTCTTGGACAATTTCAGCGTTGCTGACACTCTCACCGCTGTGGAGATGCGAGATGAGCTCTCTCCCGGCACCCTCTTGGAATCTTCTGGGGGTTTATCTCTAGGTAGTGCTCGCCGCTATGCCGAAACAGGAGTCAATTCCCTTGCTGTGGGCGCTCTGACTCACTCCGTGACGGTGTTAGATCTTGGTTTAGATAGGCGGCTAGGATTGTCCTGAATTTTCTTTGTTCTCATGTGATCTTTGTCAAAGTACAGAAATAAGAAATCTCAAGGAGTTATGACTGTGCTGTCTTCATCGCCCTGTGCCGTCATTGTTCTAGCAGCAGGAGCTGGAACTCGTATGAAATCCAAGAAGCAGAAAACGCTGCACGAGATTGGTGGGCGTTCCATGCTGTTTCACAGTTTGAAGGCCTCGGCAGGTATCCACCCTGAATCCATTGTGGCTGTTGTTGGAGACAGGAGGGAGCAAGTTATTCCCGCTGTCGAGGGCGTCGCCAAGGAATTAGGTCGAGAGATTCTTACCGCCGTTCAGGAAGAACAACGAGGTACTGGGGACGCCGTAGCGTGTGGCTTGACAGCACTTCCCAATTTTGAGGGCACTGTGGTGGTCACCAATGCGGATGTTCCGCTGTTGCGTGCAGAAACCCTCACCAATCTGCTTCAGGCTCACACTGAGGTGCCCACTGCGGTGACAGTACTCACCATGCATCAGGACAATCCCGCAGGTTATGGACGAATTGTTCGGAATGAGAACGGCGAGGTCACCGCGATTGTGGAGCACAAGGATGCCGATGAGGACACCTTGGCCATTACCGAGGTGAATTCTGGGGTGTTCGCTTTCGACGCCTCAATCCTGCGCGATGCTCTCACCAAAATTGACACAGATAACGCCCAGGGTGAGTTTTATATCACGGATGTTCTCAGCATTGCGCGCAATGAGGGACGTACCGTGCGAGCCTATGTGGCCCCGGATCCCCGTGAGCTGGCTGGGGTTAATGATCGCATTCAGCTGGCGGCTGCCGCCCGCGAACTTAACCGCCGCACAGTGGAAGCTGCCATGCGGGGTGGCGCCACCGTGGAGGACCCACACACCACCTGGATTGGTGTGGATGTGACCATCGGCCAAGACGTTATTATTCATCCCAACACCCAGTTGTGGGGGCACACCGTTATTGCTGATGACGCCGAGATTGGCCCGGATACCACACTGAGCAATATGACCATTGGCCAAGGTGCCCGTGTCATTCGGGTTCAGGGGTCAGATTCCCAGATTGGAGACCGCGCCAATGTAGGCCCCTTTACCTACATCCGCCCCAATACTGTGCTGGGCGTGGGCGCCAAGTTAGGCGGTTTCGTGGAGTCCAAGAACGCAACCATCGGGGACGGCTCCAAGGTGCCACATCTGACCTACGTAGGAGACGCGACCGTCGGCAAGGATTCCAACATCGGCGCCTCCAGCGTCTTTGTCAATTACGACGGCGTGAACAAACATCACACCACTGTGGGCAACAATGTCAGGATCGGATCTGACACCATGATTATTGCTCCAGTCACCGTGGGTGATGGCGTCTACTCCGGTGCGGGTACAGTAATCAAAGAGGACGTTCCTGCAGGTGCTCTCGTGGTATCCGGAGGCCACCAGAGAAATATCACCGGATGGGTACAACGCAAGCGACCTGGAACCCCCGCAGCAGAGGCTGCCCGTGCAGCCGAAGCCCAAGCACACGCTTCTGAACAGGAAGGTTAAACCCCTCACCATGACAGGACATTGGACCGAAAGCCAAAAGAATCTGATGCTCTTTTCTGGGCGAGCTCATCCCGAGCTTGCCGACGCCGTGGCTCAAGAGCTGGGTGTTGAGGTCACTCCCACAACTGCTCGGGATTTTGCCAACGGCGAAATCTACGTCAGGTTTGAGGAGTCTGTGCGCGGTGCAGACTGTTTTGTAATCCAGTCAAACTGCGCCCCACTCAACAAGTGGCTCATGGAACAGCTCATCATGATTGACGCGCTCAAACGCGGTTCCGCTAAGCGCATCACCGCCATTGTGCCCTTCTACCCCTACGCGCGTCAGGACAAGAAGCACCGTGGACGTGAACCCATTTCTGCGCGCCTGGTGGCAGATCTGCTCAAGACTGCGGGCGCTGACCGCATTGTGGCTGTGGATTTGCACACTGACCAGATTCAGGGCTTCTTTGATGGTCCAGTGGATCATATGCACGCCATGCCTATTCTCACGGATTACATCAAGAACAAGTATGACTTGAACAATATCTGTGTAGTCTCCCCAGATGCTGGACGAGTAAAGACCGCAGAAAAGTGGGCGAATGTCCTTGACGACGCCCCTTTGGCCTTTGTTCACAAGACTCGTTCCACCGAGGTGGCCAATCAGATTGTGGCCAACAGAGTAGTGGGAGAGGTTGCTGGCAAAGACTGCATTCTGCTTGACGACATGATTGATACCGGCGGCACTATTGCAGGAGCCGTAGGTATTTTGAAGGAAGCCGGCGCCAAGGATGTTGTTATTGCCTGTACGCACGGGGTGTTCTCAGATCCCGCCCGTGAGCGCCTGAGTGCCTGCGGAGCCAAGGAAGTTATCACCACTGATACTTTGCCGCAAAGCAAAGAGGGCTTCGATAACCTCACTGTCCTTTCCATTGCTCCGCTTCTGGCTCAAACCATTCACGAGATTTTTGAAAACGGCTCCGTTACCACCCTTTTTGAAGGTCAAGCCTAACTGACATCTCGTGGACTACCTCTCAGAGTGCTGTGCGGTTTTCATGAAATAGCACTCTCAGAGGGGTGTGCCTTGGGAATTCTTTTATCCCCTGCTACTATCTTTCACGTCTCGGCGAGGGCTGATGAGGAGACGTGAATCTTCCCCGGAAGGTTACACTCACTTTCTGAAGCCGTTATCGGCGCGATAGTCCATCTTGTTGTGACACGTGGTGCGGGAAAAGCTCGCTGCTTTCCATTGCCTCACTACCCACAACCTGCCTGCGAAGACTCGACGAAGACACACGCTTCGTTGCACGGCCGCAGGCTTTTGTCTTTCTCGGCCATTCTGCCTCGAAGCACCTGAGCCCTCTGTGGAGGGCTGTGTATCTACAACTTCTTTGTTTGGAGGAAAAGCTCATGGCTGACCAGCAATTCCCTGTACTTTCAGCAACCGTTCGCACTGAATTCGGCAAAGGCGCAGCCCGTAGGCTCCGCCGGGATGGTCTGGTTCCCGTTGTGGTGTACGGCGAGGTGGAGGAAAACCTGCACATTGCAGTCAACCGTCTGGAACTGACCAGCATTATCCGCAAGCATGGCGTCAATGCCATCATTGAGATTGACATCGACGGTGATCAGACTCTCACCATGCTCAAGGCCGTTGATCAGAATGTCATCTCCCTGCTTATTGATCACGCTGATCTGCTGGCCATTAAGCGCGGTGAGCGTGTTGAGGTTGAGGTTCCGGTGCTCCTGGAGGGTGAGCCGATTTCTGGAACTATCGCAATCCAAAACGCTGACGTCATCCGCCTTGACGCTGATGTGTTGAGCATTCCTGAGGAAATCACGGTGTCCGTGGAAGGCTTGGACGATGGTGCTCAGATCCAGGCCGGCGATATCGCCATCCCCGAGAACTGCACCTTGGCTGAAGATCCCGAAACCATCATGGTCTCTGTTTCCATCTCCGAGGTTGAGGAGGAAGCTGAAACCGCTGAGGCCGACGCTGAGGCTGGCGAGGCTGCTGCCGCAGAGTCCACGGAAGAATAATCCAAGGAACAATCGCAGTACCGTCTCGAAGGATCTTGTGAGATTTACCTCTCACAAGGTCCTTTTTAGTGCAAGACACGATGAGTTTCTTATATGAGATTTTCTGCTATATTTTTGTACCTGCTGTTGTTCAGGACAGCAGGTACGCCCTAACTTTGTCTAAGGAATCTCTTTTATGGAAACTCATTCTGCCCAGGGGACTGTGCAAGTCTCCGAGCACGATGCCGTTAAGCAAGACAGGCATGAGCATCGCCGAGTAGCGGTTGCAACGCTTATCGGCAGCACGATGGAAATGTATGACTTTTTCCTCTATGCCAACTGTGTTGCCTTGGTCTTTGCCCCTATGTTCTTCACCCCCACAGGTGAGCACAACCCCTTGCTTGGCCAAATTATTGGTTTTGCCTCCTCAGGCGTGAGTTTCATCTTCCGTCCGGTTGGTGCCGTCATTGCTGGGCATTTAGGTGACCGCCTTGGCCGTAAGGTCATGACCGTCATCACCCTTTTACTCATGGGCATCTCAACCTTCCTCGTTGGTGTGCTGCCTACCTTTGCGCAAATAGGTATAGCTGCTCCTATCATCTTGGTACTGCTTCGTATCATGCAGGGCATTTCCTCCGGCGGTGAATGGGGTGGCGCTGCCCTCCTCGCCGTTGAGCACGCTCCAACAGGCAAGCGCGGCTGGTTCGGTTCCTTCCCGCAACTGGGTGTTCCTGCGGGTATCCTTTCCGCAACCCTTGTTTTGCTCATCGTCCGTCAAATCTCTGGCGATGAATTCGGTTCCTGGGGATGGCGTATCCCCTTCCTCCTCTCAGCGGTCCTTGTCATCATTGGACTGTGGATTCGCCTCCGTGTTTCTGAATCTCCCGTCTTTAAAGAGATGGAAGAGAGGAAAGAAAACCTCTCGAAGGGAACAGGAGATATTCCCGCTCTCTTGGTGTTCAAGCATCACTTCGTTCCACTGCTTCTGTGCGTTCTTCTCTTTATGGCAAACGGCATTGCTGGCAACATGGTGACTGGTGGCTTTATTGTTTCCTATACCACCAAATTGACTGACCAGAAGATGGACCCTGACGCCGTATTACTGGTGATTACGTTCTGCAGTATGTTCTGGCTTGTCACAACGCTTTTCGCAGGGAAGCTCTCTGACATCATCGGCCGGAAGAAGACATATATTATCGGCAACCTCGTCCAATTCATCTGGGTTATCCCCATGTTCGCTTTTATCACTCACGGTATGAGCGAAAACAGCATCCCATTCCTCTATCTTGGCATCCTGCCAATGATTATCCCTCTGGGCCTGACCTACGGCCCCCAGGCGGCGCTGTTTGCTGAAATGTTCCCGGCACGTCTCCGTTATTCCGGAGCAAGCCTGGCGTATGCCTTTGGCTCCCTCCTGGGTAGCGCCTTTGCTCCGCTGATTGCAACATCTCTGTTCGGAACATTCCAGAATGTCCACGCGGTGTCGGCGTACATCATGACAGCCACACTCATCGCCCTTATCGCAGCCTTGGTGTTGAAGGATCCAACCAACAAGAACTTGCACGCTGAAGGCGAAGAGTGATCTATCTCCTCGTTGGTCTGGGAAATGCGGGTGAGCGTTACGCGCTAACCCGCCACAACGCCGGGGTATTGGTGGTAGAGGAGTTTCTTGATCGCAGTCACCAAACCCTCAAAGTGCATAAGAAGACCAACACCCTGTTGGCTGATCTGCGCATGGGCGAACACACCCTCGTGGTGGCGCGCACGCGAGGGCTTATGAATGTTTCGGGACAGCCCGTGGCACAGCTGTGCTCTTTCTTTCGAATCCCCCCAGACAGGCTCATTGTGGCCTTCGATGATATGGAGAGAGAGTTTGGAACCACCGCCCTGGTTAAGGGCGGTGGAGATCATGGCCATAACGGTGTGAAGTCCATTAGCAAAGCCCTGAAAACTAAGGATTACTACCGTCTGGCTTTGGGAATTGGGCGCCCTCCTCGACGCCGAGAGCCTGCATCCTTCGTGCTTCAGCGCTTCTCAAAAATTGAGCGGGATACCTTGCCTATTCTTGCTCACGACGCCGCGGAGGGCGTCGTCCAGGAATTCTTTAGCTAGACACCTGCAGCGGTTACTTCTTCCACCCCACCAATTCGGGATACACCACATGGAACGTGGTCTGCCCAACATTGGCCAAACCCTCTTTTTGAACCGTCATGGCGGCGCTGGACTGAAGCGGAATGAGCCCGAAGGTGGCCAAAGCCTCCGGCTCTAGCTCATTGGCCCGAGCAATCTGCTCCTCCCGGGTGGGAAGCTTCTGCAGGTCAGCAATCTTGGCATCCAGGGCCTTCGTGCCAGTGCCAGACTTATTCAGCTCCGATGTACTGCCGTAGGTTTGCTCAAAGAAAGCCACGCCATCAGGACTGTTAGAGACAAACTGCAGAGGAAGAATATCAAAATCCCGGTTGCTGACAATGGAGGAAAAGTCTGCGGAGGTTCTACTCTCAATGGACAAATCCACACCTACGTCCTTGAGCATCTTCTGAGTAGCTGCGGCTTGATCCTTCCCTGTCTGAGCATCCCCCACCAGCAGATAACGCACGGTGAGAGTCTTCCCGTCTTTCGTACGAATACCTTCCTCGTTCTTGCTTGTCCACCCTGCCTCATCGAGGAGCGCATTGGCTTGAGCGGGATCGAACGTGGCCACTTTGGAGAAGTTATCTTCATATCCAGGCTGGAAGGAGTGCAAAACGAAGGAACCCTCAGGATCCTGGTAGTATCCGTCCAAACCGTTGTACCAAATCTTTGCCAGTTGGGCCCGGTCCAAAGCAGTGGCAATAGCCTTGCGCACCTTCACATCCTGAAGAACGGGACTAGCCGCGTTGAGTTCCAGTAAAACGAGGGCTGGGTTCTTCCCACGTTTAATCTCTACCCCGTTCATGTTTTTGACGGCAGCATACCGTTCCCTCAGATGCGCACCTGTGGTGTCAATTTCACCATTCTTGAATGCGTTGAGAGACGCCATGCTATCCATCTGGCGGAAGATGCGCTTATCCAGCTTCCCCTTCTTACCCCACCACTTATCATTGCGAACAAACACAGCCTCCCCCTTGTTGAAGTCAATGCTGCCCACCGTATAGGGGCCAGCGCCCCACTCCGGATGCACCTTTTTGACGTAATCCTGATAGTTCTTGGGGTTCTCCAGTGCGGGATGAGCAACACTGATGATGGACTGCCACCAGGGATAAACCATGTCAAAAACCACCTTGGCTTCCTTGGCTGTGGCACCTTTGCTCACCGATGTGATGTGTTTGTAGCCATCCGTGGAATTAGGTGTGTACTGCGGATTGACGCCACGGTTGATTGTCCAGGCAGCCTTAAAAGCAGTCCAATCAATCGGAGTGCCATCGTTGAACGTGGCATCTTTATTGAAGGTAATAAGCAGGGTGGTGTTCCCCTTCACGGTGTCATCTTTAATATCTGTGATGTAGTCCGGATTCACCTCAAAATTTCCCTCGGGTGAATAGGTAGACACTATCGGGTTATACCAATTCCACAGATTCGTTGTATCCAGCGTGGCATCCCCATGAAAGGTGTTCTGCTGAACGGGAAATTCTCCAAGAGCAGTGGTAAGAGTTCCACCATCTTTGACATCCTCATAAGCAGTCTCGTTGAAATCTGCCAGAGGCACTTCGCTGGTGCTATTGGTGGACGACCCTCCTCCCGTACAGCCGGAGACTACCAAGCTACCGGCCGTCAGAAGCACTACCAGAGAGGTTCGCAGTTGAAACGCCATCTATCTACTCCTTGTTTTCCTATGGTTTTCGCGTCATCGTGTTGGCTTCAGATGTGTTGGCTTCAGATGTTTGTGATGATCATCAGCGGTTCTCAGGGACTACGTCATTGTTGTTGTCGCTTCAATGTTCCTGCCTCCTTCCCCCAATGGCAGGCATAGCTATGCGCCTGTGTCTTAGTGGTTGGAAGCATCTCAGGACGTACACTGCGGCATTTCTCCTGCTGGGTAGAAGTCAGAGACACATACACGGGGCAGCGGCTCTGGAAACTACATCCCGGAATTTTCTCTGTAGGTGCAGGTTGAGTATCTGACAAGGTAATCCTGTGACGACGCCGCGCCTCCTGGGGATCTGGAATGGGAATGGCAGATAGCAACGCCTGAGTATAGGGATGACGAGGTTGCTCAAACAGCTGTTCCGTATCCCCTATCTCTACAAAACGCCCCAGGTACATAACTGCCGCCCTATCTGAGATATGACGAATCACAGATAAATCATGCGCAACGATGAGCAGAGCAATACCCAAGGTTGCTTTCAATTCCATCAGCAGGTTGAGGATTCCAGCTTGAATGGACACATCCAGAGCACTTACTGGCTCATCTAAAACCAGCAGTGAGGGCTCCACGGCCAAGGCTCGGGCAACATTGATACGCTGACGTTGCCCTCCGGAGAAGTGACCGGGAAAACGATCTCGATACAGCGGATCAATCCCCACAAGCTCAAGAAGCTCTACAATTCGAGCATCCTTATCCCCTTCCCACCCCAACGCGTCCAGAGGCTCCCGGAGAATATCCTCCACTGTAAGACGTGGATCTAAAGCCCCCATAGGATCTTGGAACACTATCTGGATGTCACGCCGCTTCAGTGTGCGCTGTCGAGAAGTCAACCCAGAAACGTCCTCTCCCCGGAGAGTAATGCTGGTCTCCTCCTCGGGCTGCAAATCCATAATCTCAAGGAGGGTGGTAGATTTACCGCTCCCAGATTCCCCCACTATGGCAAAGCATTCCCCTTCTTTAATAGAGAAAGAAACATCATCCACGGCATAGACGGAACCCACTCGGCGTTTCAGGAGACCGCCTTTCATGAGGGGGAACGTTTTGGTCAGGTGCTCAACGTTCAGCACTGTGGAACGCTCCTGGAGGGAGACTCCCGCAAAAATATCCTGTGGTAGCTCAGGAGTGGGGAAAATAGCAGTAGCTGGCACCTGTCCCTGCGCGATGTCCTGGGCTCGGTGGCAGGCAGCCTTGTGCCCCTGAGCGACGTCGTTCAGGAACGGCTCCGAGGTAGTGCAAACATCCGTGGCAATGGGGCACCTCGGCGCGAAGGAACACCCCTCAGGAAGGTCAATGACCTTGGGCGGATTTCCAGGAATGGTGGTCAGAGCGGTTCCTTTGGGAGCACTCAGCGAGGGTATGGACCCCAAAAGACCAATGGTGTAAGGCATACGCGGGGTAGTGAAAATATCGAAAACACTACCGCGCTCGATGGGGCGACCTGCATACATCACAATGACCTCATCAGCCATCTCTGCCACCACTCCCATGTCATGAGTAATCATGATGGTGGCTGCCTGAGTTTCTTGCTGTGCCACCTTAATGAGATCCAGAATCTGCGCCTGAATAGTCACATCCAAGGCCGTGGTGGGCTCATCGGCAATCAGCACCGCCGGGTTATTAGCAATAGCAATGGCAATGAGTACCCGCTGGCGCATTCCACCGGAAAACTCATGCGGAAAGGATTTCGCGCGACGCTCAGGATCCGGAATGCCCACCACACCCAGAAGCTCTACAGCACGGTTCCAGGCTTGCTGACTGGTCATCGTGTTATGGATTAACAGCGCCTCGGAAATCTGTGTTCCCACATCAAATACTGGGGTGAGAGCAGACAGCGGATCCTGGAAAATCATGCCAATCTGCTTGCCCCGGACGGCAGACATCTGCTCATCGCTGAGATCGAGAAGAGATTGCCCGTTGACGGTTACCGTACCCGAGACTTTCGCATATTCAGGGAGAAGCCCCATGATGGCCATAGCGGTCACGGATTTACCTGAGCCGGACTCTCCCACAATGGCCAAGGTCTGTCCAGGTCTGAGGTCACAATCGATTCCCCGAACGGCATGAACCGTTCCTGCCTCCGAGGGGAAGGAGACCTCTAAATTACGTACGCTTAGCACGGGTTCTGAGAAGTGTGGAGACGTCATGCCTGCCCTCCTGCAGAGGAGTTAGGATCAAGGGCGTCGCGAAGCCCATCGGAAATAAACGCCATAGAGATGGTGAGCACTGTCAAAACCAGTGCCGGAAAGTAGAACTCCCAGGGGGAGGCTTCCAAGGAATTTGCCCCGGCAGACAGCAAGGTCCCGAGAGAAACATCAGGAATTTTCACACCTAACCCCAGGAAAGAAAGCCCTGTTTCACTCATCACCGCCGAAACCACCCCCAGGGTCATATTCACCACGAGGAGAGAGCCGATATTGGGGATGAGATGTCGCACTGCGATGCGCAGCTGAGATACTCCCATGTAGTGAGCTGCCCGCACATACTCGCGTTCACGCAGGGAAATGGTCATAGACCAGATCACTCGTGCCTGATAGAACCACCCAAACAGGATCATGACCACCGTGAGTAGTTTCCAATCTCCCCCTTGCCCGGACACCACCAACGCAATGATGAGGAAGGAAGGCACCAACAGGAGAAAATGGATGACAGTGAGAATGATCTTCTCTGGGGTCCCACCCAGGAGTGCTGCCAAGGTTCCCACCACTGCGGAAATAGCTGTGGTGGTCACTGACACGCTGACAGCGATGATGAGTGAGCGTCCAAGACCATGCACAATCATGGCAAACAAATCATTGCCTGAAGCGCTTGTACCTAACCAGTGCTCTGCACTAGGGGGCATGGCTAGAGACAGGAAATCTGGTTCGTCATAAGACCAGGGAGACACAGCAGGCCCCACGAGGGCGAGGACACAGAGGAACAGAAAGACCACGGCCCCCAGAACCGCCATCTTGTTGCGGAGAAAACGACGAAGATAGAGATGGCGTCTCATTTAACTCACCCTCACCCGGGGATCTAAAAAGGCCACAAGAATATCTGACAAGATGGCGCCGAGAGCCGTCGTCAAGGCAGAAAAAGCAGCAACCGCCACCACCCCGTGAATGTCATTTTTTGCAATGGTATCCACCAGATAGCGCCCCATTCCGTTCCATCCGAAGATGGCCTCCGTCATCACAGCGCCGGTAAAAATACCGGGAATGGAAAAAGCCACTGAGGTGGCAACCGGAATCAGTGACGTGCGCAAAGCGTGCTTTCGGATAGCTTGGGACTTGGTAAGCCCTTTAGCTCGGGCAGTACGCACATAATCTGCATCAATGTTGTCCAAGAGTATGGAACGCTGCAGGAAGTGATAGCCAGAATAGGAGATAAACACCAGACAAATGGTGGGCAAAATCAGGTGCTGCGCTACATCGAGGAGCGTGGGAAAGAAACCGGACACACCAATGGAAGAACTGCCTGTGACGTAGAAAACATTGACGCCTGTGACGCGGTTGATGGTGATAGCAATCCACACAACCACCAGAGAAGCCACCACCACGTGAGTATTCATAGCCACGATGGACACACCCTGCCAGATGCGATCGCCCAGTTTGTACTGCCGGGAGGCGGTGTAAACGCCCACAGCTATACCCAACACCACGGAGATTATGGTGGCCAACACAAGAAGCTCTGCTGACACCCAGATGCGGTAACCGATTTGAGAGTTGATGGAATCCCCTGTGGGGGAAGCTCCCCAATCCCAGTGAAAGACAATACCGCGAAACCAGGTCCACCAGCGCTGCAGAATAGGGATCTTGTCGTTGAGATTCAACGGGGTGAGCATGGTGTCTAACTGAGCTTCCGGGATGGGAGGATTCCTGCCTACATAGTTAGAGCGAGGATCAAGAAACGCTGCTGCTAGGAAGTAGGTGAGATTCACAGCTACCAGAATCATCAGTCCCCAGCCGAGTATCTTGCGGCTTAGATAGCGAAGCATAGGAATCTCCTCGTCACATCCGGGGCTTGGGCCGCGACCTCACAACTGTTAAACAATCTAGGATCGCACCACAGCTTGTGAGGTGATTTTAATAAAAAATGCTTGATAAAATGGCTGCTTTCTGAGGCAGTTGCCTTTGCTACTTCAGACAACCAGTACCGTTCAGGCCGAATGGAGGCTCTCATTCATGTGCCGGCACACCGACAAAGCCCCACTGCTGACCCTGAAGGGACTTTCTCGATACCCCGCTCAATGGCTGGTTGTGGGTTTGGGTAATCCCGGCGCCACCTACGCTGTTACCCGGCACAATCTGGGATATATGGTCATAGATCAGCTTCTGGAAGAAACTCATACCTCACTGACCCCGTTGAAGGGCGTCCCCGCTCGTGTGGCTCCCGTATCCAGTTTCGGCCCATCCGCCCTTCTTCTGCGCAGCACAACCTACATGAATGACTCAGGCCAAGCTGTTGCCCCCGTGGCTCAGGCGCTCGGCATTCCTGCCGATCATATTGTGGTAATCCACGATGAACTGGACTTACCTGTGGGAGCTGTGAAACTGAGACACGGGGGCAACGAGAACGGCCATAACGGTTTGAAATCTATCTCAGAGCATTTAGGTACTCGGGACTATCTGCGTGTGAGAATGGGAATTGCCCGCCCTCCCCGAGATACTTCTATCCCAGATTGGGTGCTCAGCCCTTTGTCTCCCGGGGAAACGCTGAACCAACAGATTGAAACTGCAGTTCAGGCCACTGTCCTTACTGTCACGAAAGGGCTTGCTCAAGCCCAAAACGTTATCCATTCCCGTTCCGTGGCTCCTTAAGAGCCGGCTCTATACTGCTTAGCTATGAGTTACACCGCCGAGGAAGCTTCTCGCCGCCGAACCTTCGCTGTCATTGCCCACCCAGACGCGGGGAAGTCCACACTGACAGAGGCTTTAGCCCTCCACGCCCATGTCATCTCGGAGGCAGGTGCTGTCCACGGCAAGTCTGGACGCAAAGCCACAGTCTCTGACTGGATGGAGATGGAGAAAGATCGCGGTATTTCGATAGCTTCCTCAGCGCTCCAATTTGAGTACCAGCCTGAAGGCCACGAGGGTGAACCCTTTGTTATCAACCTGGTGGACACTCCTGGACACGCTGACTTTTCAGAGGATACCTACCGAGTACTGACCGCGGTGGACGCCGCCGTCATGCTTATCGACGCCGCGAAGGGTCTCGAGCCCCAGACCTTGAAGCTGTTTCGTGTATGTAAGGCCAGGGGTTTGCCCATTATTACAGTCATTAATAAGTGGGATCGCCCTGGACGAGAACCTTTAGAACTCCTGGACGAGATTGTCAGCGAGATTGATCTTCAACCCACTCCCTTGTACTGGCCTGTGGGTGAGGCAGGGAACTTCCAGGGTCTAGCCCACATTAATGCAGACGGAGAGGCAGACGAGTATATCCACTTCATCCGAACTGCCGGAGGCAGCACCATTGCACCCGAGGAACACTTTTCTGCCGAGGAGGCTGAGGCTTCAGTGGGAGTGTCCTGGGATACCGCCGTGGAGGAAACAGAACTCTTGGCTGCCGATGGTGCGCTTCACGATCAAGAGCTCTTCCTGCAGTGCATTACATCACCGATTATTTTTGCCTCCGCCATGCTGAACTTTGGCGTTCATCAAATCTTGGACACACTCTGCGCCTTAGCCCCGGCACCAACATCACGAAAAGCAGATTCTGCTGCTGTGGCAACCTCCACCACAGCGATGGATACTGTTCGGGACGTGGACGGGGAGTTTTCCGGGATTGTTTTTAAAGTTCAGGCAGGCATGGACCAAAAACACCGCGATACCTTGGCGTTTATGCGGATTGTCTCTGGCGAGTTTGACCGTGGAATGCAGATTACTCATGCCCAGTCTGGGCGAAGCTTCTCCACCAAATATGCCCTTACTGTCTTTGGACGCTCCCGAGAGACAGTGGAAACAGCATTCCCAGGAGACATTGTTGGCTTGGTGAACGCCGGATCACTTACCCCTGGGGATACCCTCTACGCAGGTAAAAAGATTCAGTATCCGCCTATGCCACAATTTGCCCCTGAGGTGTTCCAAACTATTCGGGCAACGTCTTTGGGTAAGTACAAGCAATTCCGAAAGGGGCTGGAACAACTCAACGCAGAGGGAGTGGTACAGATTCTCCATAACGACGCTCGCGGTGAATCTGCTCCTGTGATGGCAGCGGTGGGCCCCATGCAATTTGAAGTGATGCAAGCTCGTTTACTCAACGAGTACAACGTGGAAACGGAGCTTTCTCCAGTGCCTTATTCCGTAGCACGGCGCACCAACCCTGAAACAGCTCCTGAGCTTGCTAAGCAACGCGGTGTGGAAATCTTTACCCGATCCAACGGGGAGCTCATTGCTCTCTTCGGGGATAAGTGGCGGCTCCAATTCATTGAACGGGAGCACCCGGAATTTACCTTAGAAACCCTTGTGGCTGATTAGAGCTTTTCCCCGAGGGAAAAGTCCTCTAACCATTTCCCCAAAAGATGAGAGCACTGCTCCACCACCTCATGCCAGGTGGCTGCCGCGTTGTCATCAGCTGAATCAGACACTATCTTGATGAGCTCAACAGGTATTCCAGCACGCTGGGCTACCATTGCCACTGCGTAGCCCTCCATATCTACCAGATCTGCATTCTGAGCTATCCGTGCCGCGTCCTCAGCTGACTCAATAAAACAGTCTCCTGTGGCTAGCCGCATCCCAGTTTCGGGAACCCCAGGGATAGTGATAATCGGATAGGAATTATCCCCTGCTGCTTCTCCTACTGAGGTCACTGAGAAGTCATGGATGCGGACTTCTTTAATGCGGTGAATACCCCCAGGTGCTCCGAGGGAACCTGCTGTACCAATGTTGATGATCATCCCTGGAACAATGCCCTGAGCTTGGGCTCGGAAGAGTTCCTCAGCGAGCGTGACAGCCGCGTTAAGCTTCCCAATCCCGGTTATTAACAAGGGATAAGTCTGTGGCAAGTGCTCAGCTTCTTCAGGGGTGGCTACCACCACGAGTGGTTCACCTGAGCGGGAGATAAGTGAATGCTCTGGCATGGTCTCCACTCTATAATCAGCAGGCAAGAACAAAAACCAGCACAACACATCAGGAGAGCGTTGCATGGTCTTAGCCCCTCCCTCCTCTCTCCGCGAGTTGATTGCAGATGGCGCCATCGCCCAAGCAACCATTGATGATTACTTTCGGTTTCGTTTTTCCCTGGATAGGCCGGTGGAATTCACCCGGCACCCTGAGCAGGCAGAGGTTCGTCTTACAGACACCACAGGGCAGTGCCATAGTGTGACGGGAACTATCATTGCGCAGCGCTTCGAAGAGGGCTGGGCTTGGTCTCCTCAGTGGCTCAGCCGCACCGATACTTTCGGAATCCCCGAGTTTCATCCACACCAGCCTGTTACAGCAGAATCTCTCACAGCCGCCCGTACTCTGTGCGGAAATGGCACTCTTCTCCGTGCCCCGGACTATGCCCTCATCCTTCCACCGGATAACCCTTGGCACAGTGAACGCGAAAGCCTGCTGGTGGGCCTGCCTCAGATCCCCAGCGGCGTCGATAAGCAAAGAGCTATTCTGGCGCACTCGGTGTTATGGAACAGTCAGCCTCTCAGCCTCACGGACAACTCTGCTCGCCTTGTCGATGGCACGCAGCTGGGGTTCGCAGATTGTGCCATCACCTCCCTTAACGGAGATCTTTCCCTGAGCGACGTCCTGTCTGACGCCTGGTTTATCTCCTCTGAATACGATCTCTTCCTCAACAGCTTTCTGCCCTCCTCTACGCTCTCCCAGGCAGAGAACGCGAATACATATCTGCTGACATCTGCTCAGGGGCGCACGCTCAGATGCACCGGGGAGGTCATCGGCACGCTGACGCAGAGTGCCTTTTACTGGGGGTGGATTACCCCTGGTAATACTTCGGAGCAGTCACGCCAGCTGAGCTACATCGTCCGAAACTTTGCTGTGCAACACGGTATCCCAGAATTGCTCTCCCCCATTATCGGGCGAGATACCTGGGATAATATGCACATTCTCCGCGCTGTTCAGCGCATAACGAATCGTTGGGTCTGTCTGCCCTGTGAGCTTGAGAACGGTTCTGCCCACCTCATCGCACTTGAGAATCCTGCCTTCCGCCTCCCCGATGTCACGCCTGATTGTGTAACTGCGGTGCGCCACGTCCCCACACCCCCATATATTGATGTTCAGCGCGCGTGGACTAGTTACAAACACTATCGCGGTTTGTCAGGGGAAGAGTCCTTCTTAGTGTAAAAGGACAGCGGAACCTCGTGTTACGTCCAGGAAGTCACTGAGTCTGGGAAGTCTCTTCAAAAGCCTTCAGCCCTGTGCTGAATACTTAGCTTAGTGTTCCCTTACCTGCTGTTTTCCCCAAAAATTATTGATACGTAAACCGTCCAAGGCGACAACCGCTGGCTACACTGTTGTGTATGTCCGATACCGCTGTGACCCAACCCACAGAATTCTCCCCCTCGGTACTACATATTGCGATCTATTCGGATCGCCCCCATTTACGCGAGGCTGTCCATTCAGCATTCGGCACATCCCTTGCCGAGGATTTTCCACCCGTTGAGGTCATCGACTTCGCCACCGCCCCCGCACTTATCAGGGCACTCCACAATAAGGAGATTGATTTGTGTCTGCTCGACGGCGAAACTGCCCCACTCGGGGGTATGGGTCTTAGCTATCAGATCAATGCTGAGGTAGAGGAGCACCCCCCACTACTTGTTCTGCTCCAGAGACGCGATGACGCATGGTTATCTACCTGGAGCAAAGCAGATGCCGTCTATCTTCTGCCGGTGGATCCGATTGACCTCAGCACGGCTGCCGCCAATCTTCTCCGCCAGGCTCGCCACTGACATCAACACAGACGTGTGAGAGGAAACCGACGTGTCGTATTACATTCCCATTCTGGCTGCAGTAATCATTGCAGCGCTCTTTGTGCTCATTATGGTGGGAGCCTCGGTAATTATTGGCCCCCACCGTTATAACTCATCAAAGTATGACGTCTACGAATGCGGTGTGGACGCGATGGATCGCCCCGCTAACGGCGGTCGTATTTCGCTGAAGTACTTCACCATCGCCATGATGTTCCTCATCTTCGATGTTGAAACCATCTTCCTGTTCCCCTGGGCTGTGAGTTTCGACTCGATGGGCTGGTTCATCGTTGTGGAGATGCTCCTCTTCGTAGCCACCCTTCTCGTTGCCTATGTCTATGTGTGGCGGCGAGGGGGCTTGAACTGGGAATAGAACACTTACCCTGATTTCACTCTCAATCTCTTTAAGTAACTGGAATTCACGATGGGAATTGAAGATAAACTCTCAGGTGGTTTTGTCACCACCACTACAGAATGGCTTTTCGGGCTCACCCGCGAGTGGTCTGTCTGGCCGGTCACCTTTGGTCTGGCCTGCTGCGCCTTCGAGATGATGTCCTACGCCGGACCGCGCTTTGATGCCTCCCGCTGGGGTCAAGAAGTCTTTCGCGCCTCTCCACGGCAATCTGACCTCATGATTATCTCGGGACGGGTGAGCCAAAAGATGGCTCCTATCATGCGTCGCGTCTATGATCAGATGCCTGAACCCAAGTGGGTTATCGCTATGGGCGCCTGCTCTTCATCGGGCGGGATGTTCAACAACTACGCCATTGTTCAGGGCGCTGACCACATTGTCCCAGTGGATTTATACATTCCTGGGTGTCCACCTCGCCCCGATATGCTTATCGACGCCTCTTTCAAGTTGCGCGCCATGATCGCGAAGAAAACTCAAATTGGCGAGGATCACCTTATTGCCGATGAACAGGCGAAAGAAGCAGCGGCTCTGGCTGGAGAGGTTCGTGTGGCCGAAGAAAAGCTCATCCGTATGAAGGACACCAGGAAGGGAGGAAAGCATGACTGATAGCAGCCAGAACGCACAAGGGACTTCCGAACCGACCCGAGACTCTGTATCCCCGGAGAGCTGGGCGCCTTTCGCTACCCATGAAGGTATGTGGTCTGACGGTACAGGTGACACCTCTGGCTTTTCGCATCTCGTGCGGCTTCCTGCTCGTATCACTCCTCTGAGCCGCCCTTTCGGGGGAGATTTAGATGCCATCTGCGATCGCCTATTCCAGCTTGTTCCTGAGGTTGCTGACTCACCCGTCACCTCCTTCACGGATATGCCCACCATTTACATAGCTCGTGAGTATCTGCTTCCGGTTATGCGAGCTCTGCGGGATGATCCTGAGCTGCACTATGAGATGTGTACCTCGATATCAGGAGTTCACTACCCTGCGGATCAGGACGCTGAGCTGCATAGCGTCTATCATCTTCTGTCCCTGAGCTATAACCGGCGGCTTCGTGTTGAGGTTGTCTGCCCCGAGGCAGAGCCTCATATTCCCTCGGTGGTAACCATCTACCCCGGCGCGAACTATCACGAACGGGAGATCTGGGATATGTTCGGAATCATTTTCGACGGTCATCCTGGCCTTACCCGCATTCTCATGCCAGATGACTGGCAGGGCCACCCTCAGCGCAAGGATTACAAACTAGGTGGCATTCCTATTGAATTCCACGGCACCGAAGTGCCCCCTGTGGAACAACGGAGGAGGTATCACTAATGACAACTCAACCCACAGATACCACCTCACCAACTGGTGTGGTTTCCATTGAGCAACTTTTCGACGCCGATCCGAACGCCGTTGAATTGACTGCTGAGGGAGGTGACTGGCAGGAAATCGTGGATCACCAAGCCCAAGACCCCAGTAGCCGCATGATCATCAATATGGGCCCTGCCCACCCCTCCACCCACGGAGTTATGCGCCTGTGCCTGGAACTTGATGGCGATATCGTCACAAATCTGCGCCCAGCCATCGGTTATCTCCACACTGGGATTGAAAAGACCTGTGAGGCCCGGACCTGGACTCAGGGCTCGGCGCTGGTTACCCGTGCAGACTATGTGGCTCCGCTCTTTAACGAAGCTGTCTACGTTATGGGAGTCGAAGAACTCCTGGGAATCACAGACACAATTCCCGAGCGCGCCAACATCATTCGTGTCCTCATGCTCGAACTCAACCGTATCGCTTCACATCTGGTGGCCATCGGTACAGGAGGAAACGAGCTCGGTGGAGTCACCCTGTTGACTAACGGATTACGAGATCGTGAAATGATCCTCGATTTCTACGAGGCAGTAAGCGGTCTGCGTATGAACCATGCCTTCTTCCGTCCGGGTGGTGTTGCCAATGACCTTCCTGACTACGGTCTTGAAAAACTCGATGAGACCTTGGATTGGCTAGATGCTCGCCTTCCTGATTTTGACAAGATGTGCAATGACAACCCTATTTTGCGCAAGCGCATGGTAGGGGTTTCCTATTTGGATCTCAACGGCTGCATGGTGCTAGGAGTGACAGGTCCACGTCTGCGTGCTGCGGGTGTGGACTGGGATCTGCGTAAGAAACAACCTCATCTGGGATATGAAACCTACGATTTCGACATTCCTGTGTGGGATACCTGTGATGCCTACGGAGCCTTCCGTGTGCGTCTTGCGGAGATGTATGAATCTGTGAAGATTTGCCGTCAGTGCCGGGATCGTTTGGCTGATACTCAAGGTCAGCCCGTCATGGTGGAAGATCCCAAAATTGCACGTCCTGCTGACCTCACTGTGTATAAGGATGGTCAAGGCAATTCCTATGATCATGTGCGCAAGATTATGGGTGAGGATATGGAGTCTCTCATTCACCATTTCAAACTCATGACAGAGGGAATCACGGTTCCGGCCGGTCAGGCCTACGCCACCACGGAAAGTCCGAAGGGCGAGTTGGGTTGCCATGTGGTTTCCGATGGTGGAACCCACCCATACCGCGTTCATTTGCGAGATCCAGGGTTCCACCACTTACAAGCCCTTCCCGCTATGTGTGAGGGCGGTATGTTGTCCGATATCGTTGTTGCGGTCGGTAGTATCGACCCAGTTTTGGGAGGTGTTGACCGATGACCGAAGCCCACTTTGTCTCAACATTCGGTGATGATGACTCTGTTGATATGAGTGACACCACCACGAATATCACGGAAGACACTGTCAAGGAACTACGCGCCCTGGCAGACCGCTATCCACATCCTCAATCAGCCATCATTCCCATGCTGCATCTGGTGCAAAGCATCGATGGCAGAGTCAGCGGCGAAGGAGTGCGTCATATCGCTAGAATCCTGGAAATACCAGAGGCTGTGGTGCTTGGCGTGGTTACTTTCTACACCATGTTCCACAGGGAGAAAGTAGGTAAACACCTGGTAGGGGTGTGCAGCACCTCTCTGTGTGCCGTGATGGGCGGGGACATGGTGTACGACGCCGTCCGCAAGCACTTGGGGCTTGAGGGAGAAGGAACAACTGATGACGGTATGTTCACCCTGGAACGTATCGAGTGTAATGCTGCCTGTGACTTTGCCCCGGTCTTGATGCTCAACTGGGAGTTTATGGACAATATGACTCCCCGTAAGGCCGTGGACATCCTCGACAAGCTCCGCAACGGTGACAAAGTCCGCTCTACCCGTGGCCCTGAGATCACCTCTTGGCGAGATAACGAGAGAGTGCTGGCCGGCTTCAATGATGGCCGAGGAGATGACGGCCCCGCCGCCGGACCTGCTTCCCTAGCTGGTTGGCGTCTGGCCAACGATGTGAAAGAAGGTGAGTAAATGCCCTCTGAACTCCTGACTCCCGTCCTTTCTGCCCACTGGGGCGAGGACTCACCGTGGACCTTGGACAGCTATCGCTCCCACCACGGCTATGAAGCCCTGCGCCAAGCTCTCAGCATGGAACCATCTGAGGTTCTCACACTGGTCAAGGACTCCGGGTTGCGCGGACGCGGTGGTGCTGGATTCCCCACCGGGATGAAATGGTCTTTCGTTCCTCAAGACAATCCCAAACCCAAATACTTAGTAATCAATGGGGATGAATCAGAGCCCGGCACCTGCAAAGATATGCCACTGATCATGGCCAGCCCCCACACCCTCGTGGAGGGCGCGCTCATCGCCTCCTATGCTTTTGGGGCTGAGCAGGCGTTCATTTATCTGCGCGGTGAAGTAGTTCAGGTAGCTCGGCGCCTCCAACAAGCCATCCAAGAGGCCTATGACGCTGGTCTTGCCGGTGACGACGTCCTTGGCACCGGCAAACGCCTGAACGTCATGGTTCACTCTGGAGCAGGCGCCTATATTTGTGGCGAAGAAACCGCATTGCTCAACTCTCTCGAGGGTAAACGTGGACACCCACGTTTACGCCCACCATTCCCGGCAGTAGAAGGTCTATACGCCTCCCCCACTGTGATTAACAATGTGGAATCCATTGCTTCAGTTCCTGCCATCGTTCGCAAGGGTGCCGAGTGGTACAACTCCCTCGGCAGCGAGAAGTCCAAAGGCGTCACCCTCTATTCCCTGTCCGGCCATGTTAAGAACCCTGGCCAATATGAGGCCCCTCTGGGAATCACTCTTCGCCAGCTTCTAGATTTGGCGGGGGGTATGCGCGAAGGGCACACACTCAAGTTCTGGACTCCCGGTGGTTCCTCCACACCTATCCTCACCGAGAAGGATCTAGACGTTCCTTTGGACTATGAGGGTGTAGCAGCCGCTGGCTCCATGCTGGGCACAAAGGCTCTCCAAGTGTTCGATGAGACCACCTCAGTAGTGCGTACCACCACGCGATTCCTTGAATTCTATAAGCATGAATCCTGTGGGAAATGCACTCCGTGCCGTGAGGGAACCTGGTGGCTGGTGCAGCTTCTCCAGCGCTTAGAACGTGGAGAGGGCAAGCCGGGGGACGTCGATAAGCTCTTGAGTGTTGCTGGAAATATCAGCGGTAAGTCTTTCTGTGCCCTCGCAGATGGCGCAGTTGCCTGTGTTACTAGCGCAGTGACCCATTTCCGTGAGGAATTTGAAGCTGGTTACACCACTCCTGCCTGGGAGCTTCTACCCTACGAGGCCAGCGCTGTATTTAGCGATGAGGAGAAGGTTCAATGAGCGAAAACACCTCAAGTGCCACGCGTACAGATCTTGTCACCCTAGAGATTGACGGGCAGTCTGTCTGCGTACCCAAGGGAACAATGGTGATTCGTGCTGCTGAGAAGCTCGGAATCCGTATTCCTCGGTTCTGCGATCACCCGCTTCTGGAGCCCGTCGCAGCCTGTCGGCAATGCATGGTGGAAGTCACTGATGCTGGAAATGGGCGAGGTTTCCCCAAACCTCAAGCCTCCTGTTCCCTTGCCGTAGCAGAAGGCATGGTGGTTAAAACCCAAGTGTCCTCCGAGCAGGCGAAAGAAGCCCAACGGGGAATCATGGAACTTCTCCTGATTAATCACCCTCTTGACTGCCCCATCTGCGATAAGGGCGGGGAATGCCCTCTACAAAACCAGGCCATGTCCAATGGTCAGAGTCATACCCGATTTGATGGCCAGAAGCGTCATTTCCCCACACCTCTTCCACTGGTGAGTAATATCCTGCTGGATCGGGAACGCTGTGTACTGTGTACCCGCTGTACTCGCTTCTCTGAGCAGGTATCCGGGGATCGCTGTATTACACTCAAAGAACGAGGCGCACGCCAACAAGTCTCCTCTGTTCCTGAGTCCGACGCGGGTTCCTACTTTGCAGGCAATACCGTGCAAATCTGTCCTGTCGGTGCTCTCACAAGTGCCGACTATCGTTTCCAGGCTCGCCCCTTCGATCTTGTCTCTACAGAAACAACCTGTGAACACTGTGCAGCAGGCTGCGCGCTGCGGGTAGATCATCGGCACGGAAAGATCACGCGTCGGCTTGCCGGAGAAGATCCTGAGGTAAACCTGGAGTGGAACTGTGACAAGGGGCGGTATGGTTTCCGCTACGGAACGTTGGAAGACCGCCTCACCACTCCCCTACTTCGCCGCGATGGCGTGCTTGTGGAAGTCTCCTGGTCTGAGGCTTTGAACGCTGCGGCAGCTGGATTAAAAGCGGCAGGTTCCTCACTCGGAGTGCTTCCCGGAAGCATCAATACCGTGGAAAACAACCTTGCTTATGCAACTTTTGCTCGCAGGGTGGCAGGAACCGAGGCGGTGGACTTCCGCACAGACACAGGAACCGCTGAGGAAGCCGCTTTCCTGGCTCAGTATGTGGCAGGAAGCTCAGTTAACAGCAGCGTTACTTATTCTGATCTAGACCAAGCCACAACCGTGGTTCTCCTGTGTTTAGATCCGGAAGACGAAGCTGCCAACATCTTCCTGAGGCTTCGCAGAGCTGTTCGCAAGAATGGACTCAAAGTGCTCAGCATTGCCAGCCACCGCAGCCTGGGTGCTGCGAAGTTGAATGCTGAAATTGTCACTTGCCGTCCTGGAGCTGAAGCTGAGGCTCTTTCACATCTTGAGAGCTTAGATAACAACAGCATCATTTTGGTAGGTGCCCGCGCCGCCAGGTCCGCCGGAACACTGGGAGCAGTGGTAACTGCTGCTCAGAATTCTGGTGCTCGCTTCGCCTGGGTTCCTCTCCATGCTGGGGATCGCGGAGCAGTAGAAGCAGGATGTCTACCTTCAGCCGCTGGCTATGACACCAAGACCATCCTGGACCAGGCCGCCGCTGGCCACCTTCAGGCTCTCCTTGTAGGAGCCCTTGAGGAGAGAGACTTCGCACAGAAGGAACTCCTGCATGAAGCACTTGACACTGCTTTCACTGTTCAGCTAGCTCAGCGACGCAGCGCCCTGACCTCCCATGCGGATGTTGTTCTTCCTGTCAGTCTCATCTCTGAGACCACAGGCCATTTCCTCAACTGGGAAGCTCGCTGGCGTCCTGTTCGTCGCTTGTCCGGAGTACCAACGACGACGATGTCTGATCGCCGCGTGCTCAGCGGCGTCGCCAAGGCAATGGAAACAAGCTTGCAGCTTCCGCCCAACTCAGAGGTTGCCACCACCCTACAAGCTCGTGCTACCGGAGTCCCAGGCGGCTCACTACCAGAGGCACACTCCACCGCCCAGGAAGGCCTGGTGCTGGATTCCTGGAGTGAGCTTATGGGTGACTCCGCCGCGCTGGACGGCACCATTTACAAAGGCAGTGACCACCGTCGCGGACGCCTTCGCGTCAGCCCAACCACTGCCGCAGCCTATGGGCTTCATACTGGTGATAGAGCCACAGTCTCTACCCCCCAAGGCTCGCTAAGCCTTCCCGTCTCGATTGTCGATGAGATGGCTGACAACGTTGTATGGGTGCCCAACAATGTTCCTGATAACCCACTTGCAGTAACAGGTGCGGCGCCGGGTGACCAGGTCACTCTCGCCGTATCTGATGATGCCTATAACACTCAGATGGAGGTGCCCAACCATGCCTGAAAGCACTATCGGAGTGTGGGGTGATCCGTGGTGGCTCATCCTTGTTAAGGCCATTGTGGTCTTTGCTATTCCCCTCCTTTTCGCCATCTTCTGCGTCTGGTTTGAACGTCGAATCCTGGCTTTTCTCCAGCAGCGCGTGGGCCCTCACATGGCAGGACCCTTTGGCTTGCTGCAACCCTTCTCGGACGGCGTTAAAACCCTCATGAAAGAGGACTTCGCCCCAGCTAATGTGGACAAGTTTGTGTTCACTCTGGCACCTATCCTGACGGGTATTGCCGCATTCACCACCTGGGCAGTGATTCCCATCGGCGGGGAGGTATCCATTGCCGGAAACATCACACGCCTACAGTTGGGAGATTTACCTGTTGCCGTGCTGTTCATTTTGGCAATCGCCTCTCTGGGCACCTACGGCATTGTCCTCGCCGGTTGGGCATCCACCTCCCGTTACTCACTGCTGGGGGGTCTGCGCTCTGCGGCTCAGATGATTTCCTATGAAGTGTCTATGGGGCTTGCCGTGGTATCTGTGGTGCTGGTGAGCCGTACAATGTCCACTGCTGGGATTGTGGAACATCAGGCCACCACAATGACCCTCTTTGGGTGGGACTCTCCCTTCCCCGCCTTCAATGCCATTCTGTTAGCACCAGCCTGTTGTATTTACATGGTGGCCATGCTTGCAGAGGCCAACCGTGCGCCCTTTGATATGCCAGAGTGCGAATCAGAGCTTGTCGGCGGGTACTCCACTGACTACTCCGGTTTCCGCTTCGCTCTCTTCTACCTGGGCGAATACATGAATATGGCCACTCTGTCTGCTATCTGCGCCACCCTGTTCCTGGGCGGTGTCAACGCGCCGTGGCCGTTCAATGACACCGTGCTTGACGGCGGCTGGTGGGGTGTGCTGTGGTTTATCCTCAAGGTTCTTCTCTTCCTGTTCTTCTTCATCTGGGTGCGCGGAACCATCCCCCGGTACCGCTATGACCAGCTCATGTCTATAGGGTGGAAGACTTTGCTGCCGTTGTCGTTGGGCTGGCTGGTGATGGTGGCCGTCTATCAGAAAGCTCGGATGTTGGCTGAGCCCGGTTCCTGGCTTACCGACGACGCCACTGCCATAGCTTTGGTGCTTATCTTCGGCGCCATTGCAGCTCTTGTGCTGTATCTACAGCGCAAACCGATTGATGCCATGATCACCACCCCAAGTCTGTCCACCATCAACCCCATAACTACCCACTACCCGCTGCCGCTATCGAGGCAAACTCCTGTTGTTGCCGGAGTACAGCGGAAGGAGGAACTGTCATGAGTGTCTTCTCGCGCTGGGCGGGTCTTGGAGTGACATTCCGAACCATGTTTCGGAAGAAGTTCACCCAGGAATATCCGCTGGAGCCGAAGGTCACTGAACCCCGCTACCACGGCCGCCACCAACTCAACCGTTGGCCTGATGGCTTGGAAAAATGTGTTGGCTGTGAGCTGTGCGCCTGGGCGTGCCCTGCGGATGCTATTCGTGTGGAGGCCGCAGAAAACACCGACGAGGAGCGTTACTCCCCTGGGGAACGCTACGGCGCCATTTACGAGATTAACTATCTGCGCTGCATTTTCTGCGGAATGTGTATTGAGGCGTGCCCCACACGGGCACTGACCATGACCAATGATTTCGAGCTGGCCAATGCCTCACGGGAATCCCTGATTTATGGCAAAGACAAGCTTCTGGCTCCTCTTGAGGAGGGAATGGAGATGCCACCCCATCCTCGCCGTCTCGCGGACAATGAGAAGGGCTATTTCTTGGGGCTTCCTCAGAACGCAGACTCGCGTGAATCACAGCACATGGGGAAGGAGTGATCGCAATGGTATCCCTAGTATCTTCTGCCCCTGAGTTGTCCACTCTGATTCTGGCTGCGGGGTCATCAGGAGTAGGCCACTTCTTTTCCCAGCTCCTCTCCTGGATTCTTGCTCTTGTGATTGTGGCTGCGGCTCTCGGTATGGTTCTCTCCCGGAAACTGATCCACTCAGCCCTAAGTCTCCTCTTAGTGATGGTGGGTATGGCTCTGGAATACGCCATTCTCAACGCACCCTTCGTATTTGTGGTTCAAATTGTGGTCTACGCAGGCGCCATCATGGTGATGTTCCTCTTCATTGTCATGATGGTGGGTGCTGACGCAGAGGCCGAAGAGGGAGACCCTCTCCGCGGGCAGCGGATAGCAGCCATCATCATGTCAGTGGTGGTTGTGGTCCTGGCAGGAATAGCTATCTGGTCAGTCACCTGGCCTGAACCGGCAAACTTTGACGAGACACTTCGCTCTACAGGTGGAAATATCGCAGGTCTAGGGGATCTAATCTTCAATAAGTACGTCATCATTTTTGAGGTCCTCTCTGCGCTTCTCATCATCGCTGCTGTTGGAGCCATTGTGCTCACTGTGCGCACTCGGGTGAAGCATCGTCCCACTCAGCGAGAAACTATGGAAGCTCGCTTCCGTGCCTACGCCGAAAAGGGCACCTACGTGGGCGCTATGCCTGGCGCTGGTGTGTATGCAGCCAGCAATGCTATGGATGTTCCGGCACTCCTGCCGGACGGTTCTGAGCTGCGTTCCTCCATTGCCGAAGAGATTTACGACGCCCATGAAGAGCGTTCTGCTCAGGAGTTGGCTGCCAGAACAGCGAAGAACTATGAAGCTTTAGACAACACCAGCAGAGAGGATGACTGATATGGCTACTGGTTTCTATTTGACCTTGTCTTCCGTCCTTTTTGCCATCGGTATCCTCGGCTTTTTAGTTCGTCGCAACGCTCTTGTGGTGTTTATGTCCGTGGAACTCATGCTCAATGCTTGCAACCTCGGCCTCGTTGCTGTGGCCAGGCAGTTTGGTGATCTGGACGGCCAGGTGGCTGCCCTCTTTGTCATGGTAGTTGCTGCTGCTGAAGTGGTTGTGGGGCTGGGTATCGTCGTAGCGCTCTGGCGTTCGCAATTCACAGTGTCCGTTGACGCAGTACGTTCACTGAAAGGCTAGGCACAGTGGTATCCAATACTCTTCTTTCAACGGGACAGTCACTGACTGCTAACCCGCCTGCTGCCGATACGGTCACTGCCGTCTTAGCGTGGCTCATCATTGTCTTACCCGTCATTGGGGCAGCAACTCTCCTCATCGGCGGGCGTCTTCTCGACCGCTGGGGACACTGGTTTTCTGTTGCAATGAGCTTTAGCTCTTTTGCCTGTGGCTTCATTCTTTTCATTCAGATGTTGACACGCTCTCCTGAACAGCGCGCTGTCACTGCTCCCTTCTACACCTGGATGTCACTGCCTGGAGTGGAGACCACACTCGATCTGCTGGTTGATCCTCTCTCCATCACCTTTGTTCTCTTGGTGACGGGAGTGGGCAGTCTGATTCACCTCTATTCAGTGGGCTATATGGCTCAGGATGAGAAGCGGCGAAAGTTCTTCGCCTACCTTAATCTCTTTCTTGCAGCCATGTTGACCCTGGTTCTAGGCAACAGTTACTTGGTGCTCTTCCTCGGCTGGGAGGGCGTCGGTTTGGTGTCCTACCTGCTCATTGGGTTCTGGGCTGACAGGCCTGCGGCCGCAAACGCTGCCAACAAAGCCTTCATCATGAACCGCATGGGTGATGTGGGCATGATGTTGGCTATTGTCACAATGTTTGCCTCTTTCGGATCCACGCAGTTTGCCACAGTCAATGCCGGACTGTCGTCTGCCGAAACCTGGGTTCCCACTTTCTTGGGATTCATGCTCCTGATGGGTGCGTGTGCAAAATCTGCACAGGTACCGTTCCAGGCATGGCTGTTAGACGCTATGGAAGGCCCTACCCCGGTCTCCGCACTGATTCACGCTGCCACGATGGTGACAGCTGGTGTGTACCTGGTGGTGCGCAGCGGAAGTATCTACCAGCTTTCATCTGAAGCTGCTTTGGCTGTGGTCATCATCGGTGCCATTACTCTGCTGGTTGGTGCGTGGATTGGTAGCGCTAAGGACGACATCAAAAAGGTTTTGGCCGGTTCCACAATGTCCCAGATTGGCTACATGATCCTGGCCGCGGGCATTGGTCCTGCCGGGTATGCCCTAGCAATTTTCCACCTGGTCACCCACGGCTTCTTCAAAGCCAATATGTTCCTGGGAGCTGGCTCTATCATGCACGCCATGAATGACAGCGTGAATATGCGCCGCTTCGGCGGGCTTCGCAAGGCTATGCCCTGGACCTTCCTCACCTTCGCAGCCGGGTATTTGGCCATTATCGGCTTCCCCGGATTTGCTGGGTTCTTCTCGAAGGATCCCATCATCGAGGTGGCTTTTGAACGTGGCTGGATCTTTGGTCTTGTAGCTCTCATTGGTGCGGGTATCACAGCCTTCTACATGACCCGCCTGATGATGATGACCTTCTTCGGGGAGAAGCGCTGGGAGGAGGAGGTTCATCCTCATGAATCCCCCACCATCATGGTGGTGCCCCTGGTAATCCTGGGTATTTTCTCGGTGATCGGCGGCTTCCTCATGGTGGGCGGTATTACTGCCTGGCTCAACCCAGCAGTGGGCGGCACGGCCGAAGATCTCCATATCCTCCATATCAGCTGGGAGACCTTAGCCACTCTCGTGGTGGTTGCTGTGGGAGTACTGGTGGGGTGGAAGCTGTTTAGCCAGCCTATTGCCACCCAGCGCACCAATCCCCCTGCATACACACGCATCGGTGACAACGCGCTGTACGCAGACACCATTAATGACTACATTGCGGTCAAACCCACGACGGCACTTGCCCGAGCGACGGCCCTCCTGGATCGCAGTGGAATCACACCCGCTGTTGATGGTGGCGGACGTGGTCTAGTCAAGCTGTCTGCTGTAATGGCACGCTTGCAGACCGGCCTCATCCGCTCCTACGGCTTACTGATGGTGGTTGGAACCGCAGTGCTTGTGGCTGTTGTCCTTATTCTCGGGCAGTTGGTATAGGGAGGATTGAGAGAATGTTAATTACCTCAACTGCACTAATCCCCCTGGTAGGAGCACTTCTCCTCACCATCGTTCGGGATGCGGCCAGCCGAGCAGTGGCTGTGGTGGCTTCTGTGGCGTCGCTTTGCCTTGCCCTGCTTATGGCGCTTCGTTTCACCCCTGGTGGCGGTATGCAGTTCACCGAATTGCATCAGTGGATTCCCCAGATTGGTGCCCACTACTCCTTGGGAGTTGATGGCATTGGGCTGACCTTAGTCCTGCTGACCACTATCCTCACTCCCCTGGTGTTGCTGTACTCCTTCACGGAAAAATATCGTGAAGATCAGTTTGGTGAGCGCGCCTTCCTAGGACTTGTGCTGGCAGTAGAAGGTCTTTCCATCTACGTGTTCACCTCCACGGATGTGCTGCTGTTCTATCTCTTCTTTGAGGCCACTCTCATCCCGATGTTCTTCCTTATTGGAGGTTTTGGGGGTGAGCGTCGTCGTTACGCCGCACTGAAGTTCCTGCTGTATTCCCTTACCTCCGGCCTCATCATGCTGGCTGCAGTAATCGGGGTCTATGTGAACTCACACAATGGTGGCACCGGCACGTTCCTTCTCAGCGATCTCATGTCCATGAGTTTGGGCACTGACACTGAACGTCTCCTGTTCATCGGTTTCATGATTGCTTTTGCGGTGAAAGCACCGATGGTTCCAGTGCATACCTGGCTTCCCGACGCCGCTGTGAACACCACTCCTGGTGGTGCGGTGATGATGGTTGCCATCATGGACAAGATCGGCACTTTCGGTATGTTCCGCTTCGCACTGGGCCTGTTCCCCACTGCTTCTGAGTGGGCAACCCCGGTGGTCATTGTTCTGGCCGTCATCTCCATCATTTACGGCGCCCTGGCTGCGCTGGCACAAGATAATCTCATGCGCCTGGTGGCTTACACCTCGGTGAGCCACTTCGGGTTTATTGTGTTGGGTCTTTTTGCTTTTACTCCAACCTCAGTGGCAGGCGCCAATCTCTATATGTTTAACCACGGCATTTCCACGGCAGCACTCTTCCTTCTGGTTGGTTACCTGATGAGGCGGCGTGGATCAGCTGCACTTACCGATTTTGGTGGTGTTCAAAAGGTGGCTCCCGTTCTGGCGGGTTTCCTCCTCATAGCAGGTCTATCTTCCTTGTCCCTGCCTGGGTTAGCACCCTTTATTTCCGAGTTTGGTGTTCTAGCTGGAACGTGGATTCATCATCCTTGGGCTGCCGGATTCGCCGCTGTAGGCATGGTACTAGCGGCGCTATACATCATGCGTATGTATAAGCAGACGATGACCGGGCTTCCCTCCCCGGAGGTTCAAGAGAAGGTTTCAGAGTTGACTATGTCTGAACGCTGGATTCTTATTCCGCTTCTGGGGTTGCTTATTTTCTTTGGCGTGTATCCCGCACCGCTGACTTCCCTCCTCAATCCGGATGCGCAGCAGGCTGTTGCCGTAGTTGATACACACGTCCACTCCGAGGCAGCTTCTGCTGTTGCTGCTCCATCGTCCACTCACGCTCTAGGAGGTGCACGCTAAATGATCCAGCACATTCTTGCTTCGGATATATTGGCAAACTCCACACACTTGCTTGAGAGCCCTGCGCTGGATTATCGCACCCTCGCCCCGCTTCTCATTATCTTCGGTGGCGCCTGTGTTGCCCTCCTTCTGGACGCCTGCGTCCCTCGCTCTTCGAGGGCTGTAATCCAACTGGGTTCTGTCTCGGTGGTGCTTGCAGCTGCTGCGATTACCCTAGCAATCAACTGGGCAGATGGTCGTTTCACAGTTATTGCTTATGGTCTTCTCGCGTTGGATAGAGCTACTTACGCCGCCCAGGGCGCACTCATCATATTTACAGCGTTGTGTCTGATTCTCTTTAGTACTCGGCACAGTCGCCGTGTTAGCTCTTTGCCTGAGGAAGAACGCACAGGGCATACAGAGATTTATGTTCTGGCGTTGTTCTCCTTGTTGGGCATGATGCTTTTTGTTGCTTCCAACAACCTTCTCATGCTCTTCGTGGCTTTGGAAGTGATGTCTCTTCCGCTCTATGTGTTGGCTGGTCTTGCCCTGTATCGACGTCGTTTCAGCCAAGAATCTTCCCTCAAGTACTTCTTGCTGGGAGTTTTGGCCGCTGCCATCATGCTCTACGGCATCGTGATGCTCTACGCCTCCACAGGAAGCTTTAGTTTCACCGATATTGCGAAGGCCTCTGCCTCAACGGAAAAGACGGCGCTCCTGGCTCTGGGTGTAGTGATGGTGGTCATCGGGCTGCTCTTCAAAATTGGCGCTGTTCCCTTCCATAACTGGGTGCCAGATGTCTACCAAGGTGCTCCCACCCCAGTGACTGCGTTCATGGCTATCTGTACCAAACTAGCAGCCGTTGTGGCCCTGGCACGTGTACTCACCGCAGCTATTCCGCTACAGCAAAACCAGTGGGAAGCCGTCATTGTGGTGCTATCCATCATCTCGATGGTGTTTGGTGCCGTCTTGACTATGACTCAGCGCGATGTAAAAAGGCTTATTGCCTACTCCTCTATCACTCACGCTGGCTTCATTATGACTGCTCTGGTTGCCGCTGACCAAGGCGTTCTCACACTGGGTGGCCTTCAGTTCAGTGTGGTGTCTTCGGTCCTTATTTACCTGGCAGCCTATGGTCTTGCTACTATTGGCGCCTTTGCTGTAATTATGCTGGTCCGCAAGAACACTGGCGAAGAGGAAACAGCTATCTCTGCTTGGGAAGGCCTTGGACGCCGCTATCCTTGGCTTGGCGCTGCTTTCGCCATCTACTTCCTGAGCTTTGCGGGAATACCGCTCACGGCAGGCTTCATCGGTAAATTCACCGTCTTCGCCGTACCGTGGCTGGCGGGACATAGATGGCTGGTGGTTGTGGCTCTCCTGGTCTCTGCACTGGCTGCTTATGCCTATATGCGCATGATTATTGTGATGTTCTTCAAACCCGTCACAGATACCACCCCAGTGGTAACTCAACCGGATACAGCAGTCAGCTCAGTCATTGTGCTCACCGCACTGTTGACACTCCTTATGGGTATTCTGCCCGCGTGGGTGTTGGATCTTGCAAACTCCCTTGGCGGATTCCTCATGTAGTGTGTAGCTGCCACAAGATAGAGACTCCACATACTGTGGGGTCTCTTTTTATAGCCTCCCCAGCTAGAATACGTCTCCTCATTCATTCAATATTCTCCGAGGAACCACTCGAGGATTCGGAAATTTCATCGCCGAAAAGCTGCCACAACCACGAGGACCGCCACACTGATGGCCGCCACCGCTACGAGGCTGACGTTGCTGTAACCACCAATCAACCAACTGAAGCTATACCAATGAGGGCCAGTATCTTCGATACTTCCACGAAAAAAGCCGGCTCCAAATACTAGTGCGACAACAGGAAGAGCTGCTAAAACAGGCTTGAACACGAGAGCGATAATCATAGTCCATGCCCATGTAGTAGTGAACTGACCGAGCTCTGAAGGCTCGACAACAAGAAACAAAAGCTCACCGGGCACTGCGCAGACAAAATAGAGAAAGAGAACCCACATTCCATGCTGCCAGTCACAATGCGGCCACATCGGCCCGCGTGGCGGAAGAGCGAAGGTGGCTCCAGCACCGAAAACAGCGCCTGCAAAGTAGATAACTCTCGTGTCTGAGTATCCAGTAGGAAGCGCAACACCACTGCCAACTAAAAAACCAACGAAAATGACTAACCACATCACGCATAGCTGCCAGGGCACCAGAGCACGAAACCAAGTACTCCACCAACTAAAAGACACTTTTTCTATACCTGACAAGCATCGAGTTTCGTGGCAGCAGACCGATACTGATCTGCTGCCTCTTGACGCTCTTCGCGCGGGAGAGACTCATCAAGCATCCTTTGCAACGCGGATAAGGTCTCATCGTATAAAGGTAGGAGAGCCTGTTGTTGATTCTCTGAACAATGACCAGGAATAACAACAGCGTCCAAAAAGGATTGAGTATAGCCGTGAGCCACCCGATCAGAGAGTTCTTCCCGAGATGGGTACCAAGGGTGCTCTCTGGGGCCTGACACCATATCGAATCCATCATTTACATGGATACCTGGGTGAGTGGACGGCATTCCAGTGAATAATGACACCGGAATCACGTCAAGAACACCGAACTGAGCCGCCACAGCCCTCAGCTTCCCGTATTGCCAGGCTAGGGAGTCAATGAGCGGGGTATGCTGCTCGCTAACACAGAGAGCACCTTTCTCGCCTTTCATGCAATCTAAATCCTTGTACCATGCCACGCGATTCTCAGGAAGATGTAAAAAGGGAGAAACGCCCATAATAAGAACTAAGCCTCCCGCGAGGCTGCGGTGAATCATTGATCCGGATCCCGTTGAAGCCGCACTCTTCCCAGACCATCGGATAAAAAGCCACACCCCGCAACCTGTGATGAGAACGGCAACTGCTGCCACAACCCCTAACACCCACGGGACAGGTTCATACCCCACAAGTGAACCTGTTGAGGTACCCAGTAGTAAGAATCCCCCACCGGTCATCATTGTCCACACGAGCAAGAGACCAACAGCTGCACCTGCAATGTACCCGAAGGGACTAGCAGCTAGAGCTGCGAGCATGACGAGTATAAAGAAGGCGAGAATAGATAATAGGCAAACCCCCACATGAGCGTAGGAAAGCTGGGCGTGTTCGTTCCACCATGATGGCCACACTGATGACCATCTCACAGTTGAGAGACTTACAAGAAGGATTAAGGGAAGCCAGAGTGCAGTGACGTAGCGCAGGACAAATGGCGCGCGCAGATCCTCAGAGGCAAGTACATTATGGCATCGTGGGTCAAATGTGAGGTGAACGTCAATCCCTATCGCTATTGCAGTAAGGGCAAGAGCCGGAATAAGGCTGCCTTCAATCCATTCAGCAGTCCAGAAGTAATCTCCCCGCCAGGCAGTATCCGAGAATTCAACGAAAAAGAGTAAACACAACACTGTAGACACCGCAGAAATCCACGGCGCAAGAGTAGATGTCAGAACCAATTTCATCAGACAGACCTCAGCCGTCGTTTATAGGCATCTTCAAAGGATCCATGCGACCCGATGAAGTCATCCCGTGTACCATCGAAGATTAGGTGCCCCCTGTCCAAGAGAAGAATTCGATCAGCCAACTCTTCTATATCTGCAACCAGATGTGAAGCGAGCATCACCACTCGCTGCTCAGATGCCACACGTAGAATTTCAATAACGTCAGAGCGCTGTTCTACATCAAGACCGGCTGTTGGTTCATCTACGATAAGCAATTCAGGATTCCCAATTAAGGTAAGAGCAATGCCAAGCCTTCTATGCATTCCGCCAGAAAGCGTCCGAACACGTGCCTGTGCCTTATCTGAAAGCCCCACTTTATCTATTGCTGTTTCGGCTTCATCAGGAGAAACTCCCCTTTGAGAGGCAACGAAGTAAGCAAGATCACGAACTCGAGCCAGCGGAGGAAGCGTGAATGTTTGTGGCAGGAGATGAACAGTGGCTCGAACCTCACGCGCAAGGACATTAAATAAAGTAGACTTCCCTGCACCGTTATTTCCAGCCACTACTATGCAACCATCGTCCAGGCGTCCAAGATTAATAGGCCCTAGGTGAAAATTCCCAGACCGAGCGGTAACTGGAATAAGAGATTCTATACTCACATTCTCCCGCTCTCTACTTCACACAACTGTCAGGTCTAAAACGCTTTTCAAGACAAATGAATGTTTCATCAATTCGCGGAGCCTTTAGATTAACTGTATAACTACGGAAAGCATAGTCATTTGACCGATAACCCGCATTGGAGATATACCTCATCGCCCCAGTCGCATCATAAATATGTGCTACCACCTTAGGGTAAACAGAATCTCCACCATCCTTTGACTTCTTACGAATTTGACCAACTTGAGTTGTCTGATAGGAACCAGAGGAAAATACGCTTTGAATTCTCAGCTCTCCAAAACTCGCAGTGATAGCACCCGCTACAGAGGCCAGCAAACACAGAACGCTTTTTCTCATGCAAGACACACCTATCATTGACATAGGTTAAAACTAAACCAGGTCAACACTACTTGCAATAGAAAACAGCATAAAAGTTTTAGGCACCACTCAAACTCTTTTTCAAAGTGATAGCTCGTTGGAGTCAGGTTAGTCTTCTGCGACAAGTATGAAGAAGTGAGCAGCTTCCAGTAGTGGCTGCTGGTCGTCGAGTGCGCACTGGGATACGCTCTTCCTAGATCAGCGAGCTTCTTCCTTTCTCTCACTTCTTGGATTTCTTAGATTTCTTGTCGCCTTTGGCTTTCTTGACAGCTTTCTTTTCAAGTTTGGCAGCTACATCGGGAACATAGCGGAACTCATCACGAGGTGGACGCTCGTAGGAGGATTCGGAGGTGGGGCGCTCAGGAATCTCAGGGAAACGGTGCTCTAACTTCTCATAAGGGATAGTGGAGAGCAGATGAGAGATTACGTTAATGCGCGAACGCTTCTTGTCTTCACTTTCCACGGTGTACCACGGCGCAGCGGGAATATCTGTGTGAACAAACATCTCGTCTTTCGCCTTGGAATAATCCTCCCACTTCGTAATGGACTGGAGATCCACTGGAGAAAGCTTCCAGCGACGCAGAGGATCATTTCTACGGTCCTTGAAGCGCCTGAGCTGCTCTTCATCAGAAACCGAGAACCAGTATTTGCGCAGCATGATGCCGTCTTCAACAAGGAGACGCTCAAAAATGGGAGCTTGGTGAAGGAACCGGCGATACTCATCGGTAGTGCAGAAATTCATGACGCGCTCTACACCAGCACGGTTGTACCAGGAGCGATCAAAAATGACGATCTCGCCTGCAGTGGGGAGTTTTTCCACGTAGCGCTGGAAATACCACTGCCCACTCTGACGCTCGGTAGGTTTCGGCAAAGCCTCAATGCGGCAACTACGAGGATTAAGGTACTGGGTGATGCGTTTAATTGCTGACCCCTTGCCAGCAGCATCCCGGCCCTCCATGATAATGACCAGCCGTGCGCCGGTTTCCACAACCCACTGCTGCATATCCACAAGGCCCGCCTGAAGGCGCTTGAGCTCCTTCTCATAGGCCTTCTTGTCCAGCTTGGGAGGTTTGGTCACCGCTGACTGAGTATCACGGGCTTGTGCTTTGTCAACCTCATCATCCTTGTTCTTTGCCATAGGTTGTATGTTACTCAACCCGGAATTCAGCCATCTTGTCCCACTCGGTTTTACCTTCAATAGTGGTGTTAATGATGTCTGGAGTTTTCACCAAGAGTGGCGGGACATCTTTCATAGCCTGCTTGAAGTGCTCAGAACTCACATGGGCTTCTGCGGCGTCGTCAAGGAAAGCTTCTTGGAGGAAGAACACGTTGTCTTCATCTGTGGAGCGATACCAATCGAAGAAGATATTGCCAGCCTCAGCACGGGTAGCGTCTGTGAAATCAGCAACCCTTTCACGGAAGCTCTCAACGTATTCGGGCTTGACATCATATCTGACGTTAATAAGAATCATGCTCTCCACTGTACGCGCAGGCCTAAGCCTCCTCGAGCTTCTCGCCCAGCTCTAGCCACTGCATCTCCAGCTCTTCTCGCTGTTGCGTAAGAGTGTCCTTCTCACAGCTAAGAGATGTCAGGCGCTCTGTGTCTACCTCCTCAGCGGCGTGCAGCATCTGCTTGTCCACCTGTTCTTCCTGCTGCTGCAGCTTGGTCATGGCACGTTCTAGGGATTTCATTTTCTTCTGAATCTGGCGCCTGTCTTGATTAGATAACTGCTGGCTACTCTGTGGCTGGCCTTTCTGCCCCTGGGTAGCGAACCCCCGTTCTCCCCTCTGCTCCTGCGGATTCTGCCCAAAAACACCCTCACGACGCGGAGATTGTGCAGTATCCAGACTCCGACGCCGACGCAGATACTCATCAATACCGCCCGGCAGATGTGTCAGAGTCCCATCTCCGAAAAGCGCCCAGGTGGAATCCGCTATGCGCTCAATGAGATAGCGGTCGTGAGAAATCACCACCAAAGTTCCAGGCCACGAATCCAAGAGTGATTCCAACTCTTGCAGCGTGTCAATATCCAGATCATTAGTGGGCTCGTCCAGCAGGAGCACATTGGGTTCTTGCAACAAAACCCGTGTCAGTTGAAGGCGTCGCCGCTCCCCACCGGAGAGATCTTTGACCGGAGTGAGTTGGCGTTTTACCGGAAAGCCTAAACGCTCAGCCAACTGAGAGGCAGAAATCTCTTTCTTACCCAGATGAACCCACGAGGCTACAGATTCCAAAGCGTCCACAACTCGCAGAGAGGTATCTAAATCATCTAGCTCTTGGCGCAACCACCCCAGTTTGACTGTTTTACCCTCTATACGACGCCCGTGATTCACTGGCTGCTCACCTGCTAGAACGCGAAGCAGCGTGGTTTTCCCGGAACCGTTGACCCCCACTAAGCCGATACGCTCCCCCGGACTCAAGCGCCAGGTCAGATGGTCTACCAGTGGACGCCCATCCGCAGAGGTGACCTGAGCGTCTTCTAACTCAATGACCACCCGCCCCTGCCGAGACTGGGAGAATGCCAAGAGCTCCACTGAATTGCGAGGTGCTGGGACGTCCTTAATGAGTGCCTCGGCTGCTTCGATTCTGTACCGAGGTTTGGAGGTCCGCGCCGGAGCTCCGCGCCGGAGCCAAGCCAGCTCCTTGCGCGCTAGATTCTGACGGCGCTGTTCTATGGCATCTGCCTGACGGGCACGCTGAGCTCGAGCAAAAGTCCAATCGTTGTATCCACCGTCGTAGGTGTCCACCTGACCGTCGTGAACCTCCCAGGTTCGGGTGGCCACAGTATCCAGGAACCAGCGGTCATGGGTCACCACCACCACCGTCATTTTTCGAGCCAGAAGATACTCCGCAAGCCAGGACACCCCCTCGACATCCAGATGGTTCGTCGGCTCATCCAAAAGCACAACATCGACGTCCTGAACAAGTGCGGCCGCTAGCTGCGTGCGACGCCGCTCACCCCCAGAAAGATCCCCCAGTGGCGTATCAAGCCCCAGCTGAGAAATCCCTAATCCACTTAAGACCTCGCGCACCTGAGGATTCGATGCCCACTCGTAGGTTTCCACGCCCAAAGGGGATAACACCACATCTCCCACAGTGCGCGCGGGATTTTCCTCGTATCTCTGGGTTACCACAGCCATTCGCATCTGAGAATTACGGGATACTCGCCCGCTATCGGGATCTTCAATCCCTGCCATAATCTCCAGCAGCGTTGTTTTCCCGCCACCGTTGAGCCCCACCACTCCAATCCTGTCGCCACTTTGCACGCCTATGCTGACGTGATCCAACAGGTTTTTTAGGCCAAAGGATTTCGAGACATTCTCAAGGTTAATCAGGTTAATCATCGGCACCAATCGTCATAACTGCCCCTGCGTCAGGACCGTGAGCTACCACAGTGGCCAAAGCCACCTGGGCGTCGCTGAGCTCATCGGCTACCTCGCGGGCATGATCTTCATCTCGACACAGGAAGGCACAGGTAGGCCCACTTCCGGAGATGATCCCCGACAAAGCTCCCGCAGACTGCCCGGCACTGAGCGTCTTTCGCAGATCGGGACGCAAACTTACCGCAGGGATGTGAAGATCATTGACCAGCTCAGCCCCCACCTCGATGGGGTTTCCAGCTGCCAGAGCCAGGGCAATATCACTGGTGTCATAACTGGGATAGTTCAGTTTTCCCTGGGCCCGAAGCTCATCCAGCTTCGCAAAAACATCCGGGGTTTTAAGCCCTTGCTTGGAGATAGCCAAAACCCACCAGTATGTGCCCCGAGAGAGCATGGGAGCCATCTTTTCCCCACGTCCAGTAGCAATCACTGTCCCACCCACCAGGCAAAACGGCACATCGGACCCCAACTCCGCAGCAATCTCTAGAAGCTCGTCGTGGGTCAGCAGATTGCCCAGCCAGGCGTTGGCAGCCACTAATGCGGCAGCTGCATCCGCAGAGCCTCCAGCCATACCGCCTGCCACCGGAATACCCTTCTTGATGTGCAGCGCCACTCGCCCCGGAATGACATCCAGCCCCTGAACAGCAGACAACCCAGAGGAAAGTTTTCCAGCAGAGCGCTGGGAGCGCACTCGTTCTACTACCTTGACAACGGCCCTCCACGCCAGATTGGTGGCATCTCTGGGAACGCTCTGAAGGCCGGGAACACTGCCTTCCACAGTCAATTCCGTCACCACATCCCCCGTGTCAAGGTCCTTACCGGAAACACTCTCAGGATTAGGAGCCTCATTATCTGCTTCTGGGAGAAGCTCTGTCAGGGTGACGGTATCGGTTAGCGAGAGTGATTGAAACACTGTGACAAGATCATGGAAACCATCCTCTCTCACCTCTCCCACACCCAGATGAAGGTTTACTTTTCCATGAGCTTGAGCCGCAAACACGCGCGGCTCAGCTGGCCCCTCCAGCATCTGTATCCTCATGGAACTCATTGGTCTGATTCCTCCTGGAGATGTAATCCTGCTAAACGGACAAACTCCTCAATTCCCAGCTTCTCTCCACGCAGCTGTGGTTCTATTCCAGCTGCACGCAGGGCAGCTTCCGCTTGTTGACCTCCACCGTAGTACCCGGACAATGCGGATCGTAGTGTCTTACGGCGCTGCGCAAACGCGGCGTCGATAAGGGGAAACAGTGTTGTACGAGCAGTCTCGGTAACAGGCCAGGGGGCAGCGGTGTATCTATCAATTCCAACCAGAGCAGACTCCACATTGGGTACCGGCCAGAACACAGAACGGCTTATTGTGCCAGCACGGCGCACTGTTCCATAGAACCTGGCTTTAACAGAAGGAACTCCATACATCTTGGTACCGGGGTGAGCCGCAAGGCGGTCTGCCACTTCGGACTGCACCATGACTAGCACTCGGCTGATACTGGGGAACTCCGCAAGAATATGCAGGAGAACAGGAACCGAGACGTTGTAGGGCAAATTAGCCACAAGGGCAGTGGGAAAAGAGGGAAAATCTGACTGGCGGACGGTGAGGGCATCTCGATGAAGAACAGTCAGTCCGGTGTGTCCGGCAGCTCTATCAGCCCAGGTGAGCGGCAGCAGGCTAGCCAGCCGAGAATCTATTTCTACTGCGGTAATGGTAGACACCACCTCAGCGAGCCCCAAGGTCAGTGAGCCTAAACCAGGGCCTACTTCCATGACGTGATCGGAGGGAGTCAGCTGCGCAGCAGCAACAATCCGCCGGACAGTGTTGGGGTCATGGACGAAGTTCTGCCCAAGTTTCTTGGTGGGCACAATACCGACCCGATCTGCAAGCTGGCGCACCTCCTGTGGCCCCAGAAGTTTCACTGTGGAAGGCCGTGCAGGTTCTGTGGCCGAGTGCTGGGAGTTGTCACACATCACGTCACCAGGATAATCGTCTTAGACGAGACCTAACTGTGCGCTACAGGCAGGCCAAGCACCCCAACCTTGGGCAGCCTGAACTCTTTGGGCCACAGCAATCTGCTGCTCACGGGTAGCGCCACTTGCTGTAGGAGCATAGGCGGTGCCACCGTAGGCAGCCCACGTGGAGGGGGAAAACTGCAACCCGCCTGAGTATCCGTTGCCAGTATCAATGGCCCAGTTGCCACCGGATTCACACTGTGCAATCTGATCCCACACAGAGCCGTCGCTGACAGCTGCCTGGGCGGGGTCTTCCTTGGTCCCTCGTGAAACCACCCGAGCCACGCCAGGATTGAGCACCTTTTCTTCCACAATCTCTGGCTCCAAGGTCTTTCCATTGACCACCTGAGTTTTGGAGGTGACCTCCTTGACACCTGCCACTCCCTCAGTAATCACCGTCTCTTCACCGGCAGGGGCGTCAGGATCATAGGTGACTTCCACAGGCAGATCAAAGCGCTCAGTGAGCTTCTTCGTGGTGACGGTAATCCGATCAATGAGAATGGTCATATCAGCGGTGACAGGGGTGTCCAGAGCGGGAGTCACTCGATCCGTGGCCCCCAGACTAAGACCCTGATCCCGCAACACATCAGCCACAGTACGAGCAGCACTAACAAGATGGGTTGGGCGTCCGCCATCGTTCAGGGTGATCTGCTTAGGCTGAGTCACCACAATGGTGGTTCCTTCTTTAGTTAGCGGAGTATCCCGCCTGAGAGACACCGCTGCTGCAGGGGCTATAGTGCCCACTTTGTCTAATAACCCACCCACGGTAATCTCCGTGGTGGACAATCGGCGGGAGACACCATCCACAATGAGCTCAACGGGTTTAACAGTCCGCACCGAAATGACCGCATTATCGGGAACAGCGCTGTTAAGACCGGGCAGCACCACATCAGTGGAATCCACATCAACTCCGGCTTCAGCCAGCACCTTGTCAACTTTCACCGAATGGGTAGCAAGCTGGATGCGGGTGTTATCCACAGCAACCACCACATCTCTGGCGCTATGTGTCACAACACCTCCGGCTGCTGCCACAGACACCGCCACACTGGCAGCAACCGCCCTCATCGGCTTTTGGTTCGTACTGCTGTGCTTGCCCCGAGTGCCCATGCTTCAGCTCGCTTTCACTACAGATGCCCTTGGGGACTTTTCTACCACAGAGAAATCAAGAGATTCTATTGAGTCCGTACACCTCATCAAAGGTGCTGTTGATCTCATTCACAAAATCCCAGGGGTCCTGGCCACGTGCCTGCGCTACACAGAGCGCAGTGTGCCCAATGAGCGCTGGTTCATTTCGTGTACCCCTATACGGTTCTGGGGTCATGTACGGAGCATCGGTTTCAATGAGAATCTGTCCCGCAGGAGCAAGGCGAGCTGCTTCACGCAGATAATCATTGCGTTTGAAGGTGACATTGCCCGCAAAGCTCAGAATATATCCCCGAGACAAGGCTTCCTCCGCCACCTCCAGGGGAGAGGAAAAGCAGTGCAGAATCGTGTGTTCGGGGGTGGGACTATCAGCCAGAATCCGCAACAGGTCACCATCTGCGTCCCGGTTGTGGATCATCAGGGCTTTGCCGGTGGCTACAGCCAGATTGATATGCCAGCGCAAGGATTCTTCCTGCACGTCAAGAGGAGCTGTGGTCTCTGGTTCATGCTCTATCCAGTACAAATCCAAGCCGGTTTCCCCAATGGCCACCACTCGAGAATCCTGCGCCAATGCTGTGATCTCCTGGCGAGTGTGAGCATCTAACTGGTTGGCATTAACTGGATGAACCGCCACAGCTGCATACACGCGGGAATCCTGCTGAGCAGCAAGCACGGCATCCTGGGATTCTTGAAGGTCATCACCAACAGTGCACATCTTCTCCACACCTGCCTCTACAGCCCGGCGCAGAATCTCGGAGTAGGTTCCCCCACCCTTCCTCGAGATTCCCTGCAAATGGGTGTGAGCATCCACCAATCCTGGGAGAGGATCAGCTGGTTGCGGTGTGGGTCTGTGTTTCTGTGTAGCCATGCTCATGCACCCCTTTTAGTCCGACACCACCGGCGCCCACTCAGGTCCAGTCTCAGCCAGCTTCGGATCCAGTTTCTGAATCAGTGGTTTGGGCTTGTCCAATGGAGTACCAGGCTCCATAGGGATACGCCGCCACACTGCTTGCTGGGCGTCATAGTCTCCAGTGATTACCGGATATTTCTGACCTTCCTCCGGCAGCCCATGACCCACCAGATGAACCGGGAGATCATCCACAACCTCATGAATCTCAGGTTCTGCAGCCCAAACACCCAAACGTCCCAGAGTTTCATGAACCTGCTGGGCAATGTGTGGCAGATAAGGAGTCAGCATCACATTGCAGTCACTGACCACCTGAAGCGCTGTCCACAGGACTGTGGCTAAGCGCTCCCGCTGGGATTCATCTTTGGCAAGTTTCCAGGGCTCTTGGTCAGCGATATAGGCATTGGCCTTCCCCACTACATGCATCACAGAGGTAATGCCATTGCGGAATTTGGACGCAGCCAGGTTCTCAGCCACAACATCAAAGGTCTTTTCTGCCAGGTTGAGTAGTTTCTTATCGGCCTCCGTCAGTTCCCCTGGTTGCGGAACCTCTCCAAAATTCTTATAGGCCATAGAGACGGTGCGGTTCACGAGGTTCCCCCAGCCATTTGCCAACTCGTTGTTCACCCTGCGCACAAACTCATCCCAGGTGAAATCCGTATCGGTGGACTCAGGGCCTGCCACTGCGATGAAATAGCGCAAAGGATCAGGGCCGAACTCCCGCAGAAAATCCTTCACATAAATCACAATCCCCTTGGAGGAGGAGAACTTGGAGCCAGACATCGTTAAGAACTCAGAGGAGACAATCTCCGTGGGAAGATTCAGTTCGCCATAGTGGTGCAGGCTGCCCCCCTTCTCTCCCCTACCCATGTATCCCAGCAGCTCAGCTGGCCAAATTTGGGCATGGAAGGTGATGTTGTCTTTCCCCATGAAGTAATAAGATTCGGCCTCCGGGTTGTTCCACCATTCACGCCACGCCTCGGGATTCCCGGAGCGGATGGCCCACTCAACAGAGGCAGACAGATAACCAATCACCGCGTCAAACCACACGTAGAGTTTCTTGGCGTCGTTGTCCTGCCATCCCTCCACCGGAATGGGAACTCCCCAGTCAATGTCCCTACTCATAGCTCTCGGTTTGAGATCCTCTAAGAGATTGAGGGCAAACTTCAACACATTGGGACGCCACTGTTTACGATCTTTGAGATACTCCCCCAACGCAGAAGCCAGAGCAGGCAAGTCCAACATGAAATGCTCAGTTTCTCGGAACTCCGGGGTTTCACCGTTAATCTTGGAGACGGGCTTGATTAAGTCCACGGGGTCAAGCTGGTTCCCGCAGTTATCGCACTGGTCTCCCCGGGCCCCCTCAGCTCCGCAGATGGGGCATGTGCCCTCAATGTAACGATCCGGCAAGGTGCGCCCGGTGGACGGCGAAAAAGCCCCAAAGGTGGTCTTTTTCACCATGTAGCCGTTCTCATACAGACCTGTGAACAACTCTTGAACCACGGCATAGTGGTTCCGGGTGGTGGTGCGTGTGAACAGGTCGTAGGTCAAACCCAAGCCTGCCAGATCCTCGACAATCTGCCGGTTGTAGCGATCCGCCAACTCCTTGACGGTCACACCCTCTTTATCCGCCTGTACAAGCAGAGGTGTGCCATGTTCATCGGTACCAGACACCATGAGCACCTTGTTTCCCTGCATTCGCTGGAACCGGGCAAACACATCACTGGGAACACCAAAGCCCGCAACGTGCCCAATATGGCGAGGACCGTTCGCGTATGGCCAGGCAACGGAAACAAGAATGGTTTTGGTCATGCTGACAACTCTATTCCATCAAGGTCTCAGCCCCACTCACCACATCCAGTCCGGCCACCCCATAAGGCTCAGGATCGGCGTTCAAGAGCGGCGTCGTAAAGCTCATGGGCGCTGATTCCCACAGTTTTACTGAGTAATTTGGTCACTGTTTTCAACCGCTCCCCCGCCTCCACGCGGCGTTCCACTTCAGTTAGAAGCCCCTCCAGGTCCACGGGAATCTCACTGGAAGAAGCACCTTCCAGCACGACGCTTACCTCACCTTTGACTCCTGCTGCAGCCCACTGAGCAAGCTCTCCCAAGGTTCCCCGAACTGTCTCCTCATAGGTTTTTGTCATCTCTCGGCACACAGCGGCACGACGATTCTCCCCCAGCACCTCAATAGCACACAGCAGAGTCTCCTCCAGGCGGTGCGGGGACTCGAAAAAACACACCGCCCTGCTCTCTGTTGCCAGGGACTCTAACCAGCGACGCCGCGGGCCACTCTTCCTGGGTGCAAAGCCATCGAAGGCAAAACGCCCTACGTTGAGCCCAGAAAGAGCCAGTGCTGTGGTCACGGCTGAAGGGCCAGGCACACAGGTCACTGGTACCTCAGCATCATGGGCTGCAGCTACCAGGGAATGCCCAGGATCGGACACCAATGGCATTCCTGCATCCGTGACAATCAGTACTGTGCCTGTTCGAGCGGCGTCGAGAAGGAATTCCACACGGGAATCCTCATTGTGATCAAAGTTTGAAATGATCTTCCCCTGGGGCTCCACAGCAAGCGCCGAGCAGAGAGCACGAGTGCGGCGCGTATCCTCAGCAGCAATAATGTCCGCCTTCCGAAGTGCCTCACAGAGGCGTGGTGAGGCGTCCTGGATATTGCCAAGGGGGGTTGCCGCCACAATAACGCCATGTCTGGGAAATTCAGTCATGGTCTCACTTTGTCACACTTGTAAACTCTTTCGGGTGAGCTCCACCTCAGTGATCCAAAACTCGGATACAGCACCGCAGCAGTCCACTCCCCCGCAGCGGCGTGCTGGTTCTCGTCCGAAGCAGCGTGCGTACCGTCCGCGTGTACGCCGTCCAGAACCCACTGCACCTCAGCGAGTGCCCTGGTCACGAGCAGACACGCTTTCCACGGTGGCCGTTGCCATTCTGTCTGTGATAACTCGTTTTGCTGGCATCACAATGGCAGCTCCGGCAGGCACACCAGTTTTTGATGAAAAGCACTATGTGCCCCAGGCTTTCGATATGCTAGCCAGCTGGATGAACCCTATTCTGGGTGGCATTGAGCTCAACCCCGGTTATGGTCTGGTAGTTCATCCCCCTCTTGCCAAGCAAATGCTGTCCCTGGGCGAAGCACTCTTTGGGTATTCTCCCCTGGGCTGGCGCCTGATGCCCGGCCTCGTGGGCACCGTCACCATTCTTTTCATCATGAACATCGCTCGGCGCCTCAGCGGAAGCTGGAGGGTGGCTACCTGCGCTGGTGTTATTTCCCTGTGCGACGGCGTTCTTCTCATTGCCTCACGTTTTGGAATGCTTGACATTTTCCAGACGCTGTTCATCGTGATGGCAGCCTGGGCGCTGGTGGCTGATTATCAACAGGTTCACCATCGTCTTCACACTGCTTTCATCAGGGGCTTGTTGAAAGATCCGCAGTATTCCTCCGGCTACGGGCCGCGCCTGGGTTTCCGCTGGTGGCGTTTCTGCGCGGGTCTGGCTTTGGGCTGTGCTCTTTCGGTGAAGTGGTCCGGGCTTTACTACATGGCGTTCTTTGGGGTTCTTAGCGTGGCTATGGATATGGCTTTGCGACGCCGTTATGGGGTCCGCTGGTGGTTTTCTGGCGCTATTCTCAGAGACGCTGTACCGGCATTTTGCTCTATTGTTATTCTTCCTGTGGCGCTCTACATCTGGAGCTGGCGAGCCTGGTTTGCTTCAGAAACATCGGTGTACCGTCACGCTCTGGCGGACGGCACGCTCGATGCTCACCCTTGGCTACAAAAACTTCCCGAATCCCTGGCAGGCTTCTTCTACTACCATCAGTCAGTTTTGGAATTCCATAGTTCCTTAACCACCTCTTCGGGCCATATTCACCCGTGGGAATCAAAACCCTGGGCATGGTTGGGCGCTACACGTCCAGTGTTGTACTACTCCAACACCGATATGAGCTGTTGGGGCGGACAGCAGTGTCGCAGCATGATTTATCTCTTCGGGACGCCGATTATCTGGTGGCTGACTATTCCGGTACTTATCTGGGCATTGTGGTCTCTCATCATCCGCCATGAATCTCAATTCCTCATTCCTGTGGTGGGTTTCGCGGCGGGATTCCTGCCCTGGGTTGCTGCCTATGACCGGCAGATGTATTTCTTCTATGCTGTTCCCCTTGTTCCTTTCACAATCCTTCTGATAGCTCTGACGCTGGGCCAACTTTTCAACAGAGGTTCCCTCATCTTCTTTGGGGCGAGAAAAACAGACAGTCCCTCAGGAGACGTAGGCCTTTCTGCGGGAACTGTGGGAGTAATCATCTACATGGCACTTGTTATTCTCGCGTTCCTGTATTGGCTTCCCATTCTCTACGGGATTCCCATCCCCGATACCTACTACAACAGCCTCATGTGGCTGCGCTCATGGATCTAGAGGTCCCAGGAAACCTCAATCGTGCTGAAACATCAAAACGGTGAGGCTGACAGTTTTCTCCACGTGCTCCGGAGATCGTTCAGGCCGTAATTACTCAGCCACGACACGAAAAGCACCACCACGGTGATAAAGAGGAGGATTACATGTGCGGTCTGAGCAGATGTTGCAGAGCCTGTAATAAAGAAGCGCACTGTAAAGCCGAAAGTAAACATCCACAGGGAACCAACAAGAGGGAGAATCCCTATCACAAGCCGAGGTAACCACGCCGCAAAGAAAAGCGCAGCAGCGAGGGCAAAACGGAAGGCTGCCGCTTCAATGAGATAGGTGGACAGCCGCGGGTCAGAGATAACCACATCCGTATCCGAGGGGACGTCGACAAGGGATGAGGACTGTGCCAGCATCACTATTCCCCAGCCCAGGTAGCAGACACCGAGAACACCAATGAGCACCCGAAAAATAGCTGACCATAAGGCTTGACGGGCAGCCTGGCGCCGAAACTCAGGCTCCACACCAGCGATGATGAGATCGGTTAAATCAGGAGATTGTGCAGAAACGCGGGGCTGAGAGCGCCCCAACATATCCTTCATGAGGACAGCTTGCTCGTAGAAGCTGCGGCACTTCTCGCAACCTAACAAGTGAGCGTCTATAACATCATCGGGAAGTCCGGGAGGCTCGCCGTCAATTCTGGCTGAGAGTGCTGAACGAATCTGAGAGTGATCAATCACTGGTAAGCACCCCGTCTATGCTTGCCCTGCCTGGGCCGAAAACGATAATAATCCCGAGACCTAGGAGAAGGAGAAGGGGGAATTCGATAGTACCCAGGGTCAGAAGGGAAGATGTGGGATCTAACCCCTGGTTGAGATGGACAAAGTAGATGGCAGCTGCAAGAAGGAGAATAGTAATTCCAGCAGCCAGACTGGTAAGAAAACCAAGAACCAACATAGCTCCACCCACAAGCTCCACAATGGAGGAAATCCACACTGAGATTGTTGGTTGGGGCACTCCCCACGAAGCAAACTGCTGGGCTGATTGTTGCGTACCCACTATGACCAGCTTCTGCCATCCGTGCGCCACCAGGATAATTCCTAGGAAGGCACGGAAAATCAGCAGAGCCCCATCTCTTACCGCCGGTCTATCCATAGCCCATAGAGTACCCGTTAAAGATCAGGTTGAGGCACCTTGCCGATACCAGCGAGGTGACTCATTCCAGACCTTACTGAGCAGAAAGCTCCTCTTCCGAAGAATCCTCTACTGATGGACTTTGAGCTTTAGTAGCCTTTCGACGTTTGTTGAAATATGCAATGACCATGGGCATTACAGAGATCAGAATGATGATGATGGCAATGACGTCAATGTTGTTGGCCACGAAGGGAATACCGCCGAGGAAATACCCCACAAAGGTCATGAGGAAAACCCAGCAGATAGCGCCTAGGACGTTCCAGGTGACAAAGTGGCGGTAATACATATTGGCGGTTCCCGCCGCGAAGGGAATGTAAGTGCGGACAATGGGTACAAAACGCCCGAGCACAAGGGACACCGCGCCGTACTTTTCGAAGAACGCCTCTGCTTCTTCTAGGTGCTCAACCTTAAGTACTTTGGCGTTTGGTTTAAAGAGACGTCGCCCGAAGCGATTCCCTAACCAGAAACCCACCTGGTCCCCAGCAACGGCGGCCAGGCTTGCGATGAGGAGAATCTGCCAAACGGTGATGTTGAGTGGCTCACGCAAAATAGCGGCCGTTACTAAAAGTGAATCGCCTGGAAGGAAGGGAAACAGAACGCCGGACTCAATGAAGACAACAACGGCGAGACCTACTAACACCCACGGGCCAAAGCTCTGAAGGAGGGCCTCTGCATCCATGATGTCCGTGATGTTCACAAAAATTCCTCTTTACAACTCGGTGACAGTATGGCGCCAGCGCAACACTGGTAGCCGGACTCCGACGACTTTACGGCAACGCTGGATTATATCCGCGTTCTTCCTCGGGTTTCGGAAGAGATCCGGCAGTCATCCCCCCAAATATAACCGCTTTGGACGGCCAAACCACCCCTCAGACAGGCTTCACTCTGTTATCTGGCTGCTGAAGATGATACAGAATGGAAGGCGTGACGGCGGTGGTTGAGATGGGCTTTTCCGCTTGATAACAAGCTAAAACCAGAGTTTCAAGGTTTTGTGACGATAATGCCTAGGTGGCTTATCAAGGCTGCGCTTGCCGAATGAGTGCCCGCGCAGCTTCAAAAGTGAACCACTTAAGAGCGCCACCAGAGCTCTGCCTCGTGAGGGTCGATTCAGTTCAAAAACTCTGGTTTGGCTGCGAGTACTTCATCAAGTTTCAATGTATCATTGAACCAAGCTAGGGCTTGTGGATCTATCCACCCCATCAGCAGCCGCGCCTCTGCCACATCACGTTCAACATTACGGCGAAACATGGGTTCCAAATGTGCGGCGCGGTTACGAATAAACGTCATGTTGCCTAGCAGGCGAGCTACTTGCTTTTGTCTCGTCCAAATATCTTTATCACCATGCGGGAACGCGCGATACAAAGCTGGCGTCCACAACGTAGTCAGATACTTTTTCGAGGTCAGGAACCGCCAAAAACCGAACGACAGTTCAGCTAGCACCTTGCTGTGCGTGCTCTTCAAGCCGGTGCGGCGCACCCGAGCCTGTGCCACAGAAATATCCTTACGGGTTCGCTCATCAAACTCCGGCAGGTTAAACCAGTCATTGCCTGGCGTTTCTGCCGATACCATGCGGTGAGCGCGCTGTCGATAGCATTACGTGTCACGACTTCCACCATCGCCGTGGCACCCTGCAGCGCTGCGGCCAACTCGATATTCCAGGCATACAGTGCGAACGCATTATCAAGGTCACCATCGGCGGCGCTGATGTAGGTGGCCATGCGCTCTTCAGAAAGCAGATGCACAACGTGGCTGCTATCCCAAGTCATACCTGCCATTGACACATCCACCTCCTACAGTAAAATAGCTACTGAAGACCCCGGAACGATCACCAGCGTCGGCTGAATCGCCGGGGTTACGTCTATTTATTTCTACTGTTGTACCGTACTAGCGGCTAGCTCACTTTAAGAGATACACTTGCGATGATGACGGTACGCCTGGGCTATCTTTTACGCTCAGCTAGGTAAAATTGTGCCAGTTATTCTTTCGTACATGGTTCTCCGCCACCTAGTCAACTGAGAAGAGGGAGAAGAGATGGCCAAGCGCTCAATACAGTCTGTTGAACCGAATGTTGCTGATGAAGTTAATGGTTGGCTACGCTCCTATGGTGTTGACTATAAGCTGGAGCAGGAATCTTTGAACACACAGATAGATACCGCTCTCAATGAGTATTTCTCCAAGCAAGGCGGCGGGGGGGGGAATCGCCCAGATGCTAAAGCACTCTTGCAAGACGAGCATGGTGATGACTGGCCGATACTAATTGAATATAAGGGTTATAAGGATAAGCTCGAAAAACTTGATGCTGACGGGCACATCGATAACTATAAGAAGAACCACGAGCCCAACATCGCCAACATCAACAGTTACGCAGTTAACGGCGCGGTGCACTACGCAAACGCCCTACTGCACTACACCGCTTATACAAATGTTATTGCTATCGGGGTAACTGGGAGCAAGGACGATAACGGTCAGCTGCGTCTGCAAATCGGGGTTTACTTTGTTTCCAAAACCAATTTTGGTGTTGGCCAGAAAATCGGAGAATTCAGCGATTTATCGTTTTTACGTAAAGATAATTTCAACGATTTTATACAGCAAGTATTGATGCTCCAGCTGTCTGCCAAGGAAATAGAAGCACTGAAGGCACAGCGTGAACGCGAAATCGATGCCAGCCTAGTAAAGCTAAACAATGATATTTACCAAAACGAAAAAGGCTTAGGCGAAAATGATCGGGTCTATTTGGTGGCAGCTACAATCATTGCAACCCTCGGCGTTCCAGGCAAGCTTCCTCCACTAGAAAAATCAGATCTAAGATCTTCGAACGTACCCGGCGATACAGATGGCGAAATCGTCCTGCGCAGAGTACAGAACTTCCTTAATTTGAAGCAGCTGCCGAAAGAAAAGCGCGACATGATTGTGCGCACCTTGCAAAACACTCTCACCTCCGAAAATGTAAACAAAGTAGAAAACGGGGAAACCCAGCTCAAGCGAGTGTTTTCTAAGATTGTGGACGACTTGGGCATTTACTACAAGATCGGCCTCACCACAGATTTTACGGGCAAGCTATTCAATGAAATGTATAGCTGGCTTGGATTCACTCAAGACAAACTGAACGATGTTGTACTCACTCCTTCATACGTGGCAAAGCTACTTGTGAAGCTCGCTCGGGTAGATAAAGATTCTTATGTTTGGGATTTCGCTACCGGCTCGGCCGGTCTGCTGGTTGCGGCCATGAACGAGATGATGAACGACGCGAAAGAAACCATCACCTCAGTCGATGAACTGCAAAAAAAATATGCTCACATCAAGGCAAAACAGCTACTGGGCTTAGAAATCCTCCCAAGTGTTTATATGCTGGCGGTGCTCAATATGATTTTGATGGGTGATGGATCGTCCAACATTATTAACGACGATTCGCTAAGGAACTTTACCGGCAACTACGAGTATGGCGACAAGAATGCCAAGTTCCCTGCTAACGCTTTCGTGCTCAACCCACCGTATTCTGCAAAAGGCAACGGAATGATATTCGTTGAAAAAGCCCTCGCGATGATGAGTAGAGGATATGCCGCCATCATTATTCAAAATTCGGCAGGCACAGGCAAAGCCACTGAATACAACCAACGAATTTTGAAACACTCCACGCTACTTGCCAGCATCAAGATGCCAATTGACCTTTTCATCGGCAAATCCAGCGTCCAAACTCAAATCTATGTTCTTCGAGTAGGAGAATCTCACAAAGCCGATGATGTTGTGAAGTTTATCGACTTTTCGAATGACGGCTATAAACGCGCTAACAGGAAGAAAGCCAAAAGTGGCGTGAACCTTCGAAACGTGGACCACGCTCTGGAACGCTATCAGGAGGTCGTCGATCTTGTACGCTTTGGAGCGAAGAAACTCCGCTATTTTAGCGAATCTGATTACTACGAGGGCACTATCGATCCGACCAATGGGAATGATTGGAACCAGTCTACACCAATCGACACCACCCCAACGCTTGACGATTTCAAGAAAACCGTGAGCGACTATCTTGCTTGGGAAGTGTCCAACATCTTAAAGCAGCACAACCGAGAGGACGAGCACCTGGGAAAATAAACACCTCACTCAATGCGAAACTAGCCACAGTTGAGTGGGGTGAATACCGGCTCGGAGACTTGTTTGACCATATTGAACAAGGACAACGATTAAAGAAGGATGACCAACTTCCTGGCGATATTCCTTTCGTGATGTCAGGAGTTACCAATACAGGAGTTGTTGGCTACATTTCAAACCCTGTTGCTTCATTCCCAAAAAATTCCATCACGATTGATATTTTTGGTAACTCCTTCTACAGAAGTTATGCCTACGGAGCAGGGGACGATACAGGGGCGTATTGGAATGAAAGTCTCCCCTACTCAAGTAAAGTCCTACTATTTATTTCTGCAACAATCAGCAAGGCACTAGCCGGGCTATTTTCCTACGGAAATAAGCTACGTAGCTCTCGAAGTTTAGACATTACAATTAAACTCCCCGTAAGTGATGGGGAGATAGATTATAACTTCATCGAGGAATTTATAGCGGAGCTAGAGGCTACGCGTCTAGCGGAGCTAGAAGCGTACCTAGAAGCGACTGGTCTGCGCGATTACACCCTGACCCCCAACGAAATCGAGGCACTCAAACAGTTCGACTCCATTGACTGGCACGAGTTCAACTTGGAACAACTATTTGGGAAATCTACGCGAGGAAAAAGACTCAAAAGTGACGATAGAATTACTGGCACTCTTCCTTTTGTTACCGCCGGGGAATCACAAACGGGCATTTCAGCTTATGTAGGTAACGCCGTCGAGGTATTCAAAATGCATACAGTGACTATAGATATGTTTGGCTCTGCGAAATACAGAGGATATGAATTCGGTGCGGATGACCATGTGGCCGTAGTGCATACCGAATATTTAGGCCGAGAGTCAGCACTATTCGTAGCTGGCTCGATTGAAAAATCATCACACAATGGTAGGTTTGATTACTCACGTAATTTCTACGCTAAAGATGCCGACACTCTCAATATTATGCTTCCCGTGCTCAATGGCATGATTGACTATACCTATACCTCAACATTTATTTCTGCTGTGCAAAAACTCGTTATTAAAGATGTAGTGGATTTTGCTGACCGCCGGATTGCTGCAACTGAACAAGCAATCGGTTACTAATTTTTAATCCGGCCCTATCCGCTGATGTATATCCTTACTTGGGGTGGACCTTCGCGGGCGTCGCTTATACACATTTCTTGAATCTAATGGTGCATTAACCCTTGTTGCTGGGCTCTGATTACTGGCAGGCTTAATCACTCCTGCCAAACTGCTGTTTTCCTCCGTCTTGTTCGGTTTTAACTGAATATCGTCGTACTTCAATGGGTGTATGGACATACTCAAACGGTAGGGCTGCTTAAGTGTCAGGATACGGTGATGGGCACGGCGTTGCGGGCGCAGGATTTGCTACGGGATCCTTGGGTTCTAGGGTCAACGGTGATACTTGCCCAGTGCTCGATTACTTCGAAGAAGCGCCAGAGCGATAAAAGGATTGAAGTGGAGCATAGGGGAATCGAACCCCTGACCTTTGCATTGCGAACGCAACGCTCTACCAACTGAGCTAATGCCCCTCATGTGCCCGCAGGCACCCACCCAGGTTACTACCCTCAGATAGTTTTCTTAAAATTCCCAGGTTAAACCTCAGTGAGCGACAACGGGGATGACCATTTAGCTGGCGTAGCGCTCCCCGGCGCCACACAGTTCGTCGTCACCACGCTCAGAGCGAGCCAAGCGGTAAAGGGGAAGATCCACAAAGTCACAGTTCTCTTCATCGCGCTGGACCACTTCAGCGCCGGGATAGTAGTACTGGCGGTCAATGGAGAGTTCTTCGTCATGAGCGTTGAGGACACCGTTCATTCGACGGCGCAACTGATGGATACGGCGCTGACGAAGGTCCTCTTCAGCGCGCACCTGCTGACGCAAGGCCACCAGATACACAGCTGACACGGCAAGCACAACGACGGTGGCCACCCACGCCCAACTTCCCAGCATGAACCCGGCAGCCACAGCCACAACCAAGGACACCATGAGAGTAAGTAAGGTACGCTGGCGCCGCTGGTAGGTGGTCAAAGACTTCTCATGGTCCATTTCTGGGTCCCAGCTACCCCGCTGACTCCGGGTTTTAGCAAAGGCCATCTCTTCTGCAGTGAGCTGATCCACTCCAGAGCTAAGGTCCTCTTCCTCGGAGCTCAGCTCAAGGTCTTCAATATGAACCTCAGCTGAGGCGTGTGCAGGATCATGGTAGAGAAGATCCTCAGGCTCAAGATAAGCATCACCATCTGCCTCGTCAAAGGGATGGACAACGGAGGAGACTCCGCAAATTGAGATGTCCTCCAATGCTGAGTTCACGGTCACGGCTTCCAGTCCACTAGAAGCCACCCCATCTTCCAGGGACTCTGTGATGTCTTCAATGACCTCACCATTGACGATGTCCACATCATCACTCTGAGAGGGACTTTCAACAACTTCGGTATCTGCAAGGCTGGGCGTGGACACTACTACCACATCATCGTCATCCACCAGGCCACTATCCTCCACCTCAGAGCTATCTTGAGCGTGAGCTGCTGCCTTCGTGTGGGCAGCGATAGTCGCACGTCGAGCGCTTGGGACAGATCCAGAATTGCCTTGGTAGAGAACTCTTGTTTTCTCGAAACCAGTATCAGTCTGCCGGATGCGCTCCTGATCTCGAAGTAGCACGGGAGCCAAGACAAAAAGCCAGATGACAATGACCAAGACTATTGCCAAACCACCTAAGCCCGACATGGCGGAATCCTCCCTCTTGAGACCGGACGTAGCTCAAATGGTTTTAGGGTAACCAGACACGAATAAAATATCTTTACGCCACGCCCGGAGAATGGAGATACTTTTCAGAGAATCCTGCCTGCTTCTCTGAGCCGTTCCACACAGCTATTGGGGTAATCATCCAGCACAATGGCTGTTAAACAGTGATCTTGCCATGAACCATTGATGTGCAAACTACGGCGCTGGTAGCCCTCTTGACGGAATCCATTGTTATCCAAGACACGTCCGGAGGCTTCATTGAGAGGCATATAGGTAGCAGTCACGCGGTGCATACCTACCCGCTGAAAGGCATGGTCCACGCCCAAGGCACACGCGGCCGTCGCTAAGCCAAGACCTGTGAATTCGGAAAACACCCAATAGCCAATCCAGCACTCGCTGATTCCCCCATGTTGGATATTCCCCAGAGTGACTTGCCCCGCAAAGGTACCGTTGAGCTCAATAACAAAGGGAATCACAATGCCGTTGCGGGCTAGAGTACGTAAATTGTGCAGAGTGGTCCACCATCCCGTTCTCGAGTGCGCGGCTTCCCAGCTGCCGTACACCGTTGGTTCTACCGGGCGTAAATAAGGCTCATCCAAAATCCGAAATTGAGCCCACTCCTCCCCGTCTGAGGCCAGAAGAGGACGCAATCGCACTCGCTCGCCTGACGGCAAGGTCACAGTTGGGGTGAACTCCGGCCACCCAGGATGAGTTGGATGAGTGCCCCCCACAGCAGGATGAGCGGGATGCCACAGGTCAAAGCCTAAACTCTGTAACACAACAGCGATACTCACACAGATTGAGAAAGGAATAGGACTTCCACAATATCTCCGGGGCGTACCTCCGTGACTCGCTCTGGGATTCTAATCAGAGCGTTGGCGTCCGAAAGCCCGGCAAGGAGATGGGCAGGAGCCCCAGTAGCACCGCTTAGCCCTTCCACCAAGTAACCGTGGGTTTCAGAGTCTCGCATGAGACGGGCACGGATGAACCCTCGACGCCCGGCCCTGGATCGGATGTGGTTTAAGGCGCGGGCTTTCACTGCGCGACGTCGCAAGTTCCTTTTCCCAAGAACCTGACGGATGAAGGGTCTGATAAAGATTTCAAAAACCACGAGGGAAGACACGGTGTTACTGGGAAGAAGGAAAGTAGGCACCTTGTGTTCGCCTAGTAAACCGAAACCTTGGACTGACCCTGGATGCATAGCCACACGGGTGGTATCTATCTCCCCCAGAGTTTTAAGAATTGCGCGTACCTCTTGCGACGCCGCGCCACCAACCGCACCAGCAATCACAATGATTTCGGAACGGTTGAGCTGCTTTTCAATAACCTGCCGCAACCTCCTGGGCTCCCCCGCCACAATTCCTATACGGTTGACTTCAGCCCCTGCTTCTGTGGCTGCAGCGGCCAGAGCGTAGGAGTTGACGTCGTAGATCTTTCCCGGCACAGGCTCATCTTCTACATCAACCAGTTCATATCCCACTGAGATGATCGAGACGCGCGGCCGTGGATACACCAGCACCTTGGAATGCCCCACAGCAGCAAGAAGCCCTATTTGAGCGGGCCCCAAAATAGCTCCGCTGGTTACAGCAACATCCCCAGGAGCAATGTCGTCACCTTTATGGCGGACGAACTCTCCAGAGCCAACGGGACGTGTTACGGTGACGTGCTGAGTTCCCCTGTCTGTCCACCCAAGAGGAACCACGGCGTCAGCCAGAGCAGGAAGAGGAGCTCCTGTGTGAACACGCACAGCCTGTTTCGGCTGCATAGTCAGTGGCCGTAGCGCTCCGGCGGTGATTTCCCCCACTACCGGCAAGGTGTATTCCCGTGGGCGCGAGGTTCGAGGGGGTATAACCTCGGAGCCGGACTGCGTTTCAGTCTGCCCAGACACATTCTGGCTAGCCGGAATATCAGTTCGACGCGCCTGAGCCGTCGAAGATCTGGCAGAAAGCCCCTGGGCACCACCAATATCGACGGCTCGCACCGCATATCCGTCAATAGCCGCCAGATTCACTCCTGGCATATATTCCGTAGCCTGAACTTCTTCCGCAGACATCAGTCCAAGAGCGGCTGTGATGGCTATGCGCACCGGTTGCGGATTTTGCGCTGCATCAGATGTGATGGCTAGTTGGTCTTCGACAGAACGCACCAGTCACTCTTCCTTCCCTGCAGGGCACCTCAAGGCTATTTCTAGTAATGATGCCAGTCTAGGCTACTTTGTTCACAACCTAGTACAGAGGTTACCTTCTTATTTATTCTGCACCATTGACACCATGCTCAGCTAAGATCTCGGGTAAAACCTTCCTGAGGACTTCACCATATACGGGATGAGAAAGTCCGAAATCTACGCAGGCCGGAATATAACCTCCGGGATTACCCAGGTCATGCCTTTTCCCACGGTGAATCACAACGTGGACAGGATGTCCTTCGGCAATAAGAAGTGCAATAGCATCGGTGAGCTGTAACTCCCCGCCTTTTCCTGGAGTAATACGACGAAGGGCGTCGAAAATGCTGCGATCTAACAGGTATCTGCCTGTGGCAGCAAAATGGGACGGAGCGTGCTCTTTACTCGGCTTTTCCACCATTCCCAAGACTTTTTTCACGTCCGGTTCACCGGGAACGTCAGCAACGTCAAAAACCCCGTAGTTGTGAATCTCCTCGGGAGTTACCTCCACCGCACACAGCACAGAACCGCCCTTTGCGGCACGAACATCTGCCATCGTCTGCATGACCCCCATAGGCAACACCAGATCATCAGGCAACATAACAGCTATTAAGTCTTCATCCTGGTCAATGACCTGTTCTGCCAAACTGACGGCGTGCCCTAGCCCCAAAGGGCGTTCCTGCTCCACAGGTACGGGAGTGATGAGAGTGTGAGCCCGCTGAACCTTCGCAAGCACATCGTCTTTCCCTCGCTGCTGGAGGGTTTCTTCTAACAGTGGAAAGGCGTCAAAATGTCGCAAGACCTCCTGTTTAGAAGGAGCAGTGATAACTGCCATCCTTGTTGCACCAAGCTGGGCGGCTTCCTCGGCAATTAGTTCAATACCAGGAGTATCCACCACGGGCAGTAATTCTTTGGGTACCGTCTTGGTAGCGGGTAAAAACCGGGTTCCCAATCCAGCAGCTGGAACTACAACAGTTTTCACCCCGAATTTGTGTTCGCACAGAGACAATGACGGCGTATTCATAGGCAACGATTTTACCTTGCTGCCCCCTTGCTTATCGTTGAGTTAGGCTTTCTCAACCCTGAACGGAAAGATATGTCCTTTACAAAATCTGAGCTGCGCTCAACTCTTCTGCAGAAACGCCGCAGCATTACTCCAAGTCAGCGTGCCCTTTACGACGTCGCTTTCGCTCGCCATGCCACAGATCTCGCTGTTGCCCGTCACGTCTCCACCGTTGCAGCCTATATTGGGCTTCCTGGAGAACCCGGCGGCCGCCAACTTGTCAAACAACTAGAGGCCATCTGCGAGGTATGGCTCCCCATCTCTCTTGCAGATGGAACCCTCAGTTGGAGCCGCTTTACAGGGTGGGAGAATCTCAGCGTCGGCGCCTATGGAATCCTGGAACCGAGGGGGCAGCGTCTGCGAAATCCGCGGTGTGATTTTCTCTTTGTCCCAACGCTGGGGATAACTCCCACAGGTGTGCGCCTAGGAAAAGGCGGAGGATACTATGACCGTTTCCTCAGTAACAGGACTGCTCCCTGCGCTGCCCTCGCCTACTCCTGGGAAGTTTGTGAGGATATTCCCCAAGAAGAACATGACGTCAGTGTGAACCTCATCATTACTGAGTCCAGTATCCAAGAGGCGCTTTCTTCGGAACCCTGAATTCTTCCTTCTCAGTCCAATACCAGTGTGGATCGGTTACTTGAGATCTTGAAAACGCCCGGCTGGCAGAGAACTCTACTTCTTCGTCGCACGGGAGCAGGTTTCCTTATTGTTGTGGCAGTGTTCTCAGCCATGGGGCAAGCTCAGCCCTCTGATAATTCCCTGGTTGTCATGACACAAACCGTAACTCCCGGAAGTACTTTGACGGAGGACTGTCTAACGCTCACCCCTGTCCCCGATGACCTCACTCCGGATAGCGCCTATCAGTCCATCTCTGATGTCACTGGACTCGTGGTAGCCACCACCTTAGAACCGGGGGAAATTGTGACACCTCATAAAGTGGTGGCACCGTCACATCAACAAGCTGGGTTTGATCTTGTTCCCCTAGCACTGGCTAATCCGGATATTATTCCCGTTCTACGCCACGGGGATAGGGTATCGATTATTGCAGCAAGGAAGCCAGGTGTGCCTCAGGATCCAGTTTCCCTCACTCCTGATGCCCAGGCGCACGGCACTCAACAGGCAGAACCTTCAGCGTCAGATGTGATTGCCAGTAATGCCACGGTTGTGGTGGCGGCACCGCAGACGAAAGACTCTCCCGAAACCTTGTTAGTGGAACTGCCCCATGACCTTGCAGCGCAGGTAGCTGCTATTGGGCTTAACACACAATTGACAGTGGTTATTTCGGGTGGCCGTGGCTAAATGTTCCCTCCGTAATGTGGGGGCTGTTGATTCAGCCAGAACTCTAGCCCGATGAGAGGTTCTTCCTCATCATCCATCAGCACTACCCTATCATCATCCCCTTGGGGAGCCTGAGGTTCCGTGGGGCGATCAGCAGTGCGATCATAGTGTGTGCTGACCGAGGGGCGATGTACTCTCCTTCTAGGTTTTCCTCCCATAGATGAAACCTCGGGAGCCTTACTGGTCAATACTGTACGTTTGCAGCTGATCAATCACGTGATGAACAAGCTGACCAAGCATAGCCATACCGTCTCGAATGGCTGGCCGCGAATCTGCCAAATTCACCACCACCGTGGAACCAGACACTCCAGCAATCCCTCGTGAGGTACAGGCATCAACTGCCCCACAGGAAAGCCCTGAGAAGCGAAGAGCCTGATCAATGCCATTGAGCCTTTGATCCAAGACGGAGGCGGTGGCCTCGGGAGTCTTGTCCCGCGGGCCTACGCCTGTTCCGCCAACCGTAATAACAAGATCAATACCACCAACGACGCCTGTCTCAATCGCTTCCCGAATTTTCGACTTCTTCGAGCTCACGGTGACGCAGCCAGCCATCTCAAAACCCGCTTCACGAAGCAGAATGCTAAACAGGGGGCGTAGCTCGTCAGTCTCCTGACGAGGATGGTCTGTCACCACTACAACCAGAGCCTTACGCCGGGGCTGAGTATCCTCTTCTTGTTCCTGGGCAATGAGATCAGAAGGATCTGGATCAGCGATGTCCAAACCATCGCTCGTAGGGATCAACATATCTGATGTGTCCATTCCAAGTCCTTAATCGCTCAAGAGTGCAGAAGAGAATACTTGTAATCTACCCTGTGACGTCTTCCCCTGTCAGCGTCACCTGTACGGTGCGCTCGTTAGCACCGTTTTCATCAGTGACAGTCAGTGTCACAGTGGCACCGAAGTCCTGAGAACGAATGGTTGCAATGAGGTCCTCAGAGCGCTCAATGAGAGTGTCATTGACTTTCGTGATGACATCGCCGGGCTGAAGACCTGCCGCTTCCCCAGGGGTGTTGGGATTGACCTGGGCTATAGGCGCACCATGAATTCCAACAGTGCGGGGATCAGAACTGCTCAAGATATTGACGCCTAGCATTGGCTGAACAGCTTGCTTCTTAGTGAGGAGCTGATCTGCGGTGCGCTTGGCATAGTTCGATGGAATAGCAAAACCCAAACCAATGTTGCCTGCAGTCTCCTGGGACTGCCCAGTGGAGGCAATCACGGAGTTCATACCGATAAGAGCACCGTTCATATCGACGAGAGGCCCTCCGGAGTTTCCGGGGTTGATGGCAGCATCAGTCTGCACAGCGTTGATAATGGCCTGCTGATCCTGGCCAGTCATATCTCCACCAGTGGCACTAATGGGCCGGTTGAGAGCAGACACAATGCCTGAGGTGACAGTGGCGCTCAAACCAAGGGGCGATCCCACCGCTACTACCGGCTGGCCCACCTGAAGAGCATTGGAATCTCCGAAGGCAATGGGAGTAAGCCCACTGACTCCCCGCAACTTGATGACGGCGATATCAGAAGAGGGGTCTGTAGCAACCACATCGGCGGGGAACACGCGACCGTCGTGAAGTGTGACATCAATACTGACATCAGTACCGAGACCGGCAACCACATGGTTGTTAGTCAAAACGGCACCGTCTTCAGAGATGATTGATCCGGAACCTTCAGCCGACATTTGCTGTTCCGGGAATCCTTCCATTCCGAAGAAGGGATCAAGGAAGGAGCCGGTTGTGGCGGCTTGACTATACACATCAATGGAGACAACAGAGGGAAGCACCTTCGCTGCCACTGCTTCTACACTGTTAGCTCCACCCTTGTTGGAGGAACCAGACTGCTGTGTGAGTCCTGTGGACGTTACCGAGGTGAGGGTGGTGTCATCCTGATCCAAGTACTTGTAGATGCCGAATCCACCCGCAGCACCACCAATAAGCCCTGCCACTAGAGCAAGACTTGTGGCTCCAACAAAACCTAAACCTCTACGAGACTTCTTGGTCTTCTTCTCCGGGGCAGAATCTTCTGAGAGAACAGAGGGGGCCTGAACCGGAGCGAAAGAATCCTGCGCGAGAGAGGAAAGAGCCGGCTGAGTAACACCGGGCTGCTGTGGAGAAACACTCTGATGGACTTGAGGGGCCACGTGCTGGGGTTCTGAAATAGCCTGCTGGGCCTCAGAAACAACCCGCTGCGGCTGAGGAACAGCCTGCTGCTGTTCAGAAACAGCCTCCTGGGATTCAGAAACAACCCGCTGCGGCTGAGCAGAGCTTTCGCGCAGTGAGGGCCAACTGGGAATAACAGGAGACTCCACTGAGGCTTCCTGAGGATGGAGGTTCTCAGAGGGGCGCTCCGGCTCTGGCTGGCTGTGGTCTACCTCTTCAGCTTTTACCTCGGTGGACTCCACCTGTGGGGACTCTACCTCCGAGAAAACGCTATAGCCTGGCTCAGCATAGGAGTTCTCAGCATCTGACAACTCACTGTCTGGGGATTCAGCATTGGAAGGCTGGCTGTCAGCGGTCTGCGTATATGACGTCTCACTGTAGGGCGCTTCACTGTAGGTTGACTCGGAGTATGTGACATCTTCATCCTGGAAGTCTTCCACCTGAGAGTCATTTTCTTTCGGGGGGAATAGTCCATTTCTCACTGGAGCACTATGCACAGTCTCACGGTCAAAGAAACTCCTCGAGAAGGGTTCCTCATCGCCATATGTCTCAGCAGAGCTATAGTTCTCAGGTGAATAGTTCTTTTCCTCTGTGACCTCGGAAACCGTTGAAGCCTGATCCTCCCCATCACTTGAGGTAGAGGGCTCACTCACAACGTTTTCAGGGGCAGAAGAAACCTCACCGGGTATATCAGTGAGCGTGTCCTCCACAGAAGAGGCAGAGTTCCAGGACGCTGCAGACCACTCATAGGAGAGATCAGGAGAGTCAGAATCTCCCTCTGACGATGCAGCATCACCCTCAGGCTCAGCACCCTCCGGCTCAACCACCTGCGACTGCGCACCCTCAGGCTCAGCACCCTGCGGCTCAGCACCCTGCGACTGCACACCCTCAGGCTCAGCACCCTGCGGCTCAACCACCTGCGACTGCACACCCTCAGGCTCAGCACCCTGCCGCTCATCAACAAGCTCATCAGTCACAGGTATTTCAGCTGTATATTCAACCTCAGTCTGAGCTTTCTGAGCTTCAGATTCAGCAATGAGAGCATCTGGAATCTGAAAAGTATTATCGCCACGAGAGTGGCTCGGAGCGCGCCGAGAGGTTCTCTGTGGAGTACCCTCTGACTCCTCGCGGGAGAAGTGGCGGGATTCGCGCCAACCAGAATGCGAAGATCGCTTGGAACCTGAGTTCCCTGCACTGTCATCTTGCTCAAGGAAACCCTTTGGCAGTTTCTTGGCAACTTTCTCAGCATCCGAAAGGATCTCATCGTCATCGTACATGTCTGCCATTATGAACCAAATGGCTGAAGTTCTCCTACTCAGATACCTGAAAATTCCCCAAAAAAGTCGGCAGGAGCTGAAATCCTCAGCTAGCGCCTCGGTGACAGCATTTAGCGCTGCCTAGACCACTTCTGGATGAACTCCTCACCTACTCGTCGAGAGTTACTACCTCGCTTCTGCACCAAATGCGCGACGTCGTCAAGGTTTTCCGGTTTGAGGACAGGTTCGGTGGATTTGTTGTGAAGATTTGAGGGAAGGTGGATTCTGATCATGGCCCCTCCATCATCGGATTCCTCAGCAGTGATAGTGCCACCATGTTTCTCTACGGTTTGGTGAACGATGGATAGCCCCAGACCAGACCCAGGCATCTTTCGCGCCTCCACAGAACGATAGAAACGCTGAAACACCTTAGAACGTTCCTCGGGAGAGATTCCAGGGCCTGAATCCGAGAAGGTGATCTCAATGGCATCTTCTGAAACAGGAATCATCTTCACCCTTACTACACCATTAGGCGGTGACCATTTCGCCGCATTATCCATGAGATTGACCACTGCCCTGCTCATACCGAAAGCATCTCCTCGGAAAGCCCACGGAAATGTCTCCAGGCGAAATGTGACATCCTGACGGCGATTCTTCACACGTTCCATAGAGTCAAAGAGCGTTTCCTCCATATCGACATCATCCTGAAGAGACTGCTTTGATTCCCCTCGAGACAGATCCACTAAATCCTGGACAAGCTGGGTCAGCTCATCCATTTGAGCCATGATGTCATGCTCCATCTCTGCCATATCCTCAGCCGTAAACTTGTTCTTCACAGCTTCGTTTTGCATCATCAGCAGCATCTCGATATTCGTCCGCATAGATGTAAGTGGAGTCTTGAGCTCATGGCCTGCATCTGCCACAAACTCCGCCTGCTTGCGTCGAGAATCTGAAAGAGCAGCCAACATAGAGTTGAAACTCTGCGCCAGATTCGCAATCTCATCTTTGCCGCTAATCTCTATAGGACGCAGATCATCAGTTTTAGCAATGTATTCCGTTGTTTCTTGTAAATCTGCAATCGGACGCAGTGCCACACTAGCTACTATGTAGCCAGCAAAAATTGCTAGTAACACTCCTGTCAGGGCCACTCCAAGAAGAACCACAGCAAGGATTAACACAATGGTGTGAATATCAGTAAGTCCTCGCGCAAGCACTACTGAGGAATCACCGTTGCCTGTTTTAGTGATAACTCGCTCATTGCCAACGGTTTTAATAGAGGTATCCTCACCACTTCTCTTCGTGGCATCAGCAAGGGCACTGAGGTTATCCCCGTAGTAGTGAACGCTCCCGGAAGGATTCAGAGATATACGGATAGTGGGGTTAGAGCTTTTGAAAAGGGGAACAAGGCGCTCAACATTACCTTCTGAAGGGTCAGACTCAATACGTGTGAGGAGTGTAGAGGCCTTATCTTCCAGCTGGTTATCCAATGAGAATGTGAGTGATTGATACACGGTGGCATAGGCCACCGTAGACATTAAAATAACAATAACCGCCACCAAAATAGCTGTAAGAGCTGCAATTCTGAGGCGCAAAGGAATGTTTCGTTGATCTTTCAACCGAGAAAGACAACCCTCACGACGCCCCGAAACAAACCTCTGAGGAGACAGCCAATGGAGCAAAGGCTCAAGATCATTCGTCCGAGTTAAAAAGGCTGATTGCTGCGGGATAGTATGAGGAGAACCATCGGAAGAGTCAATGTCTTCGTGGTTCTCAGGAAGCCTCGTGGCACCCAACGCGGCCTTGAGAGTTGCGCGCTGAGCGTCGATACTCGGCCGCAACAGAATCACTCTTCAGCCTCCTTAAGCACGTAACCTACGCCGCGCACAGTTTGGATAAGACGGCCTTCCCCGTGAGCCTCGGTTTTCCGGCGCAAATACCCGATGTAAACCTCCAAGGCATTCCCGGACGTAGGAAAGTCATATCCCCACACATCTTCAAGAATGCTTTGTCTGGTCAAAACCTTGTGCGGGTTGTTCATAAACAGTTCTAAGAGCGTGAACTCAGTTCGGGTTAAGGAAATAGGATGGTCCCCTCGGAACACCTCCCGAGTATTTAAATCCATCCTGAGATCCTCGAAGCTAAGCTCACTTTCATTAGCATCAATCGTTTTTTCCACTGAGTAACGACGAAGCAAAGATCGAACCCGTGCGAACAATTCCTCTAACGCAAAAGGCTTGGGGAGATAGTCATCGGCACCAGCATCCAGTCCAGCAACGCGATCGGCAACCTGATCCCGAGCCGTCAGCACCATAATCGGCCTGCTGTATCCGCTACTTCGCAGGCGTCGACACACCTCCAACCCATCCAATTTGGGCATCATCACATCAATAAGGAGAAGATCCGGCTCTTCTTTCTGCGCGCCTTCAAGAGCGGCAGCGCCATCTTCTGCCAACACCACCTCGTAGCCATTAAATACAAGCGAGCGCCGAAGCGAATCACGGACGGCTTTTTCATCATCTGCCACGAGAATTTTCATTCCTCCATTATCTAACTTTTTACGGAGAAATTCACTTCCCTAGGCACATACAAGTAAACCCGAGACAGGAAATCCTGTTCTCGGGTTTTGTCGTATTGCTCTCATCGAAGACACAAAGCCTTGTAAACGATGATGTACTTAGAACGTCTTAGAACTCCTCGACGTCCACAAGTCCAAGCTGAGCTGCCTTCACCAAGCGACGGGGGATGCGAACAACCTGACCATCCACCTTCACTTCTTGCAGTGCAACGTTATTAGCTTTCCATTGAGAACGACGCATCCGGGTGTTCGCCCGAGACATACGGTGCTTTGGGACTGCCATTTCTTACCCTCCTCTATATCCTTATGCCTGAGCGGTCTTCTTCTTGCGGCGAGCCATCCCGCCAAAGCGCTGATTGAACTTCTCCACACGGCCAGCAGTATCCATGAGTCGCTGTGCGCCAGTCCAGAAAGGATGAGACTCAGCGGTAACGTCCACCACGATGAGCGGATATTCGTTACCGTCTTCCCACTCAACGGTGCGGTTACTGGTGGCAGTGGAACGAGTCAAGAACTTATGACCAGTTCCGGCATCCTGGAATACCACAGGGTGGTAATCCGGGTGAATGTCTTTCTTCATAATTAATTGGTTCCCTCAGGTTTGAAACTTCAGGCCGTTACTCGTCTGTCTCTATCTATCTACGGTGCCTTACTCCCGCACCTGAAGTCCCTCAACTCATCAAGGAGGAAGCTTCTGCGAGAACACAAGCATCACACTACATATATAGAGGACAAGCCGAACCTGAGTTGGGCTACGTACAATTCACCACGCTACGTCGGCAGATAACTGCCCCCATAGCACCCGCGACATATTACAGCCTGTTTCAGTAAAAGAGAAATCGACCTGGAGTTTATCTGCCTAGCAAGTACCCACCACTCACTCCGGGAGCCGAAAGCTGAAAGCTTCGGGACCTAGTGTCAAGCTTTTACAAAGCTCCTATAGTTTGAAGGAAAGCAGAAAGAAAACGGTGATTAGCTTCCAAAGGCAGTTCCGTGTATGGTTGTCTCTTGCTGTTGTCGAAAATACACGTTTTCGCCCTCGTCAACTGGCATGAGCAGCGCTCCATAATCCGCTTCTCCAAGGCGGTTTTCCGTGCCCACGGAAGGTGTTTGGTATCTCCAAAACCAGATGCTTCGTGAGTAACAATCGTGAGCGTTACCACTAACTTTTGATGTGGGCGGCTAGGAGAAAGAAAACCTATGTCGGCTATTTGCCAGGTCACGGGACGCAAGCCGAGCTTCGGCAAGTCCGTCTCGCACTCGCACCGCCGTACGTCGCGCCGTTGGAATCCCAATCTGCAGCGCCGTCGGTTTTACCTCCCTTCTGAGGGACGTACCATCACTCTGACCGTTTCCACTAAAGGTCTTAAGATCATCGACCGCGACGGCATCGAGTCCGTCGTTGCCAAGATTCGCGCACGTGGGGAGAAGATCTAAAGATGGCACGCAATGACATTCGTCCGATTATCAAGTTGAAGTCTACGGCTGGCACTGGCTATACCTATGTCACCCGTAAGAACAAGCGCAACAATCCTGATCGGATCACCTTGAAGAAATATGATCCGGTTGTGCGCAAGCATGTTGAATTCCGCGAGGAGCGATAGTTATGGCCAAAAAGTCTAAGATCGCCAAGAATGAGCAGCGCAAGGCTATTGTCGCCCGTTACGCGGAGCGTCGCCAAGAGCTGAAGGCTATTATCAAGAACCCAAACACCAGCGACGAAGATCGTCTGGAGGCTCAGTTTGAGTTGAACCGTCAGCCCAGGGATGCATCCCCCGTTCGTGTCCGTAACCGTGACGCATGGGATGGCCGTCCGCGCGGGTATCTGCGTAAGTTCGGCGTATCTCGTGTTCGTATGCGTGGCATGGCTCACCGCGGTGAGCTGCCAGGTGTCCGTAAGTCCAGCTGGTAATCCGAGGGAGTTTTGCAAATGAAGCGCAACAATCATAAGAAGCCGCGGATCGAGCAGTCCCGTCGCCCTAAGAAGAATCCTCTCAAGGCTGAGGGCATCGAAAAGGTTGACTACAAGGACATTAAGACCTTGCGTCTTTTCATCTCTGACCGCCACAAGATTCGTTCTCGTCGCGTCACTGGTCTGACACCGCAGCAGCAGCGTCAGGTAGCCACCGCTATCAAGAACGCTCGTGAAATGGCTCTCCTGCCGTTCACCTCTCGCTAAAGAGAGGGACTCAGCAGCAGCAGCACTAGCCGCATTGAACTTTCCTCTGCCCCCTATAAAGAGCAGCCACGAAAGTCAATGTGGCTTTTTGTTTTCCCTACATGGGGAAGATTCCTACATGGGGATGATTCCCACACTCACCTCCCAGCGCTCTCTCCACAGCTGACCACCCCTCCCACAGCTGACCCACCCCTCCTTACTACAATGCGTAAAGGTCGTTCGTTAGAAAATATTGCTGGAAGCATTCCCCTCACTGTGAAGTTTGGCTAGAATGAAGCGTTGATTCTGTTTAGCCAGAATTTGACCCGTGGTGCGTCAATCACCTTCCAGCTATAACTACTAGGCACAGCTGTTTAGTAGAAAGCCAGAGTTTTCCATTTCTCATGCAACAGGGCATGGGGAATCTCGTTGATGGACCACATGATAGTTGCAGAAATGGTGATGTGAGTGACAGGTACGGTAGGGCGTCCCCGCAAGAAGAATGCTCGGCGGCGTGCTTCCAGTGCTCGCGAGGAGATTTTGGATGCCTCCTCGGAGCTTTTCACTAAACAGGGTTTTGTCACCACTTCAACCCACGAAATTGCAGACGCGGTGGGTATTCGCCAAGCGTCCTTGTACTATCACTTCGCCTCAAAGGCGGATATTTTCCTGACCATTCTGAAGTCCACAGTGGATCCGCTCACCGAGTTAGCCGAACGTATGTCTACAACTGATGCCACTGCTGCTATGCGGCTCTGGTCTTTGGTTGCCGCGCAGACTCGTATTCTTCTCTCAACTCGTTGGAATTTGGGAAGGCTTTACCAGCTCCCTGCAGCTGTTTCACCTGAGTTTGAGGAGTATCACACGGCTAGAGAAAAACTCGCTGGGTTCTACCGAAAGTTAGCTGAGGAGATTGTTGGCGAGGGCGATCCCCGGTGTGATTTGCCCTATATTCTGGCAAGTGGCGTCATCACTATGCGTCCGAATGACGGGACAATTCCGGCGCCTCTGTCTGATACTGAACTTCCAGAGATTGCAATTGTCCTTGCCGACGCCGCGCTTACTGTTCTGAACACACCTCTCCCGGAGGATCGAACCCAGCGCACATTGGCGCTCCTCAAGCAGGAATCCGAAGCCTAAAACCCAACGGAAACACCCAGTAACCTGGTGCAAACATCTACTTTTCACTTGCGTTTTAACAATGTCCAGAGCCATAGCAAGAAGTTGAGGAGCTTCACGCTGGGACGTTGGGGTAGTTTCACACCTGCAGTAAAAGGTATTTTTTGCTATAAAGTCACTTCTATGAAACCAAGCAGGATCATATCCGTTTTCCTTGTCCTGGGGTTGGGAATAGCTAGCACCTCGTGCAGCGCTTCAGGTGGAAATCAAGCAGAAAAACTACCCGCTGCCACTCTCAGCGCTAGTGAGCTGCAAAGACTGAAACAAGACATGCTGAGCATGGAGGTTCCTGCCGTGTGTAATCATGACGCCGGACGGCTCACCAATGGATTCCTGCAAAGCTCGATGGGTAAAGACTTCGGAGGAACGTGGATTGGAGATGGGCTTTCCTGGGTGTACTCCGGAGAAGAACCCGACATCACCACCATTAACACCACCGCCGGAGATCTTGATGGACAACCGGGGGACGAAATAGCGCTGGAATTGCATTGTTATCTAGGCGGAGTGGGTTGGCCACCAATGCTAGCGGTTCTGGATCAAGACCTACATTTCATAGATGTTCTGGAAGACTTCTCTCCAGAAATACACATGGGACGCTCCGACTTTGAACCTCTGCGTATTGAAGATGGAGTTGTTGTGGTGAGCTATAGCGCTCTTGCCGAAGGGGACTTTGAAGCCAACCCGTCCCTAACTGGAACCTCTCGAGTTGCTTTAAAAAACGGTCACCTGCAGGTTGAGTCCTCAGAAACCAGGCCACGCACCAACTGAGAATTTGCTCTACAAAGACAAATTCCCAGAAGGAACGTGCGGGTTGGGAGTACACCACCTTACTGAGGATTTAGTGGTAGAAGTGGCGTGCTCCTGTGAGGTACATCGTCACTCCTGCTTTCTTGGCAGCCTCAATAACTTCCTCGTCTCGGATGGAGCCACCAGGCTGGACAACGGCAGTGACACCGGCCTCGGCCAAAACCTCAAAGCCGTCAGCAAAGGGGAAGAAAGCATCAGATGCAGCTACTGACCCACGGGCACGTTCATTGTTGTCTCCGCCCAGAGTATTGGCACGCTCTACGGCTAGCTTTGCAGAGTCCACGCGGTTTACCTGACCCATGCCCACGCCCACAGTGGCACCATCATGGGCAAGAAGGATCGCATTAGACTTCACCGCTCGAACAGTTCTCCACGCAAACTCCAAATCCTTCAGGGTTGCTGCGTCTGCTGCCTCCCCTGCCACGAGCTCCCAATTCTTCGGATCGTCACCCTCAGCGTGAACAGCATCTCGTTCTTGTACCAGGAGCCCTCCAGTAATTTCTTTATGATCGAAGCCCTTTCTCTGTAGAACTTCTGCCTGGAGAATCCTCAGGTTCTTCTTGGTCTTCAAGAGCTCGAGAGCCTGGGGCTCATAGTCAGGGGCAATAATAACCTCGGTGAAAATGGGCTTGATCTGCTCAGCCATCGTGAGGGTTACCGTTCGGTTAGCGGCAATAACTCCACCGTAGGCGCTCATGGGATCGCAGGCGTGAGCAGCCACGTGAGCCGCAGCTATATCCTCGCCTACCGCAATCCCGCAGGGGTTGGCGTGTTTGATAATGGCAACGCAGGGTTCCTCATGATCCCACGCGGCGCGCCAGGCTGCGTCGGTGTCCTGGTAGTTGTTGTAGCTCATCTCTTTTCCGTTGAACTGTTGAGCGTGAGCTACTCCCCCACCCTCAGTACCCAGGTACAAAGCTGCGGTTTGGTGCGGGTTTTCTCCGTATCGCAGCTGGTGGCTCAAGGTGTGTGTAGCACCAATCCACGCCGGGAATTCGGGGGCGTCGTCAAGTTGAGAGCCCAACCAGGAAGCTACCGCTACATCATAGGAAGCAGTGTGGCGGAAGGCATCGGCTGCAAGGGCACGACGCTGTGCAAGGGTGAATCCTCCTGCTTTCACAGCGTCCACCACTTCTCCATAGCGGGCCGGATCCACCACTACAGCAACCGAGGGGTGGTTCTTTGCAGCTGCACGCACCATAGAGGGGCCTCCGATGTCAATTTGCTCTACGCAGGCATCGAAGTCCGCCCCAGAGGCAACGGTGTCGGTGAAGGGATAGAGATTAACCACAACCAGCTCGAAGGGTTCAATTCCCAGTTCCTTGATTTGTTCGCAGTGCTCAGCTTTCCTGGTGTCTGCAAGTAAACCGGCGTGAACTTTCGGATGCAGAGTTTTGACACGCCCTTCGAGGATTTCGGGGAATCCGGTGAGCTGGTCTACGGGAGTGACCGCTACCCCAGCTTCAGCAATTTTCTTGGCGGTAGATCCAGTGGAAACAATCTCTACTCCAGCGTCAGCAAGACCCTTCGCCAGGTCTTCGAGACCTGACTTGTCATAGACACTGATGAGGGCGCGCTTGACTGCCTTGACTTCACTCATTTATCGAATTCGACCTTCCTGGTTGCGTGATCAACGTGCGCAGAACGCAGTATCGCCACAATGAGCTTTCTTTCTTCCTGCTTAATACGCTCATGCAAGCTATCTTGAGTATCTCCGGGCTCAACTCGCACCGGCTGCTGCGCGATAATCGTGCCGGTATCTACTCCGGCATCAACAAAATGAACCGTTGATCCAGTAACTTTCACACCGTAGTCAAGGGCGTCACGCACAGCATGGGCACCTTTGAAAGACGGCAGAAGCGCTGGATGGGTGTTGATTGTGAGTCCACCGAACCGCTCCAGGAATTCTTCCCCCAGGATTTTCATAAAACCAGCGGAGACAACAAGGTCAGGAGCGAAAGATTCTACGGTGCGAGCCAGGCGCTCATTCCATTCCGCTCGATCCTCTCCCAGCTCCACTAATCGCTTATCGACGCCCGCGCGGGTTGCACGCTCCAGAGCTTCACACTCGACATCTGCTACCACGCCGACAACGCGGTACGTACTGTCCTGGTTATCCAATATGGCTTGCAGTAAAGTCCCGCTACCCGAAGCGAGCACCACAACCTTCAGCGGTTCCGTGAAATTCACGTTGTATCAGTGTAGTGCTTGCTGTTGCTGTGGGGCGAGGAAAGAAAGGCGACATTCGAAGAAGCAAGGAGTAACCACACTGAGAAGTGACGTCGGAGCCTCCGCCAGGAGCGTTTCCCCACAAATCTAAACAAGACACATTGCGTAACATGATTGCAGTAAAATGTAAACTTAATTCACATAGCCACCCCATTACAGGGGTATTTATTCCCCATGTCCCGCACATCCTCTTCCGCTTTTACAAAACTTCCCGGTAGCTTAGGAGGCAATGGGGTCATCCCAGGAAAAACCACCGGGAAAGTTCTCGACTAGGCACATACGCCTGTTACGTTCCTGCCCAGGGAGCTCTCTTGAGAGCATCCTTGCCCAGGAGCACGCCCAGAACATTCTTGATTCTCAAGAAAGGTTGTCATGCTCAATAGGAAAACCCTGGCCATTGGAGTGGCCACTAGTGTGGCTATGGTTCTAGCCGTTCCAGCAACGGCGTCGTCAAGTCCTCTGGATTCACTTCAGAATGTGCTGGAGCCGCCGTTGGATACCCAAGCTAACGCTGTTGTAGAACTGCCCACCACTCCGGCGCCTACTGTGACCAAGGATGGCCGCCAAGTGACAGTGCAAGACGGCTACTTTACTTCTAAGGATGGAAAGGGCACCAAGATTTATTGGAAGTCCAACACCATCCCTGGTGCTAAAGCCACCGTGGTTGTCGTTCACGGCGCTGCCGAGCACCTGGGACGCTATGAATGGGTGACTGGCAAGCTGCTCAACGCGGGCTACAACGTGTACCGCCTGGATCACCGCGGACATGGACACTCCGGTCAGGTAAAGGGCACGCCTGTAGCCCGTGGTCATATTGATGACTTCCACTATCTCGTAGACGATCTCAACATCCTGGTTCAGAAGGCCAAGTCTGAGAATCCTACTACCAAGACCTTCCTGCTGGGACACTCTATGGGAGCTCTCGCCGTTGATTTCTACGGCATCAAGTACCCGGGTACGGTGGACGGAATTGTTGCCAACGGGGGTGGCGCGCTGATTAACCCCTACGGTGGAAATGCTCAGGGGAAGACCATCACGCCCGAGAAGATGACCAAGGTTCAGCGCGAGGCACAGCCCGCCATTTACGATCGGCTGCCACTGCAACAGCTGACAACGTTCAATGCCAGTGTGATCAAGGAGATTCCTAAGCGCACGGCGATGCGTGCCCCGTCACTGCCCGGCTCCGACAAGATCCAGGTGAGCAACCCGGTGGGTTCTAAGACATCCTCATCCAAGAATGTGCGCGACGAGTATTCCACTGACCCGTATAACAACTCCAAACTCTCCCTTGGTATGGCTCAGCAGCTAGCGTTCAGCGCTATTTATAACGGCGTCAATGCCGTTGATTTCAAAGAGCCCACCTTGGTGACGATGGGTGGTCATGACGAGATTGTGCCTACCTATTTCTCACGGGATTGGTACAACGGAATTTCCTCTACCGACAAGCAGCTGATTACCTTCAAGGGGCAGTTCCACGAGGTATTCAACGATCCTGCTCAAACCGAAGCTATTAACACTGTTATTAGCTGGTTGAACGCCCACCTGTAAAGGATTGTTGTCGGAAGGAAAAGTGTAATTTTCCCTCCGAGAATAACAAGCTCTTGATTCTTCAGTTGAAGAGTCAAGAGCTTTTTTGATGATGTCAGTCCCATGAGACATGATGCCAAGGAGTCTTCCCGTCCCAAGTGACATAGAGGGGAGAACCTCGAGACACTTAGGGAGCGCTACACCGAACATAAGACAACCCCAGACTCATTCACAGGTGTCAATGAAGAATCTGGGGCGGGGTTGTGGCCAGAAACGGGATCGAACCGTTGACCTTCCACTTTTCAGGCGGACGCTCTCCCGACTGAGCTATCTGGCCAGAAGTTCTTTCACAAGGAAACAACTTCCGCGACCCTGACGGGACTTGAACCCGCGACCTCCGCCGTGACAGGGCGGCGCGCTAACCAACTGCGCCACAGGGCCTTAATGTACTCCAGGGAAAGCTGCCCTGCGCACGAGACAACACTCTACACAGGCGCCTGCTGTGGATACAAATCGTTAGGAAAAACACTCCCCTAGCAGTATTTTTGAGGTACACCATCAGGCAAAAAGGAGCCTGAAACCCTCTATGCACGTATTACCGCATAGAAAAACGCGGTGCCAGGCAAACCCAGGTTCCGGGAAACGGAAGCCCTGTAACCTCACACCGCGCACATTCAACCCCCAGGGAGAGTTGGGCAGCTTAGCCTATTTCTCTTCCTTAAGAGTCTGCAGGAAGGACTCAGCCTTCTCTTTCAGCTCAGAGGCCTTTGCCTGTGCAGCCTCTTCAGCCTTGGCCACTTTCTCGGGCTTCGGAGCCTTCTCCGGCTTCGGAGCGTCCTTGGCCTTCTTCACGGGATGAGCATGGTGAGCCTTGTGTCCCTTTTCGGAAGCCTCAGACTCAGCGTTCTCAGACTCAGTTGTTTCGGCCTCGGATTCATCTGCCAAAGCAGAGTGATAGCTCTCCATAGCCTTCGCCAACGCCGGATTCTTCTCAGACACCTTCAAGAGAGCGTCCAGAACAGCCTCGTGGATCTCCTCTTGATCTTTGCCAGTCACCTTGGCAATGAACTCTTCCACAGCCACCAACTGACCGTTGAGCCCCACAGCAGCAGTGTTAGTCTTCTCCCACACAGCAGCCAGCTTCTCGGCGTCCAGATCATACTTCTCAGCCAGCTCTTCAGCCATCTGGGCATCCATTTCCTCCATGCTAGGAAGCGCCTCACCCAAAATAACCTGGTGGAACACCTCCAGTGCGCGATGCTGAGCAACATCCTTGAGCTCATGCTTCGGCGCCGTGGTGGCAGTTTCAGCGGCTGCCTTATCGACGTCGCTGGCCGGAGCGGCCGTCGCTACGGAAACGCCGGCAAAACTTACCGCAACAGCAGCAGCAACAGCAGTAGCGCGAAGACTAAAACGGGACATAAATTCTCCTTCGGTTGGTCACGAGGCGTCGGTACGGTGACGTCCTCTGCGCACATCGTAGTGCTTGGTATGCAAATATGCGCACAAAACATCGCGATTTGCAACTGTGCTCAAAAGTTTTTGTTGCTGAACACAACTCTATGTAGTACGGACCACCGCAATGCGCGGCCGGTCTCTGCGCGAAGTTCTCCAGAGATTACGACTGGGCCGGGCGTGTTTCTTGCAGCTCTGTTGGCACCCGAGGTTTCCTCACCAAAGCCCAGATACCAACAGTCACTGGGATAATGAGCCACGCAATAGAGGCTCTCCACTGGAATACCGTTGCCAAAGGTTGCCAGACCCCCTCAGGTAAGGCGGGCGTTGCCATAAGGCACCAGGCAGCACCCAGCATGACCACACTGTGCATAGGTGATTGCTTGAGCGCAATGGTGGCAAAGAGCGGAAACAACCAAATACAGTAATAACCCTGCACTAGTCCGCTCACCATGAGAATTCCACAAAACAGCACACCCAGGCTGGAGTACATCCACACTATCGGGTCAGTATCTTTCCAACGCCAAAGCGCCACCAAAGAACAGACCACGGTAATGAGAAATACCACGGTAAGGGCAATACGGAAACCGTCAGACCAGCCCAGCTGAATGGCCATACCATCTATGGAACCATTGTTATAGCCTCGTGCTTGGCCAATGTAAGGAAGCAATCGCTCCACATAATCCATAGGCTGACTCATCGTCAACCACCCGATAGCAAAGGTGATAATGACAAAGAATCCAGCCAAAACCAGCAATGACCACTGACCTACTAAAAGTGGTACCACCGCCATTGCAACAAACTGTGGCTTAATGGCAACAGCAAAACCCAGGGCAAGACCAGCAATAATGACGTGCTTATTCTTCAATGAGCTAAGGTTCCAGGACCACAAGCTTCGTTTGTCTTCCTCAAGAAGCTCTCGAGTACGGATTGCTTCCACACAAGATAAGGCAAAAATAACCTGGAGTAGGAAAAGAAATCCGTTGATATTTGTGATGGTTAGGGTTGAATTGACCGGCTCAGTAGTCCAACACGTCAAGGCGATGAATGCCAAAAACACTGGAAGCCTGTGATGGCGGGTAACACTCCTGACAAGTAACCAAAGAGCCAAGAAAATACACAGCGCACCCAGGTACAGCATGATCCAGCGAGCTAAATCCCGGCCCGGTATCACTCCGATTGGACTGATAAGAAGGGTGGCACCTGGCGAGTAGAGGTAGTGGGGGTCTTGAGTGGAATAGTCTTCTGTATAGACCGGCTGCCCAGACAAGTATTTCTGCACCGCATTCCAAATCGGATCAAAGTCAGGGCCATACGAGCCCAGAACATTCCACACCAAGGCATGAAATACCCCTGCTAAAGCGGCAATCCACAGTCCCTTCATGGCTATCTGCTGCCAGCTAGGAAATGCGGGGGTTATCCTCTGGAGCAAGGGGTAGAACGAAGAAAAATAATCTTTGTTGCGTATCACGGTTACAAGCTTTCTGTGGCAGGGATACTGAGTCGATTATCGCTATCTCATGTCTCACCGGACTGAGATGCATCCATTGATGTCGATCTTGCTGAAAGTTGCGGCCTCAGTGCTGTGGACGGTGCAGGTGTAGTGGGCGGCGTTGCCGGTGCGGGCGTCGCTAAGGGAAACATACGCTGACCAAGAGTTGAACCGAGTTTTTCGGAATAAAGATCAGATATATGAGAAGAATCCCGATACACCAAAACATTGCCAACCACTCCAGGACATCTCTCCTCGGTACAAAACGCATCCGATAAATCGAGATGAGTAACGTTCAAGCCTTGAAGATTCTCTACCGCTGGGTTGCGATCCAGATACACCAATTCCCGATCTGTACCACAATCCTTTTCAGGATCCTCGGGGTTGTAGAAACCCTCCGCCACACACAGGCGAACATCAAGTGGACCGGCAGTAGTATGTGACCACGGACTATCACGCAAAGCCCACACTTTTATCCCCTGTGCGGTAAAGGTTTCCACAACTGTGCGTAAGCCTTCTGGAGAGCGTTCCGGCCCCTGAGTACCTGGATCAGGACGTGTACTCACCATAAGTACACCATCGGTAGGTGGATTCTGAAGTATGTACTGCATGGCCTTGTCCACCCAGGTTTTGCACTCGGGGTAGAAAGTACCGTCGGTGCGCATTGCGCCGCCTCCGGGATAGCAACTCATCTTTACCAGCAGGATAATTTTGATGTGGAATTCATGCCCAACAACGTCTAAAGCTGGAAGAAAATGATCTGCATGGGAATTTCCAAACAAGTACATCGTGCGGTCGGAATCAGTGTCACCATAGACACAGGGCTGTGAACTGCCATTGTTGTTATGGGCCAAAATGAGCTCTGTATCTTCAATAGCCGCAGTACAACCATCTTCTGCGCTCTGCGGATAAAACTCTTCAATGGAACTTTGTGCCAGAGGAAGAGGTGTCTGCGGAGATACTGACTGGCCGTTGAGCAGGGCCAACGGACCGGGATAGTATGACAAATCAAATTCGGATTGCTCTGGAACCTGGCTACTGTGGAGGCTGACGTCCTGCATCCACACTCCCCCACCTAGTACCACAGCGGTACAGGATGCCGTCAGCACGATACCCAGCGCACGCTCCGAGAAACGTCTCAAAGCATCCTTGAGATAAGCGACGTCGAAAAGTACCCATGAACGCTGAGGCTTTGTCTTCTGGCGCGTAGGTTTCTCCACGAAAATCAGGGTCAGCCAGGCGAGAAGGATTGATAGAGCAATCACTGCCACACCAACAGCCATCCCACGCGCAAAACCTAGCGTGGCAGTGATTCCTGCTCCACCCACATTGATGCGAACACCACCACCAGCAAAAACGTAGGTGGCCACAGCCAGAAGAGGCCAGTGCCAAAGGTAAAGAGGATAGGAGATGCGACCTAAAAATTGCGGAATAGGCGAACGCAACATAGCCGCAACTCCGCCACGGTAATCTTGTACTATCTCCTGCAGAGGGGCCTTCGCAGTACCGTGAACCCCATCCTGCGCAGTATCCTCCTGCTGGCTGGAGCTGACTTTTTCTGGATTACAAGACCATATAACTAACGCCGCACCTGCGAGAGGAATCAGCGTCAGCGGGCCAGGGAATTGCTGGGCTCCATTAAGAAATAACCCAGTAAAGCCAATAAGACAAAGTCCCACTATTCCGGCCGGTAAACGCCATGCACGATACGTGACGCTCACACTGGTCTGGATGAATTTCATCCCAAACAGACCACCCAAGCCTATTTCCCAAAACCTGGTGAGCGGAGAGTAATAATTCCATCCCTGATCGGTGCGGTTATACACAACTGCCATAACAAAACTGAACGCGGTGGCAGCAACGAGAAGCCAGAAAAAAGCTTTCCTAGCCCAGGGCTTTCCCCGCAATATGAAGGCTAGCAAGGTTATAACAGCCAAGGAGCCCACATAGATCTGCAATTGGACAGACATGGACCAAATGTGCTGGAAAATGCTTACATCACTGCTAATAGCAGCATAATCTCGACCCGCAGCAGCAAGGTTAAAATTCTGAATATAGAGTAAGGACGCAATGGCATCCTTACCGACGTCTCCCCAGCGAATGTTGCTATAAAAACACCACACCAGCAGCAGTGATCCACAGAGCACAGCAACCAAGTCAGGGAAGAGCCTGCGAAAGAGTCGTATGAGTGCTTGAACAATGGTGAGTGACGTTCCAGATAACGCTGAGCGGATTTGAGGAGCGAAGAAGAATATCCCACCAATAAAGAGGAAAACGTCCACACCTGAAGACACGCGACCAACAAAGGCATGGAAGAAAACCACTAATGCAATGGCTAGGCCGCGGAGACCGTCAATATCGGTGCGATATGACTTTCTGCGGGAGGATTGAGAGCTCTTCATAAGTTCATAAGGCTGGGTGTAACTGGGGTGAATAGGTGCTGCAACTCAGCAGACTCCGACTGATATAGAAAATGAGGGTTCTCAGGTGGATTCCGTGAATGCACGAGGACTTTCGGACATAGCCGATGCAGAGGCTACTGCGGGGCATAGGAACACTTGCTCCCACGCTTGTGCGATAAATGTTCTCTGGTTTCCTGCCTGGACCCGTTGAGATGTGGTGCGGCCGTGTGGTGTGGTCACTTTTTAGCCTGTCTTGTGTGGTTGTGCTTTCAGTCAGACTCTACCAGCCCACCACTGTGCTAGTGATACCATCCTTTTCAGAGCCAGAAAGGGACAACATATGTCTGCCATCCCTAATCTTTTAGGAATCACCAGTGAACTTGAGCTAGCAAAAGAAGAAGAACGGCTATCAAAAATAAGAGCAATGCGGCTCTGGGACGAGCACATTTTGGACTCTTTTACCCCGGGCAGTGTTGAGTCCCTCACCAATATCCACCATTATCTTTTCCAAGATATATACGAGTGGGCGGGGCAACTTCGGACCGTCGATATTGCAAAAGACGGTTTTCGTTTCTGTTCCTGGAAATACCTTCCCCAGGAGCTACACCATATTGATAGCACCTTCCCTGTGGATTCGTTTCAGAACATTGTAAACAAGTATGCGGAGCTTAACGTCGCCCACCCGTTTAGGGAAGGCAACGGGCGAGCTCTCCGCCTATGGCTTGACCTGGTTATAGACAAGAAACTAGGAAAACAAATCCTGTGGGGCAATATTGAACGGGGTGAATACATGGATGCTATGGAGCGAAGCCATGTTCGGACAGGAGAGCTGTACCTGCTGCTGTCACATAACCTTGTGGAATCTGACGGTGTGACACGTGATATGTTCGCCCATGTAGTGAACATAAGCTACAGCTATGAACAGCAGACGTGTTATGACGCTAAAACCCTCTAACAGGAATGTGACTTTGTTTTCTGTTGCCCAGTCCTCGTGGAGCATGAGGAGGAGTTGGCTGTGTGCTTCGATAACGCAGTCGATGTTGGGTGTTGTGTTGAGGTTCAAACCCATTGTGTTGAAGAAGCACTGTTAGAACATACACGCCTGCCATAAACACTCACGGTTTTATGATGAACCGCTTAATCCTCAAGAGCTTCGGTAACTTCTTCTTGGAACTCACTGATCAGGTTCGGAACAAAGTCTACGATGGGCTCGTTGTAGCTCTCAACGACTTCTTCAGCAAGCTCACTGTTGATGGTTTTAACATCTTCCACCGCATCTTTCACAGCGGCAACGGCAGCCTTGGGCTGGTTCTTTACTGTGTTCACCACATCAGCGGGAGTTACCTTTTTCAGGTTCTCAATCTGACCTTGAACCTGATGCTTGACCTCGTGTTTGACGTGATGCACAGCATCCTTCGCGGGCGCACTGGGAGCCGCGCTAGCAGCACCAGCACCGGCAACAACCATAACGAGGACAGCGGAAACAGCAGACAAACGGCGTGTGAACGTGGACATGGAAACACCTTCCTACAAAGTCGGACTCGAGTTATCCCGGATTTTAGCCCTTTCCACGTGCTTTCGTTCCCGAACCCCTCACATCCACAGTGCCTTACACCCCACGTTCACCCCCTCGGTGTCGAAGCCTCATCTAGAGCTCGTCTCCCTAAAAGCATCTGGAGGAATCTCCTGGCCTCGTCTCGTGCTGAGTTTTCACCTGAAATCTCGGGAACCACGACTAAGTAGATTCCCTAGCTGGAGAGGTTCACACAAATCTGCCACAAGGCTGGTGGCCTCGCTAGCGTTTTGCACAATGCCCCGGATAACCAGTGCTTTAGCTCGAGCGAGGACATCCCCTTGGACTTTCCACAGCCCACGAGACACCACCACGTTAATAAGCCCTGTCTCGTCTTCCATACCTAGAAAAACCAAACCTGACGCTGTGGCTGGGCGCTGTCGGTGAGTAACAATCCCAGCCACCTTCACGCGAGTACCATCTTCCACCTCCGCTAACTGAGCTGCAGTAATAACTCCACGCTCGTCGAGTTGAGCGCGCAACAGTTCCATAGGCTGCAGATTGTGAGTAACTCCGGTGGTGGAAATATCGGCAGCAATCAGTTCCAAAGCGCTCATTCCAGGTAAGGCTGGAGCCACCACCGCTGAGGTGTCAGGCAGCATTCCTTGTGTCTCTCGTATTCCAGCTTGCCACAGGGCTTCTCTTCTGGATACAGACAAATCTGACAAGGCGCCGGCCAAAGCTAAGTTTTCTATCTGCTTTACTGTCAGCCCTGCGCAGCGCGAGAGCTCTCTCACGCTCCGAAATGGAGCAGCAGCCACAATGCGATCACAAGCGTCATCCCCAAGACCGGCAACCATATTGAGCCCAAGCCTGATACCAAACTCCTGCGTATCCTCTGTCATCTCATTGCCTGCAGACAGCTCCGTATTCCCTGCAGACGCCATCTCACTCGAAAACTTCACCACCGTCGCTTCGCGTTGGGAATGGTTCACACTGATGGGAAGAATCCTGATTCCATGCCGACGAGCATCCTGGATGAGGGACTGCGGAGAATAGAAACCCATAGGTTGAGCGCGTAACAACCCCACGTAAAACTCTGCGGGATAGTGATACTTAAACCAAGCGGAAAAATACACTAGGGCTGCGAAAGACTGAGAGTGGGATTCTGGGAAACCATAGGTAGCGAAGGAAGCAATTTTGTTCCACAACGTATCTGCGGCCTCTCCCACAAGTCCGCTTGTCTGCTCTAGCCCCCGGTAGAATCTTTTTTTAAGCCGTTCAATTTTCTCCTCAGAACGCTTAGCACCCATTGCTCGACGCAACTGATCAGCTTCACCCCCACTAAACCCTGCTGCATCCACAGCAATCTGCATCAATTGTTCTTGGAAAAGCGGGATACCTAAAGTTTTTTCCAAGGATTTTTTTAACACTGGAACCTCATAGGTCACAGGCTCCTCCCCACAGCGGCGTCGTAAGTAAGGATGGACAGAACCGCCTTGGATAGGCCCTGGACGGATAAGCGCCACCTCCACCACCAAATCGAAGAACACTTGCGGTTTCAGGCGTGGCAAAGTGGCCAACTGGGCGCGAGATTCCACCTGAAACACTCCAACAGCGTCCCCGCGCGAGAGCATCTGGTAAATTTCCGGCTCCGATAAATCCAATTCCCACAAGTCCACATGGATACCGCGCGACTGGTACACCATGTCTACCATGTGATGTAGCGCACCCAACATTCCCAGTCCCAGCAGGTCAAATTTGACCAGATGAGCGGCAGCAGCATCTTCCTTATCCCACTGGATAACGGAGCGCCCAGACTTCCTTGCCCACTCAGTAGGAACCACATCTGCCAGGGGACGGTCACAAATCACCATCCCACCAGAGTGAATTCCCAGATGCCGAGGCTGGCCTTGAAGTTGCGCAGCCAACTCCACAACTTCATCGGGATACTCCCCCACATCGCCCATACCCTCCGGATACCCGAGCGCCCGAGCAGCATCCCGAAGGGCCCCTTTCCTTCGATAAGTAATCACATTGGCCACTTGGGCTGCGTTATCCCGTCCGTAGCGCTGGTAAACATACTGGATTACTTCCTCACGGCGAGTGTTTTCAATATCCACATCAATATCTGGCGGACCGTCACGGTATGGAGAGAGGAAACGCTCAAAAAGCAGTTTTGCGGAGATGGGCTCAGCATTGGTGATGCCGAGGGAAAAACACACCACGGAGTTAGCTGCAGAACCGCGTCCTTGGCAAAAGATATTGTGCTTCGCGCAGAAATCTACTATGTCCGTCACGATGAGGAAGTACCCCGGAAAATTGAGCTGCTCAATAACTTCCAGCTCATGTTCTATCTGCTGCTGTGCCTGCAACCATACGGATTCCGAACGGTGAGCATAGCGACGCTGCGCGCGTTCCTGCGTAAGATGGCGAAGCCACGTCATCTCTGTATGCTCCTTCGGCACAGGAAACTGCGGAAGTTCCGGCTTCACCAAGTCAAAAGTAAAAGCACATTCCCGCGCCACCTCACACGTGGTCTCTAAAAAATCTTGTATATGAGGCGCCATCTGTGCCAGCTGCTCACCACTACGCAACCACGGCGCCCCCATCGGATGAACAAAAGGGTCTGCTTTTTGTGTAGTAAGCAGTCTAGAAAGTGATCTTTTCGCATGTGCAAGCCCACTTTTCCCTCGACAATCCACCCCAGGATAAGCAGTCACAATTCCCCTCATATTGTTCCACCGCAACAGTTCTTCATGGTGGTCACTATCTTCCGGTGACATGGTCACAGCAAACTCTCTGACCACGTTATCAATACCGAACACAGAGACGAATTCATCCATCCTGTCTGCCCATTGATATCCCAACAGGAACACCCATTTCCCTTGCCCATAGTGAGCAATTTCCTCCAAGGGTGGATAAATCACCTCCCCTTTCACTCCCGCCCTCATCCGCGCATCAGTGATGAGATGAGACAACAGCCGATAGCCCTCCACACCCCGGCATAACACCGGAAGCCTCCCCTCCGGAAGGCTCAATTCAGCACCAAAAACCGTGGCGACGCCCTCCTCCCTAGCGGCTTCAGCACATTTCATGGCCCCATAAAAACCATCTCGATCTAAAAGAGCTATAGCCTCAAGCTCAAGTTCAGAGGCCCGCCTCACCATAGACTCAGGACTCGCAGCCCCCTCCAAGAAGGAGTAACTACTGCAGGCGTGAAGCTCCGCAAAAGGCCTCATAACAACCCCTTAGACATCATCCATTATTAGTATATTTGTTCTAATCATAGATGAGCACTTTAGGCAATGCGTTTCCACGCATACAGCAGCCTTTCAGCAGGCATGACACAAAAATCCCTGCCAAGGTTACGAACACCTACTCACACTCAGGGTGAACGATGAGTTGAACAAGATGCAGGAGTGCCAAGTAGACTGAGCGGGACGTTTTAGGGAAAGACGTTTATAAGAAAGGACGCAACTGACCCATGATGTTTCGTAACACTCTCACCAAAGCACTAGCCGCCGCTGCCCTCACGGTTATCACCGCCACCGGCATGGTGTCCTGCGCGAATAACTCTGCAGACGCTGACACCATCAAGATTGGGACGACGGACTCCAACCAAAAGGCCTGGAGCGTTTTTGAAGAAAAGGCCAAGGCTGCCAATATCAACCTGGAGATTGTTCCCTTCAGCGATTACAACACTGTCAATGATGCCGTCTCCCAGGGACAAATTGACGTCAACAAGTTCCAGCACCTGAAGTTCCTGGCCACGTATAACGTTAAGTCTGCCACTCCGCTTATTGCTGTTGGCGCTGGGGAGATTTACCCACTGGATTTGTTCTGGAAGGACCACAGCAACTTAGACGGTATCGAAGGCCAAGAGGTAGCCATCCCCAATGATGACTCCAACCAAGGACGCGCCATTACTGTTCTGGTACAAGCGGGACTAGTCACCCTCAAGAACCCAGATTTAGTCACCCCCACCCCTGCAGATATTGACCAGGAGAAATCTAAAGTCACCGTTGTTCCTGTTGATGCGGCTCAAACGCCAACTGTGTGGGGCGAAGGCAAACCCGCTATTATCAACAACTCCTGGTTAGACCGCGCCAACATTAGCCCGGAAACCGCTGCATTCAAGGACAACCCCAACGCCAAGTCCTCCGAGCCGTATATCAACATTTTTGCCACCACCCAGGCCATAGCAGATGACCCGGTGAAAGGGCCAAAAATCAAGGAATTGGTCAAGATCTGGAAGGACCCAGAGGTCATCGCCGCTATGGCTGAGGATTCCAAGGACACCGCAGTTCCGATGGACAACGCTCCCGAGGAACTCCAGAAAATTCTTACACGCCTAGAAGACGCCGTCCGATCGGAAAATTAATCCCCGGAACACCCATCAATCAGGAAACTCATTCCTGCAGGAGAGCTCTTCTCAAGAAACTATCTCTCACCGAGAGGCGACAGCATGACACAGATTTCAGCACGTGGCGATGCACAACAGCAGAATTCCTCACCTAAGACTCCACAGTATTCCAAGGGGGAGGCTTCTGTTCCTCATGCACCATCCACAACTACACAGGACAACACCGCATCTCATGCACAGCAGGGAACCAGGATTGAGTTTCGAAATGTGACAAAAACATTTGCTGCTCGTGGAAAAGGTGCGGGTGAGGTTCATGCCGTCGACGGAGTGACTCTCACCGTGGAGCCGGGAGAAATTTTAGGAGTTATCGGATATTCCGGCGCCGGTAAGTCTACTTTGGTGCGGCTGATTAATGGGTTAGATACAGCCACCTCTGGAGAGTTACTGCTTGATGGCGTAAACGTAGTGGGTAAGTCAGAAAAAGAATTGCGGGGACTGCGTAAAAATATCGGAATGATTTTCCAGCAGTTTAATCTGTTTAGTTCTCGCACTGCGGCTGGCAATGTTGAGTATCCACTACAGTTAGCCAAAATGCCAAAAGCGCAACGCGTACAGCGAGTGGCAACTTTGCTGGACTTTGTGGGCCTTTCCGACCGTGGGGATAACTACCCTGAGCAGCTATCTGGTGGACAAAAGCAGCGTGTAGGCATCGCCCGAGCCTTAGCGACGTCGCCCAGCTTGCTCTTGGCCGATGAAGCTACAAGCGCCTTAGACCCAGAAACCACTCAGGAAGTCCTTGAGGTTTTGCGACGTGTTAACCGTGATTTGGGGATTACTATTGTTGTGATCACGCACGAAATGGATGTGGTGCGTTCGATTGCCGATAAAGTAGCCGTGATGGAAAATGGGAAAGTAGTGGAGTACGGCTCCGTCTATGATATTTTCTCTCATCCACAAAACCCAGTGACACAGCGTTTCGTGGCTACCTCCTTAAGAAATACCCCTGATTCCATTGAGTCCGAAGAGCTACTTATTCACGAAGGGCGCCTGTTTACGGTGAATCTCACCGAAAACTCACACTTCTTTAGTACTACCTCGGATTTTGTCGATCACGGTGGTTCTATCAGCATTGTGCATGGTGGAGTGACCACTTTGCAGCATCAATCCTTCGGTAAGGTGACAGTCCGCTTGATAGGCTCCGAAGAGCTCATCAATAGTTTTTATGACAAGCTCAAGCGCACCACGGAAATTACTGAAATTACTAGCACCAGCGTTGATTCCCCGCAATCCACCAAGAAGGTCTTGGACTTCACTAGTAATTCACAAAATCCCAGTACTACTTCCCAGGAGGTGCAGCGATGAACACTCTTGTTCTGGCAGCTGATTGGAACCGTTTGGGCTCCACTTTTGTAGAGGCCATTGGGGATACCCTCATCATGGTGTTCACCACCCTCATCGTGGGCGGTATTTTCGGTCTGCTGGTGGGTACTTTGCTCTACACCACACGTCCAGGCGGGATTTTGCAGAATAGCCCTGTTTACTGGATTTTGAACATTTTAGTGAACTTTATTCGCCCAATTCCCTTCATTATCCTCATCGCGATGTTTGCTCCGCTGACCTTAGCGGTGGTGGGAACCACCATTGGCAGAAACGCTGCTGTTTTCATCATGTGCATAGCAGCTACTTTTGCGGTGGCTCGAATTGTGGAACAGAACCTGGTAGCTATAGACCCCGGAGTTATCGAGGCTGCTCGTTCAATGGGGGCTACCCCCTGGCAGATTATTAGAACTGTCATTATTCCCGAGGCCTTGGGCCCACTGATTTTGGGGTACACCTTTATCTTTATTGCCATTATTGATATGTCCGCTATGGCTGGCTATGTAGGCGGCGGAGGTATCGGTGACTTTGCCATCGTGTATGGCTACCGCGCCTATGACCTGGAAGTCACCTATGTTGCGGTGATTGCCATTGTGATTATTGTCCAAATTGCGCAGTTCCTGGGCAATTGGCTTTCCAAGAAAGTGATGCGCCGATAACCTGGAGTACACGATAGTGCTACAGCCAATGGCTGACTACCGGCTTGACTGCTAACCACTCGGCTACTGCTTAGCTCCTCAGAGAAAGAAACATACCTATGATGGAATTCCTCTCCACTCGCACTTCACGTTCGGCAACATCGAGCCAGCGGCAGTCACCAAGCCGGGGGCATCTTTCGCGCTGGATGAAAGCTGCCGGTGTATTTATCGTGGTGTCCAGTACCGCCTTCACAATGGCTTCTTGCGCCCGAGAAAATCAGCTCAGAAATGTGGGCTACGAGGCTATAGCAACAGGTAAGAACTCGGTTTTTCCCTCAACCACAACTGCTACAGAAGAATCGGGAGAACCGGATGCACAGCCCAATGAAGAGCCGGAAACAACCACTACAAATACGACGGAACCCGATGTAGCCACCGAAGCTCCCGTACCCGATATCAATGTGCTCAGCGAAGATAAGCACTCCCAAGATCCTTCCAAGGATTCTATGTCTGAGCTCGTGGCAGTGCGGGTGGGAGAGCACACTGGCTATGACCGCGTGGTTCTGGAATTTACTGGCCCTGGAACCCCCGGATATCGCACACAGTACCTGGATTACCCCTCACGGCAGGTATCCGGCAAACCTGTCCCTATTGAAGGGGAAACTGCTCTCAATGTGGATGTCACTGGCACCACAATGCCAGTGAATGTTGCTACTACTCCTGTTGATCCCGTTCCTGGTAAAGGCAACATTGTTAAAGTTATTCCCGCAGGCACCTTTGAAGATAATTCTCAGTTCATTGTGGATATGAAGACTGCCCGCCCCTATACCGTTACTGTGTTGGAAAACCCCACCCGCGTGGTGATTGATTTCCAGAAGTAGCTTCCCCGTTGCTCAACTGAGCGATTCTGTCAGCCGTAGCTGGCCTCCACCTGCCAGCTCCCGTTGCTCCACGTGATGAGCCAAGCGTGAGGTCTTCCCTCCGAATCTGCACCTACTATCTCCATGCGGGCACAATGTTCCTTGTATGTAGATACAGGCCACGGCCCTGACCACCCGGTGATCTGGTAGCTTTCTCCTCCCCAGCACATCTTCCTAGGGGGCTGAGAAAGCAGAGCTTCTGCTGTCACAACAACGGGCTGTTCTCCTTGTCCCACCACGGTAACCTGCCCATCAGAATGCCTCTTGGTTTTCGGCTCAACAGAGCGCACTAAACGGCTAGGCAAGGGCGGGGGAATTTGTCCCACCCACACTGTGCCGTCATCCTCGCGTTTTTCCCCATACGGCACAAAGGCGATTCGTTCCGCCACGCCCCTCCCACCCACCATTACTGGCTGTACCACGCGATCAAATCCCACCATAGATTGCACGCGGCTAGCCGCACGCTCTGCTTTATCTTTAGTCCCCCTGCGGGACCACAGCTCACCTTCCACCGGAGGCACAGAGGTTTCCTCCGGAATAAGAGAAAGCTCAGTGACTTCTCCTGCTGCTCCGCTGCTTAACCATCCATCCAGCTGCCAGCGCACTCGTTCTGCAGTAGCTTTCTCATCAATCCCTTCATGCAGGGTCCAGACTCTTTCTAGGACCTCAGAACTGCTTGCCCTGAAATCCCCTGCCCCGGAATTCTCTGCTCCTGTATCCTCTCCTTCGGAATCTGCCACTCGAAGGTTACTTACAGCAACAATTTTGAGTCGCCTGCATATCACTCCTGCATTCCGCAGCTTGTGATGCAGCTGTGCTGCTAGCTCTCGCGCAAGAAACGCAGCGGTATCCACTCGGCTCACAGGTTCTTCTGGGACACAGGTCACCGAGTAATCAGCCTGTTTCTCAGCAGGAATCACATTTCCTCGGGTTCTTCCTCGAGCAATATCATGGAGCCACTGGCCTGCTTTCCCGAAGCGAGTCACAACACTATGCTGAGGAAGATTTGCCATATCCCCCAGGGTTTTTATACCCATACGCTTGCAGATGTCGATGATCTCTGTATCCACCTCTAAGGCTGGTTCTGCCATTACCGCATCCAGTGACACCTCGGACAAAAACTCCCTTGAGAGTCCTGGGGGCACCACTACTCCTGCTCGCGCTGCTAGCACCGCTGTGGTGATCTCATCTGCTATGCCCAAGAATACGTCCACACCACAGTAAGAAGCGGCGTCGATGAGTGATTCAGCGGCATGATCCTCCCCGCCGTAATAGTGGGCAACCCCCTCCAGATTGATGGCTGCCAGCCCGGGGCGGACTACCTCAACGGATGCAGTTACGTGATCTAACTGGGCAATGATAGGTTCAAAGGCTCTGTAGTCTCGGTCTGACTCGTAGGAAGAGACGCTGAGGTGAGGGCACAGGGCGCGCGCCTGGCTCAGGGGCATTCCGCGTTGTAAACCAGCACGACGGGCCAGAGCGTCACAGGCCCAGAGCACATGACCTTTGACAATAGCCTGAGGAGCTTTCCCAGGAGCTGCATGAAGTGCCCAATCCGGAAACCAGAGTGCCGCAATTCTCATTCCTGTTCTCCTAGACAGCACGAAGCTGGGCAGGCTGACCAATGGTCATAGTTCCGCACCGCTTCCCACGCTGTGCGTTGACTCCTAGGCGAAGATCCACCCCTGTGATACGACCACTGCCTGCACCTATGCCACGGTAGGCGGTAACTTGGGCAGAAATTTCTGTGCTGGGGGTAGGCACCTTGAGATTAATAAAAAGCACAGCAGCAGTTCCCTGATGAACTTTTGCCCGCAGCGGCCGAGCATCACTATCTGTGAGACGTCCAGGAATATCCTGGTGATGAATCACAAGATCCACTCCATCTGCTAACGCTGCAGTAACCCCCAGAGGATTCCTGCCCGGATCAGCGACCACAAGCACATGAGATAAATCACCGCCTGTATCGAACACCTCTGCGTAGGAAAACTCTGGCCAGCCCACCACCGCCACATAGCAGCCTGCTTGACTCATGGCAGCTATCATCTCTGCTAGCAACAAAGGTGTATCCGAGATGTGGTTGAGAGTGCAGCGCACAAGCCCCCCGAAAGGCAGAAGTTTATCAAGCTCAGGAAGAGTTGTGAGTACATTCCGGAAAACATGAGGAGACTTTAGAGGAGTACCCGTCATGGCGTCCATACGCGCGCGCAGTACTACGAGCTTATCTTCCTTGGGAAGATCTGCCAGAGCATCAGCAGATAGCACGCTTGTTCGATTCACGGAAACATTATGCGCGTACTATTCCCGCTTAGTCAAACAGCTCCTCTTACTGTGCAGTGCCCACATCCATTCACGGTGACTACCCCAAGCAGTCACCCGCCCCAATTGTCCCCAGATATCCCCTCATCGGTAATAGCTATCCTGTATTAGGGTGTTTCTCAGACCTTCTTTTTTGCAACTAATGTTGATTCACTTTTAAGGAGCTCATGATGTGCTACCCAGTGACCTGCCCCACCTGCGGCAAAACTACCTGGAAAGGCTGCGGGAAACATATTGAAGATGTGAAAGCCACAGTACCTGCAGGCCAATGGTGTACCTGCCCCCGTAACGACGCCCCCGCACAGTAAGCGAGAGCACGTGAGCCACTGGCAAGGCACCCGAGACTTACCCCTCAAGGTTGCCTTCAGAGTGCTCTCCCCCGTTTCACGCGCAAGCCTCTACTGAGGGGAAACAGCTACCTTCACCTCATAGTGCCTAACAACAGAGTTCTTCTTCTGGGAGTCCCCACTCGAAGACCCCTGCCCCTGTGTGCGTTGATGAGCCTGAGGATGACCAGCTGCAAAATGTTCCGAGTGCCGCCATGCCAGATAGGCACTCTCATCGCGCCACCGTGTAATTACAAGTACACGATCATCAGCAGGTTCAGTGGGCCGAAGAACCTCAAATCCCTCGAATCCGTCAAGATGCCTGATCTTGTTACCGTTTGACGTGAATTTAGCAGCTACCTCCTCAAGACGCGAGGCAGGAACCGTAATCTCATTAGTAACGATGATGCTCATGCATTCACCCTATAACACCGAAGCACCAGGCTCGACGCTTCTCTTGTACTCCTTCACCACAGACACAGTCTCTAGAGCAGAGCGTCCCACCTATGCCATCATGCTCCCCGAAAACTATGGGCATTGTGGCAGAGCAGATATGGATTGTCCCACAAGGCCCCCGCACATGGTTTCAAGCACTCACGAATGGAGGTTTGGAACCTCCTGAGCTTGAGAGGCGTCCAGCTGAGCGCTCTGCCCCCATATAAACCAGATAAGAGATCCGAACAAGGGGAACGTAAATATCAAGAAAAGCCACAGTGCTTTACCAGCACCTGTTAGAGAGTAGCTTCTTACGATACTGACAGCAGCAGCAACAGCAAAGGCAATGTAGGCAAGGAAGAAAAGTACCATGACAAGCTGAAAAAGCCCAACAGCAAACATGACTCATATGCTCGCAGATAGAAAGCCTGCGGTCAAGGATTTTCGATATATCACATCAAGCCCAAGCCCCCCTTGCCCACTCTAGGAGAGGATGCCAACCCATAAGGTGATGTTAATATTCATTGATGAGAGCTGATCGTGGCGCCATGCACCTGACAGCTATCCATCACAGTGGCTGCATCTTGACCACTAGATATATAAGGAGAAAACGTGCATATTCTCAGACTCTCCCATCGCCTGACTCGTTACATGGGAGGAGTTCTTGCTTCCATCGCCACGGCTGCAGCTCTTATGGTGACACCTGTAGCCCACGCTGACACTGGCCAGTCTCCAGCTCTCCCCACTGGCAACTTGCTCAGACCAGCCGTTGTTACCAAACAGATTCGCGAGGATTCCTCCAAGAACCCCATCATCTGGACAGGAAGCGCCTTGGATATTCCTGGACTCAATTCCGGCTTCCATACCGTCCTCGAACGCAATGGGATGTCCTTCTACGAGTGGTCACCCCTTGTCACCTCACTCCAAGACCCCAACATGGCTATTTTTGACTATATCGACAAATACACGCCGAGCTTTGGTGCCTACGTCGACAAAGTAATGAAAGATACCGGAGCTAAAAAGGTCAATATCGTCACCTACTCCCAAGGCGGTCTGATTACTGCGGCGTGGATGCGGCAGGGCGATAATGCCAAGAAGGTGGATAAAGTTGCGAACATCTCTGGTGTGATGAACGGATCTCCTCTGGCCAAGCTCGGACCAATTCTTCCCAACAACTGCTTGGGAATCGGAACCTGCCAGAATCTCAATCCGGATAACGAGTTCATCAAACGCACTACTAACCCCATTGCACTGCCCGGTATTGAGTACCTCAACATAGATTCCCGAGCCGACATAGTTGCTGGCCCGTACACCAACAGCCTGATGACTGGTTCAGGAGACTATCAAAACGTCCTGACCGAAGATCTCTGTCCAGGGCAATATGCGGAACACACCACTTTAAGCTTCATGCCAATAGTCCAGGAATCAATCGTCCAGTTCTTCCGTGGACAAACCGTGGCGCCGAAGTGCTCCATCATCTAAGTTCCGTGATGCCGTCTGCTTTTGGCAGCATCGTTATCTAAGCTCCGGCTTCCTAGCCTTAGCGCACACTGCGCCTGAGACTACGAAGCCGGAGCTTTAGCATGACCTCGCACTTGTGTAGTGCTTACTCCCACTCGATAGTTCCTGGCGGCTTGCTGGTGACATCCAGCACCACTCGGTTTACTTCTTTCACCTCGTTGGTAATTCGCGTAGAAATCTTTTCCAGCACCTCATAAGGCAAACGCACCCAGTCTGCTGTCATAGCGTCTTCGGAAGACACCGGACGCAAGACAATGGGATGCCCATAGGTGCGGTGATCCCCCTGAACACCAACTGAACGCACGTCAGCTAGCAAGACAACGGGACACTGCCAGATTTGGCTGTCCAAACCAGCGCGGGTCAGCTCCTCGCGGACAATGGCATCCGCTTCGCGCAACACATCCAAGCGCTCCTTGGTGATGGAACCAATAATGCGGATTCCCAAACCTGGCCCAGGGAAAGGCTGACGCTGCACAATCCCATCAGGAAGCCCTAGCTCACGGCCCACAGCCCGCACCTCATCTTTAAAGAGAGTGCGAAGTGGCTCTACCAGCGTGAACTCCATATCATCCGGTAGCCCGCCAACGTTGTGATGGCTCTTGATTGTGGCTGTACCTGTTCCCCCACCAGATTCCACCACATCCGGGTACAAGGTGCCCTGGACAAGGAATTCCACCTTGTGACCTTCCAAAGCCTGAGCGACGGCCCTGTCGAAGGCGTAGATGAACTCGGCACCGATTGTTTTGCGCTTGGTTTCCGGGTCAGAAATACCCTTCAGTTTCTCCAGGAACGTGCTCTGTTCGTCTCGCGTAATGAGACGAGCCCCGGTAGCCGCCACAAAATCCTGCTCCACCTGCTCCCGCTCCCCCTTGCGGAGCAGACCATGATCAATAAAAACACAGGTGAGACGATCACCAATGGCACGCTGTACCAGGGCTGCCGCCACAGCAGAATCAACACCTCCAGACAAACCGCAAATGGCACGACCTTCAGGGCCAACCTGCTCACGAACCTGCTCGATGAGTTGCTCAGCAATGTTGGAGGGTGTCCACGTGGGGGTGAGACCAGCGACGTCGTAAAGGAAATGCTCCAAAACTTCCTGCCCGTGCTGAGAATGCAACACCTCCGGATGGTATTGAACACCTGCCATGCGCTGACTCAGGTTTTCAAAGGCAGCCACCGGCGCGCCCGGAGAACACGCCGTCACAGTAAAGCCCTCAGGCGCCTGAGAAACAGCGTCGCTATGAGACATCCACGTTTGATGCTTGGGCTCAAACCCGGAATGCACAACACCGCCATCACCCACCAACTCAATAGTGGTGCGCCCGTACTCACGAGTACCTGTCTCTGACACGGTGCCGCCCAGAGCATGAGTCATAGCTTGAAAGCCATAGCAAATGCCAAAAACGGGAAGCCCAAGAGCCAGAATGTCTGGGTCAAGTTGCGGAGCACCATCCTCATACACGGAGGAAGGTCCGCCTGAAAGAATAAGTGCGGCAGGATTTTTAGCTGCAATCTCCTTAGCCGACGCCGTGGAGGGAATCACCTCAGAATAGATACGCGCCTCACGTACACGACGCGCAATGAGCTGGGCATACTGAGCGCCAAAATCCACAACCAGAACTGGCTGTTGTTTGTTGGAAGAACTTGATGTCACGGGCGTAATACTACCCGCTGAGAAAATCTCTCCCGGTGTAATCCTGGATTCTGGTTTCTCACAGAGCCTGGCAGTACTGACGGCTGACCAAGCCAGGAGAGACACCGATATGGCACAGCAGCTTAGGATTCAACGATAAGCGGCGCTTTCTGGAAAGACTTGACATCGGTATAGCCACACTTAGCCATAGCGCGCCGCACCCCACCCATGAGGTTACTCATCCCCTCGGGATTAGTGGATGGGCCGTGCAGAAGCTTCTCCAAGGACACAAGATCCTGAGATTCACGACGCACTGAACCCCGCGGGTACCGGGGATGCGCCGCCACCGACGGCCAGTAGTACCCACGACCAGCAGCCTCCTGCACCCCTGCCAACTGCTTCCCCAACATCACAGCATCTGCACCGCAGGCAATGGAGGTGACAATATCTCCGGCGCCACCGGGGAAACCATGAGCAATAACGTGGACATAACGGCCACCAGTTTCATCCAGATAGTCCCTCCGTGCGGCAGCCACATCTGCAATAGCAGTAGCCAGAGGAACACCCAACCCTAAGGGGCTGGCGTTTGCTCCGCCATCACCCACAATCACACCGGCAGCCCCGGTGCGCATGAGATGAAGAGCGGTGGTGTAATCCGAAACTCCACCTGTTATCACAGGAATATCAAGACCCTGGATAAAGTCCTTGAGATCCAAGGTGTCACCACTTTGAGCCACATGCTGAGCGGAGATGATTGTGCCCTGCACAACCAAAAGGTCTGCTCCTGCTTTCACAATGGCAGGCGCCAGCTCACGGGCGTGTTGCGGAGATACCCGCACCGCGAGAGTAGCGCCGCTGTCACGCACCTGCGCAAGACGTTCAGACAGCAACTCTACATCCAAAGGTGCAGCGTGAAGCCGCTGCAAGGTAGCAATAGCAGCAGACTCAAGACCCGTCGACGTGCGCAAATTCTGCTGGTTACTAGCGTCCTGGTCCGCGGCGTCGATAAGTTCAGCAATGGCTGAGTTGAGGTCAGCCTGACGCCCCCACAAACCCTCAGCGTTAATCACGCTCAAGCCACCCTGCTTGTCCATTTCTTGAACAAACTCTAAGCCAGCTAAAGCGTCTGTGGGCTCTGACATGATGGGTAGATCGAAGGTGTATGCGTCAATATGCCAGGAGGTATCCACGTCCTTGGAAGAACGAGTGCGCCGTGATGGCACCACACTAATCTGGCTGAGGTTGTATGCTTTTCGAGCCTCACGGCCAATTCCGATTTCCACATGATCGCGCATGGCGGTCTACCTCTTTCCTAAAATGTTCGGAAAACCACGTTACCGTGCCGTGGTAGCAAGGAGTACCACCAGTACGGCTACGTGGACGGCGCTTATCGCGGAGCTTTAATGGTGGTAGTTGGGTGCTTCCACAGTCTGCTGAATATCATGCGGATGAGATTCACGCAGACCAGCAGAGGTGATCTGAACAAACTGAGCCTTCTGCAAATCAGAAATAGTGGCAGAACCCGTGTACCCCATCGCGGCGCGCAGACCGCCTACCAACTGGTGAGCAATGCTGTCAATGTACCCTTTGAAAGGTACGCGCCCTTCGATACCTTCCGGAACCAACTTGTCATCACTTTTCACTCCGGCCTGGAAGTAGCGATCCTTGGAATAGGAACGCTTCTCGCCTGAAAGACCGCGCCCCTGCATAGCACCCAGGGAACCCATGCCCCTGTATCGCTTGTACTGCTTCCCGCCAACCACCATGATGTCGCCGGGAGCCTCATAGGTACCAGCCAACATGGACCCCAGCATGACGCTGGAAGCTCCGGCGGCTAAAGCCTTGGCAATATCGCCGGAATACTGCATACCACCATCGGCAATAATGGGGACCCCAGCCTTGTGAGCCGGTACAGCAGCTTCCATAATGGCAGTAATCTGTGGGGCACCCACACCAGCCACCACACGGGTGGTGCAAATGGAACCAGGGCCAATACCCACCTTGATAGCATCCGCGCCAGCATCAATCATGGCTTGGGCGGCAGAGCGGGTGGCAAGATTACCGCCAATAACGTCTACTTTGTGCCCAAAGTTCTTCTTAACTCGGGAAACCATCTCCAACACACGATTATTGTGGGCATGAGCAGAATCAACTACCAGAACATCAGCGCCAGCATCAACCAAAATACCTGCTCGGGTATAGGATTCCTCACCAGTTCCCACACCTGCGGCTACCAGAAGGCGACCGGAAGAATCCTTGGAAGCATTGGGGTATTGCTCAGACTTCACAAAGTCCTTCACCGTGATGAGCCCCACTAGCTTGTTGTTGCCGTCCACAATGGGGAGCTTCTCCACTTTATGAGTGCTCAGAAGCTCCAGCGCCTTTTCCTTAGAGACGCCCTTCTGGGCAACCACCAGCGGCATTTTTGTCATCACATCTGCCACCTTGCGCTCCATATCAGCCTCGAAGCGCATATCTCGATTACTGATAATGCCCAGCAAGGTGTTGTTCTTATCCACAACAGGCAAACCAGAAATGTGGAAGCGAGCGCAGAGAGCATCAACGTCGTTAAGGGACATCTCCGGGGAGGCTGTGACGGGGTTATCAACCATGCCAGACTCAGAGCGTTTCACAATTTCTACCTGCTCGGCTTGATCCTCTGCGGAGAGATTCCGGTGCAGAACACCAATGCCACCCTGGCGCGCCATAGCGATAGCCATACGGGCTTCTGTGACCGTGTCCATAGCAGCAGACAGAATGGGAATACCCAGCTTGATATTGCGCGTCAACATGGTTGAAGTATCAACATCGGCAGGAATCACATTGGATTCTGCCGGCAGTAACAGAACATCATCGAAGGTCAAGCCAACAAGAGCAACTTTGTTCGGATCATCTCCGCCGGTGGCTACCCGCTGATCAGTCATAGACACAAGCCCCTTTACAACACTGTGAATGTGGTTGATGACTACATTAACCCTTCTTCGCCTCCCGCGGATACTACGAAGTACATCAGGGCAGGTGGTAGGGATAGTGGTGTTTTACCTCACTGCAGCTGGGGCCGCGTTATTCGGAGAGACAGACGAGCTGGACGTGCCCATAGCCTGAGGCTCACTCTCCCTGGGGGCATTGAGCTCCAGGATGGCCCCGAAAATATCCGATTCAGAAGACGAAGGTATCTCCGTTGTGGTGGCATCCGCAGGAGAGAAGGTATCACCAGGGAGGGCGGGGTTAGTAGAAGGTTCCTGACCGGGAGTCGGTGAAGCAGGTTCCGTGATCTCACCCTCAGACGCAGGAGTAGGAAGGGCGGGCTTCACTGCAGCAGTAGACGCCATCTCAGGGGAAGGCGAAGCTCCCCAGGACTCAGCAGGGGGAATGCCGGATGAATCGCCACTACCAGCAGGCGCCGGAGCGTACATATCCACACCTCGGATGGATGCCTGAGCCTCGGCAGCAATGTCACCAGCCTGCTCCACGTCTCCAGACACCAATTTCTGATTGATGTCAACGATGGCGTCAGAAAGCTCTTTCTGCTTGGCTTTTTGCGGGAACACCTGGGCCGCTAAGCCCCACATGGGGGAAGTCTCCGGCACACGGTTTAGTGCTGTGGCACTTGCGATAACCACTACAGACGCTGCGGCAGCACCCACCAAGGCTGCTTGGAAATGCCCACGGAAACGACTCCACCAAGGACGAGGAGCCTCGAAGAAGAAGGGGTGCTCAACAGGACGTGTGACATCCTCCCTGAAGTCAAGGAGAAGACTGGCAAGGTAGTCCTCACCCGCTGAAAGGTCACGCCCCTCTGAGAGGGCAGTGAGATACTGATCATCGGAGTTCACATCCTTAAAAGGATTGCTCCCCTGACGATGTGTCACAACCTATCCTTCCACCATGTTTCTAAGGCGCCCAAGGGCACGATGCTGCGCTACACGGACAGCACCAGGGGTACTGCCCACAATCTCTGCCGTCTCATCCGCGCTCAAACCTACGATGACACGCAAGATGATGATGTCACGAGACTTCTCATTGAGGGAATCGAGAAGTTCACGAACTCTGTTACTCCCTTCTGTAACCAGGGCGTACTCCTCAGGCCCATAACCCGAATCCGCGTAGTCAGGGAAGTCCTCAGAGGCAAAAGATAAATCCTTATACAGACGACGCCGCGCATCTGCCACTTTGTTGACAGCAATACCGTACACATAGGACATAAAGGACATTCCGCGATCTTCATAGCGAGACAGGTTTTGAGCTACCGCCAAACACGTTTCCTGAGCAATATCTTCCGCGGTAACGTCTGGAGTGTCCTGAATACGCGCCCTACAGTAGCGCACCACAGGCGTGTAGATGATCTCGATAATCTGGTTAAGTGCGGTTGCATCCCCTCGAGACGCTGCAGGTACAAGAGCCTCAAGACGATCCTTCACCGACTTATTCACCGATCGAGTCACCTCCGATCTCTGTTTTCTCGTGCGCCTGGACTGCATCAATAACCGTCTTTAACCCAGCTTTTCCGGACTTGAGCCAGGTCAAGCCTGGTATTTCCAGGTAGCGAACAGGTCTAGCCTGGTGCTGGAGGATGTCACTGGCCCTTATAGCTTGACGATGTGAAGCCACAACCTCAAGGCGCGGTCATCCTCCTGGGTTATCTGGGTTATACACCCTATGCCATAAACATCTTAACGGCGAACACGCTGCTTGAAATGTGGCAAGCATTTTCTGCAGTACACCCACCACCGCAAAAGGACGTCCGTCCCTGAGCCAGGGCCCTGGGCACCAGCGGCGGGCGTCACCCAGGGCGAGAGTGACGGGCGCCACCAAGGGCGAGACTCGCGGGCGTCGCAAAGGTTCCATCACTTCGTCAGCAAACTGTCATTTTGATGCAACTGTTTATTTACCCACAGCGTGCACACTTGGCTACGTTCGATGACACCAAGGAGGTTACAGAGGAATGTCATTACCGCTTCTTCCCGGACCCAATGCAGACTTGTGGGACTGGCAACTTCGAGGAGCATGTAGAGGGGAAGACTCCTCAGTGTTCTATCACCCGTTGGGAGAACGCGGAGCAAAGAGACTGGAAAGGGAAGCTCGCGCCAAGGCTATTTGCCAAGGGTGCCCTGTTATTGCGGAATGCCGTCGACACGCACTGGAGAGCGCTGAGGTCTACGGAGTATGGGGCGGTCTCTCTGAAACCGAAAGAATGGAAATGTTGGGTCAAACCCTCAGCTGCTGAGATATGTGGGGAAAGCCGGGGAGAGAAAATCGCCCTAGGGTAAGCGCGGGTAGCTACTCAACCAGGCCACAAGCAACTCAGCTGTCACTAGCAGCATCGCTGTCCTTGTTCTCTGTAGGGGCGTCTACCTCACTCTCATGCTTCCCAGCATTCTCGCTGGGAGAATCCTCCTTGCTCTTGATATCCGAGGTTGATTGAGAATCATGAGGACGCCTCATTGGCAAACCTGTTGCGGATTGAGAGCTCACCACAGAAGCGCTTTTGTGAGAACTCTCCTCCTCGGGAGCAGGCACTTCAACGACGATGCCCTTTCCATGAGCGATTGCCCATCTCCCTACTACCCAGACAATGAAACCGCTGACAATGAGCCAGGCGGCTGCAAGCAGGGAGGTTAAGCCCAGCGAGAGCCCAGCAATGCCATAAACTCCGAGACTTCCGCTGGTGCAGAAAGCAAACAGGACAACCAGGACAATACCTGCTAGCCCAGTTTCAAGGATGTCTAGAAACTGAGGTGCCTTCACAATATAGACGTAGATTGCACAAGCAACTGGAATGAGGAATAGCGCCAGCATCCAGGTGCTTTCTTGGTCTGGAAGTACAGCAAGCGTGGGGAATACGGGAAGCGGCCCATACGTGATAGCCATAAGACTGAGGGAAGTCTCACCGATATGGAAGATTGAACCGAGGGTCACCCCCGCAATACCAATCACAATGTTCGGAAGATACGCCACAGCAATGGCCATAAGGCCGCTTATGCCCATGTAGTTACTGGCGCCAGTGTAGATAGTAAAAGCATCTGTGAACTCGGAAAACTTTGACACGAGCATCACAATGAAGAGCAGCAGGCCCCCTAGAGCCAGGCAGCACAAGAAGCGCCAGGCCCTTAGAAACGCCGTAGAGATCCGAAGATCCAGTCCTACTTTCTTGAGCAGTGCTCGCCAGATTTTCAGCGGAATAGCAAGAGCCAGAGCAAACCAGTGAAGCACAAGCACTCGAAGAACAATCTCCCACCAAGGACTCCAGGTGATGTCCTCGGAAGAGGCATAAAAGCCAAGAATGATGTGGGCCACTCCAGAGATAATCAGTGGCACCAGCACAACTAAAAGCAGAAGTACCTGGAGATCTTTAATAGAAACCCGATTCTTAATGGCCTGACGATAGCGCCACGCCATGAGCGCGCAGAAACACAAGGCAGGAAGTAGCGGTAAGAAACCTAAGGTAATTCCACTGACGTGGAGAGGAATCAGATTGAGAATCGACCACCCGATACTTATCGACGTCGCTAAGGTTCCTACATCTGCCAAACCAGCGACCACCAGAAACAGTGCCACTGCTAGGGCGGCGATGAGCCCAAAGGAGTTGCAGATGAGCACCAGAGGTAAATAAAGCCTCACACGCTCTGCCAGGGTCTGCGGCCCACGGACTGTGGATTCCTCACCGTGAGCCGTATGGTTGGGCTTCCTGGTGAGAGTAACTGGATTCCGGTGCTGATGTGGAAACTCAGTAGCCAGGCGAGCGGTTTTTCCGGGTCTTCTGCCCTCGGGTTGGCGAGCTGGACGATGGCGCTGATTCGAGTCCTTCATCACTCCTCCACTGTGCCATGAGTAGTGAGATACACACGAAACGACGTGTCTGGGCTTGGGAATTGGGTTCAGCTCACGTCTAGGGTGTTACCCCCGAAATAACACCCATGTAATACACAAGTTAAGTAAGTTAGCGAAGTGGCTATTGTTACTTATTTAAACTTCTGTTACTGAATAAAATATGCTTTCTACCAGGGAAAACGTTGAGCTCCTAGTTGTTGACACGACACGAGAAAATTGGCTTGCGAGATAGTATTCACAACGGCTATGTTTATGACTCAAAGATTACGACTTGATAACAATCTCTTAATGGTGGCGGAGGTTACAGCCAAATGCAGAGCAGTGTGCAACGAACAGCGTCCCGCCACCTCAGGCTAGCTTCTTACCAAACCGCTAAGGGGCGCACATCCTTTGCCACTGCCGCCCTCAGCGTTGTCTCTTGTGCTGGAATAGGTGGAGCCGCAACCGGCGCCCTTGAAGCTCAGGCCTCTGAAAGCGCTTCTCCGCGTATCGCTCAGGTTGCTGATTACGATTCAGGTGTTGGCACTCCTGATGTGCCTCAGATTCTCTCTTTCTCAGAGATGAAATCCCCTGGCGACGTCGCCTCCCAGATTACGAAGGCTCAGCAGGTCAATGAGACACGCCTGGAGGCAGATTCCGAAGTTCGCGCTCATCCTTTGGCACAACAGAAAGTGCAGTTCAACCCGGTTGACCTGGTCAATGGACTAACGGAGAGCTTAGATAAAGCCATCCATGCTGTTATTCGTCCGGCTGAAGGGGAATTAACTTCCGGCTTTGGGCCACGCTGGGGCTCCTTCCACTATGGCATTGACATTGCTAATGCTCCCGGGACACCTATCTACTCGGTGATGTCTGGAACTGTGGTTGATTCTGGCCCAGCTTTTGGTTTCGGAAATTGGATTCGTGTTCTGCACGATGATGGTTCTGTCTCAGTGTATGGGCATATGTCCACGTTGCTGGTCCAGGTGGGACAGTACGTTGAGGCAGGAGAAGAAATTGCCCTCATGGGTTCTGAGGGCATCGGAACCGGCTGCCACCTCCACTTCGAGATTCATCCCGACGGGAGCACTCCCGTTGACCCCTTGCAGTGGCTGATGGAACGCGGTGTCATCTATTAACAGCTTTCACCTGCTGACGCTTGAGCTGTAAACGGCTGGGCCGTTTACAGCTTTTCCATCGGAACACTGCCGATGAGAACGAGGCGAACCTTTCCCTTAGATCCAAAATCTATGTGTACTGCTTGATGTCCACTAATCATGGCAACCTCAAGAACAGTTCCTAAGCCGTACTTCTCGTGGTTAACCCGATCACCAACCTCCAGATTTAACCCCTTGGCAGACCTGCGCGACCCTGCCCTAGTATGACTGTCTTTCCCTCTCCTGGAGTATCTTTCGCGGGAGTAGTCATGACGAAAGACATCGGATCCTCGGCCAGCTGAGCGCCCATAAGTGCTCTCTGAATCCCATGAGGAAAAGGTAAGTTCTGGTTCTGTTCGAAGCCAGGTAAACAACTCATCGGGAATTTCACTCAGAAAGGTGCTGGGTGGATGCGTATGTGTTTTGCCTTGGATTTGTCGAGACACTGCCCGCGAAATATAGAGCCTCTCACGGGCTCGAGTGATCCCAACGTAAGCTAACCGTCGTTCCTCTGCAAGGCTCATCGGATCACCTAAAGAGCGAAAATGTGGAAATAATTCGTCTTCCCAACCGATGAGAAACACTACCGGGAACTCCAACCCCTTTGCCGTGTGAAGAGTCATCAACGTGACCACTCCCTGCTCATCATCGGGAAGCTGGTCGGAGTCTGAGCGTAGTGATACCTGCTCCAGGAAAGCATTGAGACTTCCCGGATCGGGTTCAGCCTCATCTATCTGTGAAGTAAGCGCTTCAGTTCTTTCGTTGTACTCTCCTACCTCTTGTACTGGTACTTCTTGTGCTGGTGGCTGCCCAGCACCTACACCCACTTCTGCTACGTCAGTCCCTTGATTGCTATGAGACACATCAGAGGCTTCAAGCACCTCGGAGTTGGTACCCACAAAGCCTTCGTCATCCTCATAGGCCTTCAGACTGCTGGCTTCAGCGGTGAACTCCCGAGCCACAGAGATTAACTCGTGCAAATTATCTAGCCGTGTGGCGTCCTGTGGATTATTACTACTGGAGTACTTCCCCAACAGGCCAGTAGCATCCAAAACCCGATTCACCATTTCTCCCACATCAGGGAGACCTACATCGTTGGTAATCTCTGGCAGAGCTTCTCTCAGCTCATCCATCAGCGCGACAAACTCACGGATGGCCTTCTGCCCTCTGGCCCCCAAGAGAGAAACCTTGCCATCAGCGGCGTCGTGAAGGGCCTCGCTAAAACTTTGCCCCGTACTCTGGGCGTGAAGTGCTACGCAGGCAATACTCTTATCTCCGATACCGCGAGCAGGCTCATTAATAATGCGGCGTACAGAGACCTCATCCTCAGGATTGCTCAGAGCTTTCATATACGCCAGTGCATCACGAACCTCTGCACGGTCAAAGAAGCGTGTTCCTCCCACCAGTTTGTAGGGAATCCCGGAGCGGCTCAGCGCCTCCTCCACCACACGGGAGTTCGAGTTCGTGCGATACATCACCGCAATATCGCTGTATCTGCGACCTTGATCCGTCAGGTTATCTATTTCTGCGGCTACAAAGCGCGCCTCGTCATGCTCATTATCCGCAACATAGCCAAACACCTTGTCCCCGCCACCAGATGAGGTCCACAGCTTCTTCTCCCGACGGTGTTCATTGTTGGAGATAACGGCATTGGCAGCAGAAAGGATATTCTGCGTGGAACGGTAATTCTGTTCCAACACAATCGTGCGGGCAGAGGGAAAATCCCGCTCAAATTCCTCGATGTTACGGATGGTGGCTCCACGAAAAGCATAAATAGACTGATCTGAATCACCCACCACACACAGTTGCGGAGCCTCTGGGTTACGTCGCGGATCAGACACCAGGGCGGCAATCAACTCATACTGCGCATGGTTGGTGTCCTGATACTCGTCCACCAAGACGTGCTTAAAACGGCGTCGATAAAAATCAGCCACCTGTGGATATTCGCGGAAAATACGCACCACTTCACTGATGAGGTCGTCAAAATCTACGGCATTCGCACTGCGGAGTCTGCGCTGGTATTCCGGAAACACCTTCGCAGCTGCCATCTCCAGAGGGTTGTGCAACTTGAGTGATTCAACTGCCGCTGTCTCCTCATCAATGAGCTCATCCTTCCAGTGAGAAATTCTGCTGGAGAGCATCTGAGGAGTGAACTTATGGGGATCCAAGTTCATATCCGCAGCAATCATCTTGAGCAGACGCCGGGAATCATCGGCGTCGTAAATAGTGAAATTACTGTTGAGCCCCTGCACCAGATGAGCCTGCTGACGCAAAATCCGGGTACACACGGAGTGAAATGTGGATATCCACATCCCCTCAGCATGAGAACCAACCAGCTCCTCAACGCGCTCACGCATCTCATTGGCTGCTTTATTAGTGAAAGTGATGGCAAGAATTTCCCAGGGCTTAACCCCAGCTTGCATCATCAGATAGGCAATACGCCTGGTGAGCACTGCTGTTTTCCCGGAACCGGCACCCGCCACAACAAGCAGAGGAGTTCCGCTGTGCTCTACTGCCGCACGCTGCTGTGGGTTGAGACCGCTCAGCAGTCTGTCCACCTGCGGGCTGACGTCACTAATCTCAGCCTGGGCCAAAGACTCTGGCGGCTGCAGCCCGTTGCGGGAGGAGCCCCACCGCTGAGAGCGTCCTTGTAGTGTTTCCTCACTCATGATTCCTACAAACCTACTCGCGCACTTTGAAGCTTTACATGCATGGCAGAATGTCTACCATGACTAGCCCGGAAGATCCGTTTGAGATTCGTTTCCCCTCGGGGACAGATGATCCACTCTCTGACGCTGAAATTCAACAGTATCGGGAGGAAATCAACCGCCTTGACCGCATTATTATCGACGCTGTGAAGCGCCGCTCTCAAGTATCCCAAGCGGTAGGGAAAACGCGCATGGGCTCGGGTGGCACCCGCCTGGTTCACACTCGTGAGGTGGCTATTATCAACCAGTTCCAAGAGGAACTAGGCCCAGAAGGAGCTAATCTAGCAGGAATACTTCTGCGTTTGGGTCGAGGCCTCCTGGGATAGCTCGTTTCATCTCGTGTATCTCTCACATCCTTAACGACGCCCCTGGCCTTCGGCGTCGTGTGCCCCATCTACGCCACGGCGCTCATCCCCTAGCGTGGCAAAGAGATGAACTTAGTTTCCAGAAACTCTCGGATGCCATCGCGGCTTCCCTCTCTGCCTATGCCGGATTCTTTCACACCCCCAAAGGGTGCTGAAGGATCTGACAGAGCTCCCTTGTTGACTGCCACCATGCCAGCTTCAATCCGTTCAGCAGCGTTCAATGCCGTGTTCAGGTTTTCGCTAAACACATAAGCTGCCAACCCGAAGGGGGTATTGTTGGCAGCCTCAATAGCAGACTCATCACTATCACAGCTGGTCACAGCTACCACAGGGCCAAAAATCTCTGTGCGCGCAATCTCTGCGTCCTCTGGAATGTTGCTCAGAACGGTGGCTGGGTAGTAGAAACCACCAGAGGGTAGACCCTCGGGTAGCTGTGCTGACGTGTGTCGGGTAGCCCCGCGCTGAAGGGCATCCTCCACCAAGGCAGAAACCTTCTCCACCTGATCCTCACCAGATAGCGGCCCATAATCTACGTCTGGGTCTATCCCCGCTCCAAGTGTCAACCCGGAGATATAGCGGGTCACACGTTCTAGAAATTCCTCATATCTGCTGTGATGCACTAAGAAACGGTTGGCTGCTATGCACACCTGGCCAGCGCCACGCATCTTCGCCACTTTTACTGCGTCCATCACAGTGTCCATGTCAGCGTCCTCTAGGACAACAAATGGGGCATTTCCACCCAACTCCATAGAGATCCGCTTTGAGGATGCAGCCGCTGTGGCAGCCAGCTTTTCACCCACCTCGGTTGATCCGGTGAACGTGAACTTGCGCACACGAGGATCACCGATAAGGTCAGACACCACCTGAGAGTGGGAGGTCGGAACCACCGCAAACACCCCCTTCGGAAGGCCTGCCTCTGCGAGTACCTGAGCCAGGTACAGCATGGTCAGCGGTGTCTTGGAGGCTGGTTTCACCAGCATGGTGCAACCAGCTGCTAACGCTGCTCCGGCCTTCCGTGTTCCCATAGCCAGAGGGAAGTTCCAAGGAGTAATGGCTAAACATGGCCCCACTGGTTGTTGAATCTCAACAATGCGGGAGGTTCCGTCCGGCCCAATTCTGTAGTCTCCGTGCATCCGCACAGTTTCCTCCGAAAACCAACGGAAGAACTCGGCGCCATAGGTCACCTCCCCCAGGGAATCTTTCAACGCCCTGCCCAGCTCAGCTGACATCAGCAAAGCTAGATCCTCTTTTCTTTCCATGAGGATTTCCCAGGCGCGTCTGAGGATCTCCCCGCGTTCACGTGGCGGGGTTGCAGCCCAGGAATCCTGAGCTTCCACAATAGAATCCAAGGCCTTGGCGACGTCTCTCTCCCCCGCGTCTGCAACCTCTGCAAGGAGTCTGCCATCCGAGGGATTGGTGACCTGGAAGGTGGCTCCACTCTCAGCGGGAGCAAAGTCACCATCAATAAAAAGGCCAGTGGGAACACTGGCTATGAGTTCTTGAAGTTCCATAACACCACTATGCCCCACTTTCCGTAGTCAGCCACCACGTCAGAGAAAGTCAACTAAGTTTGAACTGGTAGACATTCTCACGGATCAAGGAGTTCGTATGTCCATTGAGGCTTTTGACGTCACCGCTACCGCAGAGTGGAAAGCCCTGCAGAACCGCTATGAGGCTACTAAAGATGTGACATTACGGGAACGCTTTGCCACAGATCCCCAGCGCGCCGAACGCTTCACCTATGATGCCGCTGGCCTCCACATTGATCTTTCCAAGAACCTCATTGATGCAGACACTGTCTCCGAACTTGCTGCTCTAGCAACTAAGGCTGGTCTTGCGGAAAAAATTGAGCAGATGTTCTCCGGCGTGCATATCAATAACACCGAAGATCGGGCAGTTCTTCACACGGCTCTGAGAATTCCTGCGGAAGACAATCTCACTGTGGATGGTCAAGATGTTGCCGCAGATGTGCATGAGGTTCTTGGGCAGATGCGAGATTTTGCCACTGCTTTGCGTAAAGGAACGTGGCGGGGTTTTACCGGCCACACTATTAAAAAGGTGGTCAATATCGGTATTGGTGGCTCTGATCTGGGCCCCAAGATGGCCACTGTGGCTTTGCGCCCATACGCCACAGCAGGTATCTCTGCGGAGTTTGTCTCTAATGTGGATCCCACTGATATGTCCGCAGTCCTGGAGGATCTGGACCCCGAATCCACTCTCTTTATTGTGGCGTCAAAGACCTTTACCACTCAAGAGACCTTGGCTAATGCTCATGCCGCAAAGCGCTGGCTTATTGACAAACTGGGAGATGAAGCGGCCGTCGCCAAGCATTTTGTGGCAGTGTCTACTAATGCGGAGAAGGTGGCAGAGTTTGGGATTGATACTGCCAATATGTTTGGCTTCTGGGATTGGGTAGGCGGACGATACTCCGTGGACTGCGCCATTGGTCTTTCCCTCATGACGGTAATCGGCCCGCAGGACTTCATGCGATTCCTAGGCGGCTTTCATGCGATGGACACGCACTTCCGCACCGCTGACTTTGAGCACAACATTCCAGTGCTCATGGGGCTGTTGGGTATCTGGTACAACAACTTCTACGGCGCCCAGACCCACGCAGTACTGCCTTATTGCCAGGACCTCTCGCGCTTCCCGGCTTATCTCCAGCAGCTGACTATGGAGTCCAACGGTAAATCTGTGCGCCACGATGGCTCCCCAGTTACTACCAACACTGGAGAGATTTATTGGGGTGAGCCCGGCACTAACGGTCAGCACGCCTTTTTCCAGCTCATCCATCAGGGCACCAAGCTCATCCCTGCGGATTTCATCGGGTTTGCCACGACGAAAGATGACTTAGCCACATCCACCGGCGAAGGCTCCATGCATGACTTACTGATGAGCAACTTCTTTGCTCAAACGAAAGTGCTGGCTTTCGGGAAAACACAGGAAGAAATCCAGGCAGAGGGCGTTGCTCCGCAGCTGGCACGCCACAAGGTAATGCCCGGCAACAGGCCTACCACCACCATCATGGCTCAGGCGCTGACACCAGCCACCTTGGGTGCTCTTATTGCGCTCTATGAGCACATCACCTTCACCCAAGGAGTAATCTGGGATGTCAACTCTTTTGACCAATGGGGCGTTGAGCTAGGCAAACAGCAAGCCAATCAACTTGCAGCAGCGGTGTCTGGCAAGGAATCTGTCGATTCCGGAGATAGCTCCACAGATGCTCTCATCTCCTGGTACCGCAGGTGCAGGTAGAGCACCACTGCCTATCTTTTCAATCTTTGGTCACCCCACGCGCAGCCCTTAGACCTGGCAGTGGGGGCACCACCACGTCATCCGCTCAAGCTCATCGGGGCGAATACGTCCATCGCTATAGGTGCCACCCAAGCGACCTTGCATGATACGGGTGCCACAGCGTCTACACGCTTTGTTGTGGCGCCCAAACACATAGGAGGTATGACCTCTCCGCTTATCCCCTGTGGTCACACGAATCACGGATAGTCGATTCGCCCACATGAGGCGTCGCGCCATATCTACCACCTGCGCAACATTAACCTCGCTTACTGGCCGTGTGGGAAGAATCCCGCACAGGAAGCAAATCTCAGCGCGATACTCATTGCCCACCCCGGCCAGATTCTTCTGATCCAGAAGAGCTGTCCCAATAGGGCGCTCAGGTTCCCGCAGAATCCTCGCAATAGCCTCCTCACGCCCACCTTTCGTCCACTGCTCCGAGAGAATATCCGGCCCCAGATACTCAACCTGCTGCGGATACTCTTTAGCAGGAAACACATCCACCAGCCCCAAAGAAAAGCCCACAACCTCAACAGATCGCGGATACGGACTCCCTTCCAGCTCAAGCACCACTCTGGCGGTGTGCGCAGGTTTCTTCCAGCGATCTCCTTTGAGGTGAACCGACCAACTTCCTTCCATCTTCAGATGAGTATGAAGAATCTGATCTCCCATCCCCATGAAAAGATGCTTGCCATACGGCCACACCCCTGTGACAGTATCCCCAGTAAAATCCACCACAGCCACAGTCGGCACCCTTAGCGACGTCGCTAGGACCTCGCGGCCTGTCATGAACTGTAAACGGTGAGCCAACCTATACACAGAATCACCTTCAGGCATGAGGCGAGCCCTTCCGTCTAGCACTGGTCTGTTCTATCTGCGTTGTGCTTTGCACCGTGCCCTGTATCCAGGCATCTGCTCTACCGTGTGCTGTGGCATCTCCTGCTTGGTGTGACCTGCCTCGAGAGCTTGAATCTATGCGCCCTGGATGCTGGAGCTTCCCAGCAGTAATTTTGATTCCTCGGGGATGTAATCTGCCTCCAGCGTCTCGGAATGCCGAAAGATACTCGGAATTTAACGCTCCAGTCCCGTTGATCTTTTCCACAGTGAAGGGCTGTATCTTCCCTGAAGCTACAGCCTCGCTCAGCACCCACATCACTGTGGCAATAATGTCCTCGGGCGGCTCGGGGAGATCCTCGCAGAGCAGACGAAGAGTTTTCCCACCGCGGGATACATGAGCCACAAGCAGCCCATCAATGAGAATAACCAGAGCGCCTGCACCTCGAGAGAGATTAAGGTTTTCTCCCTCCACACGTGGCCACGGCAAGGCCGCGCCATAGGGGTTGGCCGGATCACTAGCAGCCAGAAGATAACAGTCAGGGTCTATGCTTCCAGATGGCCAACCTCCAAGATCAGGAGAATCTGCAGCGGCCCGAAGGCGATCAATCACAGCAGGAACAGAAAACTGAGAGGCGCCCAGGGCGTCGATAAAGTAGCCCCGAAGCGCCTTGCCGTTGTCTTCAAAACGGCTGAGCACCTTATACGCCAGAGCAAAGCCACCGAGAACGTTTTCAGCCACAATACTTCCACGGGTGACCACCCCGTAGCGGTCCAGCCACGCCTCACCATGAGCAATAGAGCGTGCTGTCGGCTCGGCAGTAGGCTGCACCGCAAGACCCCATCGACCAGACATATCGGCGGAGGGCCCGTACGTGGCCTGCCCATAGTGTTGCTTGCCTGAAAAAGAGGTCCGAGTACTGCGGAAACGTCCGCGCTGGGGTCGTCTTTGAGGACGATGTGCTGTCTTTCCGCCCACTGCACTGAGATGAGCTCGGAGAGGACGGAAACTCTCTGGTGCCACAAGACCTAGATCAACTAAATCCCACAGTGCGTCATGAAATGCCCCTGGAGAGTTTTCCGGCACCCCAACCTCAGCGGCTATGTCTGTACTCAGATAGCTTCCACCTGTGGAAAGGACGGCGAGTATACGCTCCTGAAGTGCGCTGAGCTGTGGGGTTTCCAGTGGCTGCGGCGCCAGCTGTGCCGCGTAGTCAGCGGGAAGCAGCATAATCCACGGGTCTCGGGCCCCGGCAGAACCCGCCCCCAGAATGTGAACCTCGCCAGAAAGCAGCAGCTCATCGAGAAACTCCGGCCTGTAATCAGCCACTCTGCCCGGAAGCACGAGTGATTCCCACGCGCTCGCGGGCAATCTCACCCCAGCCAGCTGTTCAATGACAGCGAATGTTCCATCCACTCCATGTAGCTGCGGTGAGGTTCCCAGTGGAGCTACCTGGTGCCAAGCCAGGAGGAATCGGGCAAACGCACTCTGAGATACTGGCTGCGCCTGGGATCTGGCCTGTGCCAGAGACTTCGAGCGGATTCGTTTCAGCACCTGAGCCGATACATACTCCGTGTAATCAACGCCTTGACGAAAGTTCCCCTCAACGAGAGTTCCCTGGCTCACCTGGGTGTGGAGCACCGCCACAGCGGCACTGGCTCCCAGACCAAAGCTCCGGGTGAGATCTTCGAGGGTGAAAGGCCCTCTACTGCGTGCGAAGCGGGCAATGAGTTGATTGAGGGCATCCGTGATTGTCTCTGGTGAGGCCGCAACTCCTGAAGGGACCGGAATCCCAAGGGCGTCGCGAAGGAGAGCAGCGTCCTGCACCTGAGCGAGATGTTCCACACCTGCAATCCGCACACGCATAATACGCGGCCCTAGCTCAGATTCCACCGTCTCCAGCGGGTCCGGAAACTGGCAGTACTGGTCCAGCTCTTCAATAGGTACAGGCCCCGTCAGTCGAAGGGTATCGGCAAACTGTTCACTGTTCTTGGCTCGACGGTCTGGATGCACCCTCCGCATGAGCTGATCTGTTTCTTCAATGATCTGCGGATCAAGAAGGTCTTTGAGCTGCACGGTCCCTAAAAGCTGAGCCAGGAGAGCTGGATCTAGAGCTAACGCTGCTGCACGCTTTTCTGCCAGAGGGGAATCCCCTTCATACATGAAGGCTCCGGTGTACGTGAACAGCAACGATGCGGCGAAGGGACTGGGTTGCTCGGTTGTCACTTCCATGATGCGAATACGCCGCTGGTTGAGATCCCTGCACACCTCCTGAAGAGCAGGAAGATCATAAACATCCTGGAGACATTCCCGAACCGTCTCCAAGATAATAGGGAATTTGGGATACTTGCGTGCCACATCTAACAGTTGGGCGGCACGCTGACGCTGCTGCCATAGGGGAGCTCTCTTGCCAGGGTTACGTTTAGGGAGAAGCAAAGCACGAGCCGCGCACTCTCTGAAGCGGGATGCGAAAAGGGCAGAATTGCCCACCTGTTGAGTCACCACGTCCACCACCTCCTCTGGCTCGTAGAGAAAGAGGGAGGCTCCCGGGGTTTCATCGGCGTCGGGAAGGCGTAACACTATACCGTCATCCCCGGCGACGGGTTGGGCATCTATCCCGGTGGCCTCGGAAATCCGTGCCCCCACTGCAAGAGCCCAAGCAGCATTGACGCCATGCCCAAAGGGTGTATGGAGGATTACCCGCCAATCCCCCAACTCGTCTCGGAAGCGCTCCAACACCAAAGTGGTCTCATCGGGCACCACGCCTGTGGCTTCGGCTTGTTCCTGGAGAAAACGCACAATGTTTTTACGGGCGTAGGCGTTCAACCCCGAATAGCTTTCAAGGGCTGCAGAATCTGTACTGACTTGACGACGAAACGCCCCTACCGCACGCCCTAGCTCATAGGGACGGCCCAGCACCCCTCCCGTCCAAAAAGGAAGGCGCCCGGTGTGACCCGGGGCTGGGCTGACCAGAACTTGATCCTTGGTGATGTCTTCAATACGCCAGCTGGAGGCTCCCAGGGTGAAAATGTCTCCTACTCGGGACTCGTAAACCATTTCCTCATCAAGTTCACCAACACGGCGAGCTCCACGGTGAGAAGAAGAGCCGCCTGGGTCAGTATCCTCACCTGAACCCACCAAGAACACTCCAAACATTCCCCGATCAGGGATAGTGCCAGCATTAGTAACAGCCACTTGTTTGGCACCTGGTCTAGCGCAGAGTGTTCCAGAGAGAGTATCGAGGGTCATGCGCGGACGTAACTCGGAGAAGTCTGCCGAGGGGTACACCCCACAGACGAGGTCTATGACGGAATCGAAAACCTCTCGGGAGAGATCATGGTAGGGGTAGGAGCGGCACACGGTGGCGTACCACTCATCCACGTTGAGGTCTTCCACAGCCACAGCCGCCACTGTTTGCTGAGCTAGAACATCTAGAGGATTTCGAGGAACGTGCAACTCCTCGATGAGTCCTTCTTCCATTCGCGCCACAGTGACCGTGGTCTGAATCACATCTTGGCGGTGCTTCGGGTAAAAAGACCCCTCAGAGACAGCGCCCACAACGTGCCCTGCACGACCTACCCGCTGCAGACCACTAGCCACGCTCGGAGGTGATTCCACCTGAATCACCAAATCTACAGCCCCCATATCAATGCCTAGTTCTAGAGAACTGGTGGCCACCACAGCTTTAAGACTTCCCTCTTTAAGCATCCTCTCTGTCATTGCTCGCTCATCCTTGGAGACAGACCCGTGATGAGCTCGAGCAATCAGTGCAGGAGCCGCACCTGCAGTTGCGCTGGCAGCCATGAGCTGTGCAGGCGGGCGTCGAGTAGGAGCAGAAAGCTGTTCAGGAGCATGATCCTGGGCATACAGCTCATTGAGGCGAGAGGTCAGCCGCTCTGCAGTACGCCGAGAATTAACAAAAACCAAGGTAGAACGGGCAGCCATAATCTCGCGGTATATCTCAGCTTCAATGAATGGCCAGATGGAAGCCTGTTGAGGTAAAGCACTTTCTGCTATGGGCGCACTGCCAGGCGAGTCTGCACCACCCGAGGTAATGCCCAGGGGATCATCAATGGTCATGTCCCTTGCGGAGTTCCCAGCGAAGAAGGATTCCTCCGGGATAGGCACATCCGCCATATCCTCCACTGGAACTGTCACGCGCAGATTCCACTTCTTTTCAGCAGGGGGAGCAATGATGTGCACAGGTCGATCCCCACCCACAAAGTGAGCCACTACATCGAGAGGGCGCACTGTTGCTGAAAGGCCGATACGTTGCACACGGTTGTGTGCCTTCCGCTCCAAACGCTCAAGAGAGAGAGCAAGATGAACTCCACGCTTGGTTCCCGCCATAGCATGAATCTCATCAATGATGACGGTCTCTACATCCTGGAGAATCCCTGCCGCTTTCGAGGTCAGCATGAGGTAGAGGGATTCCGGCGTTGTGATGAGAATGTCTGGTGGGCGACGCAGCTGACGGGACCGCTCAGACTGCGGAGTGTCCCCCGAACGCACGGCCACTGAGATCTTCGGTTCGGGCATCCCCAAGCGCTGCGAGGTTCTGGCTATTCCCGCCAAGGGGGCTCGCAGATTATTTTCCACATCCACACCCAGTGCTTTCAGTGGAGAAATATAGAGAACCTTAACCCCCTGTTTTCTGCTAGAAAGTGCGTGCCGTGTGGTGGAGGGTGCCTGTTTTCTACCGGAAGAGTTCTTATGGCTAGTGGAGGCTGGAGCGCTCAGTTCAATCAGGGGCTCTTGGACACCTGCCACAGTCTGAGTTGCCTCAGCCTGAATTGTCCCAGAGGCGTGAGCCGACCTCATTACCAGGGAATTCAAAGCCCACAGGAAAGCCGCAAGAGTCTTACCAGACCCCGTGGGAGACACCACCAGGGCATGATCGCCAGAAGAGATGGCAGACCACGCTGCACGTTGCACCGGAGTAGGCGCAGCGAACACATCATGAAACCAGGTACGGACCGCGGGGCTAAAACGGTTCAGGATGTCCTCACTCACAGTCTCCATTATGTGTCACTGTAGAAGGCTTTCGACAGCGAGTATCGTCAGCGCCCAGGAACTGTTCAGCTGGAGCTGACATGGGGATGAAGGTTAGACTCATGGGCATGACTCGAAGGATTGACGATGCCCGGCTCACACGCTATCTGGCCGAAGGTGCTGGAAAGATTCTTAAGGGCGTGCGCACAGTCGGTCTACTGCGGGGGCGGAATCTTGGGGATGCCGGAGATGATCTGGCTCAAAACTGGATTGCTCGAGTATTAGATCAGCACCGCCCGGAGGATGGATTCCTCTCCGAAGAAGCAGCTGATAGCCGGGATCGCCTTCATAAAAACCGTGTCTGGATTATTGACCCTCTTGATGGCACGAAAGAATTTGCCACCGGCCGCCAGGATTGGGCGGTGCATATTGCCCTGGTGGAAAACCATCAACCTATTCATGCAGCGGTCAATCTTCCAGACCTCGGCGTGGTTTTCGACTCCAACGAGTCTCGTGCAGTCTCGGGCCCGTTTGCCAAGAAAATTGCTGTGTCGCACAACCGTCCCCCAGAGGTAGCTCAGTTTGTGGCACACAAGTTGGGCTTTGAGACCTCCCCTCTGGGATCTGCCGGTGCAAAGGCCATGCACGTGCTCCTCGGAGATTACGACGCCTATATTCACGCTGGCGGTCAGTATGAGTGGGACTCAGCAGCTCCCGTGGGTGTTGCCCAAGCTGCAGGTTTGCACTGCTCACGGCTGGATGGCTCAGCATTGAGCTATAACAATGAGGACATCTATCTTCCAGATGTCCTCATCTGTCGTCCTGAGCTCAAGGATGACATCCTGGAACTGGTAGCCACCTATCACAAAGAACATGGCTCTTATTAGATAGCTGCCATAGGATATGCCACGTACTACCCCTGACACCCGGAACGACGTCGTTACGGTAAAGGAGCGCTGATTCATACGCTGTCTCATCACACAATGTCCACCGACAAGACATCCACTGGCACGGTCTCCTCAGCACCATCTATTCCTACACCCTATGAGGATCTCTTAGAAGAGATCCTGGCCACTGGCGCCAGGAAGTCTGACCGTACAGGTACGGGCACCACGAGCCTTTTCGGCAAGCAAATGCGCTTCAACCTTGCGGAGTATTTTCCCCTGCTCACCACCAAGAAGATTTACACCAAAGCTGTAATCGGTGAACTGCTGTGGTTCCTGCGCGGAGATTCCAATGTGACCTGGCTCCAGGAGCACGGCATCCGCATTTGGAATGAATGGGCGGATGATAACGGTGAGCTCGGGCCAGTCTACGGGGTTCAGTGGCGCAGCTGGCCTACTCCAGATGGTCACCACATTGATCAAATCCAGCGTGCTTGGGATTTACTCATTGAGCAACCAGACTCACGCCGTAACATCGTAAGCGCCTGGAATGTTTCAGAGCTGCAGAACATGGCCTTGCCTCCCTGCCATCTACTCTTTCAGTTTTATGTTGCGGATGGACGTCTATCCTGCCAGCTCTATCAGCGCTCGGCGGATATGTTCCTGGGAGTTCCCTTCAATATCGCTTCCTATTCGCTCCTTACCCATATGTTTGCCCAACAGGCTGGTTTAGAGGTAGGTGAGTTCATTTGGACTGGCGGGGATTGCCATATCTATGACAATCATCGAGATCAGGTAGAACTTCAGCTTTCTCGAGAGCCTCGTCCGTACCCGCAGCTGAAGCTGCATAAGGCACAGGATCTGTTCTCCTATGATTTCCAGGATTTTGAGTTTGTAGGATACAACCCGCACCCCACCATTAAGGCACAGGTTTCTGTCTAATGCTGCAGGCGCTATGGGCTCAAAGCCAGGACGGTGTCATCGGTGATGGTAATGATATGCCATGGTATCTCCCTGAGGATTTAAAGCACTTCAAGGAACTTACCCTGGGCGCGCCCGTCATTATGGGTCGGAAAACGTGGGAGTCACTACCACCGAAGGCTCGTCCACTGCCGGGCCGCAAAAACTTAGTCATGAGCCACCGGCCAGCAGGTAAGTGGAGTTCCGGGGCAGAGGTTATCACTCAAGTCCCCTCGGAGGGCTGGCTCATGGGTGGAGGTCAGCTGTATCAGCGCTATATCTCGGATTGCGCGGTGCTAGAACGCACTCTTATTGATATTCAACTCCTTCCTTTCCTTGGCGACGCCGCTGTTCTTGCCCCTCTAATACCCTCCGGTTTTTACTTGGACTGTCAAAGCCCGTGGATGGAAAGCCAACGCGGAACGATCACCCTGGAGAGGGTTTCTTCGGGCGACATTTCCGAAACGGTGCCTCTACGCTATCGTTTCCAACGCTTTGTGAAGAACACCTAGGCGTGGGAGGCTTCCTCTCCCACCGGCCGTTGCTTTCACCAGCCGTTGTCTGGGCAAATTGCACTGTCGGAGTGTTCGTCGGCTAGTCTAGGAGAGTCTTGGTTGGCTCCGAGAAGCCTTATGGCATTTCCAGAGCGTTAAGCATCAGGACATTGCCCCAGTAGCTCAGGGGATAGAGCACCGCTCTCCTAAAGCGGGTGTCGAAGGTTCGAATCCTTTCTGGGGCACAAATATATTCTCACGGCCTTGACCCCACAGGTGTTGTTTCATTTGTGAATTAGCGTTACAGTTGTTACTTAAGTAAACGTTTTCCACAGATGTCACCACTCATCTCTTCGTTTGCACCTAGAGCGTATGTACTGGGCAGGAACGGCTACGGCATCCAGCGTATCCACCTGTCAGCACCCGCTGTATCCGCTTGGCAGCGTGCGATGAGAGGCGACCTTCAAGTACCAGGGGATGACTTTTATGACGGATCAGTTTCGGCAGGCAGTGTCTCGTCGCAGTGTTTTAGCTGCTCTCGCTCTTGGTGGGATGACTGCAGGTGCAGCCAGCCTCACTCAGCAGGCCCACGCACGCACTCTCACCACGCCCACTGGACCGCGTATTACAGCCCAGCCTCTCCCCGAGAGCACGGCTTACCAGGGTGGGAAAAACGGCGTCGGTAAGTCAGCCATTGCCCTTGCAGACAATAATGTCAAAGGCAAAGTCACCCCGCTTGGACGAGCGATTGATTTTGCGACAACCCCGCCCAGTGCTGCAGCGGTGAAAGCTGCCGGCTATGTGGGGGCCATTCGCTATGTATCGAAGCCTCGACATCCGAAACTCACAGGCAAACCTTTAAACAAGAAAGAAACCAAAGACTATCAAAATCATGGCCTGTGGATTGCCAGCGTGTTCCAATACTATGGCTCCGATAATCCGGACTGGAAAGGTGGAGCTGCCGCCGGTAAGGAAAATGCGAAGGAAGCTATAGCTATTCACGAGGCGGCAGGCGGCCCCAAGAAAAAGCCGATATACGCGGCTATTGATAGCAATCCGACCCTGGCAGAGTACAACTCCACCATCGCGCCTTATCTCCAGGCCTTCTCAGAAACGCTGCACAACAACGGCTATGAGATGGGAGTGTACGGAAACTACTACACACTGGACTGGTGCTATGAGGACAGCATCGGCACCTACTTCTGGCAGCATGATTGGGGTTCTAACGGTAAGCTTCATAAAAACGCCAATATTCACCAGCTGCCTGGGAGTTCTCAGGCCAAAGTGGGAAACACCACCGTGGATGTCAATGAGATTCTGAAGTCTGATTGGGGTCAGTGGCAGCCTCGCTAACACCCCAGGGCCGCCGCCCCGCCGACTGTGGCCACGGGCGGCTTATTCATCAGAGACAGAGGCCCTATTCATCACAACTAGGGATTACCCCCCACTACTGCACGCGGTAGCCTCTCAACCAGGAGTAATAGCCTCTCAACCAGGAGAAACTTCCTGCCACAATCTACGGTCGAGCTTTCTCTACGGCTGTTTCCAATTCCTGAACTGCGGAACTATTGTTCTTGAAGTAGTTTCTGAACGCCTCGTTAACCTCGGGTGCTACAAGCTCTTCTGGATCTACTTCTTCAAGCTTCCCCTTAAGACCATGCCCAGGGCTGAGAACCTTCGGCCCCAGGTTCTGCTGAACGCTCTTGACCTGAGGCAGCAACCCATCGGCAGGAAAATTCCCTAAAGTCTGCTGCACCAGATCGGTCAAATCTGAGGCTGACCCCACGGTGTATGCGGCCACAATGAAGTCATCCCCAAAGGAAATCGAAGAGTGGATGTCCTTATCATCGGACCAGCCAAACTTAGTTCCCTTCACGCGAGGAAGTACAGAGGTACCGTAATTCTGCTCGGTACCGTCCTCAGCAATAAGACTGGTAGTTTTCATGGCCTGAAGTATCGGAGAAGTAGGGCTGTTCTTTTTCAGCTGCTTCAAGAACTTCACGACGTCGCTCGTAGACGTCTCCGACGTGCCCCACCGCTGACCAGAACGAGTATGGCTCAAACCATATTTTTCAGCAGTCACCGAGATACTCTCGGGATAATCCTTAAATAATTCAGTTGCCAGTGTGTCACTGGACGTACGGATCATACGAGTGATTTTCTTACGGGCACTAGAACTCCCATGATCCAGCACGTAGTCAGCAATAAAAAGCTTGACAAGGCTCAGTCCAGGCATCAATTGATTTTCTGAATTGGTAGCCATTCTTAGACCATCTGAAAGCCGCAGATAAGTGATTTCAACCTGGCTAGTTTCTTCTCCACCCGGCACCTCTAAAAGAACGGTATGAGAATCTGAGGTGGTTCTCTCAGTGGCACTTAAAAGGGTGGCCGTGCGTTCATCCAGGACCTTCTGAGAAATTGGTCCAGTACCAAGAGGTAAGGCCTGAGCGGAAGCAAGAGGATTCAGATGGTTACCTGACTTATTTTTTTGTGCGGTATCCAAGCCCACAACGCTTCCGCCTACGAGTCCAATAATGGCCACACCAGAAAGAAGAAGACGTCTTAAAGAATGGGAATGGGAGGAAGAAGCTTCCTCCCCAAGAACTGACCGCGCGAAAATCACAAATCGGAATCATACCGCGCAGCTGTGGTCAGAGCAACGCGAGTAAACAGAAGTTATTTCCCGGTTTTCAGCAGGTCAATGACGAAAACTAAGGTTCTCCCAGCAAGCGGGTGACCAGTGCCTTCTGGGCCATACGCCTGAAGCGGGGGGATGATAAGTTTACGCCGCCCACCTACCCTCATACCGGGGATGCCATCCTGCCAGCCAGCAATCAATCCTGAAAGAGGAAACTCTAGAGACTGTCCCCTATCCCAGGAGGAATCGAACTGCTGACCTGTCTCGTAGTCAACGCCCACGTAGTGAACTTCAACAGTTGCATTTGGCACTGCTTCCTCACCATCACCGATGAGGATATCTTCCACAACAAGATCCTCAGGAGGAGGACCACTCGGAATATCTACTGTGGGCTTTTCTAGACCTGCCATTGTCTTCCCTCTTCGCTTGGTATTCGATCTCAGACTCAAAGCCTTGCAGGCTCTAACGCTCGGACCGAGGAGTCACCGGACGATACAGCTCACCAGTGTAAACCTGACGAGGACGGCAAATCTTGTTATCTGCCAGTTGCTCGCGGTACTGAGCAATCCATCCCGGCAAACGTCCAATAGCAAACAGCACCGTAAAGAAATCTGGTTTGAAGCCCAGGGCGCGGTAGGTCAGTCCGGTGTAGAAGTCCACATTCGGGTAGAGCTTCCGAGAAATGAAGTAATCATCCTTCAGAGCAATCTCTTCCAGCTTCATGGCAAGATCCAAATACTCATCCCCACCGAGATGATCCAGAACCTCATGCGCCACTTGCTTGGCAACTTTCGCACGCGGGTCGTAGTTGCGATACACACGGTGCCCGAAGCCCATAAGCTTCACACCGCGCTCCTTATTCTTCACGCGCGTCATGAACTCGGTAGCATCGCCACCGTTATTGTGAATCTCCTCAAGCATCTCCAGTACTGCCTGGTTAGCCCCACCATGCAAGGGGCCAGACAGAGCGTTGATACCACCAGCGATAGCAACAAACATATTGGCCTGAGAGGAACCAATCATGCGCACAGTCGAGGTGGAGCAGTTCTGCTCATGGTCGGCCTGCAGAATCAGCAGCTTGTCAAGGGCATCAACCATCACAGGATCTACTTCGTAGGGCTCCGTGGGATAGCCGAACATCATCCGGAAGAAGTTCTCACGAGCGTTGAGAGAGTTGTCCGGATACATATAGGGAAGACCCCGCGACGCCCTGTAGGCGTAGGCAGCCAACATTGGCACCTTAGCCATAAGCCGAACGGTGGCTTTGTCCAGCTGGGCTTCATCCAGGGGATCCAGCTGATCCTGATAGTAGGTAGAAAGAATATTGACAGAGGAAGCTAGCACCGACATCGGGTGGGCATTACGGGGGAACACCTTGAACTGAGCCTTGAAGTCCTCATCCAACAGTGTGTGGTGACGGATTTCTCGGTTGAAGTCAGAAAGCTGTTCCTGATTGGGCAGCTCACCCTTGATGAGGAGGTAAGAAACCTCATTAAAGGTGGCGTTCTCTGCAAGATCGGCAATGTCATAGCCGCGGTAGCGAAGAATTCCCTCAGCTCCATCAATGAAGGTGATGTTAGAGGATGTGGACCCGGTGCTGCCGTACCCTGGGTCATAAGCAACTAACCCTGTATCGGCAAAGACCTTTCTGCTATCGAATCCGCTGTTGCCGGCGGTGGACTTGATGATGTCCATTTCATACTCTTTGCCAGCGTATGAGAGTACGGCTTTACCATTATCTGCTGCCATAGTTATCCCTTCCTAGCAGTAAAACTTGCCCCCCATGCTAGCACCCTTGCTATGTCAAGCGTCGATGCGGATATGTCACCATTCGGGCGCTTTTACCCCTCTCAAGTACCCCCATCAGAGACATATTTTTATCCACCACCACATACCCAGGATTGCGCCTTCTGAAGTGGATTAGCTTTACACTTGTTCCACCAGTTGTTTCTTTTTTTTGGAAAGGGATTGTCATACCGATGACTGCAGACCACTCCATTCCTCAGGATCTCATCCCCCACGATGGACGTTTCGGTTGCGGACCGTCAAAAGTCCGCCCGGAGCAGATTCAAGCCATCCTTGGCGGCGGCGTATCCATCATGGGAACTTCCCATCGCAAGCCAGCTGTCAAGAACGTTGTGGGAGACATCCGCGAAGGTCTCTCGGAGCTCTTCGGCTTGCCCGAGGGCTACGAGATTGTGATGTCCCTCGGTGGAGCTACTGCTTTTTGGGATGCTGCCACTTTCGGCCTCATCCAAAAACGGTCTGCACACCTCAGCTTCGGAGAGTTCTCCTCGAAATTCGCCAAAGCTGCAGCCCAGGCACCCTGGTTGGAAGATCCTGTGGTCATTGACAGTGACTACGGAACTGCACCCTCCGTGGCGGAATTGGACTCAGTCACTGATGTGGATGTTGTCGCGTGGGCGCACAATGAAACCTCCACTGGCGTGATGGTTCCCGTGAACCGTCCGTCCACCCCCGGTAATCCTCTTGTCCTTATCGACGCCACTTCTGGTTCTGGTGGACTTCCTCTCGCCCCCGAGGAGGCCGATGTTTATTACTTCTCTCCTCAAAAGTGTTACGCAGCCGACGGTGGCCTTTGGGTGTCCTTGATGAGCCCTGCAGCCATCGACAGGATTGAAAGCATTGCTGCCTCGGATCGTTTCATCCCGGCCTTCCTGAACCTCAAGACAGCGGTGGATAACTCTCGGAAGAACCAGACCTATAACACTCCCGCCGTAGGCACACTTCTCATGCTCGCCAACCAGGTGCAGTGGATGAATGCCAACGGTGGTTTGGCAGGCATGGTGGAGCGCACCACGAAGAACTCCAGCATTGTCTACGACTGGGCAGAAAAGCGCAGCGAAGCTACCCCTTATGTGTCTGATCCCGAGAAGCGCTCCCTAGTGGTTGCCACCATTGACTTCGAGGACGGAGTGGACGCCAATCAGCTTGCTGCTATCTTGCGGGAAAACGGGATTGTCGATACGGAAAGCTACCGCAAGCTTGGTAGGAACCAGCTGCGTATTGGCCTCTTCCCTGCCATTGATGCCGAAGATGTCGAAAAACTCACTGGCGCCCTTGATTACATTCTGGATCAGGGCTGGGCAGCTCGATAGTCACTTTCTCCTATCTCTACTTGTGGCACGAAGCCATGAGTAGAGATGCCTAAGCACTGCAGGAAGACATTGTGCCCGCCGGAGTTTCTCGCTCTCCTTTATCATGCCCGGTGCATTAAAGTTGACGGCAGGCTGTCATGTGAGATTTTTGATGGGGACAAAGACGAGTATGCGGGAACTGTTTGTTATTAGTGGTGAATCAACCCACACGTCACTGGTTCTCAGTACTGCCTCTGAGGGGGATACCTCTGACTGCGGTGAAGAATTCTTCCTTGTCCTTGACGACGCCGCGCGAGACACGTTGCGCCAGTGCCTCGATCCCCAGCACCAGGTAACCTCAGACCTCAACACTGATTCTGACATCACTGCCCGTGAAGACGGCGAATCTGACGCTGATGACCATGCCCATCCTCAGGTAGAAACCGAGGACATCGTTGAGGCCACAATGCAACAGCAGGACCTGCTCCATTGTGCCCAGATAGCCCCTGACATTAACGAGACTTCTGCGGAAGAAAGCTCCCCCACTGAGGAGGCTTCCGAGGAGTCTCTCGACGTACGCCCTGAGCGCGAAATTGATCCCGCATTTACTCGTCCTTTATCCATGCGCCCTCGGGAGATTCAAGACCGTATTCGTGGCGGCGCGTCGGTCAAGGAATTAGCCGAGATAATGAACGTTGCTGAGTCAAGAGTGGAACCCTATGCGTATCCGGTTCTTGCTGAACGAGAAGGCATGGCCGAAACCGCAAAGCACGCCTACCCCATCATTGATGACAAACCCTCCTCTGAGACACTCTATGAGGTGCTGGCTCAGGCATTTGCCTCCAGAAATTCTAAGCTCAGTTCAGCTCAGTGGGATTCCTATCGAGATGAGAGTAAACAGTGGATTGTGCGGCTGAGCTGGAATCAAGGCCTCAGCCTCATCACTGCGCAGTGGAGAATTCATCGTGAAAAAAACGGCCAGTCCACTGTGGAACCTGCCAATGCAGAGGCTGCAGATTTGATTGATCCTAACTTTGTTCGTCCAGTGCGCAGACTGGCTACCATCACTTCTCTGCAACCTATAATCAACCGTTCTGCAGATGCCCTGGATAATCCCGACACTCCTCTCGATAGCCAACACACCGAAGACCCTCAGCGCCCGGAAAACCTCCGCCCCACTGACTCCGATGAGGAAAACAGCCCGGCTCAGATCTCCCTTTCGGAGACAAGCCAGTCCGCTTCAGCACTAACTGATGTCCCAGCGAAGAACGGCGTCGCTCAGGAACAGGGTACTGAGAAGGAAACCGAAGATTCCTTCCTGCTTAACCCCGACCCCACAACCCCCCAGAGCGCTCCACGACGCAGGAAGAAAAGCACGGCACCTCGGTGGGAGGATGTTCTCCTTGGAATCCGCACCACCACAAAGCACTCTCGGAAGTAAATCGTGCCCACTGCGTTTTCCCGTCCCGAAGATTCTTCGTCCCAGCGCGTTGTCACCTTGTGGTATATCTCTACTGAGAACCCTGGGAGCGTGTTAGAGCTCCAGCCAAAGGCTGATCGCGGTTTTGGGAGGAAATTCCTGGCTCAGCTCAACCCCTCCTGGCCGGTTACCGTCATTGGGCAATTTCCGCTGAACCGCTCAGCACTCACTGACGCCTCCGAGTTTTATATTGCCGCCTACCCTGGAGTAACGGTTATCCAAACAGTTCTGGACGTTGCCGCCACTTTAAGCACACTTCCGCTGGAGTATCGCACCTGGGTTGAAGCCCCGGTGGTCTGCGCATTTGCTTTCGGCCCCCAGGATTTCGCTGGTATGGCGCGCTGGGAAAACGGAACTCTGACCCGATCTTTGTGCGCACGCCCAGACACACTCATCGAGGATATTGGACTTCCTGAACCTTTTGAACAGGAGTTCTGGTCTGGACATGTCCCCCATCCTGATGGAGGTATTTACCTCCCCTTCTTCCCTCAGGACATGGTTCACGCAGCACAATCTGCATGGCTAGGGATTGACATATCCCCCACTGGCCCAGATATTGATGTGGTTGCTTACGCTATCGACGGCCGCCCCGCCCCCAAGGTTCCGCAGTTGGAGAACACCACATCTGAGCCACCGCGTGTAGAGGATGTTCCCGCCTACGATGATTACGAAAGCTACAGCCCCTCTTCCCTGAACGACGCCCAGCTCTATCGCATGGCGCGAAAGGTGCGGCTAACAGCCGAGCATTTCAGCAACACCATCACGAGGAAAATGGATCATGTAAAGAACGATCCCTCTCGTAAAAAGCAATCGCCGCGCTTGTCGCAAGATTCAGGGAATCAGTTCCCGGGGCCATAGGAATTCGGGCTCGCACATCAGTTGCCCGCATGGCGTGTTCCGTAAGACCAGGTCCTTCAGCCCCTACTAAAAATGCCACCTTCTTCCAGGGCTTTCCATCAGAATCTCTGAGAGCTTCTGCCAAGTGAACAGCATCCTAATGGGGAGTCAAGGAGACAAGGCGAAAACCAGCCTGGCGCAGTTCTTCCAAATGGCGCTGCCAGGTAGTAAACGTCCCGCCAGTGTGAGCAAAGGGAACTCGCAGAACATGGCCCATTGATACACGCACTACACGCCGGTAGAGGGGATCAGCGTTGCCCACGCCGAAAACAACACCATCTACCCCCATGCCAGCAGCATTTCGGAAGAGGGCACCGATGTTCTCATGATCACCAATACCTTCACACACCAGCACGGTACGCGCCTGAGATATAACCTCTGCCACCGAAGGCTCAGGAACCCGATCTGCCGTTGCAAGGAGTCCGCGATGTAAGTCAAAGCCGGCAACCTGGGCTAAAACCTCTCGAGAGACTTCGTAGAGAGGAACCTCTGGAAAACCATATTCTGCTTCGTAGGCGTCAAGCTTGGAGGGGAAACCAAGAATGCAGCGCACCGGAAACCGAGATTCCACTAGCCGCGATACCACCAACGGACCCTCCGCAATCACCAAGCCTTTTCCCCCGGGAAGATCCGGACGGGAATCTGAGTGATTGAGATCACGGACGTCGTCCAGGCGAGAGTCCTGCGGATCAGTGATAGGTATGCGAATCATACTTTCTGTCTCCCCTAGCCTTGCAGAACTCCCATGATGGGGTTCATAGCGAAATACACCACGAAGAGAGCTGAAATCAGCCACATGATCCAGTGGACAGATTTCGCTTTCCCCGCAACGGCTGCCATGAGGGTGAAGGAGATGAATCCCACTCCGATGCCGTTGGCAATGGAATAGGTCATGGGCATTACTGCGATGGTGAGAAATGCCGGAAAAGCGGTGGAGAAAGTGCTGAAATCAATATCTCGCACCTGCCCCATCATCATCGCCCCTACCACTACCAGGACTGGGGCCGCCGCCTCTATGGGTACAACCTCATAAAGAGGAGTCAGGAACATAGCAACCAGGAACAGCACTCCGGTAACAACATTAGCCAGGCCGGTTCGCGCCCCGTCCCCGATACCGGCAGCCGAATCCACATACACCGTGTTGGAGGACACCGAGGCGAAGCCTCCGGCTACCGCTCCGGCTCCTTCCACAATGAGAGCACGTTTCATATCCGGCAGAACCCCATCTTTGTTTGTGAGTCCTGCTTGGTTGCCCAGGGCTGTCATTGTGCCCATAGCGTCGAAGAAGTTAGCCAGAACCAGTGTGAAAACAAGGAGCACAGCGGTAAGTACCCCTAAGCGTGTGAAGGCTCCCAAAAGATCAATACTCCCCACGATGGATAGATCAGGAAGTCCTCCCAAGGACTCAGGGAGCCTGGGAACCGCCATATTCCACCCAGTTGGGTGAGCCTGCCCATCGACCACACTGGGGCCAGCACCTGTGAGCGCCTCCACAACGATAGCAATGATGGTAGTAAGAACGATGGCGATAAACAGTCCCCCGCGGATATTGCGCACCACCATGAAACCCGAAATGGCAAGCCCTATCACAAAAACGAAGGTGGGCCAGGAAGCAATGGATCCGTTGATACCCAAACCCACAGGAACAGTGGTGTTGGCTGCGTCTGGGAGGCGACGCACAAAGCCGGAATCCACCAAGCCAATCATGGCGATGAACATTCCTATACCCACTCCCATAGCTGCTTTCATGGAGCGTGGGATTGCATCAAAAACGGCCGAACGGAATCCTGAGGCGGCCAGAATAACAATGACGACGCCGTCTAATACCACCAGGCCCATAGCCTCTGGCCAGGTCAATCCCTGGGTTTGTACCAGGGTTACAGCCACAAGGGTGTTAAGCCCCAAACCTGCAGCAATACCGAAGGGATATTTCGCTATGAGCCCGAAGACTATGGTCATCACCCCTGCGGCAAGTGCCGTGGCGGCCGCTACTCTGGAACCCCCTAGAACCATGCCATTACGGTCAGGAGCTGAGCCCAAAATCAGTGGGTTGAGAAGCACGATATAAGCCATAGCGAAGAAGGTCACGACTCCGGCGCGCACCTCTGTTCCTACAGTGGATCTGCGTTCACTGATATGGAAATAACGATCCAGCGCAGACACTCCTGGAGTCCTCGCGGACACACCACCGGAGGAGATATCCCCGGTTTTCTCCTGAGACGTCATCTGATCTTGCCCTACCCTTCCTCAGTCTCTTGTTTCTCACACAAATCTGGTCACCTTATAGCGAGATGCGCACAGGTCTTTCATCGTCGAAGGCTTCCGCACGTGGTGCTCCGAGATTAGGTGGTGCCGGAGTTCCTGAATGGGCTCCGCACCCATAGGAACGGTGAACTGCATGGCCATCTGCGGAGTATTCATTGGCACAGACCCCGAAAGTTCCCTCAGCGTGGCTCAGCGGGATATAGAAAGCACAACTTGAACAGCGCAACGCGGCTTTTTGCGCAAACCGCGACTGCGGCCCGAAAGCCCCTCGACGCCACCGCTTTCTGGTCTCCTCCCACCCCTCGTCGGAGAGAAAAGCCTCGCCACCTAGATCAGGAAAAGCGGCATTCTGGGGATCTTTCGTCAGCCGAGAATCATCCGGCGCAGGTGGCATCACACTCCCAGGAGTCAGATCACCAGGGCGTATCCTCTCCGCATAGGGAACAAACCGAGGAGGTAAAGCAACCCCTTCGGCCGGCATCAACGCCAGTTCACTCACCGTAATATCTGTGGAGCCAGGAGCGCAGGCCACAACTACAATCCACTCCCAGTCCGGGTAACCCGGAACATCTGCAGCAAAACGATGAATTCCGGTATGAGGATCTACCACTCTAGCCCCTAGATGAGATCCCACACCCCCTTCGTCTACCTCCTCCAGTGCCCGACGCGCCACCACAGCAGCTTTCTTTCCGAGGAGTTGGGAGCCTCTCCGTTGTACTGATCGACGCCGTGACGCGGAGGAGCTGCGCCCCCGCTGAGCTTTCTTATTCCTCATGGATCGAAGATTCTGGCCAGTTGTCACCCTTCCTATTATCCATGCCCAGGGGATAATAAGTCCCATGAGATTCCAAACTCTGATCTCACTTCTAGGATTCATCGGGATTCTGACGGCAGGCTGTTGCACCTCCCCGTCATCTCACAATCCTGATTCTCTGAGTTCTCCCTTGACGACTTCGCCCACCGTTATGATTCCGCACAACGGCACAGGAGAGGCGTCGCCAAGGGTTCTGACACCGCAGATTCTCCATACCTCCAGCTTTAATTCCTCATTTTTTACCCAGGGTCTTGAACTGGATACAGCAGGAAACCTGCTCGTCGGCACAGGGGGTTACGGAACCTCAGGGATATACCGCCTTAATCCAGCCGGGCAGGTGATTCAATCTCTTCAACTGCCTGACAACGAGTTTGGAGAAGGAATTACCCTTGCCGGAGATGATCTCTGGCAACTGACGTGGAGAGAACACCGCGCTTATCAGCGTGACGCACGAAATTTTACTGTCAAGAACACTTTTCCTCTAGAAGGCGAAGGCTGGGGCATCTGCTTCGATGGAAGCCACCTGTGGGTCTCAGATGGTTCCCCTCAGCTGACACAACGCAACCCCACCACCTTTGAGGTGGAACGCACAGTCACTGTCTTTCTGGGCGCCAAACCGCTTGACTATCTCAACGAATTGGAATGTGCAGACGGCGCCATCTACGCCAATGTGTTTTTAACCAGCCACATAGTGAAGATTTCCCCGGACGACGGCGCAGTAACAGCACTCATCGATGCCTCGGCTTTACCGAACAATGCCCTAAAGGACGAGAATAATGTGCTCAATGGAATTGCTCGGGTACCTGGCACAGACACGTTCTACCTGACAGGTAAACGCTGGCCAGATCTCTATACAGTACGGTTAGTTCCGCAGCCTGGTTCGCCCTGAGGTACGCACCCCAGCCGCACAGCGCAGTAACGCCGCAACCGCCCCAGCACAGGCTCAAGCAGAGGAGCCCGAGCACGGGCACGCTATACGAAAGCGGAGGCGAGTGGTATCTCTGGCGGTTGTGCCTCTGGGAGCACTACACCAAGATAAAAGAACACATCACGACGAGGAGAAACACGTATGACTGAGCAAGACACCACCCTCAAGAATTCTTCTGAGCTGGCAGCTGAGGCTTCGGCGCCAGAGACTCCAAGCTCGGCCCTCACAGACGCAATCGCTCCCTCAGAGGACCCAACTGCACCTCCAGAAGACTCAACCACAACCCCAGAGGACTCCTCGGCAGCACCTCTACAGGCTGCCACGAAGAAAACCTCCGAAAGGAAAAAGAGTCTCTTTCAGCGCAAACCTCTCTACTTTCTGATGACTCTTGTGCTTGCCGTAGTGGTTATTACGGCAGGCGTCATTATCTTCCAAAAGTGGTGGAATAACCGACCGGGTCCTGATCCTGCCAGCGTCCAGATCACGGCCGTCGTGGAGGAAAGCTCTCAGGACATCTCTCCTTATCAAACCTGTGCTTTTGGAGAGGAGTGCGTCCAGAAAGGTGAGATTTCTCGTGTCATGGTCAACCCCGACGACACTCTTGACATCAAGGTTCCCTCAATAATGCAGCGCGCGGATGTCAGCGTACTGGCTATTTATGACAATCCCGCGGCCAATAACGAAAACATCATCGGCACCTCTGAGGAGAAGAATATTTCCATTCCTGGTTCTCGGGGCGAGGCTCAGCTACAGCTTGTGGAAATCAAGAGCGTGCTGCTGGGCACAGACGCACAGGGAGAAGAAACCCCCGTGTCTGTGGTGTGGTCTATGCGTACAGGGGATAAACCGCTGAGCACCAGCAATTCCCCTGACGACGCCGCTAACTCCCAGGAAGATGAGAACAACACCGCCCAGGACGCTCAGTGAGGAAGTACAGAAGTGTCTTCTCCCAGTTGCTACTGACCCAGTTCAGCGGCAATAGCGCGAAGAATCTCTGCTACTTCCTTAGCGGTTTTACGTTCTGGGAAACGCCCCGCCCGTAAATCGGGCTGGATTTTACTCTCCATCACGGTCATGACATCGGAGATCATTCCATGCAGCTGATCGGGCTGATATTTATGCTGCGGCTTCTTGGGCTGATCTATCAGTTCCACTCGCAGAGCCTGAGGGCCTCTCCGCCCTGCAGCGAAGTCAAACTCTATACGTTGACCGTGGTATAGCTCCGTGACTCCTTCGGGCAGAACGGAGCGACTGATGAAAACATCATCATCTCCAGGGTTAGACGCGAAACCGAAACCCTTATCGGCATCGAACCATTTAACTTTGCCCACCGGCACGGCACATCATCCTTTCTTCAGCAACACTCGAAGAGCAGCCACTGGACTGACTACTTCCTCAGCAGCCACAGCAATAGCTGATTCCTTAACTTCTTCTTTAATTCTTCTTGTCGAGTTATCTCTAGGCTGAGTTATCTCTAGGCTTCAGGGTCAAGCCCCGGGATACTCGAGCATCTATTGTCTTGAGCTTTCTGTAGAACGTAACACTGTATAGGGTCAACGCCTCAAGCCGCAAGATAATTCCCGGAGGCTCACCTCTGGCGCCAAGATGGCAGTTGTTCCCCAGTGCTGGCCGTCTCTAACACTGCAACTTCTAGCATGAAGACTCTGCTCGTTCACCAACTACCATGCGGCCATCTGCCCATCACTGACCAGCTATAACTGCCGTCCTCGGTAACAAATTTAGCTGTAACGGTGATGACAGCGTGACATAAACGTTATAAACCGCTATGTTTGTTCCTAAGAATTCAGCTTGCCTAGCTGAGATTCATTTGTCCGTAAAGCAAAAATGTCAGAGTGCTCGCATAGCCGTGGGGCTGTGCCGAGTACTTGTCGAGAGGGAATTACAACTATGGCCACGAAGAGGTTTATCAGGATCGCTGCCGGTACGGTTGCTTTTGGAGCTGTATCAGCAGGGTTCGCACCCCTGGCTACCGCTGCTCCTGATTCTGACTGGGATCGTCTAGCCCAGTGCGAGTCCGGCGGAAACTGGGCCATCGACACCGGTAACGGTTACCAGGGCGGTTTACAGTTCTCCCCCTCCACGTGGGCGGCCTACGGCGGAACTGCATACGCCCCCAGCGCTAACCTGGCAACTCGCGAGGAACAGATTGTAGTAGCAGAGCGCGTGTTAGCAGCTCAGGGTTGGGGAGCATGGCCTGCCTGCTCTGCTTCTCTAGGCCTCAACTCTGAACCAACTCTGCGCGATGATCCCGCTTCCGTAAGTGAAGCATCTCCGGCTCCCGTAGCTTCACCAAGCTCTGATGCCCCGGCTGAGCAGTCTGTTGTACTCCCTGTTACCACCATTGATCTGGCGAACACAGCGCTGGTGCGCCAGTATGTCCCGGAGTCTGTTCTTTCTGACGCTAATCTTGCACAGCTTCAGGCCGCCGCTAACCAGGCTGTCGAGTCTCCTGAAGTACAGCAAGCCGTTGCTCTCGGTGAGCAGACCGCCACCCAGCTCTCTCAGATTGAACTATCCGTTTCCAATGCGCAGAGTCCTGAGCAGTTGGTCACTGCGCTTACGGATACTTTCTACGAGCTGCGCTCTTACCTTGAGACCCTCGGCGTACACGTAGGACCGCAGGTGGATGCAGCATTCAACCAGATCATTTCTTCTTTTGGTGGATTGGTTTCCAGGGTCTAAACTCCAGCCCGTACTACAACAGCTCACAGTGCTGACTCATTCAGAGCCTCTCGCGCTGTGAGCTCATTGCTTCTGTGAGTCCCTTTTAGTTCCCCTCTCCGCGGGTTCTTCTCTCTCCGCGGGCCTTCCATGTACCACCGTTTTCTGCCTGTCCTATCTGCATCGCCCTGCTGGAAGAGTCAGCTTCTGCAAGGCATCAGCGACGTCGTTAAGCATGGCCTGTCCTAATTCATAGGTACCGTCACCAGGCTTAGCTGCTATGGCCACCCCAACGTACTGGCCCTTCTCCTCGCTGTTGTCACCGCTGTAGAGAAAAACAAACTGCCGTATCAGGTAGTTATTCTCGAGGTCTGGCCCCCACCCTCCCTTGAAAGCACTTCCCGGAATCCTTCCCAAACCATAGGCTTGATCAGGGGAAATAGCTTTCATGAGGACTGCAACCTCCATGCCTCCGGGGATACACTGCACATTGGCTCCAAACACTGCTTGATCAGACAATGCCCACGGTGTTTGCCCAAATGCTGTATAGCCTGGACGAGTCACTTCAGTGTTCATCACCGTGTGAGAATCCCCGCCCAGACGTAATATCTGGTCAGTTGCTGCTCCAGCGGTTCTCGGATCTCCCAGGGAAGCCCACATCGCTTCTGCGAAGAAATTGTCAGACATCGTGATGGCATTCACTATGTTGCTATCAACATTTCCTGTTTGGCGAACAAGAGCCACGGCAATAGGAACCTTGGATGTTGACCATGCCACATCGCTTCTTAGGGAGCCCGCCTGACTTATCGACGCCCCTGATCCTGGTAGTGCGACTGCTATTCCAGCTCTGCCACCATAAACCGAAGTCACCTGGCTAACAATTGTTTCTAGCTGAGGAGTGATAGGTCCAGTAGGATCCAGGCCCGGAAGGGACCTGCTGCTGTCTGACTGCGTAAGAGATACTGAGTCCTGAGCTTCTTGATTGCTCATAGATGAACCTGAGCTATCTTGACGTGCCCATATCCACCATCCAGATCCTATCCCCACAATCAGTACGAGCAGAAGAGATACAACAACGAACAGCTGTGGTTTTTTTAGTAAAACTGAGAGTAGCCTTTCGAACTTCTCGCTGTGTTCTAGACATGATTACTCTTCTGTAAGCACTGATAGCAGCCTTGGACCAGAGAGCGGAAAGTAATTGTTACGCTGTGTCATCACTCACAGCGCCAAGGCAGGAAATGTAGGCATCAAAAACAGGTCGCAGACCCGCAAACCTGCAACCTGAAAGGAAGGGCATGATTCACACTGAACCCGCCCACTGAAGACACTAAGTACTAGCGATTAATCCGAGTATAAGGATTGACGTAGAGAACCTTCTCTGGCGGAATGGGAAGCTCAATATCGCCGAAAGGACTGGAAGCTCCAACCACTTTGGAGCTCAACTCGGTAACTGCGTGTCCGTCACCTGGTACGGAGGTCGGCCAACCGGGATCCACATACTTCTTAACATTTGCCATGCGCTTATTATGGCACGTCAGGTCATCGTCGGCACGAAAACGCCTCAAAAGGTAGTCGTATAATAGTTTGAAATATAACCCCTCCACTTCCTCCTTAGACAGCGCAGATGTGCGCTATCCTCCTAAGGGATAGCTATGGAAGGTATGAGCATTAATGAAGGTCTTTAGATTTCAGGTAGATACACCTTTCGCGCGCAAGCACAACGAAATGCTGAGGGATACACGCAGACTTCAACTCTCTGCAGTCATTATGGGTGTCATCCTTCTGGGAATTGGCGTTATCGCCTACTTCCTGGCGCACGGCCAAGCATGGGGATGGATAACGCTTGGAGTTTTTGCCATTATGGCCATCATTAGCTGGGTGGTGGCTGTAGTTGTACCTTCCAAGGTTGGCACTGCCCAGCAACTGTACGATACGTATCCTTTAGTTCCAGCCATGATCGTGGAAGTTAATCCTCGAGACATGGTCATCATGGCGTTAGTCAATACCAATGTTAATCCTCAGCTGCCACCCCGATGGGGCGCAGCCCTTCGTACCGTCACAGATATTCCCGGTGTTAAACGAACTGTTGGTCAGCGATTACCTGCAGTCGCCGTGTCAGGGCAAAGGACTCTGCGGGACAAAGAACATTGGACACAGATTTCACCAATGCCAATCGCATGGGGAACTCCGGATAGTGACGTTATTAAGGCCGCTAAATCAGCGATACCTGGTGAGCAGTGGAGTTTACTGACAGCGGCCAGCAGACGTTTACAAGATGTCAAAGAAACTCCCTATAACCTGTTAATTTTACCATGATTGTCGATCGCCTCAACCATTTTGGGGAATCCATATTCACTGAAATCACCCAACTTGCCAATGCCCATGCCGCAATCAATTTGGGTCAGGGTTTTCCTGACGAGGACGGTCCGGATGCAATGTTGGAGATGGCCTGCAGAGAAATTCGCAACGGGAACAACCAATATGCCCCGGCCCGAGGTCTCAAGGAGCTACGGGAAGCTATTGCGCGTGACCGTTCTTCACGGGCTCACCCGATTGCTGCCGAGGACGTACTTGTTACTGTAGGAGCAACCGAGGCAATTTCGGCGAGCATCCTCGGCTTAGTTGAACCAGATTCCGAAGTCATTGTTCTGGAACCCTACTACGATACCTATGCTGCTTCTATTGCACTAGCAGGTGCGCAGAAAGTGGCTGTTCCACTGGTTCTCACTGCAGACGGCTGGCAACCAGATGCCTCACTCTTGAATCGCGCAGTAACACCTAAGACCAGAATGATTATCGTTAATAGCCCCCACAACCCTACGGGATCGGTATTCACTGAAGAATCTTTGAACACCATTGCTGAGGTGGCGATAACAAACGATCTCCTAGTTTTAGCTGATGAAGTGTATGAACAATTGGTGTTCCCGCCAGCACAGCATATTCCTCTGGCAACACTTCCAGGGATGTCTGAGAGAACTATTACGGTCTCATCAGCAGCAAAAACTCTGAATGCTACAGGATGGAAAACAGGATGGGCCATTGCTTCTCCAGAGCTTATGGAGGGAATAACAATGGCGAAGCAGTACCTCACTTATGTGGGAGCAACACCATTTCAGCCTGCAGTCGCCCATGCCCTTAGCAATGAACAGCAGTGGATAAATCAGCTCAACTCATCCCTACAACTCAAACGCGATTACCTGGCAGAGGTCTTAACGGAATCCGGATTTAAGGTCTACCCAACGGCGGGTACATACTACATAGTCACAGACATATCTCAAGTAGAAAAAAGTCTCGGAACGCATGGAGCACTAGAGTTCTGCAAGGTATTGACAACCGATATCGGGGTTGCGGCCATACCTGTGAGCGCATTTGTGGACTCACCGGCTACCTGGGATCACCTCATACGATTCGCCTTTTGTAAGCGATGGGATGTGCTGAAACAAGCAGCTCAACGGCTCAGCAAACTGAAAACAATGCATCAGAACATATAACCATTGCCAAGACAAATATTGTGTCAACTTTGATTTTTCTCGGAGTTAGGCTCTTAGGCTGTTCTAAGACAATAACCATGCTTGGGGATCCCGGCGTTTCCAGTTAGCCGGTTTGCTGGTGGGGTTTGTGGGTGTTTTATGGGTGTGGCCCTAGGCTGCGCCCCTTGACCCCTCCCTTTTTGTTGTGGGGGGGTGCCGGTGGATAACCGGGGGGCGTAGCCTAGGGC